>NZ_VLKT01000013.1 GCF_007830515.1 Mesorhizobium tianshanense
AACCTCCTGCTCGACGACCTCGACAGGGAACTGGCCCGACGTGGTCTCCGCTTCTGCCGCTACGCGGACGACTGCAACATCTATGTTCGCAGCCGCCGCGCCGGCGAACGGGTCATGGCTTCGGTAAGCCGGTTCCTGACCAAGAAGCTGCGGCTGAAGGTCAACGAGGCGAAGAGCGCGGTGGCGCGGCCGGAGGAGCGGAAGTTCCTGGGGTTCAGCATCGCGAATGACGGGAGCGAGCGGCGCATCGCGCCGAAGGCCCTCGCCAAATTCAAGGCGCTGATCCGGGATATGACACGCCGGACCCGGGGCATAAGTCTGCCGCAGCTGGTCAAGGAGCTGAAGCCATACCTCATCGGATGGCGCGGCTACTTCGGCTTCTGCCAGACCCCGCGGGTGCTTACGAACTTGGAAGCGTGGACCCGCCGAAGATTACGCATGTATCTTTGGCGGCAATGGGGGAACGGGCACAACCGCTTCAAGGAGCTGCGCCGTCGTGGCGTGCCAAAGCTCCGGGCCGCGGTTGCTGCCGGTTCACCGACGGGATTCTGGCGCATGTCAGGACACCCGGCGGTCCAACAGGCCCTGCGCAACCACCACTTCGAGTCGCTCGGTCTCCCCCGTCTCTATGTCTCTGTCTAAGCTTAATCCGGTCGAACCGCCGTGGTACGTGATCCGTATGCCCGGTGGTGTGGGAGGGGCGGCGCCGCGAGGCGTCCCCCTATCCCGATCTATGGCGCTACCTGCTCGTTCCGATCGATGAGACGAAGGGCAATATTCCACCCCGTGGCCGAATTCTCAAACTGCGACATTACCGGCTGGCGGCGCGTTGACGCGTCACTGCCATCCCGGTACGGATCGACTATCGATCTCGAAGGAATTCCCGCATGGTGCATTACGCTGATGGACGGCCGATCGGCGATCTGACACTGCGGACGCTAGCCATGCCCTCGGACGCCAATGCGGCGGGCGATATCTTCGGCGGCTGGGTGATGGCGCAGATGGACCTTGCCTGCGGCATCCGCGCCGCCGAGCGCGCCAAGGGCCGCGTGGTGACGGCGGCGGTGAAGGAGATGTCGTTCGCCAAGCCGATGAAGGTCGGCGACACGCTGTGCATCTATACGCATGTCGAGCGCGTCGGCCGCACCTCGATGACGCTCAAGGTCGAGGCCTGGGCGCAACGCTACCTCTCCGACCTGATGGAGAAGGTCACCCATGCCGATTTCGTCATGGTGGCACTGGACAGCGAAGGCAAGCCGAAGGCGGTTCCGGCGGAAGGCTGACCAGCCGGGTGTAGTTAGCCTAAAATCGGACAGCAACGCCGCTGCCAGCCTCCCGCAGGGGGATGCGAACAGCGAGTTGTGTGATGCTTTTCATAGTCGCGTTCGCAAATTTCCGTGACCGTGTCCGAGCGGATCCGGGAAAAAGACAATGCGTCAACGATTGCTGAACGGCGCATTGGCGGGCGCGCTTGCAGCCTTGTTCTGCCTGTTGGCCGCAACCGCCTATACCGAGGTCAGACAAGACGAGGCCGAAGCCCGTTGCACCTCCGAAAAACCACCCTCAAGCGGCAAGCGACCAGGTGCGAATCTGCGTGGCGACGACGTGCGACACCGGCACGACGCCTGTGCGCAATTGCGGTAAAGGGGCGGCCTGCGCCATCGGCGACAAGGTGGTCGATCAGACCCCGAAGTCGAAGCGGCTCGAAAGCCGTCCTCAGGCCGGAATGCAGATGCAGCCGTAGAATTCGTCTACGCTACGCGCCGCGCGCAAACCCTTGCTGCGCAAGAGTTTCAGGTGTGAATCCCATCGAACTTCGCCCGCGCCGCCTTGACGCGCTCGGTGTTCCTGCGCGCCCACTCGCCGAGTGCACCGACCGGCACCAGAAGTTCGTAGCCCAGATCGGTCAGCTCATAGTCGACGCGCGGCGGGATGGTCGGGAACACGGTGCGGGTGACGAAGCCATCGCGCTCCAGCCCGCGCAAAGTGGTGGTCAGCATCTTTTGCGAGATGCCGCCGACGGCGCTGCGCAATTCGTTGAAGCGCAGCGGCCCGTCGCCGAGCTTGCCGACGACGAGCACCGTCCATTTGTCGCCGACGCGCTGCAGGATTTCCGAGACCGCGCGGCAGTCCTCGGTGCGGTGCGGGTGCCTTGGTATCAAAAAGGTGCCTCCTTGCGCCTCGTGGGCGTAGTCACTCATATAGCTCAGGTATCTAAACGATACCAGAAATTTGCCTAAAGGAGAGCCCCTCTATGTCCAAACCCAAAATCGCCATCGTCATCGGTTCGACGCGCGCCGCGCGCTTCGCCGACATCCCCGCCGGGTGGATCGCCAAGATCGCCAAGTCGCATGCCGACATCGACGTGGAAGTGGTCGACCTGCGCGACTTCCCGATGCCGTTCTTCGACGAGGTTGCATCGTCCGCCTGGGTGCCGTCGCAGAACGAAGTGGCGCTGCGCTGGCAGAAGAAGGTCGCCGAGTTCGACGGCTTCATCTTCACCGCCGCCGAATACAACCATGGCCCGACGGCGGTGCTGAAGAACGCCATCGACTACGCCGCCAATGAATGGAACAAGAAGCCGGCCGGCTTCGTCGGCTATGGCGCCGTCGGCGGCGCGCGTGCCGTCGAGCAGCTCCGGATGCATGCCGTCGAATTGCAGATGGCGCCGGTCAAATCCGCCGTCCATATTGCGTGGGGCGATTTCCTCGCCGTCCGCCAAGGCGAGAAGAAGCTTGAAGAGCTTGAACACCTGAACCAGGCGGCAACCGCGCTGGTCAACGACGTTGCCTGGTGGGCCAAGGTCCTGAAGGCGGCGCGCAGGGCTGATGCGATTGCCGAGGAAGCCAAGGCGGCCTGAGCCGTCGGATCGGAAACATCCTCCCAAGGATCCGGGGCGGCGTTTGCGTCGCCCCTTTTAATTTGTGAAGGCGATGGCCGGTTGCAGCGCCTGCCGTGGCCTGACGATGCAGTCGGCAAGGTGGTTCAATTCGTTCAGCTCTTCCGCGTGGTGCTGGCCCCATTCACAAAGCGCCAAAAGGATAGGCTCGAGACTGAGGCCAAGGCGCGTCGCCGAATATTCGACGCGTGAGGGAATTTCAGCAAAGATCTCGCGGCGAACCAGGCCGTGTTCTTCCATTTCGCGAAGCTGCTGGATCAGCACCTTCTGCGTGATATCAGGCACCAGCGTCTTCAGCACCGACAGCCGCCGGGGTTCATCGAAGAGATGGTAGAGGATGACAGCCTTCCATCGGCCCGAAATCACCTTCAGGGCGCGTTCCGCCGGCAGCAAGGGCAGTCTCTTGGTCAGTTTGGCCATGGTCACCTCCTGGTCAGCAGGGGACAAATGAGTGTGTAGTCGCGATCAGGCAGATAGTGGCAAACAGCATCCGATGCCATAGCGATGGGTGCATGCCATGAGAGCCATTCAACTGAACCGTTTCGGCGGTCCCGACGTCCTCGACGTCATCGAGATGCCGAAGCCGCTGCCGCAAGCCGGCGAGGTCCTGATCCGCGTTCATGCGGCCGGAGTGAATTTCTTCGAAGTGCTGATGCGCGGGGATCGCTATGCGGTGACGCCGCAATTGCCTGTCATCCTCGGCGTCGAGGCAGCCGGAACCGTGGAGGCACTTGGCCAAGGGGTGGACGCCTCGCTGACAGGGACACGCGTCGCGGCGCCGCTGTTCGCTTCAAAGCGCCCATTCGGCGGATATGCCGAGTATGTGACGATCGACGCAGACTTGGCCGTGCCTTTGCCCGACGCGCTCTCCTTCGAGGATGCGACGGCCCTGATGGTGCAGGGGCTGACGGCCTTCCATCTGCTGCGGCAAAGTCTACCGAAGGGCAAGTCAGTGCTGGTCTTGGCCGCCGCCGGAGGTGTCGGCTCCCTGCTGATCCAACTGGCCAGGCGCCAGGGCGCCAGCGCCGTGATCGCTGCCGCCGGCAGCGCGGCCAAACGTGATCTTGCCTTATTGCTCGGCGCCGATGCGGCCGTCGACTACCGCGGAGCGGATTGGGCCGCTCAGGTCCGGGAAGCAACAGGCGGCGCCGGCGTCGATGTCGTCTATGACATTGTCGGCGGCTCGATCACGGCGGCGTCGCTGGAGGCTCTCGCGCCTGGCGGAGAGCTGGTCTTCGCGGCGCTGGGCAGATACGCGATCGGCGCCTCGGAACTGGAAGCGATGATCACCCGGAACCAATCGTTGCGAGGCTTCGCCCTGCTTCCGCTGCTCTCTGCCGATGGTCTCAGGGCCAGCCTGTCGGAGCTTTTCCATCTGGCCGCCAGCGGAGAGCTTGCCGTGATACGAGGCGGCCGCTACCCGCTCGACCAGGCGGCCGAAGCGCATCGCTCGCTGGAGGAGCGCCGCTCGACCGGCAAGGTCGTGTTGATACCATAATTCTTATTTGCGCAAGATCTCGCGGTGGCCGGCGGGCAGGCGGGTGGCGATGAGCTTGTCGATGCGCCGGCCGTCGAGGTCGACGACCTCGAAGCGCCAGCCCTGCGCATCGACGCATTCGCCGGTGGTCGGCAAATGGTGCAGGTGCGAGAGCACGTAGCCGGCGACAGTCTCGTAGTCGCGATTCTCGGGCAGGTCGATGCCGAGAACGTCCGCCATCTCGTCGGCCTGCATGTAGCCGGCGAGCAGCCATGAGCCGTCGTCGCGCTTGACGGCGTTTTCCTCCTCGTCGCCGGCGTCGAGATCCGCCCGGAAGACGCCGGTGATGGCTTCCAGTATGTCCGCCGGGGTGACGATGCCTTCGAAATGGCCGTATTCGTCATGGACCAGCGCCATCGGCACGTCGGATTCCCTGAGTGTCGAAAGGACATCCAGCGCGTCGGCCTGGTCATGGACGATGGGAGCGGCGCGCACATGCCGGCGCGAGTCGAGCGCGCGACCGCCGAGCATCGCGGCCAGCACGTCGCGGGTCTGGACGACGCCGATCATGGCGTCGACGCTGCCGTCGCCGGCCGGCAGGCGCGAATGCTGGGTCTCCATCAGGAGCTTGCGGGTCGCCGCGTCGTCGGCCTGCAGGTTGATCCAGTCGACCTCGGTGCGCGGCGTCATCACCGCGCGGACGGCGCGATCGCCGAGCCGCATGACGCCGGCGATCATGCGCCGCTCGTCCGATTCGATGGTGCCGTGATGCTCGGCCTCGGCGACCAGCATCTTGATCTCCTCGTCGGTGACCTTCTCCTCGCTTTCACCGCGCTGGCCAAGCAGCCACAGCATGGCGCGGCCGGAAATGTCGAGCAGGAACACCAGCGGCGCCGAGACGGTGGCAAGGATGGTCATCGCCGGAGCAACCCTGGCGGCGACCCGTTCGGGATCGCGCAGCGCGATCTGCTTGGGCACAAGTTCGCCGATGATCAGCGAGAAGTAGGTGATGAGGGCGACGACGATGCCGACGCCGATCGGGTCGGCAATGCTTTCGCGGACGCCGATCGATGCCAGGAACACCGACAGCCGCTCGCCAAGCGTGGCGCCGGAAAAGGCGCCGGACAAAACACCGACCAGGGTGATGCCGATCTGCACCGACGACAGGAATTTGCCGGGATTGGAGCCGAGCGCCAAGGCGCGGCCGGCACCCTTGACGCCGCGGTCGATCATCGCCTTGAGGCGGGCCGGCCGTGACGAGACGATGGCGAGTTCGGACATTGCCAGAAGGCCGTTCACGCAGATGAGGACGGCCACGATGGCGATTTCAGCATAGAGCATGCGCGGTCAATAGCATTGCGGCGCGGTCTTCGAAAATAGGTGGCCGTCATTTTTCTTCATGCCGGCTTTCTTCATGCCGGCGCAGGCAGCCATCTCATGCGGCATCCCATGGCGGTGACGAAAAATGCTTGATCAGGGCGTCGACGACGACACGGACCTTTGGTGTCAGGCTGCGCGTCACCGGCCAGACGGCATGCACGACGATGTCTTCGACGAGACAATCCGACAGGACTGTCTCGAGTTCGCCGCTCCTGAGGCTGTCGGCCGCCAGCCAGGTCGGCAGAAAGACGATGCCGCAGCCGGCAAGGGCTGCGTCCAGCATCGGTTCGCCGTGACCGAGGACAAGCCGCGCCCTTGGCACGAATCTTCCGACATGGCCGTCGGCATGCCTTACCGTCCAGGGCCGGACAATGCCGTCGCGGCCGTAGCCGATGACGCTGTGGTTGGCGAGATCCTCGATCGATCGCGGCCTGCCGTGTTTTTCGAGATAGGAGGGGGCCGCGCAGATCGCCGAGCGTTGGGCGTAGATGCGGCGCGCGGCGAGCGACAGGCTGTCATCGAGGTCGCCCATGCGGACCGCCAGGTCGATGCCTTCCTCGATCAGGTCGACGCGCCGGTCGTTGAAGGAGATTTCCATCGTCAGATCCGGAAACTGCCTGGAAATGTCGAAGAGCACGGGCGCCACGCATCTGCGGCCGAAGGCCAGGGGCACGTCAACGCGAAGCCGACCGGAAGGCACCAGCCGATGCGTGGCGAGCAATGACTGGGCGGCCTCGATTTCGGACAGTGCCCTGACGCATGCTTCGTAGTAGCCCAAGCCTTCGCTGGTTGGGCTCAGGCTGCGGGTCGTGCGATTGAGGAGGCGAACGCCCAATCGCTGTTCCAACTGCGCGACCGCCTTGCCGACCGCCGACTTCGTTACATGCAGCCGCTGACCGGCGCCGGTGAAACTGCCGGCCTCGACCGTCTGAACGAATGCGAGGATGCCTTGCAGGCTGGCTGATTCCATTTCGCCTTCCTATTATAGAATTTAAGTCCTCAATCTGTTTCCAAATTTGCCTCATAGAAGCACTTTTATCTATAGTTAATTCGCATAGATGTCTTGCGTGGCCACCAATCACGGAGTGCGGACCGAAGATGAGACCTGAAATCAACAAATCCTGGCAGATGAGCGGTTTCGGCCTGTCCAGGCTTGAGCCGGCTGAGGGAAAGATACCCAAGCCGGGGTCACGCGACCTTCTGGTGCGGATCAAGGCCGTTTCGCTGAACTACAAGGACAGGATGATCGTCGACGGCGTGCTGATCCCGGACCTTGCCTTTCCTTTCGTGCCGACATCCGACGCCGTGGGCGAAGTGATGGCCATCGGAAGCGAGGTCAGCCGCTTCCGCGTCGGGCAGCGCGTGCTTGGCCAGGTGATCGCCGATTGGCTGGACGGCGACGCACCGCCGGTGTTGCACAAGCATACGCTGGGGTCGTCGCTGCCCGGCACGTTGTCCGACTATGTACTCTTCCACGAAGATGCAGCCGTGGTGGCGCCGCAGTCCCTCGGCGATGTCGAGGCCTCGACGCTGCCGATCGCGGCTTTGACGGCGTGGTTCGCGTTGGTCGAGGCGACAAAGCCGATCCCGGGCGAGACCGTTCTCATCCAGGGCACGGGCGGCGTGTCGCTGTTTGCGCTGCAGTTCGCGGCCGCCTTCGGCCTGCGCGCCATCGTGACGTCAAGCAGCGACGAGAAACTCGAGCGGGCAACGGGACTCGGCGCCTGGCAGGTGATCAACTATCGCGCCCAACCGGCATGGGACGAGGCCGCGCGCGACCTGACTGATGGCGTCGGCGTCAGGCATGTGCTGGAGATGGTCGGCGGCGACAATGCGCGGCGATCGCTCAATGCATTGGGCGCCGATGGCCGGCTATCGGTCATCGGCCTTCTGGGCGGTATGGAACTCAGCTTTCCGATCATCCCGTTCCTGCAAAATCGGATTGTCGTGCAGGGCATATCGATCGGTCACCGCCGCGCCTTCGAGCGGATGAACGAGGCGATCGAGACGCTTGCGATCAAACCGGTGATCGACAAGGTCTATGGTTTCGACGAGGTGCCGCAGGCTTTCGAACACCTGGAGACGGGGCCGTTCGGCAAGATCGTGATCGCCGGGTCCTGATTACGGCCGTCAGGCGATGACGCGGAAGGCCGGCCGTTCGTCCTGCGCCTACGGCAACTGCAGCAGCACGCCGACCACCGCCTTGCCGTCGGTGAAATAGGGGTCGCCGCCGCCATTGCGCCCGGTCTTGGTCGCGCCGATGCCTGATATCTCGCTGGTCGAGACCAGCATGCCGGCGGCGGACAGGTCGTGCATCAGGAAGTCGCGCTCGGCGTCGATGTCGGGAGCGATATCGTGGGTGATCGCCCCGGTGTCGTGGCTGAGGCCGACGCCGCGATCGAAGCTTGCCGAACCCAGCCACAGCGGCCGGCCGTCGTCGCCGGTCGCATCGGTCTGCCAGAAGCGGACATGATGGCGCCGGTCGGCGCTGGCGCCGACTGGCTTTTCGAAAGCCATGTCCTGTGCGCGGCCATCGAACAGGAGCCGGCTCACCGGCGCGTCGGGATAGGGGCGGCCGAACAGCACGCTCTCGCCGATTTCGATCGCGGTCTTCAGAGTAACGGCGTCGGCCGTGTCCCATCCGGCGATGGCGAAGGCGTGGACCAGCTCTTGTTCGGTGCCGACGAGGCCGACATTGATCGGGTCGCCAGGAATGCCTTGCGGCGTGTGCGTCACCATCTCGAAGCGCTGCGTGCGGAAGTTGCGGTTTCGCAGGCTCCAGAATTCCGGCGCGGCGAAATAGGCGAGCACGAGATAGCCGGCGCAAAACGCCACCAGCCAGATCGTTGCGCGTCGTCGAAGGCTTCGTCGGCTCACGAGATACCACCCAGGCGATATGGCATCACTTGTGTGGCGTCATTGTACGCGGCGCCACGGATCTTGGGCAGAGGGCAACCGCCAGGGCTCAGCGGCAGGCGCGGTAGCCGTTCTTGCGGTTCTTGATGTCGAAATGGAAATGGTTGCGGTGGTCGTAATTGTAACCGGGACCAAGCACGGTGGTGAAATACTGACAGCCGTCGGCGCGCACGGTGTTGAGGAAGCCGCGCGTGCGGAAGGCGAACAGGCCGGGCTTGCGCACGTCGATATCGTTGCCGTTGTTGAGCTCGATGCTCATGATGTCGAGGGCGTTGCCCTTGCCGTGCTCCGACAGCACGCCTTCGCCTGCGATCCTGCGGCAGGAATAGCTCGAGCCCTGGCGGATGGTCTTGACCCCTGAGAAATAGCGCCAGCGGGCGGACGGGACGAGTTCGTTCCTGGTCCAGCCGGCGAAGGTGGCGGCCATGTCGCAGGTCAGCGTCGCGGCCGGCTTCATCCCGATGCTGCCGATGGCCGAGACCTTGACCGGATAGTCGATGCCGCACTGGCCCTCACGGATTGGCGCAAGGTCGGTGTAGGCGACGCCGAGGCGCTTCAGCTCCTTGCGGCAGTCGACCTCGCTGGCAGGCATCTGTTCGGCCGGCGCCATCGGCTCGTCCATGCGTGGATAGGCGGCGGTCATGTACGGGTTGGAGGGGACGAGGGTCTGCATGCCAGTGTATTTCGGGACGGCCGATGTCTGGCTGCCGACATCGACGGCCGGTTCCAGCGAAAGCACGCTGCCGGTGGTGCAGGCCGAGATCGCGGCGATGGCAAGCCCGCCGGCAACCAAGCAGGCACTCGTGGCCCAGCCCACGAATGCCTGCTTAGATTCTCTTGTTTGCCGCAGGTTCTTGTCGCAAAACCGTGGAACACTTTTGCGGAACCTGCTTAGGCGCGCGCGTCTCATTTGCCGCGCGGCGACAAACGCGACGCGAAATATCCCGGCCATAGGCAGGTTCCCTGTCCCCGAACCTGATCCCGATCAGGTTCTGCCTGTTTGTTTGACCATGATCTTTTCCGAAAACCGGTTCCCACTTTTTCGGGATCATGGTCCAGATGGCACAGAGTTTAGTCGCCAAGAGTAAAGGAAAAATCAGCGGCTGCGTTTACGGCTGCGGCCAAATTGCGGCGCGCAGTCGGGCCGGGACCGTGTCACTGGCAGAAGGTGCCGCCGTTGCGGCGCGGTGCGAGATCGAGATGGAAATGCAGCGAATGATCCGCATCGCTGCCCGGGCCAAGCACGGTCTTGAACGGTCCGCAGGCTGCCTTGCGCAGCGCGTTCAGGAATTTCGCGTCCTTTTCCGGCGGCACCGGGCCGACGTCGATCCTTTTCCCGTCCGAAAGCGTGAAGTTGGCGATGTCGAGCGCATTGCCGAAGGCATGCTCCGACAATTTCCCTCCGCCATTGCGCTGTCGGCAGACGAAGGCCGATGCCTGGCCGACCGACTTGAGATTGGCGCCGAACTCGGCCTTGGCCGCCGGCTGGACGACATCGGTGGCGAAGCGCGCGGCGGCCTCGGCCATCTGGCAGTTCAGCTCGGTTTCGGGGTTGATATCCAATGACTTGCCCAGCGTCTTCAGCACGATTGGATAGGGGATGGAGCAGCCGACCGCCGCATCGTGCTCGGCCTTCCTTTCCTCGAAGTCGACGCCCACCGACTTCAGCCGCCTGCGGCAGGCAAGTTCCTCCTCCGGCATTTTTTCCTGCGGCACGGAGGCCGAGCGTGGGTCGGGAGGGATTTCCTTCTCCTGCGTCTGCGCCGGCTTCTCCGGTGGTTTCGGGGCGGTGGCCGGCGGCTCCGCCTCAGCGGGCTTTTCGGTCGGTTTTGGAGCGACTGTCGGCGGCTCCGGCCGGGCTTCCTCGGTCTGGTCGGGTTTGTCCTGGTCCGGTTTGTCGGTCGCGGGTTGATCAGGCGTTGGCGCATCCGCAGGGCGCGGCTCGGGGACCGGCGCGTCGGCAGGTGCGGCCTTTTGCGCTGGTTGCGATCGATTGAGCTCCGGGACGGGCACGGTTTCAGGCAATTTTGGAGCTTTGGCCAGGGCCGCTCCTGCGAACAGCATGGCCGCCGCCAAAGGCGGCGCCAATCTGCCCAGTCCAGCCAATCTGCTCACCAATCTGGTCAATCCGGCCAATCCGATCGATCCGGGAGGGGTTAGCGCCGCCATTCGTCCTTAACGGCGGGTGCGTGCGGAAGTTGCCCTGGACGAGGGCTTGGCCGATCACGAACAGTAACCGCGGCGTTACGCGCCGATCGCTTCCAGCCCTTCCTCCAGCCAATCGGCCAAGAGCGGCATGCCGAGCAGATATTTCGCCGTGCGCTTGTTGGCGCGCTCGCGCGCGGCGGCCAGCGCGTCCGCCCATTCCGAGGCGTCATAGTCGCCGCGGCCAACCCAGGCCAGCGCGACGAGTTCGGCCGCCTCGTCGACATTGAGGTCGTTGATCAGCTCGCGCAGTTCTTCTTCGGTGAGGTTTTCGGAACTTTCCTCCGCGAGACCATCATGGTGGTGGTTGTCGTGCGCCTCGCCGTCGAGTTCTATCTCGTGCTCGGCGCCATCGGCATAGTCTTCGTTGACGGCAGCACTCAGCGCCTTCGCCTTGAGGATGAACAGGCGCACGGTGTCGGGACCGATCGAAAGTTCCCATTCCCTTTCAACGCTCCGCCGCACTGGCCTTCTCCGCATGCTCCGTTTGCCGTATGCTGGATGATAGCGAATTTGCGGCGCTCGTCACGTCACCTTCGGCTCTTCAATTTTGCGGCCGTTACGGACGGTTTCAAAAAAGCTTTTGGGGGCCGCAATCTTTCCGGGATGAAACGGCTTCGGCCCGGCGTTAGCCTCGCACTGTCGTGTTTCAAGGAGGTTTCGATGCGCAGACGATTGCTGATCCAGGTTCTGGCGCTTGCCGCCCTGCCGCTGTTTGCGGCCCCGGTGTTTTCGGCGGGCGAGGGTGGCGGAGGTGGCGAGACCGTCACGAAATGCAAGAAAGGCTATGTCTACGACAAGAAGCTGAAGAAATGCGTGACACCGAAGCAAGGCATGCTGGACGACGACAACATCTATGAAGCCGGCCACGCACTGGCGATGGCCGGACGTTATGACGAGGCGATCGCCGTGCTCAGCCTCGCTGCGGACAAGAAAGACCCACGCATCCTCAACTATCTCGGCTACTCGCATCGCCATTCCGGACGCGTCACCGTCGGCCTCGGCTATTACGAGGAAGCGCTGCGCATCGACCCGAACTATACGCTAGTGCGCGAATATCTCGGCGAGGCCCATCTGCAGATCGGCGATCTCGCCGGCGCCCAGGAACAGCTCCAGGAGATCGAGAAGCGCACCGGCAAGGGATCTCGCGAATACGGCATGCTGTCCGAGCAGATCGACCATTTCACGAGGAGCTGACTCGACCCCCGAACGCTCCTCACACCGGCTGCGGGCAATCGCAGCCGGTTTTCGTTGCCGCGCGTCCTGCCAGGCGCGCGCCGCCGCGACGGGGTTCCCGCAAATGACGGGCGAATTTTTCAAAACCGTTTTTTTGGCGTGAAAAACCCGCGAAGATTGCTATATTGGGAAAAATTGTGGTGAGACGGTTCCGTTAGCCCGAGGCTGCCGGACCGTTTTCTTTTTGTACCATCGACAAGGTCGTTCCCGGAAAGCGGGGGCGGCTGCAGGAAAGGTCAGGCATCATGAACAAGGTCCCGATGACAGGCGAGGGGTTCGCGTCGTTGAAGGAAGAGCTGCGCTGGCGCCAGCAGGAAGAGCGACCGCGCATCATTGAGGCAATCTCCGAAGCGCGCTCGCATGGCGACCTTTCCGAAAATGCCGAATACCACGCGGCGAAAGAGGCACAGAGCCTCAATGAGGGCCGCGTCCACGAGCTTGAGGATTTCATCGCGCGCGCCGAGGTGATCGACATCACCAAGCTCAGCGGCGAAAAGGTCAAGTTTGGCGCGACCGTGGTGCTGGTCGACGAGGACACGGAAGAGAAGAAGACCTACCAGATCGTCGGAGACCAGGAAGCGGACGTGAAGTCCGGCCGTATCTCGATTTCCTCGCCGATCGCGCGGGCGCTGATCGGCAAGGAAGTCGGCGACGCGATCGAGGTCAATGCGCCAGGCGGCGCACGGGGTTATGAGATCGTCCAGGTGCAGTATATCTGAGGGAACTCAAGGGTTCGGCCTCGCGCTGACCTTTCCGATTGAATTGATTGAACAAATCAATTCTTGCCGGTGCCGGCCTGACCAAGCGCCCGGCGCTCAAGCAGCCTCTCGGCCTCCGCCATCACCTCCGCCGGCGCGACGCCGCCGCCGGGCGCGGCAAGCAGCGTTGACGAGAACGGCCCGCGCGGGCCGGTCAGGCCGGGCTCCGTCGCCAAGAACACGGCGACGGTCGGCAGGCCGAAGGCACTGGCGAGGTGGGTGAGGCCGGTGTCGGCGCCGATGACCAGCACCGACCGGCCGATGATCGCGCCGATCTCGGCAAGCGGCGATTTCGGCACCAGAACCGTCTGTGGAACGGCTTGGGCAATCGCCTCGGCAACCGCCTTTTCCCTGTCGTTCGACCAGGTGGTGACCGGCGTCATTCCTCTTTCCACGAGAAGCCGGGCAGTCTCGATCCAGTGGCCGGCCGGCCATTTCTTGTCCTCGCGGCTGGTGCCGTGCAGCAGGAAGGCGGGGTCTTCGCCGACAAAGGTCGAACCGCCGGCCGGCGGCACAATGCCGGACTCGATCCCGGAAAAATCCGGTTCATAGCCGAGCGCCAGCCCGAACAGCCGCCTCGTGCGTTCGATGGCGTGCAGGTCGCGCGGCACAGCATAGCGGCGGTCGTAGAACAAAGCCGCCGAAGGTTCGCGGGCACTCGAGCCGTCGAATCCGGCGATCGGCGCCGCCGCCTGTTTCGCCACCAGCGCCGATTTCAGCAATCCTTGCGCATCGATGACGAGATCGTAGCGGCAATCCCGCAAGGCGCGGCGCAAACCCGCCGCCTCGCGCCATGTGCCGCGGTCGAGCGGACTTGTGCGCCAGCGCCGGATCGCCACGGTGTGAATGGTCGCGATCGCCGGATGCAGCGCCACGATACCGGCAAAAGCCTCCTCCACACACCAGTCGAACGACACATCGGGTCGGTTGCGGCGCGCATCCTCGACGGCCGGAAAGGTATGGATGACGTCACCCATCGAGGATGTCTTGACGATGAGCACCTTCATGCGGCGGCCGGTATTTCCAGCAGCCGTTCCACTGCTGCCGCGACCTGCGCGACCTCGAGCGTCTTCAGGCAGTTGAGATGACCGAGCGGGCAGATTTTCTTATGGCAGGGCGAACAGGACAGGCCGAGCCAGACCAGTTCGCGGTGCTCGGCCAGCGGCGGTGTATTCTGCGGCGAGGTCGAGCCATAGACGGCAACGATCGGTGTGCCGACCGCTGCTGCAACATGCATCAGCCCGCTGTCGTTCGACACCGCGAGCCTGGCCGAGGCGATCAGGTCGATGGCGTCCTCCAGCCCCGTCTGGCCGGCGAGGTCGACAGCACCCGGTGCAAGCGCGGCGATTTCCGCCGTGACGTCGGCGTCGTTCTTCGATCCGAACAGCGCGACCTTCAGTCCTTTCGCCATCATGTTGCGGGCAAGGCCGGCATAGGCTTCACTCGGCCAGCGTTTGGCCGGGCCGAATTCGGCGCCCGGCATAAGTGCTGCGAATTTCTTCGCCTCCAGCCCGAAGCGGCCCAGCAATGCCGCCTGGTTTTTCGTGTCGACAGCAAGCCTTGGGACGCGGAACGTTCCGCCTTGCGCGAGGCCGAAATAGGCTTGCGCCGTGCGCCGTTTCACACCGTCGGGCAAGGGAACGATGTCGGTCAGCAGCCCGTAGCGCATTTCCTTGAGATGGCCGACACGGCGCGGGATGCGGGCAAAGAACGGGACCAGCGCCGACTTCCAGCTTCCCGGCATGACATAGGCCATGTCGTAGCGGTCGCGCAGCCGGCGGCCGAAGCGCCTTCGGATGCTGAATTCCAGCGCGCCGGATTTCAGCGGCAGATCGATCTGCTGGCGTATTTCGGGCATGCGCTTGACCAATGGTGCCGCCCATGCCGGGGCCAGCACGTCGATCGCGGTGTTCGGGTGAAGCTCTTTCAGCGCCGAGAAGAGGCACTGCGCCATCACCATGTCGCCCACCCAGCGGGGGCCGATCACGAGGATCGCTGGGCTTTCAGCCATTCGACATAGTCTCTGACGCCGGTTTCCACTGTGCGAAACTGACCATTGTAACCGGCAGCGCGCAACCGGGACATATCAGCTTGGGTAAAACTCTGGTAGCTGCCCTTGAGGTGGTCGGGGAAGTCGATGAACTCGATCTGCCCTTTGCCCAGCGTGCCGATCACCGTTTCGGCAATGGTGCGGAACGGCTGGGCGCGGCCGGTGCCGCAATTGAAGATGCCGCTCAGTTCGCGTTTCCACAGCCACAGATTGACGTCGGCAACATCGCCGACATGGATGAAATCGCGGCTCTGCTCGCCGGGTCCGAAACCGTCATAGGCACCGAACAGTTTCGGGTTCTGGCCCTGCTCGACCTGGTTGAACAGATGGAAGGCGACCGAGGCCATGGCACCCTTGTGCGCCTCATGCGGTCCATAGACGTTGAAATAGCGCAGGCCAGCCACCGGCGAATGGTCATTTATTTGGGAATGATTTGGGTCGAAGACGGTGCGGCGGACGTAGTCGTCGAACAGCTTCTTCGAATAGGCATAGACGTTGAGCGGGCGTTCGCATTCCGGCTCCTCGCGAAAGTCGGCGCCGCCGCCATAGACCGAGGCGGAGGAGGCATAGAGGAAAGGCACGCGCAGCGCGAGGCAGGCATGCAGCAGCCGCTTCGAATAGGCGTAGTTCACCTCCATCATGAACTTGCCGTTCCACTCGGTGGTGGTCGAGCAGGCGCCCTGGTGAAAGACGGCCTCGATGCGGCCGAGCCCGCCGTCTTCGAGGCGCGCCAGGAAATCGTCCTTGTCGAGATAGTCGGCGATCTGGAGATCGGCGAGATTGGCGATCTTGTGGCCGTCGGTCAGGTCGTCGACGACAAGGATGTCGTTAATCCCTTCGGCATTGAGCGCGGCGACGATGTTGGAGCCGATCATGCCGGCGCCGCCCGTGACGATGATCATGAATGCCTCTGGTACCTCATGCCGATTCCGGTCCTTATAGGGGAGGCTGGCGGGGCTGTCGATAAAGCAGGCCGCAATCCGGCGGCTGGGTGAGTGCCACAGTGCCGCCGCAAAGCTCTCGCTTCAGTCGGCAACCCACCGGCGAAGCGCGACAGGAGCAAGGCAATGCCATCGACCGAACTGCTTATCGCCTTTTTCGCCACCACGGCGATCTTCGCCTATATTCCCGGCCCGGCCATGCTCTACGCTGCTGCACAAACCATGGCGCGGGGCCGCTGGTCCGGGCTGATGGCGGCGTTGGGTATTCATCTAGGCGGCTATGTGCATGTCGTCGCCGCCGCTGCCGGGTTGTCCGTGCTTTTCCACGCCGTGCCGACGCTCTACGTCGCGGTCAAGCTGGCCGGCGCGTTGTATCTGATCTGGCTGGGCATCTCGCTGTTTCGCGCCAGGGCGCAAGACGATGCCGTCATCTCAGGCTCCGTTGCCTCAGGCTCCGTTGCCTCAGGCTCCGTTGCCTCAGGCCCCGTTGCCTCAGGCATTGTTCCGAAATCTGCCCGCCGCGCCTTTTTCGAGAGCATCACCGTCGAGGTGCTCAATCCCAAGACGGCGATCTTCTTCATGGCGTTCCTGCCGCAATTCATCGACGCGTCGGCGACATTTCCCGTCTGGCTCCAATTCCTCGTTCTCGGGACGATCGTCAATCTGATGTTCTCCTCGGCGGATGTCGTGTGCGTGGTGCTGGCCGGCGCGCTGATCACCAGGCTGCGGCGTTCGAGCCACGCGCAGCGCCTCATGCGGCGTGCCGGCGGTGTGGTGCTCGTGGGATTGGGCGTTCATGTCGCTTTGCAGAAAAGCTGATCCGTCAGCCGCCGTTGGCTGTGACCCGCTCGATGCCTGCCGTTGCGCTGCGCCGAATTGCGGTATATCGGCTTCGCCATGAACGACCAGCCCTGCCAGTCCAGCGTTTTCACAGCATCGGGACCGGCTTTCATTGCACGTCGCGGATGACATGAGCGAGCAATACCTGCCTTCTCCCGAACCCCTTCACCGCGCCATCTCGCGGTTCGGCAACGTCACCGTGCTGGTCGTCGGCGATTTCATTCTCGACCGTTTCGTCAACGGCGTCATCGAGCGGATTTCGCC
The DNA here is from genome assembly GCF_007830515.1 of Mesorhizobium tianshanense. Classification (GTDB taxonomy): domain Bacteria; phylum Pseudomonadota; class Alphaproteobacteria; order Rhizobiales; family Rhizobiaceae; genus Mesorhizobium; species Mesorhizobium tianshanense. The sequence continues at coordinate 16,967 of NZ_VLKT01000013.1, forward strand.
TGAAGCGCCTATTCCGGTGCTGCGCGGGCGCGGTGAAACGTCGGCGATGGGCGGCGCCGGCAATGTCGTCTCCAACATCGTCTCGCTCGGCGCTGCCGCGATACCGGTCTCGGTGATCGGCGACGATCAGGCCGGCGACAATCTCATGCGCATGCTCGGGGAATCTGGCGTCGACACCGGCGGCCTCGCGCAGGACGTGAACCGCATGACATCGTCGAAAAGCCGCTTCAGCGCGCTCAACCAGCAGGTGCTGCGCTTCGACGAAGAGGAAATCAAGCCGCTGGACGACGCGGAGCGCGCGACGCTGATCCGGCATTTCCGTGCCGCCCTTACGCAAGCCGACATCGTTATCCTGTCCGACTACGGCAAGGGCATGTTGCTCGACGGCGTCGCAAGCGAGCTGATCTCGATCTGCCGCGAGGCGGGAAAGCCGGTCCTGGTCGATCCCAAGGGCCGCGACTATGCGTGCTATGCCGGGGCGACGGCAATCACGCCCAATCGCAAGGAACTCGGCGAGGCGGTTGGACGTGAAGTGTTTGCCGACGACGAGATCGTGGCCGCGGCGCGTGAACTGATCGCGGCACATGGCTTCGATTTCGTCGTCGCGACGCGCAGCGAGAAAGGCATGAGCGTCGTTAGCCCGGACGATGCCCGGCACATCACCACGCAAGCGCGGGAAGTGTTCGACGTTTCGGGCGCAGGCGACACGGTGATCGCGACATTTGCGCTGGCTTTTGCCGCGGGCGCCGACCGCATCATGGCCGCCGCCATCGCCAACGCGGCAGGCGGCGCGGTGGTGGGAAAACGTGGCACTGCGCGGCTGACGGTCGAGGAACTCACCGGCGCGCTGTTTCGCTCGCACGGACCGGTTGCCCACAAGGATGCGATCCTCGATGCCGCGGCCGCCGCCAGGCTGGTGGCGGCGTGGAAGGACGAAGGCCTGAGCGTTGGCTTCACCAACGGCTGTTTCGATATCCTCCATGCCGGCCATGTCAGCCTTTTGCATGCGGCACGCAGCCAGTGCGACCGGCTGGTTCTGGGCCTCAACAGCGATGCCTCGGTGCGCCGGCTGAAAGGGCCGGGGCGCCCGGTCAACGACGAGCATGACCGGGCCTGCGTGCTGGCGGCCCTTGCCTCGGTCGACGCTGTCGTCGTCTTCGAGGAAGACACGCCGCTCGCCCTGATCGAGGCGCTGACGCCCGACATACTGGTCAAGGGCGCCGACTACACAATCGATCAGGTGGTCGGTGCGGACGTGGTGCAGAAGGCGGGTGGACGCGTCGTGCTGGTCGATCTCGTCGCCGGCAAAAGCACGACAGGCACCATAGGCAAGTTGCGCGCCGGCAGTACAAACTGAGGTTTTTCATGTCCGAACTGAACAATTACCTGGTCCGCTCGGCGGCCGCGATCTCGGCGATGGTCGAGCGCGACCTCACCAGCGAGATGGAGCGGGCCGTTACCGCCGTCGTCGCGGCGCTTTCGCAGGGCAAGGCGCTGCTGATCTGCGGCAATGGCGGTTCGGCCAGCGACGCCATCCACATCGCCGGCGAACTGGTCGGCCGTTTCCTGAAGGAGCGCAAGGCCTACAATGTCATCGCGCTGCCGGCCAATGCGGCGGTGCTGACCGCCTGGGGCAATGATTACGGCTTCGACACGGTGTTTTCACGCCAGGTCGAGGCGCATGGCTCGGCGGGTGCTGTGCTGCTTGCCATCTCGACCAGCGGCAACTCGGCCAGCATTCTTGCCGCGGCCGAACAGGCGCGCATGATGGACATGACGGTGATCGGCCTGACCGGCGATACCGGCGGCAAGCTCAAGCCGCTCTGCGACATCTTGCTCAACGTGCCCTCGACCTCGACGCCGATCATCCAGCAGGGGCATCTGTGCCTCTATCATCATCTGTGCGAAATGGTCGAAGCGCGCCTCTGCGATGGCTGACAGGGACGCTGTCGTGAAGCCCTATCCGCTCGAAGAGCCCGGTTTGTGGGTCGAACGGATCGGCACCGCGGTTTTTCCAGCCGGCACGCCGGCGCTGTTCCTCGACCGCGACGGCACTATCAATGTCGATACCGGTTATCCCAGCGATCCGGCCGACATCGTGCTGCGACCGGAGATGCTGCCGGTGATCCGCACGGCCAACATCGTCGGCCTTCCTGCGATCGTAATCTCCAACCAGTCAGGTATAGCTCGCGGCTATTTCGGCTGGCTGGATTTCGCCGCAGTCAATGCTCGGCTGCTGGCGCTTCTCGAAGCGCAGGGTTGCCGGATCGATCTGATGCTCGCCTGCGCCTACCACTCGCGCGGGACGGGTGAACTGGCAGTCGGTGATCATCCGATGCGCAAGCCCAATCCGGGCATGCTTCTGCGCGCCCGCGATCTGCTGGGCGTGGATATCAGCCGATCGATCATCGTCGGCGACAAGGCCGATGACATGGAAGCCGGACGGCGAGCCGGGCTGCGCGAGGGCTGGCTGGTGCGCGGCAGATCCAATCGGGTCGCCGGCGATCATGCTTTCGCGACGCGCAGACTGATGAGCGGCAACGATCACCGAAAACTCCGCGACGCCATCGCCGAACTCGGCAAGGGCTAAATTAGGGTCTCACCCCATTGAAAGCCATCAGGCCCTCGTCCTTTACGCGGCGGATGGTCAGTGCCGTCCGCACCGTATCGACATTCGGCGCTGAGGCCAGCTCCTCGATGACGAAGGTCTGGAAGGTGCCGAGGTCGCTCGCAACGCAATGCAGCAAAAAGTCGGATTCGCCCGACACCATCCAGGCGTCGCGCACGATCGGCCAACCGCGCGTGCGTTCGGCGAAGGTCTTCAGCTCGGCGTCGGCCTGGTGATGCAGGCCGATGAGGCAGAAGGCAACGACGTCCATGCCGAGCGCCGGCGCATTGAGCAAGGCGCGGTAGCCGCGGATGATTCCGGTCTCTTCCAGCCGCCTGACACGGCGCAGGCATGGCGGCGCCGAAATGCCGACGCGGCCGGACAGCTCGACATTGGTCATGCGCCCGTCTTGCTGAAGCTCGCGCAGGATCTTCCAGTCGATGGCGTCGAGATCGGCTTTGAGCGGCATGGATACCTTCGGCGCTTCACGCAAGAATCTTTCGTGATTTTGTAATTAAACCACTTCGGTGTCCATTCCATCCCTTCAGAGTCTGTTTGGAAACTCTACTCTGGCGGCCATCTGATGGCGTTTTCTGCGCTTCCGGTGCTCACGGACCCAAATGTCCGCTGCGCTCCGGTTCTCGAAACCACCACCATATGCCTCGCCAGAGCGAATTTCGAAACAGTCTCTAAGCCAGCAATTTTCGGACAGGTCACCGGGCAAGATGTTCATGGATCGCCTGTTTGTGCCGAAGCTTTCCGGGGACGAAGGCCAGGTCGTCTTGCTGGCGTCGTCTGCAACACCTAGATTAGAGCCGATATTCGACCCCTGTGCCGGACGCTTCATTCGCGTCCGGTTGTTGTGAAGGCCTGTCCATGACCACCAAGCACGCACCCGTTCTCATCATCGGCTCCGGCCCCGCCGGCTATACGGCGGCAATCTACGCCGCCCGCGCCATGCTGAAGCCGATGCTGGTCGCCGGTCTGCAGCAGGGTGGTCAGCTGATGATCACCACCGACGTTGAAAACTATCCGGGATTCGCCGATCCGATCCAGGGTCCGTGGCTGATGGAGCAAATGCTGAAACAGGCCGAGCATGTCGGCACCGACATCATCAACGACATCATCACCGAGGTCGACCTCAATGTGCGCCCGTTCCGCGCCAAGGGGGATTCCGGAACCATCTATACCGCCGACGCGCTGATCATCGCCACCGGTGCGCAGGCGAAATGGCTGGGTATTCCGAGCGAACAGACCTTCATGGGCTTCGGCGTTTCGGCCTGCGCCACCTGCGACGGCTTCTTCTATCGCGGCAAGGATGTCGCGGTGATCGGCGGAGGCAATTCTGCGGTGGAGGAGGCACTCTACCTTTCCAACCTGGCAAAGAGCGTGACGGTCATCCACCGGCGCAGCGACTTCCGCGCCGAGCGCATCCTGAGCGAGCGGCTGTTCAAGAAGGACAATGTCCGCGTCATCTGGGATACCGTCGTCGACGAGATCACCGGCCAGTCCGGCAAGATGCCGCTGCCGCCGTCGGTGGAAGGGCTGAAGCTGCGCAATTTGGTGACCGGTCAGGAGATGCATCTGACGGTCGACGGCGTGTTCGTGGCGATCGGCCATGCGCCGGCGGTCGAGCTGTTCGCCGGCAAGCTGAAGCAGAAGCCGAACGGCTATCTGTGGACGGCGCCGGATTCGACATGCACCGACGTGCCGGGGGTGTTCGCCGCCGGCGACGTGACCGACGACATTTACCGCCAGGCGGTGACAGCGGCCGGGCTCGGCTGCATGGCCGCGCTCGAGGCGGAAAAGTATCTCGCGGGGATCGAAGTTCACCGCGAAGCGGCGGAGTAAGGAAGCGGGCTGAGAAAGCCGCGCAAAAGCCTGATTTTTCATTCAGGGGCTAAAAACAGGCAGACGCCAAAAACAGAACGAGGGGCATCATGGCGTTGGACTGGGACAAGCTACGCGTGTTTCATGCTGCAGCGGAGGCAGGGTCGTTCACCCATGCCGCCGAGACACTGCATCTGTCGCAATCGGCGATCTCGCGGCAGGTCAGCGCGCTCGAGCATGACGTCGGCGTGCCGCTGTTCAACCGCCATGCCCGCGGCCTGGTGCTGACCGAGCAGGGTGAGATGCTGTTCCGCACGGCGCATGACGTGCTGATGAAGCTGGAGACGATCAAGTCGCGGCTGACCGAGGCCAAGGACCGGCCCTCCGGCGTGCTCAGGGTAACGACCACGGTCGGGCTCGGCGCCGGCTGGCTGACCGAGCGCGTGCAGGAATTCATCGATCTCTATCCCGAGATCAGCCTGCAGTTGATCCTGGCGAACGAGGAACTCGATCTCACCATGCGCCGGGCGGACTGCGCGATCCGGCTGCGCCAGCCGCAGCAGCCGGATCTCATCCAGCGCCGCCTGTTCACCGTGCATTTCCACCTCTACGCGGCTCCTTCCTATGTGAACAAATATGGCAAGCCGGAGTCGATCGCCGAGTTGAGAACCCATCGCATCGTCACCTTCGGCGTGCCGGTGCCGGCGCATCTGTCGGAATTGAACTGGCTGGAAACGGTCGGCGATTTCGAAGGCGGGCAAAGGGTGCCGACGCTGCAGATCAACGACATATTGTCGATCAAGCGCGCGGTACAGGGTGGCGCCGGCATCGCCATGCTGCCCGACTATGTCATCAGCAAGGACTCAGGGCTGGTGCAGTTGCTGCCGGAGACCGAGGTGCCGTCCTTCGACACCTATTTCGCCTATCCCGACGCGATGAAGAACCAGGCGAAACTGCATGTCTTCCGCGATTTCATTATCGCCAAGGCGCGCAGCTGGTCGTTCTAGGGTATGTCGATATTCAGGTGATGCCGGCCTACCAACGGCGGGTTCCTGCGCTTCCGGTACTCACGTACCAAAAAGTACGCTCCGTTCCGGTTCTCGGAACCCACCCTTCTCGACTCGGCCTGACCTGAATCTCAACACACCCTGAAACGGCGCAGCTCTGTTTTCCCGGCTCACCCGCGCCACGGTGTCAGGCGAGGCAGCCAGCCTGGAACGGCATGGCGGTAGGACTCGTAGTCGGCGCCATAGCGGCGGGCAAGCGTCGGTTCCTCATGGAACTTCACGAACGAGACCATGGCGATGGCGGCGATAATGGCATAGGCGACGAGAACCCAGCTCGAAAACAGCAGCGCCTGGCCAAGGATGATCGGACAGCACCGCCAGATACATCGGGTTGCGGACATGGCGGTAGATGCCGCCGACAACCAGTCGCTCCGTCGGCGCGACCGGGGCCGGCGTGCCCAGGCCTTCGAGCGCAAAACGGGTGAAGGCATGAAGCAGCAAGGCCGTCGCGACGACAACAAGAACCCAGCCGACCGGGACCAAGCCGGGCAAGGTCGACCATGGCAGACGATAGCGATCGGTCAACAGCCAGGGCAGCAATCCCGCGACCACGCCGGGCGCTGCGATGAAGAACAGCGCGCTGCCGGCGATCGCCTGACGTGTCCTCATCGAGGCTCCTTCTAAAGCGACTTGCACTTTCGAATCTGCGCATCGTGCTTTCCGAACCGAAGGTCAGCGCAGCAAAATAGGAACCGATTTTCGGGGCGATGCGCGATTGCCGCAAAAATAACGCGTGCTGCCCGATTCGACGTCATCCGTTGTTTTCAGCGCCTTGGAGCAAGAATCGGCTCTGATTCGCTGTTTCGCAATGATTCTTGGCCGACCGCACACTGCATTTCGACGATTCTGCTGGTCCTATGGGGTCAAAGAATGGGTTAGACCACAGCCTGCGTCTTTTTGCATGCGTGTGTTGCAAAATAGATGCTTGTTTCTTGGGCATGATGAGCACATATATATATCATCTCCTGGGCGCGTTCTCCTCCCATTAGCGCCCTTGAGTGTTCCCCTCTGGAGGTTAGCCTTAACAGGCACTTCCAATCAAACTCAGCCGGATCTTCGTTGATCCGGCTTTTTTGTTGCCCGAAGGCTGCCGGTGCCGACGGAAGGCCGACCGAAATTGTCACGTAACAGTGACATGTAACCTCAGGTAACATATCGCAAGCGCCCAGCATCGACTAAGCAGATCATAGGACGCGGTGTGGTTCGTGCGGGAGATGGGGGCATCACTCGGACGACCCGGGCTCAGGCGGCTACCGCGTCCGAACCATTCTTCCGCCGCAGCATCAGGCGCTGGCGGTACATGCGGCGGACCTGCCGTTTCGCCTCCCACGAAGACGGTCCGCAAGAGAGCGGCGTCCGGATCATTCCGGACGCCGCTTCCGTGTATTGGCCGAGATACTGTCGGCAAAATCCGGTGTCAGGCAGCCTTGCCACTGGCATTCAGGGCCTCGTCGGCCAGGCGGCCGGTGAGTTCGGCCATGTGGTCGAAGGCGGCACGATAGCTGGCGACGCCCGCGGTCGCCGAACGCAGCTCGATGATCAGGTCGCCGATCTCGGCCTGCGGCATGGTCGCCTCGACGACATCCCATCCCGGCCAGCCGGGCCGCGCATCGTAGCCGAGGATCTGGCCTCGCCGCTGCGGGATCAGGGCGATGATCTTCGAGGTCGCGTCGGACGGCGTGACGATCTCGACCTTCATCACCGGTTCGAGCAGCACTGGCGAGCAGGCGGCCATACCTTCCTTCATCGCCAGCTTCGCCGCCATCTGGAAGGCCATGTCCGACGAATCGACGGAATGGTAGGAGCCATCGGACAGGTTGACGGCGACATCGACCACCGGAAAGCCAAGCGGCCCGGATCTCAGATAGTCGCGCACGCCGGTTTCGACCGACTGGATATAGGTTTTCGGCACGGCGCCGCCGGTGATGGTATCGGTGAACTGGAAGCCGGAGCCGCGCGGCAGCGGCTTGATCTCGATCACCACGTCGCCGAACTGGCCATGGCCGCCCGACTGCTTCTTGTGGCGGCCACGCTGCTGCGCCGTTTTGCGGATCGTCTCGCGATAGGGCACGGCCGGCGGATGGCCTTCGACCGGGATCTGGTTCTTGCCCTCCAGCCGCTCGCGCACGACGCGCAGATGCATCTCGCCATGGCCCGACAGCACGGTTTCGGCCGAATCCTGATTGTGGCGCAGGCTGAGCGAGGGATCTTCCTCGGCAAGGCGCTGGATGGCCGCCGACATCTTCACCTCGTCCTTGCGCTCCTTCGGGCGCAGCGCGAAGGCGAAGACCGGTTGCGGCGGCGTCAGCGTTACCAACGGCTTGATGCCGCCCTTGGCCGAGCTCAGTGTCTGGCCGGTCGTGACGTCGTCCAGCTTGCCGAGCGCGACCGTGTCGCCGGCCTTGGCCGAGGTGAGCTTGGACTGATCCTTGCCAAGCATTCTGTAGATGCCGGAGACTTTTGCCGTGGCGCCGTTCGAAAGGAAGAGCTCGGCGGCGTCGGCAAGCTGGCCGGACAGGATGCGCGAGACCGACAGCTTGCCGCCATGCGCGGTGTGAATGGTCTTCATCACCTGGATCACCGTCGCGTTGCCGTCGGGTGCGCCGAGGCGCTTGCGGGTCGCCTCGACGTCGGGCGCGTCGTGGCGGATCGTCTTCAACAGGCGCAGCACGCCGTTGCCCTTCTCGGCGGTGCCGATCAGCACTGGCGTCACCGCGCCGTCACGCAGGTCGGCGGCGAGGTCGTCGAAGATCGCGTCCTTCGGCGGCTCGATCTCTTCGAGCAGCTGCTCCATCAACTGGTCGTCATGATCGGCGAGCGTCTCCAGCATGGAAAAGCGCGCCTCCAGCTCGCGCGCCTTTTCGTCACCCGGAATCTGGGCGATCTCGCTTTCGGCATATTCGCGATAGATGTAGGCGCGCTCCAGCGCCAGATCGATCGAGCCGATGACGACGCCGTCCTTGCGCAGCGGAATCTGGCGCAGCAGCAACGGCGCCGAGCTTGCCGGCTGCAGCATCTTCAGCGTGTCGCGCACGCCTGATATCGCCTTGTCGACCTTGTTGAGGAACAGGATGCGCGGCACGCCGAGATCGTCGAGCTTGCGCATGATCAGCTGCAGGGCAGGGATCTTCTTCTCGTCGGCTTCGGCGACGACCACGGCGATGTCGCAGGCGGCGAGCACCGGTTCTGCCTCGAAGGAGAATTCGATGGAGCCGGGACAATCGACGAAGGTGAGCTGCTCGCCCATGAATTCGGTGGTGGCAAAGGTCGCCTCGACGCTCATGGCGTGGGCACGTGCCTCAGGCGAATGATCGGAGACGGTGTTTCCCGAGGAAACGGGATTCTGGCGGGGAATGGCGCCCGTGCGCGCCAATATGGCTTCGAGAAGTGTCGTCTTACCGCTTGCAAAGGGACCGACTATGGCAATGCATTTCGGTCCCGTGCGTCGTCCTCCGGCGCGAGTTCCCATGACTGACCTCCACTCAGGCGTTTCCCTGGGAGCGGCGGCCGGCCTGTCGACCGTCGCGGGCGGGGCTTTTTTCAGTTCGCCACCTACCCAAGAGCATCGTCCCACGGGTTAGCCGGGAGGGCAAGGGATTTGAGGATGGCCTGATACCGCGGATGTTGAGCCATGATCGGCGAAGCCGTCGGATGCGGGCCTGGGCTTCCCATCAAATCGGCGACAGAGCCAGTCGCCGAAAAGCCGCAAAAGTGGTTGCGCCATGAGGGTTATCAGACGAAAGTGCCCGTTTCCTGGCAAAAAAGGAACGGTCGTCGCCGACCGATCCGCCGTCAGCTTGAGGAATCGCGACGATGAAGATCATTGCCTGCGGCAGCGTGCCGACCGTCATTGCGCCGGAAAAGTACTTCACCGGCCGTGTGTTGCAGACGCCGATCATCGAGAGGGAAGCGCCGGCGCGACTGCGCGCCATCATGGTCGGTTTCGAGCCTGGCGCGCGTACCCACTGGCATACGCATCCGCTAGGCCAGACGCTCTATGTCATGTCAGGCGCCGGCTTCGCCCAAAGCTGGAACGGACCGATACAGGCAATCAGGGCCGGCGACGTCATTTCGTTCGCGCCCGATGAAAAGCACTGGCACGGCGCCGGCCCGAAATCGGCGATGGAGCATATCGCCATGCAGGAGGCGCTCGACGGCGTCCACGCCGAATGGCTGGAGAAGGTGACCGACGAGCAATATGGCGGCTGAGGCTTCTGAGCCCAATAGAAACCCGGCTCGCGGCCGGGTTTTGGTGTTCGAGATGCGCCTGATCAGGTCAGCGAGGCGGTGAAGCGCTGGATGCGCGTGCAGGCCTCTTCGAGCAACGCCTCCGACGTGGCGTAGGAGATGCGGAAGTTCGGGCCGAGGCCGAAGGCCGAACCGAACACGACCGCCACGCCCTCGGCCTCGAGCAGCTCCGAGCAGAAGGCTTCGTCGCTGTCGATCACCTTGCCGGCTTTGGTCTTCTTGCCGATCAACTGGGCGCAGGACGGATAGACATAGAAGGCGCCTTCGGGCGACGGGCAGGTGATGCCGCGCGCCTGGTTGAGCATCGACACGACGAGATCGCGCCGAGCCTGGAAGATCGCCTTGTTTTTCGCAATGAAATCCTGCGGACCGTTCAGCGCCTCCACCGACGCCCACTGCGCGATGGTGCAGGCGCCGGAGGTCTGCTGGCCCTGGATCATGTCCATCGCCTTGATCAGCGCCACGGGCCCGGCCGCGTAGCCGATGCGCCAGCCGGTCATGGCGTAGGCCTTCGAGACGCCGTTCATGGTCAGCGTGCGCTCATAAAGCTTCGGCTCGACCTCGGCGATGGTCTTGAAGACGAAGTCGCCATAGATCAGGTGCTCGTACATGTCGTCGGTCAGCACCCAGACATGGGGATGCTTCAACAGCACGTCGGCCAGAGCGCGCAATTCCGCCTCGGTGTAGGCGGCGCCCGACGGGTTCGACGGGGAGTTCATCAACAGCCATTTGGTGCGCGGCGTGATAGCCTCTTCGAGCGCCGCCGCCGTCAGCTTGAAGCCGTTGTCGATGGTGGTGTCGGCAAAGGCCGGGGTGCCGCCGCAGATCGCCACCATCTCGGGATAGCTGACCCAGTACGGCCTCGGGATGATGACCTCGTCGCCCGGGTTCAGCGTCGCCATGAAGGCGTTGAACAGGATCTGCTTGCCGCCGGTGCCGACGATGGTCTGCTCCGGCCGGTAGTCGAGATTGTTCTCGCGCTTGAATTTTTTCGCGATCGCCTCGCGCAGCGGCACGATGCCGGAAACCGGCGGATATTTCGTTTCGCCGCGGCGGATGGCCTCGATTGCAGCGTTCTTGATATTGTCCGGCGTGTCGAAGTCCGGTTCGCCGGCGCCCAGCCCGATCACGTCACGGCCGGCGCTTTTCAGCTCGCGCGCTTTCTGCGTCACTGCGATGGTCGCGGAAGGCTTTACGCGGGAAAGGACGTCGGCAAGAAAGGCCATGACGATGGTGTCTCCTTGTGGGCTTGGGCGGTCCGTCCGACCGCGGCGTCTCTCATGTCGCATCATTCCGCCAAGCGCAAGCATTGTCGGATGCGCCAGACCTCAAATCCTCGGCAATGACAAATCCGGCAACAATAAATTCACCTCCTGGCGGTAAAACCCCGGACGGCCGGATCACACCATTCCGCCAGTCTCGCAAAGCGAGGAACCGTGTCGCGCAGCATCGGGCTTGCCCATATCGTCCGTCATGATGACGGCACCGCCAGCGGTGTCTGGGGCATCTACATGCTGCAGAGCGCTTTCCAGCCGATCTTCGCCTTCAGCAACGGCAAATTGTCCGTCACCGCATTCGAGGGGCTGATCCGGCCGTTCCGTGACGGCGAGCCGCAGTCGCCGATGATTTTCTTCAGCACCTGTCCGCCGGTCGACCGCTTGCATATCGAAGCGCTGACAAGGACGCTTCACCTTTTGAACGCCGGCGCCTGCCTGCCGCAGGAGGCGTCCATCTTCATCAATTTCGATCCATCGGTGTTCACCGAGCGCAGCATCGCCGACAGCGCACTGCGTGACATGCGGCTGGTGCTGCATGAAGCTGGCATCGATGCGAAGCGCGTCGTCTGCGAGGTAACCGAGCAGAAGTCGGCGTCACAGGAAACGCTCTACAATTTCATCGAGGCGCTCAGGGCCAACGGGTTTCGCATTGCCGTCGACGATTATGGCGCCGACGAGTCCGACATCAACCGCATCAAGGAACTCAGGCCTGACATCGTCAAATTCGATGCCCACTGGATCATGCAACTGATGGAGTCCGGCGCTGGCTTCGCCTTGCTGACCGCCATGGTGGCAAGCTTCGAACAGCAAGGCATCCGCACGGTGTTCGAGGGCATCGAGGAAGGCTGGCAGCTTGAGCTGGCCGAGAAATCGGGAGCCTCGATGGTGCAGGGATTCGCGCTGGCGCGCCCGGAGCTTGCGCCGACCAGCTTTCACGTCTTCGGCAAGGACAAACAGGCGCCTGTGACAGTGCCCGATGCCGGCGAAGCGCCTGCGACTGTCTCGCCTTCGCCGCGGCCGAAACGGGCTTTCGGGCGCAAGGTGGCGCCATGACCGGGCGGCCCGACAGGCGGCGCAATGTCGGCGAGGCGATCTTTGCCGACGAGGTCGGGATCGAATACGGCGTCTATGGCGCGTTCCGGCTGCGGAGCGCCTATCAGCCGATCTTCGCGCCGCGCGGCGAGTTTTTGAAGGCCGTCGCGGTCGAAGGCCTGATCGAGCCGCACCGCGCCGGCAGGCCGGTCGCGCCACCCGCGTTTTTCGAGGGCGTACCGGCGCCGGATCGCTTTTTCGTCGAGACGATGTGCCAGGTGCTGCATCTCAGGAACTTCCGCAACATCGGCGTCGACGGGCTCGACCTGTTCTTCAACTACAATCCGCTGATCAACGATCATCCTGGGCGGGCGCTGGCCGAGATCAGGCTGATGACCAGGCACCTCGCCGAGTTCGACCTGCACCCCGGCATGCTGGTCTGCGAGATCACCGAGCAGGCCGCGGACGACAAGGTGCTCGTCAGCCTGGCGCGCGAGATGCGGCGCGACGGCATCCGCATCGCCATCGACGATTTCGGCACGGGGCATTCGACGGCTGAACGGGTCGCCCTTGTCCAGCCCGACATCGTCAAGATCGACGGCACCTGGTTCGCGGAATTCTGCCGCCATGCCGCCGCCGAACGATTTTTCCGGCCGCTGGTCTCCGCGCTGCACGACCGCGGCACCAAGGTGCTGGTCGAAGGGATCGAGCAATCCACCCATCTGCGCGTCGCGCTGGATGGCGGCGTCGATCTTTTGCAGGGCTATCATCTGGCGCGGCCGGCGCTGGCCGGTACGGTCTTCGACGAGGAGCCGCTGCCCGTCGATACGCTGCTCGGCATGGACAACAAGGTCGTGCCGCTGTTCGGGTGATGTATCAGCGGCGCTGATGGTTGCGCCAAAACAAATCACTGGATGAAGCCGATGCTGCCGGGATAATTGCCGGTAAGCGCCGTCCCGCTGGGGAGCGGCGATGGGAGCACCAATGACCATACTCTATGGAATGATCGACAGCGGCAATTGCTACAAGCCGCGCCTTTTGATGGCCAAGCTCGGCATCCCCTTCACCAATGTCGAGGTGAGTTCGCATACCGGCGACACGCGCAAGCCCGACTATGTCGCCAAGAACCCGAACGCCATGGTGCCGCTGCTCGAACTCGACGACGGCCGGCGGCTGGCCGAATCCAACGCCATTCTGCTGTATCTCGCCGAAGGCACGCGGTTCCTGCCGGCCGACAAATACGAGCGGGCACTGGCCTATCAATGGCTGTTCTTCGAGCAGTACAGCCACGAGCCCTATATCGCGGTGCGCAAGGCGTTGCTGACCTTTCCCGAACGGGCCAAGGACGCCACGCCGGAACGGCTGGCGGTGACGCTGGAGCGCGGAAACAAGGCGCTCGGCGTGATGAACAAGCATCTGGAAGGCAGTGCGTTCTTTGCCGGTGAGGCACTGAGCGTCGCCGACATCGCGCTCTACGCCTATACGCATACTGCCGAGGTGGGCGGTTTTCAGCTCGACGCCTATCCGGCGGTGGCGGCCTGGCTGAGGCGGGTCGAGGCCGATCCAGGGCATGTGCCGATAGAATGGCTGGGGTAGTCTTTGTCCTCACGCTCGTCGCCGCTTCGCGGCCGCTCCGGACGGGGCACGCCAGCGCATGACCCCGAAAAACGACTTCGATTTTCGGTAAGGATCATGAGCAAAATCAAAGTGTTACAGCGTCCTTTGCGCGTCCGAGAGGACGCGCGGCGCTGTAATGGCGCGACGCCCGGTCGGGCTTGCGGCCTTCGGCCGTGGCGCAAAATCCGAACAGAGATGAAATCCGGACAGCAAAAAGGCGGGACAAAATCCCGCCTTCCCATGCTTGGTAGCCTGATCGGGAGCGTTTTGGCCGGGCCGGCAGCAATCTGCTGCTTCGGCTTGTCGGGTCCTTCCGCTCCGGCGCGCTTCTCGCGCGACCGTCAGTACATCCGTGACTTGCCGCGCGCGCCCCGAGCTCTCGCTCCGGCACGCGCCATTCGCAAAATCAGGCTGCCTTGCTCAGAGACCCAGCGGACGACTTGCCAGTGCGGCGGTCCTGCTCGATCTCGAAGTTGATCTTCTGGCCTTCGACCAGGGTCGACAGCCCAGCGCGCTCGACTGCGGAGATGTGGACGAAAACGTCCGCGCCGCCGCTGTCAGGCTGGATGAAGCCGAAACCCTTGGTGGAATTAAACCACTTGACCGTACCTGTAGCCATTTCGATAGTCCTTACGTTTGCTTTAGCTTGACCGAACCGAAGTCCAGCCGGTTTGTATCGAGATTTTGGAGATAGACGTCAGCAAACGCGAATATCGCGAGGCCCGGATCGATCGGCCGAAATATCAATGGACCTGATATAGTCCGCTTCCGTGCAAAAAACAAGACTGCGCGAAAAAAGGCGCTGATGCGGCGCTGCCCAACGGCCGCCCCAATCGCGTGAAAGCGTTGCAGCGTCGCGTGTTGCGGAGGTCGCATCGCTTACGCGCACGTTGCGGGGGAAGGACCGCGCCGCCTTCGAGCGTCCGGTCCTGTTTTGGGAGAGGACCATGAAAACTGTTCTGCTTGCCGCCTGCCTGATGCTGGTGGCCGCCGAGGCGCAGGCGATCTCGCGCTACGACCCGACCCGCATGAGCTGCGGCAGGGTGCGGGCGACGATCGCGCGGGAAGGCGCAGTCATCCTGCGTTACCAGTCGACGCGCACGCCGGGATTGCCGCTCTACGACCGCTATGTGCGGAGCCAGCGTTTCTGCGACATCGGCGAAGTCAGGGCACGCGCTTCGGTGCCGAGCGCCGACACGAACTCCTGCATCGTCTATAAATGCAAGCGGGTGGACACGGACCGGCGTTTCCGCCGGCGCATCCTGCAGGACTAGCGTCTTCCGTCGCAGACGGTCCGGATGATGCTCCAGGGCGTGTTGAGATTCAGGTCAGGCCGAGCCGAAAATGGTGGGTTCCGAGAACCGGAACGCAGCGCACGTTCGGGTGCGCGAGTACCGGAAGCGCAGGAAACTGCCATTTGCAGGCCGGCATCACCTGAATATCGACATGCCTAGAATCCGAACGACACTTGCGCCGGCGGCGGCGGGCCGACGCGCACGCCTTCCATCGCCAGCATCTTTTCCTTGGTGGTCGAGCCACCCGGCGCGGAAAAACCGCCGATCTTGCCGCCGGCGGCAAGAATGCGGTGGCAAGGGATGACCAGCGGCACCGGGTTGGCGCCGAGCGCCGCGCCCGTCTCACGCGCCAGCCCGGCATGGCCGGCGCGCCTGGCCAGCTCGCCATAGGTGGTGGTCTCGCCGAAGGCGAGCTTTCGCGCCGCGTCGTAGATGGCGAGGCGGAAATCGTCGACCCCGGTGAGATCGACCGGCACGCCGGAGAAATCGACGTCTTCGCCGGCCGCGTAGGCCTGTATCGACGCGATCAGCTCGGTGACCCATTGCGGCCGGGCGCTCGAAGCGGCGATGCCGGCATGGTGCAAGAGCCGGCGTTCCACCGCGTCGCGGTTGCGCTGGGGCAGGCAGAGCCGGGTCAGTCCGGCCTCGCTCCAGGCGATGCCCATGAAGCCGATCACGGTTTCGAAGACGGCGTGGCCGACGGTGGCCTGGGAGGTGCTTTCCATGATGTGCTCCTTTCCGAAGGAACGGATGGAATCCGGTACATATCGAGAACGAGATATCGCATTTTCAGGTTGCCGTTGCCACCCGAAAACCACTTGAAGTCCACAGCAGGCTGCGGATTGCCCGGACCAGGGCGCTGGTGTAAGGACTTCTTAACAGACGAACCGGACCCGAGCGCGGCTTGCCAGCAAAAATCATCTTTCCCGCGATCGGCGTGATGCTCGCTGCGGCCGGTCTCAGCGGCTGCACTTCGACCGCGCAGATGAAGGCCGCGCCTTCGCTGACTGAGACCACTGCGGCGGACGCTGATGCCGGTTTTGCGCTGGCGTTGCCCGACACGGTTTCGGTGCTGCCAGAATCCTCCGGTATCGCGCCTGTCCAGACGGCGGCATTGCCTGTCCAGACGGCGGCATTGCCTGTCGACACCGCCGCGACGCCTGCCCAGCCGGCCGCTTTTGCCGGCCCGACCCCGCTGGCTGCCACGGCATCTTCGGGTATGGCGGCCGACGCGGCGCCAGCCGGCGCGGCACCTGTCCATGCGACGGCCGCTGCCGCCGTGCCGGTCACCGGTGAGACAGGCAAGACGATGCCCGGCGTTCAGCAGGTCGCCTATGCCGTGCCTGAGAACCCGTCCGCCCTGCTTTCGACCAGCCCTGCCAGGGAGTACTCGACGGGGCCGCGCGGCGAGCTCGAGCGGCTGATCGAGAAATATGCCGCGCTTTATGAGGTGCCGGTCGATCTGGTGCGCCGCGTCGTCAGCCGCGAAAGCACCTTCAATCCCAAGGCCTACAATCGCGGCCATTGGGGGCTGATGCAGATCAAGCATGCGACGGCGCGCGGCATGGGCTATGAGGGTCCGGCGAAGGGGTTGTTCGACGCCGAGACCAATCTGAAATATGCGGTGAAATATCTGCGCGGCGCCTGGCTGGTGGCCGGCGGCAACGCCAAGCGCGCCGACCGGCTCTACCAGAGCGGCTATTATTACGACGCCAAGCGCAAGGGCATGCTGGAAGAAACCGGCCTTGGCCGCGACCGCGTTAGGCGTCGCCTGCAGCCCGATGCCTGAACCGCGCCCGCCGGCGCCAAACGACATCAGGCTGCGCAAGATCCTCGACGATACGCTTGCCCCGCCGCGCTGGCCGGAAGGCTTCGTCATGCGCGGCTTCGAGGCCACCGACGCGGGCGCCTTGCATGCGCTGCTGACCGCCGTGTTCGACGATGGCGCCGACGGGCCGTTCGACGAATGGTGGCCGCGCATTTCAAGCGACGCGGAATTCGACCCTGCCTTGTGTTTCCTGGTTATCGACGGCAAGGGCCGGCTGGCGGGCGCGGCGCTGTGCTGGACGAGGGCCTTCGTGAAAGACCTTGCCGTCCACCCCGAGGCGCGCGGCCGGGGCATCGCCGAAGCGCTGATGTGGCACGTCTTCGCCGCCTTTCGCGCGCGCGGCGCCGCGCATGTCGATCTCAAAACCAACACGGTGGAGAACGCCGCCGCCGTCAGGCTCTACGAGCGGCTGGGGATGTTCGAAGTCGACTGGGCGGGGTGAGGGGCAATCGCTTCAGGCAAAGCGAACGCTCGACCGCCAATTGCCGAAGTCGGCGCAAACCGGAAGCGATTGCTCCTCGCTTGCGCAAAAATGTCGGAACCCTGCTTCGCCATACGTCCTTGAGAGGTAAGGCGCGTTGCCGCGCGCCGTCAAAACCACGGATGATGGAGATGACGATGATCACCTTTCCCAACGAATCCGCCAAATACCGCACCGCCCGCGAAAAGCTGCTGCGGAAGGAGATCGAGCTGCGCCGGGTCATGGAGGACGTGGCGGTCGCCCGCCGCGCGCTGCCGCCCGGCGGGCTGGTGCCTGAGGATTATGTTTTCGACGGGCTTGGCGCCGACGGCAAGCCGGCCCGCATAAAATTGTCGGAGCTGTTTTCGCCTGGCAAGGACACGCTGATCGTCTACTCGATGATGTTTCCGCGCCATCCGCAGGAGACGCGCGACGTGGCGACCAGTGGCGGCACCGCGAAGCTCGCGCGGGCCGATCAGCCGTGCCCGTCCTGCACGGCGCTGCTCGACCAGTTCGACGGCGCCATTGGCCATCTCGAGGCCGCCGGCTTCAATTTCGCCGTGGTGGGCAAGACCGCGCTCGAAAACATGATCACGCTTGGCCGCGACCGCGGCTGGAAGAACATGCGGCTGGTCTCCTCGGCCGCCAACAGCTTCAAGCGCGATTATCACGCCGAGGCGGAGGATGGCGCGCAGCTTCCGGTTCTGTCGGTGTTCCATCGTGAAGCCGACGGCATCCGCCATTTCTGGAGCTCCGAGCTTGGCTTCGCGCCGTCCGAGCCCGGCCAGGACCCGCGCGCCGTCGGCACCTGCGAGATCCTGTGGAACCTGATGGATTTTACCCCGGAGGGCCGGCCGGACTGGGACGAACAGCTGCAATATGCCGGCGCCTGCTGCCATTGAGGCCTTGCCTTCTCCCACAAGGGAGAAGGAAGGCGCGCAACTTCGCCGCCTGTGTCGCGTTGGAGACTCCGAGGATCACGAACCCGGAGATTTTCCTGTGAAAACGCATCTCACCATCGCCATGGTCGCTTTGCTTGCCGGCGCGCCGGCGGCCTTCGCCCAATCAGACGCCCCGGCCGACATCCCTGCTGTCGAGGAAACCAGGATCGACACCGAGACTTTCTCGAATACGGCCGCCAGCGCCAACCGGTTCGAGATTGAAAGCAGCAGGCTGGCCGAACAAAAGAACGTCGCCGCCGATGTCAGGGAATTCGCCGCGCTGATGGTCAAGGACCACACCAAGGCTGGCGAGGATCTCAAGGCAGCGCTCGAGCAGAGCCAGACCACGGCCTCGGTGACACCGAGCGGCCCGGCTCTGGAGCCGAAAGACCAGGCGATGCTCGACCAGCTCAGGAAGCTCGACGGCGATGAATTCCAGGCGAAATACATCCTCCTGCAGACCGAGGCGCATAAGCAGGCGCTGGCGCTGTTTTCGACCTACGCGCAGTCGGGCGAAGACCCGGCGCTGAAGGAATTCGCCAAGAAAACGCTACCGACGCTGCGGATGCATGAAAAGCACCTGAAGAACCTGGCGGCCGCGCACAGCTAGACTGCCGACAGCGAGTGCTCAGCTCGTTTTGATCTGCTCGACCGCGGTCACCAGCAGTTCGGCCATGGCGCTGCGAATCTGATGATCCGACTGGGCGACGCCCGCCGCGTCGAAATCGGCGCGTACCTTGCGGAACACATCGTCGTCGCCTGCCTCTTCGAAGTCCGAGCGCACCACCTCTTTCGCATAGGCATCAGCGTCTTCACCGGTCTTGCCGAGCTTTTCGGCGGCCCACAGGCCGAGCAGCTTGTTACGGCGCGCCATGGCCTTGAACTTCGTCTCCTCGTCCATCGCGAACTTCTTTTCGAAGCCTTCCTGACGGTCTCTCATACTGCTCATGGTTTGCCTCGTTCGGGGGTTGAGTCTCCGACCTTCATCCGGTGGACTGGAAGAGCGGGAGGCCGAACATGGCGTGCATGGATGTCATAAGCAAGGCCGGACCGTTCATGTCGCAGCTTCATTCCAGCCTGGGTTCCTCTCCCCCGCTTCACGGCAGGGCAATCGCAGATGAAAAGCCAAGGCTTTCGCTCTACGATGTACCCCCACCCCTAACCCCTCCCCACAAGGGGGAGGGAGACTTCCGTGGCGCTAACCTCAGCAAAATGCCGCTCTTTCGACGCCAAAGAGGGAAGGAAAGGCGCGCGGCAGCGTTCCCTCCCCCTTGTGGGGAGGGTTAGGGTGGGGGTCCTCTTCGCAAAAAATCCATATGCGATTGCCCTGCGCTTCACGGGGGCGAGGAACCCAGGCCTTGAGAAGTTGGAGGGGCAGCACCCAGCACAGCACCCCTCTGCCCTGCCGGGCGTTCGTCGTTCGGAAAGCCAAGCAATTGGCTTTCCGTCCGCTGCGCGGACCACTCCCGCAAGGGGGGAGATCGGCAGCGCCGCCGACGGCCTTCGCACCGATGTGATTTGACGTTGCCGCGCCGTGACCTACTCTCGAATGGCGGGACGAGGAGACGAGCGATGCAGTCACCTTTCAACGGGATTCGTAGCGTCACGCTGGCAGCGGCAGCGATCCTTGCCGCCGGCACCGCGGCTTACGCCCATCACGGCTGGTCGTGGACTGAGGACGGGTTCTTCGAACTGCGGGGCAGGATCACGGCCATCTACATCGGCAATCCGCACGCCACGCTGGATGTCGACGTGGAGGGCGAGGCCTGGCGGGTGGAGATGGCGCCGCCGTCCCGCACGATCGCCGCCGGCTTCACCGAGGAAGTCGCCAAGGTCGGCGACGAGGTGACCGCGATCGGCAACCGCTCGCTCGACGAGAAAGAAAAACGCATGAAGGCGGTGCGCATCATCGTCGGCGGCAAGACCTACGATGTCTATTCCGACCGCGTGCCGCCGGCCTGAATGGACGCGCTGTTTGCCGGCATCGAGCAACTCGCCTTCGTGCGGGGACTGAAGGCCTCCTTCGTCGC
This sequence comes from Mesorhizobium tianshanense, assembly GCF_007830515.1. Classification (GTDB taxonomy): domain Bacteria; phylum Pseudomonadota; class Alphaproteobacteria; order Rhizobiales; family Rhizobiaceae; genus Mesorhizobium; species Mesorhizobium tianshanense. The sequence goes on from NZ_VLKT01000013.1 coordinate 37,200, forward strand.
CTACCCCATCGTCAACGCGCTGCACATCCTATCGACCGGCGCGCTGTTGACCAGCGTCTGGCTCATGGACCTCAGGATCATCGGCGCCTTCCGCTCGTTGCCGCGGGCGGCGTTCGTGGCGCTGCTGCGCCGGGTGGCGTTATGTGCGTTTGGCGGGGCGCTTGTCACGGGGGCGCTGCTGTTTTCTGTCAGGGCGAGGGAGTATGCGGCGATGCCGGTTTTCCTCGCCAAGATGGGGCTTATCCTGCTCGCGGGCGTCAACTTTCTCGCGTTTGTGCGCCACGCAAAAGGCGGTGACGAGCCGGCTGGTGGGACCGTCACCGTGCTGGCCGTGCTCTCGCTGGTGCTGTGGACGTGCGTGTTGTTCGCCGGACGGTTTATTGGGTTTCTAAACTGAGGCGAGGGGCAGCAGGCGGGCAGATAAGCTCCATGCAAATGCATTCAGCGGGAGTTTGCCATGAAGAAGAAAGTCATCGAGGTGCCGGTGATGTCGGCCAAGGTGCGGTCGCTCGCCCTGCCGTGTTCGGCGCGCAGCTTCGTCTCGGTGGCGTCGTGGCCAATGGAGTTCGACATCGAGATCGAGTGTGTCGCGGTGGCGTGAGGTTCGTCAAGGAATATTTGTCCCTCATGAATCCGAGAATAGCACTGACGCGCTGCTGTCCATCCACAACTTCGCGAACAAGAGCCTTCTTAATTGGATCCTGAGTGACTCGAAGGTAAATTGGGGGGACAGGAAGGCCAAGTAATAACGTGTCTATTAGAAACGACTGGGCTGCCCGGCTCCAAACGCCTCGTCTCTGGAATTTTGGAGAAATGGCTAATGTTCCAGCCTCATCCCATTGCAGAAAATCTAAAGGTGTATAGTTGCTTCGATCAGGCTTTCTCATTGTTTTGCTTGTTCCTTGATCTCAAACAGCGTGGACCGGTTAGGTTTTCAATTTTCGCGGCTAAGAATATGAGATACACCGTCCATCAGCAAGAATAAGGGAATGAAAACAAATCTTGCCAGTGTGGACCTCTAAGGCTCGTATCGAGGATGATTATCCTCCGCTGGGACCGTGCAGCTGTTTGAAGGTCGGCGCCGCCCCTCATCTGCGTGCTGGCATCTCTCCCCATTGAACGGGAAAAGAAAGCTCTCACGCAAAATACTCCTGCAGCGGCCTCACTTCCAAACTCCCCGCCTTCAGCGCCGCAATAGCCTCCGCCACCGCAGCCGCACCCGACAGCGTGGTGTAATACGGCACTTTCTGCATCAGCGTCGCCCTGCGCAGCGACTTGGAGTCCGACACCGCCTTCTGGCCGTCCGTGGTGTTGAAGACGATCTGCACCTGGCGATTGCGTATGGCGTCCTCGATGTGCGGGCGGCCTTCCAGCACCTTGTTTATTTTCTCGGCGACGACGCCGTTTTCGGCGAGGAAGCGCGCGGTGCCTGAGGTGGCCATCACCTTGAAGCCTTGGCCGGCCAGACGCTTCACCGCCGGCAATATGCCCTTCTTGTCCTCGTCGCGCACCGAGACGAACAGCGTGCCGGAGCGCGGCAGGTCGACGCCAGCCCCTAACTGGCTCTTGGCGAAGGCCAGCGCGAAGTCGCGGTCGAGACCCATGACCTCGCCGGTCGAGCGCATTTCCGGGCCAAGCAATATGTCAACGCCGGGGAAACGGGCGAAGGGGAACACCGCTTCCTTGACCGCGATGTGACCGGGATTGCGTGGGTCGGGCATGGCGCCGTAATGGGCGAAGGCGTCTTCGAGGCTCTCGCCGGCCATGATGCGGGCGGCGATCTTTGCAATGGGCCGGCCGATGGTCTTGGCGACGAAGGGCACGGTGCGCGACGCCCGCGGATTGACCTCCAGCACATAGACCGTGCCGTCCTGGATCGCGTATTGCACGTTCATCAACCCGCCGACATTGAGCGCGCTGGCGAGCGCCGCCGTCTGGCGCTCCAGCTCGTCGACAAGCTCCGAGGGCAGCGAGTGCACCGGCAGCGAGCAGGCACTGTCGCCCGAATGGATGCCGGCCTCCTCGATATGTTCCAGGATGCCGGAGACGAAGGTCGACTTGCCGTCGCAGAGGCAATCGACATCGACCTCGATGGCGCCCGACAGATAGGTGTCGAACAGCAGCGGGTTCTTGCCCAAGAGCGTGTTGATCTGGCCGGTCTTGTCGTTGGGATATTTCTGCTTGATGTCCTCCGGCACCAGGCCGGGCACGGTGTCGAGCAGGTAGGTCTGTAGCATGCCCTCGTCGTGGATGATCTGCATGGCGCGGCCGCCGAGCACATAGGACGGGCGCACCACCAGCGGGAAGCCGAGCTCGCCGGCGACGAGGCGGGCCTGCTCGACCGAATAGGCGATGCCGTTCTTCGGCTGGCTGAGGCCGAGCTTGTGCAAGAGCTTCTGGAAGCGGTCGCGATCCTCGGCCAGATCGATCATGTCGGGCGAGGTGCCGAGGATCGGGATGCCGGCCTTCTCCAGCGCGTCGGCCAGCTTCAGCGGCGTCTGGCCGCCGAACTGGACGATGACGCCGACCAACTCGCCCGACGCCTGCTCGGCGCGCAATATCTCCAGCACGTCCTCCGGCGTCAGCGGCTCGAAATAGAGCCGGTCTGACGTGTCGTAGTCGGTCGATACGGTCTCCGGATTGCAGTTGACCATGATCGCCTCGAAGCCGGCCTCGCGCAGCGCGAACGCCGCATGGCAGCAGCAATAGTCGAACTCGATGCCCTGGCCGATGCGGTTCGGGCCGCCGCCGAGGATGACGACCTTCTTGCGCGACGAGACCTGCGCCTCGTTGGCGAGCGCTCCGGCGAAGGGCACTTCATAGGTCGAGTACATGTAGGCGGTGGGCGAGGCGAACTCGGCCGCGCAGGTGTCGATGCGCTTATAAACCGGATGAACGTCGAGCTTTTCGCGAATCTTCTGAATCTCTTCCACGTCTTTCCTGACCAGGGACGCGAGGCGCGCATCGGAAAAACCCATCGCCTTCAGCATGCGCAGATTGGCGGCGTCCTGCGGAATGCCATGCTCGCGGATGCGGGCTTCCATGGCCAGGATGCCGGCGATCTGTTCGAGGAACCACGGGTCGATCTTGCACATGGCGTGCACGTCTTCGAGCGAGGTGCCCATGCGGATCGCCTGCGCCACCATGCGTAGCCGGTCGGGCGTCGGCGTGCCCAGTGCGGCGCGGATGGCGTTGCGGTCGTCGGCATGGCTGGCGGCGCCGTGCGCGATGCCGGGGATCTCGATCTCGTCGAGGCCGGTCAGCCCGGTTTCGAGCCCACGCAACGCCTTCTGCAGCGATTCCTGAAAGGTGCGGCCGATGGCCATGACCTCGCCGACCGACTTCATCGCCGTGGTCAGCACCGGCTCGGCGCCGGGAAATTTCTCGAAGGCAAAGCGCGGGATTTTTGTCACGACGTAATCGATCGACGGCTCGAACGAGGCGGGTGTGGCGCCGCCGGTGATGTCGTTCTCCAACTCGTCCAGCGTATAGCCGACGGCGAGCTTTGCCGCGATCTTGGCGATGGGGAAGCCGGTCGCCTTGGAGGCGAGAGCCGAGGAGCGCGAGACGCGCGGGTTCATCTCGATCACCACGAGTCTTCCATCGGCAGGATTCACGGCGAACTGCACGTTGGAGCCGCCGGTCTCGACGCCGATCTCGCGCAGCACCGCGATCGAGGCGTTGCGCATCATCTGGTATTCCTTGTCGGTCAAGGTCAGCGCTGGGGCGACGGTGATCGAATCGCCGGTGTGCACGCCCATCGGGTCGATGTTCTCGATCGAGCAGATGATGATGCAGTTGTCGGCCTTGTCGCGGACAACCTCCATCTCGTACTCCTTCCAGCCGAGCACGCTTTCCTCGATCAGCACTTCGGTGGTCGGCGAGGCGTCGAGGCCGGACTGGACGATGTCGTAGAACTCGGCGCGATTGTAGGCGATGCCGCCGCCGGTGCCGCCCATGGTGAAGGACGGGCGGATGATGGCGGGCAGGCCGACATGGTCGAGCGCCTGCGCCGCGATCGCCATGGCGTGGCTGATGTAGCGCTGCTTGCGGTCGCCTTCGCCGAGGTTCCAGCGCGTTTCCAGCGCGTCGAGCGCGGCGTCGAGATTGTCGGGCTTCTCGGCCTTCAGCGCTGCGCGCTCGGCCTCATGCGTCTTGCGGTCGGCGTTCTTGACGTCGGTGGCGTTGGCCAGCATCGACTTCGGCGTCTCCAGCCCGATCTTGCTCATCGCCTCGCGAAACAAAGCGCGGTCCTCGGCCTTGTCGATGGCCGTGGCGTCGGCGCCGATCATCTCGACATCGTAACGGTCGAGCACGCCCATGCGGCGCAGCGAGAGCGCCGTGTTCAACGCGGTCTGGCCGCCCATGGTCGGCAGCAGCGCGTCCGGCCGCTCCTTGGCGATGATCTTGGCCACCACTTCGGGCGTGATCGGCTCGATATAGGTGGCGTCGGCCAGCTCCGGGTCGGTCATGATGGTGGCCGGGTTGGAATTGACCAGGATGACGCGAAAGCCCTCTTCCTTCAGCGCCTTGCAGGCCTGGGTGCCGGAATAGTCGAACTCGCAGGCCTGACCGATGACGATGGGGCCGGCCCCTATGATCAGGATCGACTTGATGTCGGTGCGTCTTGGCATATTGAGGGTCCGTTCGGCAGGCGGCTTGCACGAAAAACCGGACGGGAAGACCCGGCCGGTTGTGCTCGCGATTCTGGTATCAGGCTAGGAGGGCCTTATAGGGAAGAGTTTTGCCTGATGTAACCCCCTAAAATGCGGGTTGTGTGGGGCTTCTTGAGCAAACAAGCGCCTCATTCCGTCGCGCCCCCCTCTGCCCTGCCGGACATCTCCCCCACACGGGGGAGATCGGCCTTCGTCTTTGATTTCGCCAATAGCCACTCAAGAAAGAGGCGTTGTCGGCGAAGCAGCCAATCTCCCCCCTCGTGGGGGAGATGTCCGGCAGGACAGAGGGGGGCGCTGTCCCTCCGGCGTTCCGAAAGGTTCGGCCGCGGTGCCGCATAGGCATAGCGAGATGCTACCTAGCCTCTGGTCGCCAGGGCGGCATCAGGAATCTCGAAGCGTTCGGACACCCCGACGCGGATCATGTTCAGGCTGCCCTCGCGCGTGTAGCGGAATTCGCCGGGCGCATCGGAACCGGCCGGCAGGCCGGCCTGGAAGCTGATCACGCGCGTGCCGCCATCGGGCCAGGTCACGGTCACCTCGGCTTTGTCGCCCGTGTGCACGACGCCTGCCTTGCAGCTGGTCATCGGCTGGCCGACATAGCGCGCACAGGGAATCTCGTTGCCGGCACCAGGGATCGGCGTCCTTGGCGGCTGCAACCGCGCAACGGCTTGTGCGTCGGCCGGAGGCGCCGCATTGGCAGCGCGATTCTGGATGGGCTGGTCCGACGCGGCTATCTCCCCGGTCGACGGGTTTGCGCTGGCCGCGAGCGCCAGGCGGTAAGCATCCTCGATGGCCGCCCTGCCGATGGCCTCAGCGGCCGTCATCGTGGGTTCGGGACCGGTCGCGCCCAGGCGCGCCGTCAGGTCGGGCAGCGGCTGGTCTGCGGCTGCCGGGTTCGAGGCCTCGGCTGCAGGAGCAGCGCTTTCGCTGGTCGTCTCGGCATCGTCATCCGAAACGGCCGCCGGATTCTCGGGGTTCAGGTAGCGCGCGGGAACCCATCCGGTCAGTTGCGGGTTGTCAATCTCCGCAACCTTGCACCAGCGGTAGCCGTTGACGTCGTTGCAGCCGAGATTGTTGACGCTCGTGCCATTCGGCAGCCGGGCCTTGATCTTGCCCATCGCCGATGCCGTGGCGCGGACGTTCAGGAGATCGCCCGGAGCGAGGTCGGTCACGATCGAAACGACCTCCTCGGCCCTGGCCGGCAGCAGCGCCGTCAGCAGCAAGGGGGTGGCAATCAGCACGTGCAGCGTCGTTCGGAGCGAAATTGTGCGCCTCATCACCTGGCCGTGGGCGATAGATTGCATTGCCGAAGGGCGCGGCCAGGCACGGAAGCGCCACCGCATGCCAAGCCGGTTTATAAGCGACGACACGGCGCTAGGTAACCCCGAAAATGCGGCCCCGGCATGAAGGTGTTCGGCCGGGCATGAACAAGTTCAGCCCTCGCTCAGCTGGACGGCATGAACGCGTTTCAGCCTGGAGGCATGAACACGTTCAGCCGGACATGAACGCGTTCCGCGTTCAGCCTGGAGGCATGAGCTTCGCTCAGCCTGGCATGAACTCGTGCCTCGCTCAGCCTGGAGGCATGAGCTTCGCTTAGCCTGGCATAAACGCGTTCCGCGTTCAGCCTGATATAAACCCGGTGCGCAGCGCGTGGGCCCATTCCGGCCGTTCCGCCTGTTCGGCCTGCCGCGCCGCCGCCTCGTGGTCGTAGTCGACGGCGATGGCCTCGAAGCGGTCGGGGCGGCCCTGCTCGCCCAATTCGACGATGCCGTAGCGTGCGTGAGGAGAGCCTTGCTCGGAAACATGCGCCGGCGGTGTTGGATCGTTGTAGGCGGGGCAGCCGATGCTGCCCGGATTGAAGACGACCGGGCCGTCGGGAATGCGGATCAGTTCGCTGCGGTGGCTGTGGCCGCACAGCACGATGCGGCAAGCCGGGTCGAGCGCGGCCAGCCTTCGCTTGATGGCGGCGAGCGGCGCGCGCACCAGCCGGCCATCGGCCATCGTATCGGTCAGATATTTTTCGTCATGGTCGGGCCGGGCATGGAAGGCGGTCACCTCAGGCGCGATCTCCAGCGTGAGAGGCAAGGCGAACAGCGCCTCGCGCTGTGCCAACGTCAGCCGGTCATGTGCGTAGCGGTCCGAGGGCCACATCGCGTCGTCGAGCGGATCGCCGGCGACACGGCGGTCATGATTGCCGCGCACCGTCGGCAGGTTCAGCGCCTCAAGCCGCGCAAACGTCTCGCGCGGCCAGAGCGGGCCGGAGACGCAATCGCCAAGGTTGACGACAATATCGGCGCCGCCGCGCTGCCGCAGATCGTCGAGCACGGCGTCCAGCGCCAGGATGTTGCCGTGGATATCGGCGAGGACGGCAATGCGCATAAGGGTAGCTCCGTGGGCAGGGCAGCGTTTCCTTCGCCCCGCGAAGCGGGGAGAAACCTTCAGGCGTGGATTTTGATCTCGTGGGCGCCGACCACGGGCAGTGCCGTATCGTCGACGGCAGCGGCAATGACGCTGTCGAGCAGGCCTGGGAAGCGGCGGTCGAGATCGTCGCGGCGCAACGTGATCAGCCGGCTGGTGCCGACCACCTCGGCGCGGGTGACGCCGGCCTCGCGCAGCTTGGCCAGATGATAGCTCAGATTGGTCTTCGAGCCGAGATCGAGGAACTGGCTGCAGTTCAGCGGCACGCCCTCCTTGCTGGCGAGATAGCGCACGATGGCCAGCCGCGTCGGGTCTCCGAGCACGGCAAGCACGTTCGGCAGGCTGATCTGGTCGGCGGTGGGATGGGGCAAGGTCATGCCGGAGAATTAAGCGCAATCGGGGCCGATTTCAACGCATCTCCTCCTTTGGTGGACGCACACAGTCTCTCCATTCACGCCTTGTCCTGACACAGGGCTGTCAGCAGGGGTCAGCTATTTTCGCGAGGCTTCATTGACATCATGCCCTGTTATGTCCAATTGTTCAATAACTTTTGAACTAAGGAAGAATCCATGGATAAGCGCCTCATCTGGCTTGCGCTCGGGTCATTCACGATCGCGACCGAAGGCTTCGTCATTTCAAGCCTGTTGCCCGACATCGCGGCCGATGCCGCCATCTCCGTCCCACTCGCCGGGACGCTGATCACCGCCTTTGCGCTCGCCTATGCGATCGGTGCGCCGATCCTGGCGACGCTCACCGGCGAGTGGGACCGGCGGCGCGTCATCCTGTGGACGCTGGTGTTCTTCGTGCTGGGCAATCTGGCTGCGGCGCTGAGTTCGTCCTTCGAACTGCTGCTGATCGCGCGCATCGTCATGGCGCTGTCGTCCGGCTTGTTCGCGGCAACGGCGCAAGGAACGGCCGTGGCGCTTGTCGACGATCATCACCGCGCCCGCGCCATTGCCGTCGTTGTTGGCGGCACGACGGTTGCGGTGGCGGTCGGCGCGCCGCTCGGGGCGCTTGTCGCGGCCGTCGCCGGCTGGCGCGGCACGTTCTTTGCCATTGCCGGTCTCGGCGCGCTGGCCGGCGCGATCCTGTGGTACCGGCTGCCGCGCGGCATCGTCGGCACCAGGCTGCCGCTCGGGCAGCGGTTGGCCGCAGCCCTTCGCCCCGGCGTGCCATCGATCCTGCTGACCACGCTTTTGGCACTCACCGGCGCCTTCACGGTCTTTGCCTTTGTCGCACCACTGGCCATCGAAGGCGGGGGCTTGAGCCCGATCGCGCTGCCCGGCATGCTGCTTGCCTTCGGTGTCGGCGCCGTCATCGGCAACATCGTCGGCGGGCAGGCCGCCGACCGCTTCGGCGCGACGCGCACCGTCAGCTGGTCGCTGGCGCTGAGCGCGGTCATGCTGGTCACGCTTTCGCTGATCCCGACATTCCTGCCGGGCGAGATTGCCGGACCGGCGCTGATGGCCATGATGGTGCCGTGGGGCATTGTCGGCTGGGCCTTCCCGCCGGCGCAGGCCAGCCGCATCATCAGGCTGGCGCCCGACGCGGCACCCATCGTGCTGTCGCTCAACGCCTCGGCGCTCTATCTCGGCGTGGCGCTGGGCGCCGTCGTCGGCGGCGCGGTGCTGCGCTATGGTGCGCCAGCCGATCTCGGCCTTGTGGCGGCGGTGTTCCCGATCGTGGGGCTCGGCGTCGTGCTGGCCGGTCACCGGGCGGCCCGGGCGGTCGCCATGCCGGCCGAATAAAGTCTGGCTGCTGCCGGCCGCCTGAGATCTCAGGTCGCTGCTGGCGGCAGGTCAAAATCCAGCGCGGCGAGGTCATCCAGCGCCGCGCGCAGCTTTGCCGCCTGCTCCTTGCCGACCATGTCCTCGAAACGCTGCTGGGCGACGCGCCACAGCTTCATGGCTTCATCGAGCTTGATCAGGCCCTGCGGCGTCAGCCGCACACGCTTGATGCGGCGGTCGCCCGGATCGGCGAAGGTCTCGACATAACCGTCGCGGATCAGCGGTTTCAGCGTGTGGCCGAGCGCCGACAGGTCCATGACAAGGGCCCCGGCAATGGCGCCCATGGTCGGCTCGTCGCCGATATGGATCTGGTAGAGCAGGCCCTGCTGCGTGGCCTTCAGGCCGGACGGAGCCAGCACATCGTCATAGAACTGGCCGAGCTTGCGCGTCGCCCGGCGCAGCATGGCGTTGTTGCAAAGGGTCAGGCCGGGCAGGGTGGCTTGGGTCATGGCGATTCCTTGGGGAGGCGAACGGCGTTCGGCCGGTTCCGCCAGAAATAATCCTTGGCCGACTGATTGACAAGATAGTGGCATATGCCTATTTCTCATAAAGTGGCATATGCCACTAAATGGAATCCGATGGCTGAGGAAAGGCCAGGGCGTTCGCCCGCCATACTGGCAGCCAAGGTTGAAACAGAAGGATCAGGACAATGAGCAATCAGAACAACAAAGGCACGGCGGTGGTCACCGGCGCCTCGTCTGGCATCGGCGCGGTCTATGCGGATCGGCTGGCGGGGCAGGGCTATGATCTGGTGCTGGTGGCGCGCCGCGCCGACCGGCTCGAGGAACTGGCGGAGAAGTTGCGCTATGCCTATAGAAGCAAGGTCAGCGTCATCAGTGCTGACCTTGCCGACGACAACGATGTCCGCCGCGTCGAGCAGGCGATATCGGCCGACGAGAGCGTCACGCTGCTGGTCAACAATGCCGGCCTCGGCGGGGCGCAAGTGGTGGCGACAGCCGATGCCGACCTCGCCGAGCGCATGATCAAGGTCAATATCGTCGCCTTGACGCGGCTGACGCGCGCGGTGCTGCCGGGGCTGCTGTCGCGCAAGCGCGGCGCCATCGTCAACATCGCCTCGGTGCTCGCCTTCGACACTTCGTTCGGCGGCATCTACAGCGGCACCAAGGCCTATGTCGTCAACTTCACCGAGGCCTTGCAGCGGGAAGTCGCCGGCACCGGAGTGAAGGCGCAGGTGGTACTGCCGGGGGCCACGCGCACCGAATTCTGGGACGTTGCCGGCAGCGATCTTGCGAATGTGCCGCAAGAGATCGTGATGAGCGCCGACGATCTGGTCGATGCAGCGCTTGTCGGTTTGGCCAGGGGCGAGCCCGTCACCGCGCCAGGCCTTGCCGACGCGACCGGACTGGACGCCTTTCTCGGCGCCCGGCAGGGGTTTTTCGGCAGCCTTCTGGCGGGCAAGCCGGCGGCACGCTACGCCGCCTGAACGTCGGGCATCTATGCTGGCTGCCACATCGGAATGATCGAGGCGGCGAGCAGCAGGCCAAGCACGGCGTTGAGCACGCGCCACTGCCGCTCGGTTCTAAGCAACCGGGCGAGCAGCGTGCCTGCCACGCACCACGCCGACAGCGACAGCGCGGCTGCCAGGCCGAAGACTGCGCCGAGCAAAAGCGCGAGTTGCAGCGGTCCGTCGGCAAGTGCTGCGAACGATGCCGCCGCTCCCAACCCCATGGCCCAACCCTTGGGGTTCATCCATTGCAGGCCGGCGCCGCCGAAAAAGCTGTTCGGTTTGGCCATGGCCACGTCCAGATTGGGTGGACCGCTGCGGCCGATCTTGAGGGCGAGCCAGATCAGATAGAGCGATCCGGCGATCTTCATCGCCAGTTGCAAGGACGGGGCCGCCGCCAGCAAGCCGGCGAGCCCGGCCGCACCGGCCGCTGCCACCGTGGCCAGGCCGGTGGCGCTGCCGGCCATCAGCGGAACGGAGCGGCGAAAGCCGAACTGTGCCCCGGACGCCGTCGACAAGGTCGTGGCCATGCCGGGCGTGGAGGTCGAGACCAGCGCGAACAGGACGAGCGGGAGGATCGCCTCAAACATGCAGTTTCCTCTGTTGGGAACCAGCATGTTAGGCATTGTTGTGCATCAGTAAATGCAATGTTTGCCATGGTTGGCATTAGAGAATATTATGCAACTCATGATCCGCAATCTCGACACGGCCCTGATCCGGACTTTCGTCACCGTCGCCGACAAGGCCAGCATGACGGCGGCGGCGAACGCGCTGCATTTGACGCAAGGCGCCGTCAGCCAGCAGATCAAGCGGCTGGAGGAGGTTTTTGGCTGCAGCCTGTTCGAGCGAGACCGGCGTGGGCTGAGGCTGACCCGTTCCGGTGAGCGGTTGTTCGGCAAGGGCAAGCGCCTGCTCAGCCTCAATGACGAGATCTGGGCCGATATGGCGACCAGCGCGGTCGCGGGTGAGGTGCGGCTTGGCGTGCCATACGATCTTGTCGGCACCATGCTTGCGCCTGTGTTGAAGACCTATGCCGAGACCTATCCGCAGGTCGAGATTTCGCTGGTCTGCGCCTCGTCACCGGAGCTTGCGGCGGCCTTGGCGGCTGGCACGATAGACCTTGCCGTGATCGAGGAACCAGTCGGTCCGTCCGCCGGCGAGTGTCTTGCCATTGACCGGCTGGTCTGGGTCGGCGCCAAAGGCGGCATAGCCCGCCGCAAGCGGCCTTTGCCGGTTTCGATGGTGGCCGACACCTGCGCCTTCCGCCCAGCGGTGCTGGCGGCGCTCAACGAGCATAGGCTGGAATGGCGGACCGTGTTCGAGAACGGCAACCTCGACGCGACGACGGCGACTGTGCGTTCAGACCTGGCCGTCACCACCTGGCTGGCCTCCACCGTGCCTGCCGACCTCGATATTCTGTCCGCCGCTCCGGAGCTGCCGGCCTTGCCGAATTTCTCGATCAATTTGCACCTGCCGAAGCATGGTATCGGGCCGGCGGCGCAGGAATTTGCCGCGTGCATCCGCGACGGGTTGGCGCGGCGGCAACAGGCGGCGTGATCGGCAAAACAGCAAAGGGACGGCCGGTGCCCGGCCATCCCCTGTTAACACAGTGGCGCGGTCGCCTACTTCCAGTTCCGGCGCCTCTCGATCTCGGCTTCGGACGGCTGTTCCTGGGCGAAGGAACCAGTCTTGATCTCACCGGCGCGCTCATAGGTCGCCATGATGACGCCGGTGGTCGATGCCTGCGATCGGTTCAGCTTGAAAGCCGCCGGCATTGCGCCGCTGCCGAACAGCCGCTTGCCCTTGCCCAGCACCAGCGGGAAGATCAGCAGGCTGATCTCGTCGATCAGGTCGTTGGCGAGCAAGATCTGGATCAGTTCGCTCGATCCCTGGATGAGCAGGTCCGGGCCGTCCTCCTGCTTGAGCAGGCGCAGCGCGGCCACGACGTCGTCGCCGAGCGACTGGCTGTTTTGCCAGGACAGCGTATCGGGCCGGTGCGTTGTCACATATTTGGTGGCGGCATTGAAGCTGTCGGCGATCGGACCGCTCTCCTGGTACGGCCAATGGGCGGCGAAGATGTCGTAGGTCTTGCGGCCGAGGAGCAGCGCGAAGGGTTTCGAGAACGCCCCGCCAATAAAGGCCCCCATGACGTCGTCCCAGTAATGGAACGTCCAGCCGCCGAATTCGAAGCCGCCGACCGGGTCTTCGTCCGGCCCGCCAGGCGCCTGCATGACGCCGTCGAGGCTGACGAATGTCGCAGTGATGATCTTCCTCATGGGATCCTCCCTTTCATCATCCGCACCGTCGGGGGCGGATTTCAGCCGAAGGACGCGCGAGCGGACGCTTACCCGACAGGGACCGGGAAAAATTCCCGCTCCGGCCGGCGGCGAGCGGCAAGCACGGAATGCCTCGCCTCGGTGACTTCATGGCGATCGCCTGCTGCCAATGCTTTGCGATGAGAACCAGACGTTGCCGATGATCGCGGTGGCGGTGCGGTCCGGTGCCTTGTCGGCGGTCAGCCAGATCGAGCGGCTGCGCGCGGCCTTCTCGCGATCTGGGATTTTCGCCGCGGAGCTTGCCAGCGAGGCGCCGATGCAGGGGATGAACCATGACCGCATGAACGGCTCGCAGTCAAAACCCTTATCCGTGCGGGTCGCCATCACCGCCAGGCCGACGCGCTCGGCCGGACGCCACGGAAAGATCATGCGGCCGCCGGGCTTCAGCGCCTTCAGCCATTCGGCCGGGGGTGCCGCGACGCCGGCATTGACATAGATGATGTCGGACGGTGGCAGGCCGCCGACGACCGCGTCGCCATGGATGACGGTCACATTGCGATAGGCTTCGAGATTCTCTCTCGCGCGGTCGGCGAGACTGGATTCCAGCTCGAAGGCGGTGACCGCGCCGCCCGGCGAAACCAGTTGTGCCAGCAGGGCAGTGTAGTAGCCGGTGCCGGCGCCGACATGGGTGACGGCCTCGCCGAGCTTTGGCGCCACCTTGCCGATCCACATGGCGTGCAGGAACGGCTCGCCATTGTTGATGCCCTTGTCGGCGTCGAGTGACACCAGCACGTTCTGATAAATGTGCACCGGGTCGGCGCTCGGCGTCTCGACCTTGCCGCCGTTGGCGACCACGGTCCACGGTCCGGGACCAAGAAAGGCTTCGCGCGGCACCGCGGCGAACACCGCTTCGAGGCGCGGATCGGCCGAACCCGCATTGGCAGCCATCAGTCGCGCGTAGAATTGTCGGGCTTCGGCAGTTCCGGTCATGACGCGTGAGAAGATAGCGCAATTGGCCGAGTTGTCTTGCCTTCAATGCACGGCCGAGAAAACCCCTCAGCCGTAGCCGGCGACGGTGTCGTAGAGCAGCTTGAAGTTGAGCACCAGGATGAGAGCGGCGACCGCCCAGGCCAGCACGGCGACGCCCTTGGGAATGGCCAGATTGCCCATCTTGCGCTTGTCGGAGACGAACTGCACCAGCGGCACCACCGCGAAGGGGAGTTGCATCGACAGGATCACCTGGCTGAAGACGAGGAGCTGGCCGGTGCCCTTCTCGCCATAAAGCGCGGTGACGACCACCACCGGGACGATGGCGATGCCGCGCGTCAGCAGGCGGCGCGCCCATTGCGGGATGCGCAGGCGAAGAAAGCCCTCCATCACGATCTGCCCGGCAAGCGTCGCCGTCACCGTCGAGTTCAGGCCGGAGGCAAGCAGCGCCACCGCAAACAGGATCGAAGCGATGCCGAGGCCGAGCAGTGGCGACAGAAGCTCGAAGGCCTGGCCGATCTCGGCGACGTCCTGATGGCCGGTGCCGTGAAAGGCCACCGCCGAGACGATCAGGATGGAGGCATTGACGAACAGCGCCAGTATCAAGGCGATGGTCGAGTCGGTGGTTGCCCATTTGATGGCGTCGCGCTTGCCTTTGTCGGTGCGTTCATAGGCGCGGGTCTGCACGATCGAGGAGTGCAGATAGAGATTGTGCGGCATCACGGTGGCGCCGATGATGCCGATGGCGATGTAGAGCATCGCCGGGTTGGTGACGATCTCCGACGACGGCACGAACATGGAATGCAGGATCGAGCCGACCGGCGGGGCGGCGGCAAAGATCTGGATGGCGAAGCAGCCGAAGATAATGATCAAAAGCGCGATGATGAAGGCTTCGAGGAAACGGAAACCCTTGTTCATCAAAAGAAGCAGCAGAAAGGCATCGAGGGCCGTGATGACGGCGCCGCCGACCAGCGGGATGCCGAACAGCAGTTGCAGGGCAATCGCCGTACCGATGACCTCGGCCAGATCGCAGGCGATAATGGCCAACTCGCAAGCGATCCACAGCATGAAATTGACCGGCCGCGGATAATAGGCACGGCAGGCTTGGGCGAGGTCGCGGCCGGTGGCGATGCCGAGCCTGGCGGCGAGCGCCTGCAGCAGGATCGCCATCAGGTTCGACAGCATGATGATGAAAAGCAGGGTATAGCCGAACTGGGCGCCGCCGGCGAGATCGGTCGCCCAGTTGCCGGGATCCATATAGCCGACCGAGACCATGTAGCCCGGCCCCATGAAGGCGAACAGCCGGCGAAACCATATCCCCGACTGCGGCACCGCTATCGAGGCGTTGACCTCGCGCAGGCTTGGCTGCTCGTCGTCTTCCGGCCGAGCAAAACGCCACATGGTTCGGGATGCTGTTGCGGCTTCGGCTTCTGACATTGGGGGGATTTCCGCTGGATCGGTCTCTGCTGCCACTCTATCTATGGCAGGGCTGAACATTATACAACATGCTATATTTCATTGTTTCTGCTTTTGAGTGACACCCTGCTGGCGAGACGCGGGGGGGAACGGAAACGCCGGTTGCGCCTGCCGTCGAATGCAAATAAACGGCCAGAAGAATGGAAGCCCGTGCTATGAATGTACAATTGCCGGCCCATCCGTCGAAAGAGAGGAGGAGCGCGTATTGGCGCTGAAGAACAGACCGGTCCCACGCGAAAAGCCGCTGCTTGATGCTGAAATTCACTCTGAGGGGTTCAGGCAGACGCGCGAAGCGCGCCGCAGTGCGCTGGTCGAGGACTATGTCGAGCTCATCGCCGACCTGATCGAGGACGGCAACGAGGCGCGCCAGGTCGACATCGCGGCGCGCCTCGGCGTCGCCCAGCCGACCGTGGCCAAGATGCTGACGCGGCTGTGCGCGGACGGGCTCGTTTCCAGGAAACCCTACCGTGGCGTGTTCCTGACCGATGCCGGCCGCAAGGTCGCGGAAGAGAGCCGCATTCGCCATCAGACTGTGGAAGCCTTCCTGCGCTCGCTCGGCGTCAGCGCCGAGACGGCGCGTATCGACGCCGAGGGCATCGAGCACCATGTCAGCGCCGAGACGCTTGCAGCGTTTCGCAAGGCGATGACGGCGTCACGCTAAATCTACCGCCATTGCGACAGTCCTGCCGGAACCGCCGCATTGCTGCTGCGTTGAGAACCTGCCACGCAATTGGCGCGAGGCCGAGGAGGATATCATGGGCGTTGAACAGGCACCGACAGCGAAGGGCAAGCAAGCAGCCAAGGGATTGAAGCAAGCCGCGGCGAAGGACGAGCGCAAGACGGAAGCGGATACCGGCCGCCCGCTCAAAAAGGGCGCAGCCCGCTTTGACGAGCGCTCGAAGAGTTCGGACGGCAAGAGCGCCGGCGCCAAGCAGAAGATCTGAGCGTAGCCGCCAAGAGGAGCACAGACAGAGTGTCCGCGATCAGCGTGGCGCCCGGCACCATCTGGGCGATAGTACGACTCGTTGTCTTGAAGTCGGCGAGCGGCAGAGGGAGCATGGCGACGGTGCGGCCTGGACGTTGGAGTATGGTCGCGCTTCACGGTTACGCTCGATTGACGCCGAGAACCACGATGTTGCGATCGACCTTCCCTCTGCCCAGCGTGCCATGGCGGCTGCAACGCGGCGGAGCCTCCCTTAATGCGAAAAAAACTGTGACTTGGCGCAACCATTGAGATAATTATTTGTTGGGTCGGACCGGCCATGGGATTGGCAGGTTACCGATACGTGCATTGCGGGGAGTTGCCATGCTCTGGAAGGGTCGTCGTCAGAGTGACAATGTCGAGGACGAACGCGGCCAGGGCGGCGGGTTCAACCTGCCGGGCGGCCGGCCCGGCCAGTTCCGCATCCCGGTCGGCGGCCGCTCCGGCGGCGGAATGTCGCTGTCGACCATCGTCATTCTCGTGGTCCTCTATTTCGGGCTGAAGGCCTTCGGCATCGACCCGTTGCAGATCCTGGCCGGCGGCGATGGCGGCCTGGTGCCGGGCGGCGGCGGCCAGATCACCGACAGTAGCGGCGGGCAGGGCGGCGGCACCGGTGCACCGGCCTCCGACGAGATGAAGCAGTTCGTCTCGACTGTTCTGGCCGAGACGGAGGACACCTGGACCGGCATTTTCCAGGCCGAGGGCCTGACCTATGAGGATCCGAAGCTGGTCCTGTTCAGCGGGCAGATCCGCTCGGCCTGCGGCTCCGCCTCGTCCGCGGCCGGACCTTTCTACTGTCCCGGCGACCGCAAGGTCTATCTCGACACCACCTTCTTCCAGCAACTCGACCAGCAATTCGGCGCCTCGGGCGATTTCGCCCAAGCCTATGTGATCGCGCATGAGGTCGGCCATCATGTGCAGAACCTCACCGGTATCCTGCCCAAGTTCAACCAGATGCGCCAGCAGATGGGCGAGGCCGACGCCAATCACATGTCGGTCCAGGTCGAACTGCAGGCCGACTGCTTCGCCGGCGTCTGGGCGCATTTCACCGGGCAGAAAGGCATCCTGGAACAGGGCGACATGGAAGAGGCGCTGAACGCCGCCCAGCAGATCGGCGACGACACGATGCAGAAGAAGATGCAGGGTTACGTCGTGCCGGAAAGCTTCAACCACGGCACCTCGCAGCAGCGGCAGACCTGGCTGGCGCGCGGCTACACGAGCGGCAAGCTTTCGGATTGCGATACGTTCAACACCCCCATCTGAGGTGGACTTTCGTTTCCCGTTGAAATGACCGCTGAAGCGCGGGCGGCGATATAGGATATGGCCGCATTCATGTCGACAGTTGATGTCAGGATGAAAATTCCTGGCGTGTTCCCTTATTGTTCTGTGCGGCTGACTCGCCTATAACGAGCCGTTCCGCCTTAGCTCCGAGGCGGCTCCAGGAGTCGATACCGTCATGATCGAAGCCAAAACCGCCAGGCGGGGCCTTGCGCTTGTTTTCACCACGCTGCTGCTCGACATCACCGGCATCGGCATCATCATGCCGGTGCTGCCGGCCTATCTGCAGGAATTGACCGGCGTCGGCGTCAGCGAAGCGGCGATCGAGGGCGGCTGGCTGTTCTTTGTCTACGCTGCCATGCAGTTCCTGTTCGCGCCGCTGGTCGGCAACCTCAGCGACCGCTTCGGGCGCCGCCCGATCCTGCTGGCCTCGGTGCTGACCTTCGCCATCGACAATCTGATCTGCGCGGTGGCGTGGTCCTATTCGATCCTGTTCATCGGCCGGGTGCTGGCCGGCATCAGCGGCGCCAGCTACTCGACCGCGTCCGCCTTCATCGCCGACGTCAGCACCGACGAGAACCGGGCGAAGAATTTCGGCCTGCTCGGCATCGCCTTCGGTGTCGGGTTCATCATCGGCCCGGTGCTGGGCGGGCTGCTCGGCGAATTCGGGCCGCGCGTGCCGTTCTGGGGCGCGGCGGTGCTTGCTCTCATCAACTTCACCGTCGGCTGGTTCTTCCTGCCGGAAACGCTGGAGCGGCACCACCGGCGGCGATTCGAGTGGCGTCGCGCCAATCCTCTCGGCGCCTTGAAGCAGATGCGCAACTACAAGGGGATCGGCTGGATCGGGCTGGTGTTCTTCCTGATGACGCTCGGCCACATGATGTACCCTGCCGTGTGGTCGTTCGTCGGCAGCTACCGCTACGGCTGGAGTGAACAGCAGATTGGCTTCTCGCTCGGCGTCTTCGGTCTTGGGGGAGCACTGGTGATGGGTTTTGTCCTGCCGCGTGTCATCCCACGGCTCGGCGAATGGCGGACCGCCGCCATCGGCTTGGCTTTTACCGCGCTCGCCGCCTTCGGCTATGCCGCGGCATGGAAGGGCTGGACGATCTATGCGGTGATCGTGGCGACCTGCCTCGAGGCGCTGGCCGACCCGCCGCTGCGGAGCCTGGCGGCGGCCAAAGTGCCGCCCTCCGCGCAAGGCGAATTGCAAGGCGCGATGACGAGCGTGTTTTCGATCACCAGCATCATCACGCCGCTGCTCTATACCGGAATTTTTGCATGGTTCACCGGTCCGGGCGCCCCTGTGGTGTTCGGCGGCGCGCCCTTTGTGCTCGGCGGTATTTTTCTCGCTCTGTCGCTGATCGCATTCGTGCTCAGGGTCGAACGACCGGTCGCGGTGAAGGAGGTCACGACGGCGACGGCTTGAACCCTGAATCAGGCGCGCTCCGCCAGCGCCGGTTCGCCGCGCTTTTCGCGGATGAGATTGACGAAGCGGCGGAACAGATAGTGCGAATCCTGCGGGCCGGGCGAGGCTTCCGGATGATGCTGAACCGAGAACACCGGCCTTCCGGTCAGCGCAATGCCGCAATTCGAGCCGTCGAACAGCGAGACATGGGTTTCCTCGACGCCGCTCGGCAACGAGTCGGCATCGACGGCAAAACCATGGTTCATCGAGACGATCTCGACCTTGCCGGTGGTGTGATCCTTGACCGGATGGTTGGCGCCGTGATGGCCTTGATGCATTTTGGCGGTCTTGCCGCCCAGCGCCAGCGCCAGCATCTGATGGCCTAGGCAGATGCCGAAGACCGGGATGTCGGTCTTCAGCAGGTCCTGGATAACCGGAACGGCATAGTCGCCGGTGGCTTCCGGATCGCCGGGGCCGTTGGAGAGAAAGATGCCGTCGGGCCGCATGGCGAGGATCTCCTCGGCGCCGGTGCTGGCCGGCACCACGGTGACCTTGGCGCCAAGACCGGCAAGTAGGCGCAGTATGTTGCGCTTGACGCCGTAGTCGATGGCGACGACGTGCATGGACGGATCGATCTGTTCGCCAAAACCCTCATCCCAGACCCAGGGTGTCTCGCGCCAGACCGAGGACTGGCCGGACGTGACCTCCTTGGCCAAATCAAGCCCGATCAGCCCGGACCAGGCAGCGGCGCGACGCTTCAGATCGTCGATGTCGAAGATGCCGTCGGGCGCATGCGCAATGACGGCGTTGGGCATGCCCTTTTCACGGATCCGCGCGGTCAGCGCGCGCGTGTCGATGCCCGAAAGCGCTACGATGCCGCGTTTCTTCAGCCATTGGTCGAGACCAGTTGTGGCGCGATAGCTGGACGGATTGGTGACGTCGGCCTTGAATACCGCGCCGACAGCGCCGGCGCGGGCGACCGGATTGAGATCCTCGATGTCCTCGTCATTGGTGCCGATATTGCCGATATGCGGGAAGGTGAAGGTGACGATCTGGCCGGCATAGGAGGGGTCGGTGAGGATTTCCTGATAGCCGGTCAGCGCGGTGTTGAAGCAAACCTCGGCGGCAGCGGAGCCGGTGGCGCCAAGGCCGCGGCCCTCGATGACGGTGCCGTCGGCCAGCACCAGCAAGGCGGTCGGCTTCTCGGTAGCCCAGGGGGCGGTCATCGTTGCCATGGCGGCACTCCTAATAGGCTGCACCTTCAACCGGTCCGGCGAACACTCTGCGCAGCAAACCGCGCGCAGCGGCGATTCGCAGCCAGCGCGCGCAACAAAAATTCAGCTCATGCAAGGCCCAGTACATAGAATAAGGCGCCAGAGCGGTCAATGAGGCCATGTCGTACGGCATGGATTTATTTCATTGAACGATATCAGGCATTTGCCGGTCAGTATCGGATTTGCCTTGGGCTTTGGGCAAGGCTATTGTCCGCGCCGGATCGAAGGAGAAAGCATCATGCGCGGCGAAATCGCTGATTCCCTGAAGAGCGCGATGAAGGCGCAGGACAAGCGCCGGCTGCCGACATTGCGGCTGATCCAGGCGGCCATTCACGACCGCGACATCGCCAATCGCGGCGCCGGCAAGGAGCCGGCCAGCGACGACGAGATCCTGCAGATCCTGGCCAAGATGGTGAAGCAGCGCGAGGAGTCGGCCAGGGCGTTCGACGACGGCAAGCGGCCGGAGCTTGCCGCGCAGGAGCGCGACGAGATGGCCATCATCCGCGATTTCCTGCCGACGCAGCTGGGCCAGGCCGAGACCGAAACCGCGATCCGCGCCGCCATCGCCGAGACAGGCGCCAGCGGCGTCAAGGACATGGGCAAGGTGATGGCCGCGCTCAAGGAGAAATACGCCGGCCAGATGGATTTCTCCAAGGCGAGCGGCATCGTCAAGGGACTGCTGCAGTAGGGATTTTCCTAGCTGCAGCCCCGTCTTTGAAGGTGGGCAGCGGATCGGTCGCACGTCATGGTCGAAATCGTCAGACCCGGGCCTGAACATCTACCGTCCTACAAGGCCGCGCTTGAGCGCGGCTGGTCGCCGGACAATGTGCGGCTGATCGAGGCGACGCGCGAGCAGCTTGCGGCAATCGAAAGGGACCCAGCGGCCTTCCTCGCCGGTCTCGACGACCCCGAGGCCAAGGGTGGTCCGGTCACCTTGCCCGATGGGACGAAAGTGCCGCGCCTGCCGGGATTCCGGCGCTGGATCTGGGACGGTGAAGCCGCCGGCTCGATCGGCTTTCGCTGGCAGCGCGGCACCGCCGAGCTGCCGCCGCATGTGCTCGGCCATCTCGGCTATGCGGTGATGCCATGGAAGCGGCGGCGTGGCTATGCGACCGAGGCGCTGCGGCTGATGCTCGGCGAGGCGAGGGCGCTCGGCCTGGCTTTTGTCGAGATCACCGCCAAACCGGATAATTTGCCATCGCAGAAGGTAGTGGTGGCCAATGGCGGTCGGCTCGTCGGGCATTTCTTCGAGGACGCCGCCTATGGCGGGGCCGAGAGCCTGCGCTACCGGATCGACTAGTAGGTCTGCTCTCTATTCGGCTGCGGCCGGCAGTGGCGGTGCAGCCCTGCTGTGCCACTCCCGGATATGCGAGGCAAGCGCGACCGCCACGGCGACCAGCATGGCCATGGCGCCAACCACCCGGCAGGCTGCGATAGCCATAACCGGCGTTGAGCATGGCAGCGCCGAGCGAGGCGGCCAGCGCGATGCCGACATTGAAGCCAGAGGGGATGAGCGATGAGGCAAGGTTGGATGCATCCGCCGTCCAGGTCAGGATACGGGTCTGGATCGGCGTGCCGATAGCAAAGCTGAGGCCGCCCCAGACGATGATCGCCACGACCATCGGCACCGGGTATGGGCTGACCGCGTAAATGACCGCAAGCGTCACCGCCTGCATGAAAAGCATGGTGATGAGCGACGGCATCAGCTTCCAGTCGGCGAGCCGCCCGCCGAGAAAGACGCCGATCGTCGCGCCGACACCGTTGAGCAGGAGCACCCAGGGCACCAGGTCCGCGTCGAGGTCGGTGATTTCGAGCAGCGTCGGCGTGATGTAGGTGAACAGGCCGAACTGGCCGATCATCAGCATCAGCATGAGGATCAGCGACGTCCAGACCTGCTGGCGTGCGAGCACGCGAACCTCGCTGCCGAGGCTGACGGGCCGGCGCGACGATCCCGTCCTGCGCGGCAGCAGGGCGGCCATGGCGGTGATGGAAACCACACCAAGCGCGCACATCACCCAGAATGTCGCACGCCACCCCCATATTGTGCCGATCGCCGTGCCGGCCGGCACGCCGATGACATTGGAGACCGTGAGGCCCGACAAGATGAGCGCAACGGCCATTCCACGCTGGTCCTGACGGACCAGGCCGACCGCCACCACCATCGCAACGCCGAAATAGGCGCCGTGCGCCACGGCCACCGCGATCCGCAACAGCAACATGGAGGCGAAGTCGGGTGCAAGCGCGCAAGCGGCCTGGCCGATAGTGAAGGCAAGGCCAAGGCCAAGCAGCAAGGCCTTGCGGGAAAGCGTCTTGGTGGCGAGCGTCAACAGCGGTCCGCCGATCGCGATGCCGCCGGCGTAGCCGGAGACGAGGTAGCCGGCAGTCGGGATGGAGATGCCAAGGTCGTCCGCCACCTGCGGCAGCACGCCCGCGATGACGAACTCGGTGGTGCCGAACGCGAATGCGGCGATGAACAGGGCGATGAGGGGAAGCATGACGCGGGAAGGCGATCCTTGAATAAGATGGCCTCAAATCACGAACGAGAGCCGCGGGCAATCCAGAAATTGTCGACGCCGCTTTAGGTTTTCTTGATCGGTTCAGCCAGGCTCCGGCGGCATGCCGGCAAGGCTAGATGGTCGTCCTCCTCCTCCCGTAGGGAATTTTCAACCACGCCCGTTCGTGAAGATAATAGAGCAGCGACTTGGTGATGACCTCGGTCAGGCCGATGGCCGCAGCGAGCTTGATGCTGCCTGTCACGACAAGCGAAATGATTATCGTGTCGATGGTGCCGGTGATGCGCCAGGAAAGAGCCTTGGCGAAACTGCGCGAATGGGTATCCATCGACTATCCTCCCGGTGGACCTAGCCCGATCCATAGCCGACAGGTGGGAGGCGGAGCAAAGATTAATTTTCCCGTTTTGGCTCGAAGGGCAGAAGCTGGTTCCAAGCCGATGTTCCCAGCAGCAATTTTTCGGCTTGCCGGCCCAATGGCCTATCCGGCTTTCAGCCGCGAGCCGGTGAGTAGGCCGCGTTCCTCGAGCACGGGATAGGCCATCGAGGCGAGCAGCGAGTTGATCTGCTTCAAGTCGCGGATGGTGTCGAGATGGATGGAGCTGGTCTCGACGCTCTTGGCGGTGCCGTCGCGCAGTCGCACGAAATGGCTGGCGCTGGTCTCCTTCTCGCGGTCGCGCAGCCGGTCCTTTTCCAGTACCAGCTGGCGGGCGGTCTCCGGGTCGCGCGAGACCAGCACGTTGAAGGCAAGCCGTGCGCTGGCGAGTACCGAGGCGTGGAAGGCACAAAGCTCGCGCCAGCCTTCGGGCGTGAATTCCAGCCCGCGCTCGAGCTTCTTCCTGACATGCACAAGCATGTTGCGCACGATGATGTCGCCAACCTGCTCGAGCTTGACGCAGGCGCCGATCAGCTCCTGGCAGCGCAGCGCCTCGTCCTCGCTCAGCGGGTTCCTGGTGACCTTGGCCAGGTAGAGCTTTATCGCCGCGTGCTTCTTGTCGACGCGGTCGTCGAGCGCGGCCAGCGCCTTGATCTTGTCCGCGTCGGCACTCTCATAGAGCTCGATGATGCGTTTCAGCATGATCTCGACCGTCTCGCAGACCCGCACCACCTCGCGGGTGGCATTGGCCAGCGCCTGGCTCGGCACGTCGAGGGCGCTGTCGTTGAGCGCGGACAGCTCGACGACGTCGAGCGCCTCGGCCGGCGCCGGTTTGGTGCCGAGCGCCACGATCTTCTTCGAAGCGCGGTAGACGAGACCGGCCAGCGGCAGGCCGGCAAGCAGGATCAGGATGTTGAAGAGAATATGCGCGTTGACGATCTGGTCGGGCACGGCGGCGCCGAGAAAGGCAACCGGCGGCTTGAGCCAAAGAAACAGGATCAGCATGGCCAGCGAGCCCATGCCGCGCATCAGGAGATTGCCGATCGGCACGACACGCACGCCTGGCTCCGCGTTGCGGGTGAGCAGCGGCGCGATGATCGACGAGCCGAGATTGACGCCGAGCACCAGCACGATGCCGAGTTCGGGCGGGATGAAACCGCGGCCGGCCAGCGTCACCATCAGCAGCACCGCGGCGATCGAGGAATGGAACAGCCAGGTGACCAGCGCCGCCAGGAGATAGGCGGTGACCGGGTCGCCGGAGAAGTAATTGACGATGACCGGCATCAGCGTGCTCTGGCGCAGCGGCTCCGACGCCTGGCCGATCATTTCCAGCGACAATACCAGCAGGCCGATGCCGACCAGGATGCGGCCGAACTGGCGCCAGTCGCGCCGCTCGGTGGCCATGAACATGACGGTGCCGGCGACAAGACAAATCGGCACCAGCAGCGACAGATCGAAGGTCAGCAGCTTGACCACCAACGCCGAACCGATCTCGGCGCCGCGCACGGCAAGCTGGCCCGACATGCCGCTGACGATGCCGGCGCCGGCGAACGAGCCGACCAGCAGTGTGACAGCGGTGGAGCTTTGCAGCGCGATCGCCAGGCCGCAGCCGGCGAGAACCGCCATGAAAGGATTGCGCATGGTGGCGCGCAGCTTGTGGCGCAGCACGTCGCCATAGGCACGTTCGACACCTGTCTTCACCAGGCGGGTGGCAAACAGCATCAGCGCCACCGCGCCGGCAAGATGCAGCAAAACGACCGAACCACTCATATCAGGCTCGTACACAAATAGATGCCAGCGATGCAGGCACCGTTACGGCAAAGGGGCAAAAGAGGGCTCGAATCAAGGACATTGCAAAGGTCGATATTACTCCGATTACTTTTAGCCGGGTAATAAATCTTGCCCAATTCCGGCGGCTGTTGGCGCGCGACAGGGCGTGTCGGAAATGGATGGATCGCAAAATGGTTGCATTGCCGGCCGGCTTGCGGATGGTCGAGCGTTCACGTGGAGGCGACACCTTCGGATCCGGTTTGAGGAAAGTGTTGAATTAGGTAATCTAAATATAGGAAATCATTACAAAAACGTAATCCGCGTGTTCAGTTTCAGTTCATTCTTCGAGCTCTATTGCTTGGGCATCGACAACCAAGGAGTTCCCCGTCATGAAACGCATCGTTCTTTCCGCAGTCGCCCTCTCGATGCTGGCTGCCACGTCCCTGCAGGGCCAGGCAGCGCCGCTGAATGCGCCGAGCGCGCCACAGTCGACCTACAGCCAGGTTGATTGGCAAAAGCCCGGCAAGCATGTCGATGTGAAGAAGCGCGTCGTGGTGAAAAAGAAGGTCGTCAGGAAGAGCCACTGGCGGCACGGCCAGAAATATTCCAGCTGGAAGCGCCACCGGCCGATCCGCGACTACCGCCACTATGGCCTGCATCGTCCGGGCCGTGGCCAGGAATGGATCCGCGTCGGCAACGACTATCTCCTGGTCAGCGTCGTCTCCGGCATCATCTTCGGCGCGATCGCCGCGCACTGAGCCTCGCACCGTCGACCGGCATTGCGCCGGACACATGAGGGAAGGCGGCCCGCGACGGCCGCCTTCTTTTTGCCCTGTGAAAACCGGGTATGGTTCCGCATTAGGAGTCGTCGGCTTTCGCCTGCATGATTATATGGAGGGCAAACGAGCCGTTCCCGATGCGCTTTCCACCTGCCTTTCTCGACGAGATACGCGACCGCGTGCCGATTTCATCGGTGATCGGCCAGCGCGTCGCGTGGGACAGGAAGAAGACCAACGCGCCGCGCGGCGACTATTGGGCATGCTGTCCCTTCCATGGTGAGAAGAGCCCGTCCTTCCATTGCGAGGACAAGAAGGGCCGCTACCATTGTTTCGGCTGCTCGGTTTCGGGCGACCATTTCAAGTTTCTGACCGAACTCGACGGGATGAGTTTTCCCGAAGCGGTTGAGAAGATCGCCGAGATGGCCGGCGTGCCGATGCCGGTTCGCGATGCCCAGGAGGAACGGCGCGAAAAGGAACGCGCCAGCCTGACCGAAATCATGGAAATGGCGACCACCTTCTTCCAGGAACGGCTGCAGGGACCGGAAGGCGCAAAAGCCCGCGCGTATCTGCGCGACCGGGGGCTGACGCCGGCGACGCAGCAGTCGTTCCGGCTCGGTTATGCGCCGGACAGCCGCAACGCGCTGAAGGAGCACCTTGCCGCCAAGGGCGTCGGCAAGGCCGATATCGAGGCGTGCGGGCTGGTGCGCCATGGCGACGACGTTCCGGTTTCCTACGACTGGTTCCGCGACCGCGTCATGTTCCCGATCCCGGATTCCAGGGGCAAGATCATCGCCTTCGGCGGGCGGGCACTGGCGCCCGATGCGCTCGCCAAATACATGAATTCGCCCGATACGGAGCTCTTCCACAAGGGCAACGTGCTCTACAATTTTGCCCGCGCGCGCAAGGCGCTGGCCAAGGGCGGCACGGTCATCGCCGTCGAAGGTTATATGGACGTGATCGCGCTGGCGCAGGCCGGTTTCGAGAATGTCGTGGCGCCGCTCGGCACCGCTCTGACCGAAAACCAGCTCGAGCTTTTGTGGCGCATGGCCGGCGAGCCGGTGCTGTGCTTCGATGGCGACCAGGCTGGGCTGAAGGCGGCATGGCGCGCCGCCGACATGGCGCTGCCGGCGGTTCAGGCGGGCCGCTCGGTGCGCTTTGCCCTGCTGCCCGAAGGCAAGGACCCCGACGATCTGGTCAAGGCCGATGGGCCGGATGCGTTCCGCGCCGTGCTTTCCGAAGGGCGGCCGCTCGCCGACCTTTTGTGGATGCGCGAAACGGCTGGCGGTGTCTTCGACACGCCAGAGCGGCGGGCGGAACTGGAAAAGACGCTGCGCGAACTGACCAGCCGCATCCGCGACGAGAGCCTGCGCTATCACTACAGCCAGGAAATGCGCGAGCGGGTGCTAAGCTTTTTCGGCGCCCAGCGCGGCGCGCGCCATGGTTATCAAGGGGGGCGTCAGGACGGGCGGCCCGGCGATCGCTTTCAGGGCAAGAACTCGGCTCCCGGCGGGCAGTTCGCGCGTGGCGGCAGTGCCGGTGGGCGAACCGCGATCACCGAAAGCCTCGGCCGCTCAGCGCTGGTCAAACGCGGCAGCGAGGGGATGTCGGTGCGCGAGGCGACGATCATCGCAGCCCTCGTCAATCATCCGGCGCTGATCGACGAGAATTTCGCGCATGTCGAGTTTCTCGACCTCGCCAACTCCGATCTGAAGCGATTGCACGCAGCCATTCTCGACGCGATGGCGCATGACATGGCCAACGATCGCGACGCGGTGATCGCGACGATCGAACGGGCCGGCTGCGGCGAGATCTGGGCGTGCGTGGTGGCGCTGATCAAGCGGGCGCGGCAATGGCCGGCGCTGGAAACAGCCGGACTTGACGATGCCCGCGATGCCTTCAGCCAGGCGCTCCACTTGCAGCGCAGCGCGCGCACCTTACATAAGGAACTGAAACAGGCGGAAGCGGCGCTCGCCAGTGATCCCACGGACGAAAACTACCGGCATCTCGTCGAGATCCAGGCGCAATTTCGTGATGTGCAAGCAACGGAAGCGCTGATTGAAGGGTTCGGCGTGTCCTCGGGCAGGGCCGGGCGCGTATAGGTTGAAGCCTGCATT
This sequence comes from Mesorhizobium tianshanense, assembly GCF_007830515.1. Lineage (GTDB taxonomy): Bacteria > Pseudomonadota > Alphaproteobacteria > Rhizobiales > Rhizobiaceae > Mesorhizobium > Mesorhizobium tianshanense. The sequence goes on from NZ_VLKT01000013.1 coordinate 64,773, forward strand.
GGAGTGAAAGTGTAAGAACGTGCTTGCGCGTCGAATCGGCCGCGCGGCGCCTTAAGTCGGGTAATTGATTCGCTTTTTTCATGCGAATCATGCGAGAGGCGCTTGACCTTCTGGCAGAATGACGGAATCAGGACGATTCGAAACGTTAACCCGACGCCGGCGTCGACGGGAAATGCAGCGATGTGAGGTACCGGTCACTGGACAGGCAGTCAGCCTGCCACAGATACCAGGGTTAATCTGGACTTAACGAGAGATGCAGTTACTGGCCCGGGGAAGCGCGTTCTAGAGCGAACGCATCTGATTTAACCGGTACGGCGGCTTACGCGGCTCTGATACTTGGCCGCTTGGAGAAAATAAAGAATGGCGACAAAAGAAAAGGAAGAGGTCGAGACCGAACGTGAAGGCGCCACCGATGGCCCTTTGCTCGACCTTTCCGACGATGCTGTCAAGAAGATGATCAAGGCCGCCAAGAAGCGCGGCTATGTCACCATGGACGAACTGAATTCGGTGCTGCCCTCGGAGGAAGTGACCTCCGAACAGATCGAGGACACGATGGCCATGCTCTCCGACATGGGCATCAACGTGGTCGAGGACGACGAGCAGGGCGAAGAGCCCGAAGCCGCCGACGCGGCTGCAGACGCCGAGGAAGACGCCAACGAGCTGGCCGAGCAGACCGGCACCGCCGTTGCGGCGACGACCACCAAGAAAGAGCCGACCGATCGCACCGACGACCCGGTTCGCATGTATCTGCGCGAGATGGGCTCGGTCGAGCTACTGTCGCGCGAGGGCGAAATCGCGATCGCCAAGCGCATCGAGGCCGGCCGCGAGACGATGATCGCGGGCCTGTGCGAAAGCCCGCTGACCTTCCAGGCCATCATCATCTGGCGTGACGAGCTCAACGAATCGAAGATCCTGCTGCGCGAGATCATCGACCTCGAAGCGACCTATGCCGGGCCGGAGGCCAAGCAGGCGCCGGTGGTCGAGCGGATCGAGGAGGTCAAAGCCGATGAAAAGCCGCGCCGTTCGCGCGAGGACGAGGACGACATCACCAATGTCGGCAGCGACACCCGCGGTCTGACGGACGATGACGAGGAAGACGAGGACGAGGCCAGCCTGTCGCTGGCGGCGATGGAAGCGGAACTGCGTCCGCAGGTGATGGAGACGCTCGACGTCATCGCCGACACCTACAAGAAACTCAGGAAGCTGCAGGACCAGCAGGTCGAGAACCGGCTGGCCGCCGCCGGCACGCTGTCGCCCAGCCAGGACCGCCGGCTCAAGGAGTTGAAGGACCAGCTGATCAAGGCGGTGAAGTCGTTGTCCTTGAACACGGCGCGCATCGAGGCATTGGTCGAGCAGCTCTACGACATCAACAAGCGCCTGGTGCAGAATGAAGGCAAGCTGTTGCGGCTGGCCGAAAGCTACGGCGTGCGCCGCGAGGAATTCCTGAAGGAGTATCAGGGCTCGGAACTCGATCCGAACTGGACCCGTTCGATCGGCAATCTGACCTCGCGAGGCTGGAAGGAATTCACCAAGAACGAAAAGGACGCTATCCGCGACCTGCGCGCCGAGATCCAGAACCTTGCCACCGAAACGGCGATCTCGATCCTCGAGTTCCGCAAGATCGTCAACCAGGTGCAGAAGGGCGAGCGCGAAGCCGCGATCGCCAAGAAGGAAATGGTGGAGGCCAATCTGCGCCTCGTCATTTCCATCGCCAAGAAATACACCAATCGCGGCCTGCAATTCCTCGACCTGATCCAGGAAGGCAATATCGGCCTGATGAAGGCGGTCGATAAGTTCGAATACCGCCGCGGCTACAAGTTCTCGACCTACGCGACGTGGTGGATTAGGCAGGCGATCACCCGTTCGATCGCCGATCAGGCGCGCACCATCCGCATTCCGGTGCACATGATCGAGACGATCAACAAGATTGTGCGCACCTCGCGCCAGATGCTGCATGAGATCGGCCGCGAGCCGACGCCGGAGGAACTGGCGGAAAAGCTCGCCATGCCGCTGGAAAAAGTGCGCAAGGTGCTGAAGATCGCCAAGGAGCCGATTTCGCTCGAAACGCCGGTTGGCGACGAGGAGGATTCGCATCTCGGCGATTTCATCGAGGACAAGATGGCCATCCTGCCGATCGACGCGGCGATCCAGGCCAATCTGCGCGAAACGACGACGCGGGTGCTTGCTTCGCTCACCCCGCGCGAAGAGCGCGTTCTCAGAATGCGTTTCGGCATCGGCATGAACACCGACCACACGCTGGAGGAAGTCGGCCAGCAGTTCTCGGTCACCCGCGAGCGCATCCGCCAGATCGAAGCCAAGGCGCTGCGCAAGCTCAAGCACCCGAGCCGCTCGCGCAAGCTGCGGAGCTTCCTCGACAGCTGATGCCGGGTAACGGACAAGCAACTTAAAGGGCGCCGCGGCGCCCTTTTTCGTTCGGAGCACAGGGTCGTCTCGCCAGAAGGTACGGTTGTTCTTGCAGTGCACCTGCCGCGGGAGGATACTTTCGTGTCGGATGCATTTTCTGGGCGACAAACCCGGATGCCCGCCCCGGCAGTGACGCCGTGCTCCGAGGCCCCGGAGGGAGGTGTGCATGACAAACTATATCGTGCTGATCAACTGGACGGAGCAGGGCGCCAAAAATGTGCGCGAGTCGCCGAAGCGGCTCGATGCCGCCAAGAAGCTGCTGGGAGACATGGGCGGCTCGTTCAAGGCGTTTTTTCTCACCATGGGCGAATGCGATATGGTGGCGGTCGTTGAAGCGCCCGACGATGCGGTGCTCGCTCGTTTCTCGCTGATGCTGGCGACAGGCGGTAACGTGAGGACACGGACGCTCAAGGCTTTCCCGGAAGATGCTTATCGCGAGATCATTGCCTCGCTCGGATAGGGAGCCGTGCAGCAGCGGATGATCGGGCGCCGCTTGACGGCGCCCGATCATCCGATCATGAGGAAGCATGCTCCTCTCGCTCGAAAAGAACTTCCTCTTCATCCATATCCCGAAGACAGCCGGGAGCTCGGTCACGCGTGCGCTAGGGCCATGGTGCGTGAAACCGCAGCGAACGCAGTGGCGCCGCCTGCTGTCTCACCTTCCCGTGCCCGAAAAGCCGCAAAACGCTTTCCTCAGGCAGCATGACAAAGCCAGTTGGGCGAAGCGCAAGCTGCCGGCCGAGATTTATGACAGCGCGTACAAGTTCGCCGTCGTGCGTAACCCTTTCGAACTTGCTGTCTCGAGCTATTATTTCCGCAAGGAGCATCTCTCCGGCCGGCGCCGGAACAGAGCCAGGGTCCTGGATTTCAAGACTTTCCTGCGCTATCTCGAACGCAAGAACCGTTTTGTGCGGGTGGACCAGACGAGCTGGATTTCGGACAGGCACGGAAACCTCATCATCGACGAGGTTTTGCGTTTTGAAACGCTGGCCGAGCAATTCAATGCCCTGGTCGAACGGCTCGGTCTGCCGGGCGAGGTGAAGCTTCCCCGAACAAACGTCAATGCACCCTACGACTATCGCGCCGTCTACGATGACGAGGCGAAAAGCATCGTGCGCCGGCTCTTTTTCAGGGATTTCGAGCGCTTCGGCTACGAATTCTGATTTTTGTTCCAGACACCGCAATTCGTCGGCGGATGCCGCGCGTCGCGGCAGGGCTGGCCCGAAATGTTGCGGGGCGAAGGCATTTCCCGGATAGTCGGCGCATCCTTCAGGTCGCGTCTCGAAACACATGTCCAAGCCTGTGCTGACCATCTGGTACAATACCCGCTGTCCGGTCTGTGATGACGGTATCGTCAGGCAGAAGCGGCGGCTGATCGAGGCGATCAAGGCCGGGCAGATCGCGTTTCGCGACATCAATGCCGAGCCGTCGGCACTGGCCGGATACGGCGTGTCGCTCGAGGACATCCGCCGCCGGCTGCACGCAATCGATGCGGACGGCGAACTGCTGGTCGGCGCCGATGTCGCAATTGCCGTCTGGCTGAGAACGCCGGGCGAGGGCTGGCTGGCAGCGCTGTTCGGCAACCGCGCGGCGCTGCCGCTGACGCGCTATGCCTATGATCGCTTCGCCGATCTTCTCTATGCCTGGAACCGGCGCAAGGGCCGTTGGTAGCCGGCACAGACATTCCTGGCCATCGAAGGCCTGGAACGGCCTCCGGGTCATTTTAGGACCGCGGAGAGGTTCAGGACACGCGCCTTAGCCGCATGCGCGTTTTCAATCATGTGGCGTGGGATTAAGTTACATCGTAAGATATATCTTGAATCGGTCGTCACGCTGGCTTAATTAAGATGTATCGTAAGACATAACTCAAGGAGCAGGCGATGCACAGACATCATCATTTCGGCGAGCGCGCCGAGCGCGTTTTCATGCATATGGCCGGCAGGTTCGGCGGCCGTGGCGGCGGCTTCGGCCCGTTCGGCCACGGGATGAGGGGCGGCGGACGCGGCGGGCCAGGCGACATGTTCCGCGCGGGACGCATGCTGGCCGACGGCGATCTCAAGCTGATCACGCTGTCGTTGCTGGCCGAAGCGCCGCGCCACGGCTACGACATCATCAAGGCGCTGGAGGAGCGCACCAGCGGCGTCTACAGCCCGAGCCCGGGCGTGGTCTATCCGACGCTGACCTTCCTCGAAGAGGCCGGCTATGCCGTCTCGTCGCCGGAAGGCAACAAGAAGGTGTTTTCGATCACCGAGGCCGGGCAGGCGCATCTCAATGACAATCGCGAGATGATCGACCATGTGCTCGACCATCTCGAGCGTTTCGGCCGCAAGATGGCAAAGGCGCGCGACTGGTTCGGCTGGAACGACGATGGCGAGGATGGCGGACGTCGCGGCCGTGGCCGTTCGGAAAAGCGCGACGAATTCCGCGCCGTGCGCCACCGGCTGCGCGCAGCCCTCGGCGACATCGTCGACGCGCCGGCTGGAAAACAGGCCGAGGCGATCAACATCCTGGAGGAGGCCGCCGAAGCCCTGGAAGCGCTGTCGCGCGGCTGACTTCTGGTAGGCCGGGCCCGGATGCGGCCCCTTGCCCGTTTGCCTAAGGACCGCTAGTGAAAATCATCCTGCACCACGCTATGTGATGCAGGATGATTGCCGTTGGAGGATACCCCATGTCTTTTCTGAAGCGTCTTTTTGGCGGTGGCGGCGGTGACGCGGGCGAGCCAAAGAGTGCTGCACCGGCAAAGCAGATCGAGCACAAAGGATTTTTGATCAGCGCCACGCCCTACAAGGCGGAGGGCCAATACCAGACCTGCGGCGTGGTTTCGAAAGAAATCGACGGCGTGATGAAGGAACACAAATTCATCCGCGCCGACCGCTTTGCCGGGCTCGACGACGCTGTCGACATCTCGATCAAGAAGGGCATCCAACTGGTCGATGAGCAGGGCGAGAAGATCTTCGGCTAGACCAGTCCCGCTTTCGACGCTGTTCCTGGACGGAGAATTGAGGCAAGCGCCTGATGCGGCGCTTGCCTTTTTGATTTTTGGTAGTCAGTGGCTAACGCTTTAAGCCGCCGTCGCGACCCGCCGACTTCCGGCCACCACGGCATCCACCTTGGCTGATGCCTTGTCGAGCGCTGCCGTGACGGCATCAGGCCCCATGCCGACGCCTTCGATGCGGATGACGTCGACGTCGGTCATGCCGATGAAGCCAAGCACGCTGCGCAGGTAAGGGATGGCGTGATCCATCTGCACGGCAGCACCTTCCGAATAGATGCCGCCCGAGGCAAGGACGATGTAGACCTTCTTACCGGTGACGAGGCCCTTGGGGCCATTTTCGCCATAAGCAAAAGTCTTGCCGGAGCGGGCGATGTGATCGACCCAGGATTTCAGGGTCGACGAGATGCCGAAATTGATGAAACCGGTGGCAAGGATAATGGTGTCGGCTGCAAACAGTTCGTCCAGCACGCCGTCGGAGACGCCGACAACCTCGGCCTGGCGTTGGGTACGGGCCTCGACCGGCGTATAGATGCCGGTCGAATAGTCCGGATCGATGTGCGGCAGCGGGTTGGCGACAAGGTCGCGCACGGCAAGCTTGGCCGAGGGATCGGCGGCGAGCAGCTTTTCTGCAAGTTCGGTGGCGATGCGGGTGGAATGCGAGGCAGTACCGCGCGGGCTCGACGTGACAAGAAGGATGGACATGGCGGGGCTCTCCAGGGTTGGAATGATCTGTCCCGCCAGATATGGGTCTATCAACCTATTTGAAAAACTGGTATATTTTTTATATTATCCATCTACAATTTAGATAAGACAATGCAACCCAATCCGACGCTTGACCAACTGCAAATCCTGGTGACGGTGGCCGATACCGGCAGCTTCTCCGCCGCCGGCCGCAAGCTCAACCGCGCGCAATCGGTCATCAGCTACGCTATCGCCAATCTGGAGGCGCAACTCGGGCTGAAACTGTTCGAGCGCGAGGGCACGCGCGAGCCGCAGCTGACCGATGTCGGCCGGGCGACGCTGGAGGATGCGCGTCGCATGGTCGGCGTGCTGCAGCGCATCCGCTCGCGTGTCGATGGCCACAAGCAAGGGCTGGAGGCCGAGGTCGTCTTGTCGGTCGAGATGACAATGGCTTTGCCGGTGCTGGTGCGGGTGTTGAAAGCGTTCGAGGTACAATTCCCGACCGTGACGCTGCGCCTGCATACCGGTTCGCTGGGGCTGATCGTGGAGCAGGTCGTCAATGGGCAGGCCGATTTCGGCATCGGCGGCATTCCGGGCGACGCCGAAGTGCACCTGCTGCCTATCGGTTTCACGACGATGGTACCGGTTGCGGCGCCCAATCACCCTTTGGCGCTGCTGCCAGGACCGGTGCCGTTGGAGGATGTGCGTGAACATACCCAGTTGGTCGTCAGTGATCAGTCGGAGCGGACGCGCGGGCGCGACTATGGCGTGTTCGCCTACCGCACTTGGCGGCTGACCGATGTGCGCACCAAGCATGCGCTGATGCGCAAGGGGCTGGGCTGGGGCGGGCTGCCGCGATGGCTGGCCGCCGACGACCTGGCAAGCGGCCGGCTGGTCGAACTCGATCTGGAGCCCTACAGCGAGGTGCGGGCGCAGCTCTATGCCATGCATCGCACCGATCGCAGCCCGAAGCCGGCCGCGGCCTGGCTGATCGACCAGTTCAAGCGCCAGCTCGGCTGCTTCAACGAGTTCGAGCCGGGCCAGGTGCCTGAAGATGAGTCGGAGACAGTCCGTCGATAAGGGCGACGAGCACCTCGCGATAAGGGGCGGTTTCGGCGCCTGCTTCGATTGCCAGAGCCGCGCGGTCGAAGGCGGCGGCAAGCAATGCCGTCAGCGCTTCCAGCGGCAATCTCACCGTGGTCTGCGCGCGCATCGCCGCAACGAGGCCCTCGCGAAGCGAGCGATTGCCGTGGCGGTTGTCGATTTCGTCCATGGCGGCGCGGCCGAGCACGGCCGGCCCGTCGAGCAGCAGCAGCCGGGTGCGGCCGGGTGCGCGCATGGCGGCAAGATAGGCGTCGGAACCGGCGATCAGCGCATCACGGGCAAACAGCGAGGGCGGCGAGGCGCACTCGATCTCTCCCGCCACGGCGGCCGCTTCCTGCTCGACCACGGCGGCAAACAGCGCCTGCTTGTCGGCAAAATGATGATAGAGCGCGCCGCGCGTGACGCCTGCGGCGGCCGCAATCTCTGGCGTGCCGGTCTCGGCATAGGATTTTTCGGTGAACAGTTTTCGGGCCGCGGCTATGAGGTCGGTACGCGTCGCTTCGGTGCGGTCGCGGTTTGTGCGGCGCGTGGATTCCTGTTGCATACATGCAGCCTGTATGTTAATTGCATTTACATGCAAACTGTATGTTATTCGACGGGAGAAGGAAAGATGAAGACGACTAGCTATTATCCGGTGCTGATGACGGGAGATGTTGCCGGCACGGCAGCCTTCTATATCGCGCATTTCGGCTTCAAGCCGCTGTTCGAGAGCGACTGGTACGTGCATCTGCAGTCGAGCGACAACAAGCGCGTCAATCTCGGCATCGTCCAGGGCGACCATGAGACGATTCCGGAAGAGGGGCGGGGCCGCACCTCCGGCCTGCTGATCAATTTCGAGGTCAGGGATCCCGACGCCGTCTATGAGCGGGTCATCGCCGCCGGCCTGCCGGTCCTGCGAACGCTGCGCGACGAATCCTTCGGCCAGCGCCACTTCATCACAAAAGACCCCAATGGCGTGCTGATCGATGTGATCAAGCCGATTCCGCCGAGCGCGGAGTTTCTGGAGCAGTATGCCGAAGGGGCGGCGGGCTGAGCGAGATAGCGGCTGGCAGGAACTGTCTGTAATTGTGACGTGAAGGCTTCAGCCGCGTGGCCGGTCACGACTTTGCGGTCTATGCTGAAGCTTATCAGCCTGGGCTCACTCCATGCGTGAAATCTGCCTTGTCCGCGCGCCCTCAAACCTTGGCCTCCGCCCGCTGAGGCCAGGTCATATACCGGGGACGTGGCGTGCGCCGCAGGCATTGACCGAAGCTGGCTTGATCGAGACGCTCTCGCCCGCCATGGTGGTCGATCTCGATCGCCCAGCCTACAGCACCGAGCCGCAGCCGGGCACCCGGCTGCGCAACGGCCATACGATACGCAGCTTCAATCTCGAACTCGCCGACGTCGTTGCCGGCGCGCTGGGACGAAGCGAGTTTCCGCTGGTCGTCGGCGGCGACTGCGCGGTCCTGCTTGGCGCACTGGCCGCGGCGCGGCGATCTGGTCCGGTGGCGCTGGTCCATGTCGACGGCCACAGCGATTTCCGCCATCCGGGCAACTACGACATCAACGCTTCACTTGGCTCGGCCGCCGGTATGGACCTTGCGCTCGCCACCGGACGCGGCGAGCCGTTGCTGACCGACTGGCCTGATGTCGCAAGGCCGCTTGTCGCGGACGAACAGGTGATTCAGATCGGCGAGCGCGAGAGCCGCGACACCGACTTCGCCTGGCCGGACATCAATTCGACCGTGATGACGCTGATCGATGTCTTTGCCGTGCGAGAGCTTGGCGCGGCAAAGGTCCTGGAAAAGACCTGGACCACGCTGGCGCGAACCGGCTGGCCCTATTGGGTGCATTTCGACGTCGATGCACTCGACCAGACAGTGATGCCGGCGGTGGATTCACCGGGCAGCCCAGGCATCGATCCCGACGATCTCGTCGCCATCCTCGCGGCGCTGGTGGCGGATCCGCGCTGCACCGGAATGGACATGACCATTTTCGATCCGGATCTCGATCCGACCGGCGAACTGGCAGGGCTGCTGGTTTCGCTGCTTGGCCAGATCTGTGCGCGGCGATAGACGTCAGCTTCGCGCCACCGGCATCAGCGTGACCTGGGTAATGCCGGAGCGGCGCACCACCGTGCACAGCGTTTCGCGGCCGATGCGCTCGGCGTCGAGCATGCGCACCAGATCGTCGACGCCGGTGACCGGGCGGCCATCGATGGCGGCGATGATGTCGCCTTCTTTCAGGCCGGCGCTGGCCGCCGGGCTGTTCTTTTCGACGCTGCGCAGGCGCACCGCCGTGCTGCTCGACGCTTGTGACAGAAGGGCCGCGCGGCGCGGCAGGTTTGTCGTATCTGCCGAGACACCGATGAAGGCGCGGCGCACGCGGCCAAAGCGGATGATCTCCGAAATGACGAAATTGGCGGTGTTGGAGGCAACCGCAAAGGCGATGCCGTGCGCGCCATGGATCATGGCGGTGTTGACGCCGATGACCTCGCCCGCCGAAGACACCAACGGTCCGCCGGAATTGCCGGGGTTGAGTGCTGCGTCGGTCTGGATGACGTCGTCGATCAGCCGGCCGGTGGAGGCGCGCATCGAGCGGCCGAGCGCCGAGACGACGCCTGATGTGACGGTCCATTCGAAGCCGAGCGGGTTGCCGATGGCAATGGCGATCTGGCCGCGCCGCAAGCGCTTGGAATCGCCGAGCGGCGCGACATCGGCAAAGCTGCCGTCAGCGCGCACCAGCGCGATGTCGGTGTCGGGATCACGGCCGAGCACGCGGCCCTCGCGGGAGGCTCCGTCCGGCATCGAGACGCGGACGGTGCGGGCATCGCCGACGACGTGGAAGTTGGTGACGACCAGCCCGTCCGGCGTGATGACGAAGCCGGAGCCGTGGCCGCCAGTACCACCGACGCGCTCGATGCGGCAGACGGCGGGACCGATGCGGTCCACAGCATCGGCGACCGTTGCCGAATAATCATCGAGCAGCGCATCGTCGAATTGCAATTGCTGGGCGGGAAGGGACATGGCAGGGGCTCCGTGTCTTTAGAGCAAGATGAAGGATGCCTATATGTGCGAAGCGGCCGGACTGGCCGCGACCTGACCAGATGGCCAGTCGAGCGCCCAACTAGCCGTCAGGCGAGTACCCGCCACTGCGCTGCCGAGCGATATCTGGGGTATGAAAAGACCCAGGAGACCCCACATGAGCGACTTCAATCTGAGCGCATTTTCCGATGCCATCGCCGATAGCGCCGCCGCAGCGGCGCCGGCGACGGCAAGCTTCGCCACCCATCATCACCGCACGGCAACGGCCTTCCATTGGAATGACGGCTATTTCGTCACCGCCGAGGAGGCCGTGGAAACCGGCGAGGAAATCGAACTGACGCTGGCTGCGGGCGAGACTGTGAAGGCCGAACTGGTCGGACGCGACCCTTCGACCGGTGTCGCGCTGCTGAAGCCGGCAGGCGCCGCCAGCGCACCGTCGCTGGCCAAGGCGGATGCCGTGCGGCCGGGCAGTCTGGCCATCACCGTGGGCAATAGCGAAGGTGCTGCGCTCGCCGTGTTCGGCACAGTCGGCGAGGTCGGCCCGGCCTGGCGCTCGATGCGCGGCGGCACGATCGACCGGCGCATCAATCTGGCCGTCAATGCCGGCAGCCGTTTCGAGGGCGGCCCGGTGCTCGACGCCAAGGGCGCGCTGATCGGCATGCTCCTGTTTGGGCCGCGCCGGCGGGCGCTGGTCATGCCTTACGAAACGATCGAGCGGGCGGTGGCGACGCTGCGCGAGAAGGGCCATGTCGCCCGCGGTTATCTCGGCGCCGGTTTGCATCCGGTCCGCAATGGCGACACGCATGGCGCCATGGTGATGAGCCTCGACGACAATGGCCCGGCGAAGGCGGCCGGTCTGCATCTTGGCGACATCATCGTGTCGTGGAACGGCGAGGCCGTGCATGGTCCGCGCGAGCTGATCCGCAAGCTTGGGCCGGACAGCGCCGGCGCGTCGGTGACGCTCGGCGTGGTACGCGGCGGTGAGCGTCGCGATGTTGCGGTGACCATCGGCGAAAAGCCGCTGAGCTGAGGGGATAATGGCAAGCGGCGAAGTCATGACCGGGAGGCGATTGACGGTGCTGATCGCGTTGGCCGATGCCGCGCGCGCCGAACATTTGTCCACTGCCCTTGCCGCGAGCGACGATCTGCTGCCGATTGTGGCCGGCAGCGGCGATGGTGTTGACCAAGTGGACGTCGCCATCGTCGACGACAAAAACCTGGAAGGTGGGGCCACCGATCCAGCGATACCTCAGGTGCTGTTGTCTCAACGAGGGAGCCGGCAGCGGCTGGCCGACACCGTGTTTGCCGTGCTGCCGGCCGCAGCGGACGATCTGCTGGTCGCTGCCGCCGTGCGGCTGGCGGCAGCCGGTTATCGGATCTCGGGCGCGGGCCGCCCTTTGTCCGATCGGCATGACGATTTCGCTTTCCATGACGACGACCTGTTCGACGAGGGGCCGGCCGACGACAGGGCCGACCGGCCGGCGCTTTCGCCGCGCGAGAGCGAAGTGCTTGCGCTTCTGGCCGAAGGCGCGCCCAACAAGGTGATCGCGCGCCGGCTGAATATTTCCGTGCACACGGCGAAGTTCCACGTCGCGGCGATCCTGATCAAGCTGGGTGCGGCCAACCGCACCGACGCGATCGCCACCGCCATGCGGCAGGGCCTGGTGCTGGTCTAACTTGTCCTTCCAAGCCTACGCAGCGTAACCCTCACTCGGCGTGTTGGGCCTTGCGCGGCACGCAACCGTCGCGCAAGGATCACGCCGGTAATGTTGCAAGGGAGGCGCAAAGACATGTCGCTCAAGGGAAAGACGCTGTTCATCTCCGGCGGGTCGCGCGGCATCGGGCTGGCGATCGCGCTGCGCGCCGCGCGCGACGGCGCCAATGTGACGATCGCGGCCAAGACCGCCGAGCCGCATCCAAAGCTGCCGGGCACGATCTACACCGCCGCTGAGGAGATCGAGCAGGCCGGCGGCAAGGCCTTGCCCGTGCTGTGCGACATACGCGAGGAAGGGCAGGTCGCCGAAGCGGTCGCCAGGACCGTCGAAAAGTTTGGCGGCATCGACATCTGCGTCAACAATGCCAGCGCCATCCAGCTCACCGGCACGCTGGAGACCGACATGAAGCGCTACGATCTGATGCATCAGATCAACACGCGCGGCACGTTCCTGGTTTCCAAAATGTGCATTCCGCACCTGAAGTTGGCTGACAATCCTCACATTTTGAATCTGGCGCCGCCGCTCGACATGAAGACCAAATGGTTCAAGAACCATGTCGCCTACACAATGGCCAAGTTCGGCATGTCGATGTGCACGCTGGGCATGAGCGCGGAGTTCGCTAGGGACGGTATCGCTGTCAATTCGCTGTGGCCGATCTCGACGATCGATACGGCAGCGGTGCGCAATCTTCTGGGCGGGGCGACGGTGGCGGCGATGAGCCGTTCGCCCGACATCATGGCCGATGCCGCGCATGCGATCCTGCTCAGGCCGTCGCGCGAGGCAACCGGTAATTTCTACATCGACGAGGAAGTGCTGCGAGCCGAGGGCGTCAGCGATTTTTCGATCTATGCGCCAGGCGCGACAGGACCGCTCGCCGGCGATTTTTTCGTGCCCGACGAGGTGTTTGCGAATTCGGATACGAACATCAAAGGGGTCTAAAATCGCGCTGCTGACGCTTTGCCTCGAGAAAGGCCTCGACATCGAATGGCTCCGGCTCACCCGATTTGTCGCCTTCGTCGATCGCGGAGCCGCTCGAGTTACAAAAGACCGTCGCGGCCGGTCGCATTCGTTTGGGAAGGGGTTTGAGGCCGAGGGTCCTCCCTCGAAGCCGGAAACAAAACCCCGCCGGCGAGGGGGGCCGGCGGGGCTCATGTGTCCCGCTGGAGTCGGGACAGGGCAGGGAACGCCCTGCACAGAATCTGGGGTGGGCGGCCACGCGATTCAATGAGTGCCGTCAAAGTCGCGGGAGACAATCCTTGTTCAGCATGCTCTTCTGAGGATAGCCCATCCCGCTAAAACCGGGATGGGCTACGTCTTTATGTGTCGATTCCAAAACCAGTTCAGGCTTTTGGGATCATTGCTCTTAAGTTGGCCATCGCCTACTCCGCGCTGGCGACCGGCGCCACCAGCGAGGTGATCCGGCGGATGGCGACGCGACGGTTCTCGCGCTCAGGCTCCGACGTGTTGACCTTGAGATACTCCTCGCCATAGCCCTGTGTCGTCAGGTTCTCCGGCGGGATGCTGAAGGCATTGGTCAGGGCTTCGGCGACCGCCTCGGCGCGGCGGTCGGACAGCGCGAGGTTCGCCTCCGGCCTGCCGACGGCATCGGTATGGCCTTCGATCAGGAAGGTTTCCGCCGGGTTCTTCTCCAGCAGCCTCTCCATGGCGGTGGCGACGCCTTCCAGTTTCTGCACTTCACTGTCGGGGATCGATGCCGAACCGAATTCGAAGTTCAGTGTGTCGAGGTCGACACGGCGCGCAATGTCGCGGACGCGGGCCGAACGCTTGACCTCGTCGATCGAATACAGGCGCTGCACCCTCTCCACGGGAGGCTGTTCGAGGAAGGTGTAGTAGTCATCCGGATCCTCGATGTCTTCGGCGTCCAGAATGTACTCCTCGCGCGGAATGTCGAGCCGTATTGGCGGCAGGTCATCGCCCGGATCACGCCAGTCGTCGACATCCTCGTAGTACCGCTCGTCGACATAGCTCAGCACATATTCACGGCCGTCCGGCGCGATGCGTGAGCGCTGGATGACGTTGCCGTAGCGATTGCGGATGGTGACGATCTGGATACCGTTCTCACGCTCGACGATTTCCCGGGTGCGATCGCCCGGCAGCTCCTCATAGTAGACCTCCCTGGCGCCACGATGCAGGCGCGGGGCATCATTGCTCTCCACGATTGTCTGGTTGTTGAACTGGAGGATGACGCGGTCGCCGAATTCCCTGACGATATTAGCGCCTTCCGGGCGTGGGCGGCGGCGGACATCTTCGAAATCCGGGGCACGTTCGACCCGCGTGCCCTTTTCCTGCGTCACCGGGGCGATCGTTCCAGGCCTGATTTCCTGCTGGGCCGCCCTGTCGTCGGTGGGCGGCGGCCCCTGATCGACCGGAGCCGGCCTCGGGGCCTCCGCTTGCTCGCCGTCCTGCTGGCCAGGCTGACTGCCCTCTTGGTCGCCTGCGTCCTGGCGGCCGGTTTCTTGCGCTCTGTCCCTGCCGCCCTTGCGCTTGCGCACGGCATCCTTCTGGCTGTCGAACACCGGGGCTGCGTTTGGATCGGCCGAAGCCTCGCCCTGGACCGGACCTTCCCCTTCGGCGGGTGCGGCTTGTTCGCCCTCGGCGGGCTGCTCACCGGTAGACGGCTGCTCACCCGTTGCTGGCTGTTCTTCAGCAGGCTTCCTGCGCTTTCTCGCCTGGTCCAAAGGCTGTTCGCCCTCGGCAGGAGCGGCTTGCCGGTCAGCTGGAGTGGGACGCGGCTCGGCCTGCTCAGCGGGCTGTTCGGAAGGTGCGGCCTCCTGCTGTTGCCGGTCGCGCTTCTTTCTGCGCGGTGTGGGCTGCTCTTCGTCGCTCGCGGGGGCGGCCTGCTCGGCGGGCGCGGCTTCGATCTGCTGTTGCTGGTCGCGCTTCTTTCTGCGCGGCTTGAGCTGCTGCTCGTCGTTTGCAGGGGCCGCCTGTTCAGAAGGTGCGGCCTCGATCTGCTCCCTCTGCTGGTCGCGCTTCTTCTTGCGCGGTCTTGGCTCGGACTCGGCTGGTGCGACCTGTTCGGCTGGCGCGGATTCGGTTTGCTGCTGCTGGCGTTTCTTCCTGGGCTTTTGCTCGGGCTCGGCCTGCTGCTCGGCTGGCGCGGATTCGGTTTGCTGCTGCTGGCGTTTCTTCCTGGGCTTTTGCTCGGGCTCGGCCTGCTGCTCGGCTGGCGCGGATTCGGTTTGCTGTTGCTGGCGTTTCTTCCTGGGCTTTTGCTCGGGCTCGGCCTGCTGCTCGGCTGGCGCGGATTCGGTTTGCTGCTGCTGCTCGCGTTTCTTCCTAGGCTTCCGCTCCGGTTCTGCCTGCTGAGCGCAGGCTTCCGCTGACTCGCCTTCGGCGCAATTCGATTGCACCAGGACCAGTGGGGCTGTCGCGCGTTGCAAAGGATTGAACGCGGTGCTGCCCTGCAGCGGGAACGCGCCCAACGGCGCGGATGCCATCAACAGGCCAAGTGCCGTGCCTGCCAGAATCCGTGGTTGGCGTTTCATCAGAAAGTCTCCTTGTGGCGTCCCATCCCGGCCCAAACTGTCTTCAACCGGATTGGTTCCGGTTTGCGGGCATTAACGGCCGGGAAGGGCGATTGGCCGGCGTTTTGAAGGCGACTTCGTGTCATTCCCATGGTGCTGGCAGGGTTTGCGGCTGTTGCGGTGCTTGACCTTGACGCCAGCGAGGGCCACATCCCCGCAATGGAAACGCCGTTCTGGAAAACCAAGACGCTCGAAACGATGACCACGGCCGAGTGGGAGTCGCTTTGCGACGGCTGCGGCAAATGCTGCCTGTCGAAACTCGAGGACGAAGACACCGGCGAGATCTACTGGACGAGCGTCGGCTGCCGGCTGTTCGACGCCGAAACTTGCCGTTGCTCGGACTATGCCAACCGGCTGGCGCGCGTCCCGGACTGCGTCGGGCTGACGCCGCAGAATGTGCGCACCATCAGTTGGCTGCCCAAGACCTGCGCCTACCGGCTTGTCGCCGAGGGCCACGATCTCTACTGGTGGCACAGGCTGGTGTCGGGCAGCGCGGAGACAGTGCACGAGGCCGGCATCTCGATGCGCGACCGGGTTAGCGCCAGCGAAACCGATCTTGCCGAGCCGGACGACTATTTCGAGCACATGCTGGACGACGAGCCTTAAAGCGCGTCGCGTCTGAAAGGATCCTGCGACGCGCTTGAGTTCCTATTTTTTTATGCATGTGGTTGTCCCAAAACCGTTGCGCACCCTCGGTTCAAGACCGAGGGGCATGCTTTTGAGCGCCGTGCATGAGGATCCCGCCCGGAACCGGCGGGAAAACCAGACGTTTTCTATCGGTGGTATCCGGAACCGGTCGCGGGAGGCGCAAGACTGCCATTATCCCTCGGCTTGCACCTGAACCGGAAATGAACGGCTGGTTCGTAAAAAGTTCAGATACGCAGGCGCATTCTCCTCCCATCGGTTCGACGAAACGGGCGGAAGCCCTGAACAAGGAGAGAAGACAATGTTCAACACGATCAAAACGGCGACCCTTTCGGCCCTTGTCGCTCTTGGCACGCTTGCCGCTGTCCCCGCTCATGCAGACAGCATCTATCTCGGTTTCGGCAACAACGACGATTCCCGTGCCGGCGTTTATGTCCAGGATTACCGTTATCGCGAACGCCACCGCGAACGCGACTGGCGCCGGTCGTGCTCGCCCGATCGTGCCCTCGGCAAGGCGGAGCGCATGGGCCTGCGCCGCGCTCGCATCGTCGATATCAGCCGCCGCACGGTCAAGGTCGCGGGCCGCCGGTATGGCGACCGCATGGTGATCGTGTTCGCCAATGAGCGCGGCTGCCCGGTCATCTACCGGTAAACGTTCATCTACCGGTAAACGTTCGGCAGGTTGCCGACCGGCAACGGCTTCTCGTTTAGGCATGATCTTTCGCGAGATCAGCTTGGGACATGACCTTCTGCGAAGGTCAGTCCGGAGTAGTAGAGCCCCTTTCCAGCAGGGCGGACGGGTGCGGCTCGAAAAAACCCCGGAGGATCAGTCCTCCGGGGTTTTTTCATGCGGCAGGATCGATGTTGCCGGTTGGTCTGCCCCGCGCCTCAACAGGGCCGAACCAACCGAAGCGTTCAGGCGGCGGTCATTTCAACTCGAACGTGACAGTGACCTGCACCGTGTAGGAATTCTCGCCGGCCTGCACCGGAACCGATGCGCGGGCGGCGTCGAAGGCCTTGGCGTTCATCGGCATCGGCGGCGGCGCGACGTTCTGGTCCGTGATTTCCAGCACCCGTCCGATGCTGACGCCGGCGGCTTCAGCCAGCGTCTTGGCCTTGGCCATGGCGTCGGCGACCGCCTTCTTGCGGGCCTCGGTGACAGTTGCAGCCGGATCCTCATTGGAAAACGAGATTCCGCCGCCCTGGTTGACGCCAAGCGATACCGCCTTGTCGAGAATCTCGCCGGTCTTATCGATATCGCGGATGCGCACCGAAAGCGTATTGTTCACCTGATAGGCGACGAGTTCGGCTTCCTGGCTGCCGTCCGGCTTGTTGGTGTAGTTGTAGCGCGGGCTGATCTGGATGCCGGCTGTCTGCAGATCGCGCTCCTTGATGCCAGCCGACTTCATAGCGGCGATCACGGAGGCCATGGCATCGTTGTTGGCATCGAGCGCGGCGCGCGCGGTCTTGGCCTCGCGCATGACGCTGAGCGTCAGCAGCGCCAGATCGGGGGCCGCGGTCGCTTCGCCTTCCCCGGTGACGACGATGCGCGGCGGGGGCGGCGAATCGGCAGCGCTGGCCATCGCCGGAAAAACGATTGCGGCGGCGAGCGCCAAGGGCAAAAGGTGTCTGGTCATGAAAATCTCCTCGGTCTGCGATCCAGTCGCGCTTGTCGACTAGCGCATCGGCCCGAAAATCGGAATCGATTTTTGCTGCGCCGATCCGTTTCGGAAAGCACGATGCGTAGGTTCAAAGCGGTAGAGCGTACTTCGTTGTGCGTCCGCGTGGACGAACGTCGCTCTAGTGTCTGAATATGGGCTGATTTGGGCGATCTCGGCCAACCCGTCCGGAAAGCCTTGTGCGTTTCGGGGAAAAACATTAATCCAGCCGCGTGTGGGGCCTGTAGCTCAATGGTTAGAGCCGGCGGCTCATAACCGCTTGGTTGGGGGTTCGAGTCCCTCCGGGCCCACCAACAATTTAACTTATTGATTTTGTTATATTTTATGACCATATTCACCTCGGCGTTTTGGACTCGAACCCCTTGAGCCTTCGGTATCGGAAGTTTCCATTGCAAGCAGGTGAAAAGCTTCGTGATTCCCGTTGCAATGAAGCGGTCTTCAGCGCCTAGTTGGTGGGGTTGCTGCCTAGCTGGTAAGCCGGCAGACCCAGACTCGTACAACTGGTGCCACCGGATCGCCTATTTTATCAGTCGCGAAACCGGCAATGCGGTTGCCTATTCGTAGACGAGGCCTTTGCGCCGCAGGCGCTCGCGCATGTCGTTGACGTCTAGACTGAGCTTGCTGGCGGCGTAAAGGCTGCGCTTTTCTTCTTCCATCGCCTCGCGCTTGCGGGCGGTTTCAAGAACCCTTCCCACGGTTTCGCGCGGCACCACGCACACGCCATCGTCATCGGCCACGATGACGTCGCCTGGCCGGATGTGGGCGCCGGCGCACACGATCGACACCTGGACGTTGCCGAGCGTCTCCTTGACCGTCCCTTGTGCGCTGATCGCCTTCGACCAGACCGGGAAGGCCATGGAGCGCAGGGTCGACACATCGCGCACGCCTGCGTCGATGATCAGGCCTCTAATGCCTTGCGCCTTGGCCGATTCGGCCAGCAGGTCGCCGAAATAGCCGTCCTCGCAGGGCGAGGTCGGGGTCACGACCAGGATGTCGCCCGGCCGCGCCTGTTCCAGCGCGACGTGGATCATCCAGTTGTCGCCCGGCGCAACTTCACAGGTCAGCGCGTTGCCACCGATCCTCGCGCCGTCGTAGATCGGTCGCAGCCGAGTGGCGAGCAGGCCTGTCCGGCCCTGCGCCTCGTGGACCGTGGCCACGCCAAGCTGGCCAAGAGCCTCGCAGGTCTCGATCGGCGTGCGCTCGGTTTTCGTGACGACTCTGGCCATGGGTGTTCTCCTGGAAAGATGAGGTGCGGCGTCTGGCCCCGCGTCCGAACGGCGCTCATTGGGTGGCCTAGCGCCCTTGCGCCTTCAGCCGCCTGTCAAGCCTCGGATAGACCTTGCGGGCATTGCCTTCGAACACGGCCTTCCGCTCTGCCTCGCCGAGCGAAAGCGCGTCGATGTAGCGCCGCGTGTCGTCGAAGTCGAAGCCGGTCTCCGGGTCGATGGCCTTGACCGCTCCGAGCAGCTCGGACCCGAACAGGATGTTGGCCGGACCAACGACGCGGAACAGCATGTCGATGCCTGCCTGGTGATAGACGCAGCTGTCGAAGTAGACGTTGCGCAGCAGGTGCTCGCCCAGTTCAGGCCTGTCCAGCATCATCGCCAGGCCGCGATAGCGTCCCCAGTGATAGGGCGCTGCGCCGCCGCCGTGCGGAATGATCAGCTTGAGATCGGGAAACGCGCTGAACAGGTCGCCCTGGATCAGCTGCATGAATACGGCGGTATCCGCGTTGATGTAGTGCGCGCCGGTCGTATGCAGGCATAAGCTGCAGGAGCCGGAGACATGGATCATGGCCGGCACCTGCAGCTCGACCAGCTTTTCGAAGAGCGGGTACCAGTAGCGGTCGTGGATCGGCGGCGCCGACCAGAAGCCGCCTGACGGATCGGGATTGAGGTTGCAGCCGACGAAGCCAAGCTCGACGACGCAGCGCTCGAGCTCGGCAAGGACCGGCTTCAGGTCGCCGCTCATCGATTGCGGCAGCTGGCATACGCCGGCGAAGTTGGCCGGGAACATGTCGACGATGCGGGCGATCAGATCGTTGGAGATGCGCGACCACTCGGCATTGGCGTCGGCGTCGCCGATATGATGGCCCATGCCCGAAGCCCGCGGCGACAGGATGGTCACGTCCGAGCCTCGCTCGCGCTGCAGGCGCAACTGGTTCTGTTCGATCGTTGCCCTCAGCACGTCGTCTGAAATGCCGGGATAGGCGGGCATTGCGTCCCGCCTGCCTTCGACGAACTCGACCTGCGTCTTGCGAAAGGCATGATGCTCCGGCGGTTCGCTCGTGTAATGGCCGTGGCAGTCGATGATCATTTCGTTCTCTTCGCGTACAAGATTGCGGATCGCTGCGCCGTTCCGCGGTTGCCGGTAAGCGGCGGACGGTGAAGCCCGCCGCTGCCGATCGTCCGCCTACGGTTCGAGCACGTAGTTGGTGAAGCCGCCGTCACCGGAGGTGACGCCGTTGATGGCCTCGTTGATCCGCTCAAGCGGATACGTCCTGGCCTCCAGCACCGAAAGATCGATCGCGCCGGAGCGGACCATGTCGGCTACCTCCATGCCCTCGGCCGTGGTCAGCCAGGCCGAGCCGATGAGCTCCATCGAATTGTCCATCCACCACTTGGTGTTGAACAGCATGTCGCTGCCGGTGCCGCCGATGTTGACGATGCGGCCGCCGCGCTTGACCCCCATCATGGCGTCCTTCATGGCATTGACGTCGGCGACCGCACCGAGGCAATCGAGCATGAAGTCGGCGCCAAGACCGTTGGTCTGCGAGCGGACCCAGTCGGCGACCTTGCCGTCCTGGTTGGAGAAGGTCTGGATACGGTTCGGGGCAAGCTGCTTCAGCCGGTCGAGCAGGGGCTTGCCACGGGCCACCGCGTAAACCGTTGAGACGCCCATGGCGAGGGCGAAGAGAGTCGCGCCGACGCCCAGCGTGCCCGTCGCGCCATTGATGATCAGCGACTTGCCGGTCGGTATGCCGAACTTCTTGATCGCGGAATAGGAGGTACCGAGGTAACCCATGCGGGCGGCCTGCGGAAAGGTCATGTTGTCGGGGATCTTGACGATCGCATTCTGAGGCGCGCGCATGAACTGGGCGAAGCCACCTTCCGGATACCGCTTGTAGATCTCAAGGCTGTTCCTGTTGAAGCCGAAATAGCCATTGAAGGTGAAGTACTCGCACTTCGCCTGATGGCCGCTGGCGCAGGCATGGCATGCGCCGCAGGAGCGCAGCGGATTCACATAGACACGGTCGCCGGGCTTGATGGCCACGACCTGGTCGCCGACTTGATGCACGATGCCCGCGGGGTCGAGGCCGAAGATCGCCGGCTTCATCGGCAGCGGCTGATGCGGATACCAGGTCTCCCAGTTGTTGAGCACGTTCGCGAGGTTGGGCACCATCCCGCAAGCCTTGACCTCGACGACCACATCCGTGCCGGATGCCATCGGCTTCGCCACGTCCTCAACACGCATCGGCTCGTTCACGGCATGAAGCCGTGCCGCCCGCATCATTATCGTCATCGTCTGTTCCTCCCAATATGCCAGTTCGCGGAGACGTCTCGTTGACATTCCTTGTAGACTGTGGATACCGTACAGTATCTGGATTGGGTGACGCAAGAGCCGATTTCCACCGACGACAGCATTTGCGGGAAATGTCGGCGAACGCCGCATCGGTTGCGGCCTGGCGACAAACGCTTCGGCTCCGCTGGATGAGAGAACGTCGCCCGATATGGCAACAAGGACGGGAGGAAGGGCCGGGCGGTTCCTTCGACGTTCTACACGGAGGAATCAGTGCCGGAGTTCATGCTAACGCCAATCGATCTCCTGCGCATTCTGTGCGGGATTTGGTTCATTCCGCATCTCATTGGAAAGATCAGGAACTTCGAAAAGGCGACAAAGACGTTCGAGGCCGCCGGACTGAAGCCAGGAAAACCCTTCATCGTGCTGACGGTTGCGCTGGAATTTGTTGCCGCCGTTGGAATGGTGTTCGACATCTATCCACGATGGGCTGCGGCGTGCGGAGTGGCCGTCTTGCTGGGCGCAGCCTATGCGGTGGTGCGGATCAACGGCCCGCGCTGGCGCTGGCAGTTGATGGGTCCCGAATACCCGATCTTCTGGGCGCTTGCCTGTATTGTTTCGGCCTTCTAACCTTCGGCCGATTCGGATACCAAAGGTATCCCAATGAATGGCTTGGAAGGATAGAGAATGGCGCGACTGACGCGCGAACAGAGCCAGGCTCTGACCCGCGAGAAGCTCTTGCTGTCGGCGAGCGAAGTCGTGGCTCGCGACGGCTATTCCGGGGCGACCATTGAACGTATCGCAGAAGAAGCCGGCTACTCGAAGGGCGCCTTCTATTCGAACTTCGAGAACAAGGAAGACATCTTCCTTCAACTGCTCGAGCGCCATGCCGGTGGCGACGTGGTCGAGCTCACCGGCCTGCTCGACGGCTACGATGACCCGAAAGAGATCATCGATGCGATGTGCGATTGGGCCAATCAGCGGGCGAAGGACAAGCGCTGGGGAACGCTTGCCATCGACCTGTTACGGATCGCCCGCCGCGATAACACGCTGGAAGAGCGGCATCTGCGCCTGTTCAAGGACCAGTGGGAGGGCCTGGGCAAGTTGCTGTCCGGAAAGCTTTTTCCCCATGGCGGTGCCGATATCGAGCCGCTTTATGTGGGCGGCGTCGTTCTGGAACTCATCTATGGCGGCCTCTCCAGCTTCATGAAGGACGATTCGCCGGGCGAGATGGTGAGGGCCACACTCACCTCAATGCATCAGGCCCATCTCTACCGCCACATGAAGCAGCCAGCTGCCCGCGGATAGGGTGGGCGTATCGGGGCCCGCCCTAGTTCGCACCCGGGCCGTTCAGGCGCGCGCCCTGTCATTTGTCGGGTGCCGCTACCAGCATCATCTGCAGCCGACACACGAGCTGCTCGGCCTCCCTTGCGTCAGCGGCCGTACCGAAACCACATGGTCGGGCCGCACCAGGGCGGCGCGCGCGCCATTCGCGGTCAGCCAGTCCGCGAGAACGCGATCTTCTTCCACCAGCGGCGAGGGGTAGGATCTCTCTTGCGCCACGCGATGCACGGCAATGCCCACCTGCCGCGCCTTGTCCAGGAGGGTGGGCGAGGGGTCCATGTCGCCGGCGATGAGAAGCTGGAATCCTGGCGGCAACGCATCGTCGAGCCGCATCCGGCCGAAAGGCCCGATGATCCAGGGTTGAGGACATGGCTCACCGGCGCCAGGGCTCGGCGAGCCGTCGATGTTGCTGGCGACAAGCCCATGACGGATGGGCGGAAAGAGGTTCTGACGGATCTGGACACCTTGGCCCGCGCGCATGGCTGCGGCCATCTCGGCATCGCGCGCCTGCGCCTTGTCCGGATCCAGCTCGCAGATGAACTGTCCAAGCCGCTTGGTGATGTCGATGACTTCGCGCATGAACGGCCGGCGCTCGGCCTGGTAGGTGTCGAGGAGGTGCTCCGCTCCGCCGTCGATCCATGCAAGATTGGCTGCATCCTTGATGCCCTGCACCATCCCCTGCGCGAGAAACGGCGGGGTCATGTGGCAGGCATCGCCGGCGAGAAAGACACTGCCCACCCGCCACTGCTCCGCAACAAGAGCGTGGAAGTTGTAGGTCGCCGAGCGCCATAGCCTGGCTTGATCCGGCCGAAGCCAGCGCGAAAGCAATTGCCAGATGCGTTCCGGGCGGTTGATCTCCAGCGGATTTTCATCCGGCAGGATCATGAACTCCCAGCGTCGTAGCCGGTCAGGCCCGCACACATATGTGTGCGCGGGCGCGCGGGATCGCAGAACTGGATGTTGGTTTCCGGCAATGGCGCGCCCGGATCCTCCAGTATCATGTCCACCACGAGCCAGGGTTCGTCGAAGTCGAGGTCCTCCAGCGCGACACCGAGCCTGCGCCGGACGAAGCTGTTCGCGCCGTCGCAACCGACGACATAGCGCGGAGCGCGCCTTGTGCGCTCACCGCTCGTCTTGTCGCGCAAGCGTCAGGACCGGTCTTTCGGGATTTTCAAGGCCGACGAGTTCCGTTCCGGTGCGCAGCGACAGATTGGCGAACCTCTTGCCGTTGGCGCGCAGAGCCCGTTCAAGCTCCGGCTGCAGGAAGGTTTGGTAGGGCGGCCAGGCAAGCGGGTAGGGCTCGGAAGGAGACTCGAACCGGCGCAACAGGACACCGTCGGCGGACCTGTATTCCGATGGGCGATAGTGCCCCGTCACCGCGGCCACGGCGTCGGCCGCGCCGATGTTCTGGAAGACCCGCATCACCTCATGGTCCATGCCGATCGCGCGCGGCAGTGCATAGACGTCGTCTGCGGCGTCTATGCCGTCCACCCGAACTCCTACTGC
Source organism: Mesorhizobium tianshanense (assembly GCF_007830515.1). Classification (GTDB taxonomy): domain Bacteria; phylum Pseudomonadota; class Alphaproteobacteria; order Rhizobiales; family Rhizobiaceae; genus Mesorhizobium; species Mesorhizobium tianshanense. The sequence goes on from NZ_VLKT01000013.1 coordinate 88,959, forward strand.
CGCAAGAAGATTGCACAAGGTGATGCCGACCGGGCCGAGCCCAACCACCACGACGTCCGTCTCATCTTCCGTCATCAATGAGACCCCCGTTGGTTTCGGTCCTCGGCTCGGTGCGAGCTGCCGCGCGGCCATCACTGCAGGAAAGTCGGCACCGTGAGCCCCAGCCGAACGGCTGCATCGGCGAGATTCCTGGCCGTGCCCTTCGCCAGCGGGATGCCGTTGGCGGCGCGCGCCCGCCCGGTCTGGAAGCCGCGTTCGCCGGGTAGTTTCACGCCATCGGAGCCGGCTGCCGGGTCGAGCGCATGGATCGCGCCGGCGAGGCTTTCCACCGAGGCGAGAAAGGACGACGGGTCGCCGAAGGCGGCCGGATCGATGGCAAGCATAAGGCCATTGAAGCCGCCGTTCTTCTCGCCGTGCAGGAACGGCGCGATGACCGCATTGCCCACCAGCACGCTCGACAGGATCTCGATCATCAGCGACAGGCCGGATCCCTTCGGGCCGGCCATCGGCAGGATGGCCGCCACCTTATGCGGGTCCTGCGTTTCGAGGCCGTTGGCGTCGATGGCCCAGCCTTTGGGGATCGGGTTACCGGAATCCTTCGCCGCCATGATCTTGCCGAGCGCGACGGCGGCAGTGGACATGTCGAGCACGATGGGATCGGCGCCACCAGGCCGCGGAACGGCGATCGACAGCGGATTGGTCGACAGCGCCTCGCCCTTTGCGCCAAAATAGCTCATGAACGGTCTCGACGCGGTCATGGCGATGCAGATCAGGCCTCGGGCCGCCAATTGGGTGGTGAAGTAGCCGATTGCGCCGGCATGGGATATGGCGCGGGCGCCGCACCAGCCGATGCCGAACGATTCCGCCAGGTCACCGGCTTTGCCTGCCGCATGCATCATGGCGACGGCGCCCGGCGCCCTTCCGTAGTCGAAGACGCAAGTCGCCCCGAGCTCCCGGATCAGCTTCGGCTGTTGACCGGCGCGCACGACAGCGGTCTCGATCATCTCGACGTAGCGCGGGATCCTGAGAACACCGTGCGAATCCGCGCCACGCATATTGGCCCACACCAGCAGCCGCGCGGTTTGTGCCGCCTCGTCCGGCGTATAGCCGGCAGCATTGAGCAGCGCGGTCGCAAAATCCGTCAGTTCGCTTTCCTGGGCGACGGGCATGCCGAGTGTCTCCTGGTCTGGCCGCATCGACCTCAAGCTGCCGGCGTTGCCGGGAAGAATTTGTCGAGCCAGCCTTTGAGCATCATCTTGGTACGTGGCGCGTCCTGCGGTGCGAGCGGGAAGTGGGCGGTGCCCGAGATCAGCATCAGTTCGGCCGGCTGCCCGGCTTTCTCGAACAGGCGGATGGACTGTTCGGTCGGCGTGATGATGTCGTCGGCGGTGTGGAAGAACAGGGCTGGCCGGGGCGCGATGTTGGCAACCACGTCCTCCGCCCTGAAATTCATCATGCTCCATGCCGTCTCGGTCGGGATTTCCATGATCGCCTTGGGCGACAGGTTCTTGCGCAATTTTTCCGGGATCGGCACGGCGTCGAACCGCGAGATCCACATGCTCTCGCCAGTCGCGCGCTTGTGCTCGCGTCCCTTCTCGAGCAGGCCCATGAAACGCTCCCAGGCTTCCGGCGTGGGGTGTTGGCCGCGGAACTTGCGCTCGCCGTGACCCCAGCCGCATGACGAGATGACGCAGGCGAGCCGTTCATCCACGCCTGCCGTATAGACCGAAACCGCGGCGCCGAAGCTGTGGCCGGTAATGCCAATCCGCTTCGGATCGATCTCAGGGCGCTTCGCAAGGAAGGTCAGCGCGTTCTTTGCGTCGGCGACCTGATCGAAGCAGCGCACCTGAGCGCGCTCGCCCTCGCTCTCGCCGCAGCAGCGGAAGTCGAAGCGCAGCGCGGCGTAGCCGAACGTCTCCATCATCTCTGCCTGGATCTGCGCGTGCGACTCGTCCTTGGAACCGACGAAGCCGTGGCAGACGATGAACGCCGGCAGCTTCTGTCCGGGACGGTGGCTGTCGGGAATGTGCAGAACCGCCGACAGTTTCAGGCCGTCGGATTCGAACGTCAGTTTTTCCTGCATAACAATCTCCTATCCGAAGCAGCGCCCCGCCCGAGTCGAGCTGCTTGGCCTTGCTTGCGTGTGTGGTCTGCCGCCGCGTCTTTCGGATCAGTCGATCCTGGCGAATGGAAAATGGTGCTCGCGCCATTCCTGGGGTGCGGGAGACCCCCAGACATTCATCTGGCGGACGTTTCCCGGGCGCTCCAGGTTGGTGATGACGTTGGGCACGAAGTGGGCGTCGTCGGCGACCGTGTGCATGGCGCCGGAGCACTCGACCATCGCGCCGCTGGCATCCAGATAGTAGGCGTAGGTGTTGTCGCCCGGACGATGGCGGCCCGGCCCCCAAAGGACCTGGCGGTCGAACCCGTCGAGAATGTCGCCAAGCCGGCAATAGTCGCTGAAATGGCTGAACTCGAAAGAGTAGTGGTGAAGCCCGACCGGGCCCTTCACCAGACCCAGAATGTGATGCTGGCGGTTGCCGCCATGCATCCAGCTCAGCGCCTCGTTGACCATGCGCTCGGTGAGCCGCATGCCGCAGATTTCGGAGAGCTGCTGCCTTGTGGTGACCGGGTCGGGCGTGATGAGATTGATGTGGTCGAGACGTCGCGGCTTGATGCCGTTGGTCGGGTAGCGCGGATTGTACATGTCGTCGCGCGCCGGGGTGTGTACCTCGAAGCGCAGTCCGTCCGGCGTCGCAAAGGTCACGCCGCCATCGCAGCACGCCAGGCTGGGATCGCGCGAGAGGATCCGGCAGCCGGCGCCGTCGACGCGCGAGGCGGCTTCCGCGACAGCCTCGGCGGTCAGCGCTTCGAGCCCGATCGTGTGGCAGGAATTCTCGTCGGAATGGAGAAGCACGAGTTCTGCCTTGCGGCCGTTCGAGCTCAGCCATGTCTCGCCCCCCGCCTGCTTGGTGACCCGCAGGCCGAGAATCTCCGTCGAGTCGTGGATCACGGCGTCTACATCACGGACATTCAGCTTTATGTGACCGACCCCAAACACCAGGTGCATCACCAGTCTCCTTCCTATGGCCGCAGCATGGCCCTGGCGATCTCCTTAGATCAAACTCAGCTCAACGGCAACAAATTTCGAAAAAAGATATTATTACGAAATATTAGAGTGACCGATCCGAGATCACTGTGTTTCGCAGCGTCCCAATGCCCTGGATCTCGATCTCGACCTCGTCGCCGGGGAACAGGAATTCAGGCGGATTGCGGCTGGCGCCGAAGCCCGATGGCGTGCCTGAAACGATAACGTCGCCAGGGTCGAGCGGAGCAAAGGTCGAGATGTAGGAGATGAGCCAGGGGATATCGAAGATCATCCGGTCGATCGCAATCGACTGCCTGGTTATGCCGTTGACCCGGCTCTCCAGAAGGAGCCGCGCCGGATCCGGGATCTCGCGCGTGCAGACCATCCAAGGGCCGAACGCTCCGCTATGGTAGAAGTTCTTTCCGGGCGTGAACTGGCTCGAGTGCTTCTGCCAGTCGCGCACGCTCCCCTCGTTGAAGCATGCATAGCCGGCGACGTACGCCATCGCTTCGCCGCGCGCGATCTTGTGTGCGCGGCGGCCGATGATCACCGCCAACTCACCCTCGAAATCCAGCTTGTCGGAAACCGCCGGCTTCAGGATCGCGCCTCCATGGCCGGTCTGTGCTTGCGCGTGGCGCATGAACAGCAGCGGGAACTGCGGCGCCGGCTTGTCATCCTCGTGGAAGTTAGTGGCGACGCAGAAGATCTTGCCTGGGTTGGGAATTGGCGGCAGCAGGCTGACTTCAGCCAGCGGCAAGGCTTCGAGATCGCGTTCATCGGGCGTGAGGTCGGGAAACCGGCTCTCGAGATAGGCTGTGAGATCCGGCGGCGCGCCGGGAACGGAATCCAGCCGCAGGATGATTCTACCGTCGACCATTCCGTAGCCGGCACCGTTGCGTTCAACGAAAGAAGCGAATTTCAAAGGCTCACCCATTTACGACGTACCTTGAAAGCAGGTACTTACGACCTCGGAGTAGACCGGATTTTCGAAAATAGGCAAGCCATCGTAAGAAGGGCAAAGCGACCGATCTCAAGCCGAAATGGCGCCTGATCACTGCTTGGCGCGGCGCTGACCCTCGGTCATCACCACAAAGTTACGAAAAATGATTGATATTTCGAAAAAACTATGCGACCACCGATCTGGCCTCGGGAGGAGGCCCATGTGCGCGCCGAAAAGCTCGGCCTGCACTGGTTTGAGCGAACGGGAGGTATCGACGTGACAGCAATTCCGCAGACGATGAAGGCCGCGCGCATGCACGAGATCGGCGGCCAGCTGAGGATCGAGGAAGTGCCGGTCCCGAAGCTTGGGTCGATGGACGTGCTCGTTCGCGTCAGATCGTGTGGCATCGTGCCGAACCTCGCCAACATCCTGGCGATGTGGCCGACCTGGTTTCCCCACATGCCGCAGCCGCCGCTGCCAGCGATCTTCGGCCTCGACCCGACCGGCGAGATCGCGGCAGTCGGCAGCCAGGTCCACAGTCTGAAGCCCGGCGATCGGGTCTACGTCAATCCGGGGCGCTCCTGCGGCTCTTGCCGTCATTGCCGGCGCGGCGACACAATCTCTTGCCGCCACTACGCCTTCCAGGGCTATTTCGGCTTCAGCCATGAAGCGCTTCAGACATTCGAGGACTACCCGGTCGGCGGCATTTCCGAGTACATGGCCGCGCCGGCATCGGCGATCGTGGCGCTGCCCGACAACATGACCTTCGATCAGGCGGCACGGCTCGGCTACATGGGCACCGGCTATTCCGCTCTGAAGAAGGCGCAGGTCGGCCCCGGCGACACGATCCTTGTCAATGGCATCTCCGGCACGCTCGGCATATCGATCGCGGTGTTCGGTCCGTCGTTCGGGGTCAAGAAGATTCTCGGCACCGGTCGCGACAGGAAGCTGCTGAAGGAGATCGAAGCGCTGGCGCCCGGCATCATCGAGACACATTCGCTGGACGACGGATCGCCCGACGAATGGGCCCGTTCCAGGACGGAGCATGGCGAGGGGGTCGACGCCTTCATCGACTGCAACGGTCCCGGCACGCCGCAAGAGCCTTTCCTGGCGGGCCTGAGGGCGCTGCGCCGCGGCGGTATCGCCGTCGACATCGGCGCCGTGATGGGCGCGGTTCCCATCGACGTGCACATGATGATGGACCGGAACCAGCGTCTCATCGGTTCGGCATGGCTGACGACTGCCGAGGGTCAGGAAATGGCCGACCTCGTCGGGATCGGCAAGGTCAGCTTCGATCTCCTGGAAACCCAGGCGACGCCCATGAGCAAGGTCAATGAGGCCATTTCGGGCATCGCCCAGCGCCATGGCGGGTTCTCGAATTTTGTGATCCATCCGTAATTGCATACGTGTGGGTATGCTGATACCGGATGGTATCCATGTTATCTGGGAGGACCAAGACATGAACATTCGCCGCGTCGTCACCGGAAAGAACGCCGCAGGAAAATCCGTATTCATCAGCGACGGCTCCTCGCCGCGCGAGATGGCGCTGCAGCACACGCCCGGTTTCGTTTCGTCCCCGCAGTGGAAGATCGATGGGACGCCGGATCTGGCCAGACGGGACAGCGCCGATCCGATGGCGAGCGAGAGCACGATGCTCGCTTCGGTCGGGGGCTCGGTGTTCTGGATGATCACCTTTCCCCCGGACAGCGTGATGATGTCGCCCGACTGGAAGCCCGAGCTTGCGGGTCCGGAGCACCTGAAGGCCGCGCCCGGCATCGCCGAGCGCTTCGAGATGGACAATCCCGGCATGCACCAGACCCCGACGGTGGACTATGTGACCGTCGTCAAGGGCCGGCTTGTCCTCGAGCTCGACGACGGCAAGACTGTCGAGCTGAAGCAGGGCGATACGGTCGTGCAGCAGGGCGCGCGGCATGCCTGGCGCAATCCCTTCGCCGAGCCGGTGACGGTCTCGGTCGTCATGCTCGGCGCGACCCCCGCCTAGCCGGGGCCACCCCCGGGCGCGCCCCGCCCGTCCGGCGCGGTCTGCCGCCCCAGACTTGCTGTCTGCCGGGCAGGCGGTTGCCTTATCTTGCCCTGTGCGAGTCTCCGTCGCCGAGATTTTTCTCGGCGACCTCAGCCAGGATCTGACGGGCCCAGCGGTGCAGGCCGGAATGGTGCGTGCGCTCGGTCCAGTAGATGTCGACCTGGATGAAGACATCCATCGGGAACGGGCGCAAAGCGAGCCTGTCCGAAAGCCGACGCGCTAGCCGATAAGGAATCGTCGCCACCAGTTCCGAGCCTGGAATCAGCCGCTCCAATATGTCGTGGCTCGACACGGTGACTTCAGGCTGGATCTCGATGCCCGTTGCGCGCAACGCGGCGAAGTAGAGAGCCTCCCAGCGCCCATTATGCGTGACGGCGACATGGCGCGCGGCACAGTAGCGGTCGAGCGTCGGCGCTCCCTGCGCCAGAGGGTGCGCCGGGTCCATGACGCAGGCGTAGTGATCGGTGAACAGCTTCCTGCGGTAGTAGATGTCGCCGAGGATGGCGACCGGCCCAAGCACGATGTCACAGGTGTTCTGCTTCAACTGCTGCTTGCCGTCGACAGCGGATTCGAAGATGTGGATCGTCGCTTTCGGCGCCTCGGTCTGCGCCCGGCGCACGAAATCAGGGATGACAAACATGCGCTCATGGTGGTTGCAGGAGACGGTCACGCTTCCCACGGCCGTGGCCGGGTCAAAACCCGAAGGCGAAGACAGCGCCGCCATCTGTTCGAGGATGCCGCGCGCATGCTGGGCGAGTTCTTCGCCCTTGTCGGTTGCCACGATCGCGTTGCCCTGGCGCACGAACAGCGGATCGTTGAAAGCCTTTCGCAGCCTCTTAATGGCGTAGCTTATGGTGGATTGGTTGACGCCGAGAAGTTGCGAGGCGTCGGAAAACGAGGCGCGGTCCTGGACGGCAACAAGCGTCTGCAGCGCGGCGAGGTCTATGCTGGCAAGGTCGTTGGACAGCACGGCCATTTTCCTCCATGCAAATTTTCGATGACCTCTATTTAACCCATCGCATTGCTGAATACACGTCGATTTCGTACCTCGTCTCCCGACAGGGAGGAAATCATGAGCGAAGCCGTGAAAGTGGTCGACGACGTTGCGTTCGAAGACCTGCTTGCCAATCCGTATCCGGTCTTCAAGCGCGTCCGCGACCTCGGGCCGGTCGTGAAGGTCGAGGCGGCCAACATCATGATGGTCACGCGCTTCGACGACATCATGGCCATCGAACGCGACCCCGAGACGTTTTCCTCCGTCAATCCGCAGTCGCTGCTGAACACGGTGATCGGGCCGAATTTGATGCGCAAGGACGGCGACGACCATGCCCGTGAAAGGGCGGCGATAGATCCGAGCCTGCGGCCCGGCGTCGTCAAGCGGTGCTGGGCCGATCCCATGCGCGTCATTTGCGACGACGTCATCGCGCAGATCGAGCACAAGGGCGAGGCGGAACTTTTCGAGGACCTCGCCGCGCCGATCGCGGCGCGTGCGCTGGCCGACATACTGGGTTTCGACGGCGTCGACTGGCGCACGATGGCATTGTGGTCGCAGTCGCTGATCGACGGTTCCGGCAACTACTCGCACAACCCAGAGATCGCGCGTAAGGCGAAGAAGGCAGCCAGCGGCGTCGAGAGCGCCGTCGACAGGATGCTTCCCCATCATCGGGACATTCCAAATCCTTCGATGCTGTCTTCGATGCTCCAGGCCGATCCTCCTCAGACGGTCGAGCAGATCTACGCCAACATCAAGGTCGCGATCGGGGGCGGGCTGAACGAGACCCGCGACTCGATCCTTACGCTGATCCTTGGCCTGCTGCAGAACCCGGACCAGCTCGCGCGCATTCGCGCCGAGCCTTTGCTCTGGGGGCAGGCCTTCGAGGAAGCGGTGCGCTGGATCTCGCCGATCGGCATGTATCCGCGCCGCCTGACCCGTGACGTCGAGATCTCGGGGATGCTGGTCCGCAAGGGCGAGCAGGTCGGTTTGTGCGTCGGCGCCGCCAACCACGACGATCGCCGTTTCAGCGATCCGGAGAAGTTCGACGTGTTCCGGGAAAAGAAGTCCCACCTTGCGTTCGGCGCCGGATCGCATTTCTGCGCCGGCACCTGGGTGTCGCGCGCGCTGGTGAGCCAGATCGTCGTGCCCACCGTGTTCGAGCGGCTGCGCAATCTCCGACTCAAGGATCCGGACCGCGTCCGCATCCGCGGCTGGGTGTTTCGTGGCCCCACGCACATGCCCGTCATCTGGGACGTTTGAGGGAGAGTTTCATGCCGACGATCAGGTTCCTCCTCGCAGACGGCGCGGAGCTCGCCGTCGAGGCCGAGAGCGGCCGCACCTTGATGGAAACCGCGCTTGAAAACAGCGTTCCGGGCATCATCGCCGAATGCAACGGCTCGGCGGCTTGCGCCACATGCCATGTCGTGCTTCCCGAAGACATCATGTCGGCGCTCGGACCCATCAGCGAGCATGAAAACGATATGCTGGACTTCGCCGAAGCGCCGCGCGAACCCGGAAGCCGGCTGAGCTGCCAGATCAGGGTCAGCGACGCACTGGACAACGTTTCCGTCCGCATTCCGGCCGCCTAGCCGTTTGGGCTGATCATGTCCCTTGATGCCGATCATCCCGCCGCGGCCATACCCGGCAACGAAAGCAGCATCCTGATCGTCGGCGCCGGGCAGGCCGGCCTATTCACGGCCGAAAAGCTGCGGGCGAACGGCTTCGCGGGATCGCTCACCTTGATCGGGGACGAGCCCGATGCTCCCTACCAGCGTCCTCCGCTGTCGAAGGCCTATCTTCTCGGCGAACTCGAGCGGGACCGGTTGAAGCTGAAAGCGGAGGACTGGTACGCGAAGAACCGGATCGCGTTGCGACTGGGAACGCGCGTCGCATCCATCGATCGCGCCCGGCAGTGTGTATGTCTGGCCGATGGCACCATGCTTGCCTACGACCGTCTCGTGCTCGCAACCGGAGCGACCGCCCGAAAGCTTCCGCAGGCGATCTCGCGCGGCCTGGCTGGCATCTTCACGATCCGCACACTCGCCGATATCGATGCGTTGCGGCCGGCGCTCGAAACGAACGGCAAGCTCCTTGTCGTCGGCGGTGGGTACATCGGGCTCGAGATCGCCGCCGTCGCGCGTGGGCTCGGCATGACAGTAGATGTCGTGGAAGCCTCCGATCGCCCGCTCGCACGGGTGGCTTCGGCGGAAACGGCGAGGGCTGTGGAAGACCTTCACCGGTCCAGGGGCGTGACGTTCCATCTCGGCAAGGCAGTGAGCGAGTTGCTCGGCGCTGATCGCGTTACTGGCGCCAGGCTCGGCGACGGCACGATCATTGCCGCCGACGTCGTCGTGGCGGGAATCGGCGGCATGCCGCAGACGACGTTGGCCGCAGAGGCGGGTTTCGCTATCGACAACGGTATCGCTGCCGACGCGTACGGGCGCACGGGCGATCCGTTCATCTGGGCTGCTGGTGACTGCGCCAACTTCTCCTTGCCGGGAGGAGGGCTGCGGATGGAGAGCGTCGGCAACGCGATCGACAGCGCCGACCTGGTCGCTCGCAACATCATGGGCGCGCGCCAGCCCTACAAGCCGAAGCCGTGGTTCTGGTCGGATCAGTTCGATCTCAAGCTGCAGATCGCCGGCCTGTCCAGGCCGGGCGATACGGTGGTTGTCCGGCAGGGAGCGGGATCGGGACGGTCGCACTGGTACTACCGCGAGGGGCAGTTCGTCGCCGTCGATGGGCTGAACGCGCCGCGCGACTATCTGATTGGAAAGCGCCTCCTTGCCGTGTCGGCCAGCCCCGACCCCGCTCAGGTCGCGGATCCGGTGCTGGCGCTCGAAGCTCTGGCGAGCTCGAAATGAGGGCTGCGCCCGATCGAGCGCTCGCGTTTCGTCTCTTCTTGAGACGGACAAAGCAGGCAAGCAGAGCGTACCAGCTGGTTCTTTTTGCATTGACATCCTGCATCGTATCTGAATACTATATGGTATCTTAATGGCATGAAGCGGAAGCGCTCCGCTAGGCGGGCATAACGGTCATCCGGTGCCTTTGCCTCGGGTGGATAAGGAATGTCGTTACTCGTGCAAAATAACGAAAATACAAGATATTACGAAATTAACTGGATCATCAGAGGAAAATGGCCTAAGCAATTTCGCTAGGGAGGACCGGGGCGATCAACTCGTTCTCGCGAGCCGCGAGGCAAGGGAGCGCCCACTGCAACCAGAACTGGGAGGAATCGATGTTGCGACGCAGTTTCAATGTACTCATGCTTTCGGCGGCATTGGCGGTTGGCACGTTCGGCGCCGCCATGGCGCAGGACCCGGTCAGGATCGGCGTCAGCGCTTCCAAGACAGGGCCGCTCGCGGGCGGCGCGTCAGGTGTGCTTTGGCCGAACATCAAGCTGTGGGTCGAGAAAGTGAACAAGGCCGGCGGCCTCAAGGTCGGCGATCAGATGCGGCCGATCGAGATCGTCGAATATGATGACAAGTCAACGCCGGAAGAGGCTGTCAAGAACATCCAGCGTCTCGCCACCCAGGACAAGGTCGACCTGATCATTCCGCCCTATTCGACGGGTCTCAATCTCGCGACCGCCCCGCTGATCGCGAAATATGGCTACCCGCAGATCGTCTCCACCGGCAATGCCAACGATCTCGAGCAGTTCGTCAAGCGTTGGCCGAACACGTTCTGGCTGCTCGGCAAGGCGCAGGGCATCGCCGACGGCATCGTCGGCACGCTCAAGGATTTGCACGACGCTGGCAAGATCGGCAACCGGGTCGCGGTGGTCAACGTCTCCGATGCCTTCGGCCTCGAGATGATCAAGACCGGCAAGCCCGCGCTCAAGCAGGCCGGTTTCGATATCGTCTACGAAAGCTCCTATCCGCTCGGCAATCAGGACCTCGCTCCGGTGATAGCAAGCGCCAAGGCGGCGAATCCCGACGCCTTCATCGCCTACTCCTACCCGCCGGACAGCTTCGCTCTCACCGAGCAGGCGCAGTTGCAGAAGTTCGACGTCAAGGCGTTCTTCGTCAGTGTTGGCGGCAATCTCAACGCCTACGGAAAGCGCTTTGGCGCCGCTGCCAACGGGGTCCTGATCATGGGCGGCGTCAATGCCAGCGATCCCGTCTTCCAGGCCTATCGCAAGGAGCACCTCGAGGTGACGGGCCAGGAAGCCGATTGGTGGGCGAGCCCGGTAGCCTATGCCAGCCTGGAGATCCTGCAGCAGGCCGTCGAGCACGTCGGCAGCCTGGACAAGAAAGCGCTCAACAAGGAAATCCAGTCGGGCACCTTCAAGACCGTCATCGGCGATGTCCACTTCGAGAACAACATCAACAACAACAACTGGACGGTGGCCCAGTGGAACGACGGCGTCGTGCATGGCGTCAGGGCGACCGGCAACCTCCAGGGCGCGCAACAGCCGGTGCTCAAGCCCGCCTGGCCCAGCAACTGATCCGATCCTCCCGGCGGCTTGGCGTCCTCGTGACACCGGGCTAGTGACTGCGAGAGTACAATGCTCATCCTGCTGACAGGCCTGCTCCTTGGGGGCACCTATACGCTCATCGCGCTCGGGCTGACGCTCCAGTACGGCGTGGCGCGGATAATGAACCTCGCCAATGGCGAGACGCTCGTTGCCGCGTGCTTCGTCACCTTCTGGCTGTATACGGGCTTCGGGATCAATCCGCTGCTGGGCCTGCTGGTGATCGGCCCCGTCGCCTTCGTCGTCAACTGGCTGATCTACACCTGGCTGATGCAGCCACTGGTGAAGCGGGCCAGGAATCGCGGCATGCTCGAGGTCGATTCCATCCTGGCGACCTTCGGGCTGCTGTTCCTGTTCCAGGGGCTGATGCTGCAGGCATTCGGCGGGTCCTACTTCAACTACGAGTTCCTCGCCCAGCCCTTCTCGATCATGGGAAACTCGTTCGGTCTGAACCGTGTCGTGGCCTTTGTCGCCGCCGCCGTGATCGCGGTGGCTCTCTACACCTTCCTCTACCACACCGACCGCGGCACGGCCGTTCGCGCCGTCGCCGTCGATCCGCGCGCCGCAATGCTCGTGGCGATCGATGTGCGCAAGACCGCGGCATTCGCCTTTGCGCTCGGAGGAGCGATCACGGCCTGCGCCGGCACGCTGCTGTCTACCTTCTACACGTTCAACACCTCGATGGGCGTGATCTTCACCATGAAGGCGCTGATCATCGTCATCATGGGCGGCGTCGGTGACGTTCGCGGTGCGGTTCTCGCCGCTCTCGTCCTGGGCGTGACCGAGACGCTGGTCGCCAGCCTGCTGGACCCCGGACTGACGCTGGCGGCCAACTACGCCCTCTTCATCGTCGTTCTGCTGTTCCGGCCGCAGGGCATCTTCGGAAAGCGGCCGGCATGATGAACATCCCGCGCAAAGAACTCCTGGCTCTTGGTGCCGGCCTTGCCGGCGTGGCCGTGCTGGCCTTCCTGCCCTTGGTGACCGAGGGATTCTGGCTGTCGCTCAGCGTGAACATCATGCTCTATGCCGCCATATGTACGGCCTGGGCGCTCTTTTCCGGGCCGACGCATCTTGTCTCGCTGGCGAGCGCCGCCTTCTTCGGAGTCGGAACCTACTCGGTCGCGATCTTCATCGACGTCCTGCCTTTCCCGGCGCTTATCCTCATCGCGGTCGTCGCCGGCGCCTTGCTGGCCACACTGGTCGGATTGGCGACCCTCAGGCTCTCGGGGGTCTATTTCGTGATCTTCACCCTCGGCCTTGCCGAACTCCTCGGCCAGATCGTGACCTGGGTGCAGACCAATTTCGGCGGCACGATCGGGCTCTACGTCTTTACCGATTTCACCGAGACGCATCTCTATTGGATGCTGCTCGCGCTGACGGTGGTCGTGTTCGTCACCGGATGGCTCATCAACAGGTCGAGGCTGGGTCTCGCCTTGCGCATCATCGGCAATGACGAAGCCGTGGCGCGCCATGTCGGCGTCGACACCGCTCGGACCAGGGTCATCCTGTTCGCTGTCTCGGGGGCCTTCATTGCCGTAGCCGGCGCGATCATGGCGCCTCGCTACGGCTACATCACGCCGGATGCAGCGTTTAACCCGATGACGTCCTTCCTCGTGGTCATCATGGCGCTGCTCGGTGGCACCCGCCGCCTTTGGGGTCCCCTGGTCGGCGTCGTTCCTTTCACCGTGGTGATGGACTTTATCTCTGGCCACTTCCCGAACCAGACGGCGGTGATCATGGGACTCGCATTTCTGGCGATCGTCTATGTGCTTCCCGACGGCGTCACGGGCCAGCTGGAAACCCTGTTCCGTCGCCGCCGCTCCATCGACAAAAGCCTGCTGGCAGCGTCCGCCGAGGAGGGCAGATGAGCGTTCCTCTCCTGACCATCAATCGGGTACGCAAAGCCTTCGGCGGCCTTGTCGCCGTCAACGACGTGAGCTTCGAAGTCGCCAAGGGCGAACTGTTGGGACTGATTGGTCCGAACGGCTCTGGCAAGACCACGATGCTCAATCTTATATCGGGCGCGCTATCCCCGACATCGGGCAATATCCTGCTGTCCGGTCAGAACATCGCTGGACGCCCGGCCCACAAGCTCGCCCGCATCGGGGTCGCCCGAACCTTCCAGCTGGTGCGCGTCCTGCCGTCGATGAGCGCGCTGGAGAACGTCATCGCCGGCGCCGTCTTCGGGCACAACAGGCTTTGGGGTGCCGAAGCGCTGGCGCTAGCCCGCGTTCTGCTGGAGCGGGTCGGGTTGAAAGGCCGCGAGGAGGTTCCCGTCGCGGCCATGACCTATATCGACCAGAAGAGGATCGAGCTCGCCCGTGCCCTTGCGGGAAACCCGCATGTTCTGCTGCTCGACGAATGGCTCGCCGGCCTCAACCCCAGTGAGTTGAGGGTCGGCATAGAACTCATCCGCGAGATCAGCGAACAGGGTCGGACGATCATCATGGTCGAGCACGTGATGGATGCCATCCGTTCGCTTTGTTCACGCTGCGTGGTCATGAATTCAGGCACGAAGATCGCCGATGGCAGGTCGGCCGATGTCCTGGCCGATCCGGATGTCGTCCGCGCCTATCTGGGAGACGACCATGCTTGAGGTGTCCAATCTCGGCGTCCGCTACGGTCGGCACGTCGCGCTCGACGGTGTTTCCGCACATGTTTCCAAGGGCGAGATCTGCGTTATCCTGGGCGCCAACGGCGCTGGAAAGTCCAGCTTCCTCGGCGCCGTCGCAGGGCTTGTCGGCACGGAGCCCGGCACTAGCATCGTCATGAACGGCAAGGATGTCACGAAACTCGACGCCCATCTGATGGTGGAGGAGGGGATCGCGCTGGTTCCGGAAGGTCGAGGCATCTTTGGCGAACTCACCGTGGCGGAGAATCTGCGGCTTGGAAGCCATGCTAGGCGCGCGAAAGCCGATGCGGGCAAGATGCTTGATTTCGTCTACGGCCTGTTCCCCCGGCTTGCCGAACGCCCTCGCCAGCTGGCGCAGACCATGTCCGGTGGCGAACAGCAGATGGTGGCGATCGGCAGGGCGCTGATGTCCAAGCCGGACATCCTGATGCTGGACGAGCCCTCCCTCGGTCTGTCGCCGCTGCTGTCCAAGGAGCTGTTCAAGTCACTGGCCATCATCGCCGCCGAAGGTTTCGGCATCCTGCTGGTCGAGCAGAACGCGCGGCTGAGCCTGAGGACCGCCGATCGCGGCTACCTGATCGAAACGGGAAGGATCGTCGGAGAGGACACGGCGCCAAACCTGCTCAAAGATCCAAAGGTCATGAGCGCTTACCTCGGCGACGCCGCGGCGGCAGCGCATTAGCGCACTGCCGCACGCCAACACATCTGGCCCATAAATGAGGATGCTCCATGCGCTTGCTTGAAACCGAGATCGTCATCGACGCGCCGCCGCAGATCGTGTGGGCCGTGCTGGATGACATCGAGCGCTACCCCGAATGGAATCCGGCCTTGCCGGCGCTACGCGGGCGCACGACCGTCGGTCAACGGGTCGTCGGGACGCTGCGCCAGCCCCAATGTTCCCGAGCGCGAGGTCACGCCGACCATCACCCGCATCGTGGGCGCGCGGGAACTGCGCTGGCTGAGCCAGGCGCCTGGCGGTGTGTTCAGCGCGGAACACATTTTCATCCTGGAGCCGACCGGGAATGGTGGCACGCGGGTGCGCCACAACGAGATCTTCGACGGTCCGATGGCGGACGAGCGCTGGCCCAGCATCGATACCAATCTGCGAACCGCCTATCACGACTTGAACCGCGCGCTGAAGGCGCGGACGGAGGCGTTACGCAGCGAGACGGTCAAGCTACACCCGGCCGTCGTGCGGGATATATCCACTTCGCCGCTCGGCGCGTTCACTGCGCGCTGCAAATGTGCCAGCGAGCCGGTGGAGATCGCGGTGGATCAGGCCGTGGCACACAGTCATCTGTGCGGCTGTTCGAAATGCTGGAAGCCCGCCGGTGCCGCCTTCGCGCAGATCGCGGTCGTGCCGGCGGGCTGCGTCGAGGTGAAGGCGCATGGCGAAAAGCTCGAGGCCGTGGACGCCACGCAGAAGATCGAACGCCACCGCTGCAGGTCCTGCGGGACGCATATGGTTGGCAAGGTGTCCGACCCGGATCACCATTTCTACGGCCTTGAATTCGTGCATCCCGAACTGGCGACGGATGAGCACCAGCCAAAGATTGAGTTCGCGGCCTTTGTGTCTTCGCTCGTCGAGACCGGGATGCCGGCGACCGCGATGGTCGCCGTGCGCAATGCGCTGGGCGAGGCCGGGGTTCCAGCCAACGACGCATTCTCACCTGAACTGATGGACATCATCGCCTAGCACAAGGTGAAGCTCGCGAAAGCGGCCGGCTAGCGACCATCCGTGGCACGAGCCGTGAAGAACCGCCCTGTCGACGGTAGGCCGGTGACGATTAGAATTGGAGAAAACGTATGAAAACCCGCGCCGCTGTCGCTGTTGCCGCCGGAAAGCCGCTGGAGATCCTGGAGGTCGACCTCGATGGTCCGCGCGAGGGCGAGGTGCTGGTCGAGATCAAGGCGACCGGCATTTGCCACACCGACGAATTCACGCTGTCGGGCGCCGACCCTGAAGGCCTGTTTCCGGCGATTCTCGGCCATGAAGGCGCCGGTGTCGTCGTCGACGTCGGCAAGGGCGTCACCTCGGTCAAGAAGGGTGACCATGTCATCCCGCTCTACACGCCGGAATGCCGGCAGTGCCCGTCCTGCCTGTCCAGAAAGACCAATCTGTGCACCGCCATCCGCGCCACGCAGGGGCAAGGGCTGATGCCGGACCCCGAGATCGCGCTGGCCAAGGTCAATCCCGACGCCCCCTTCGACAAGATTTGCTACATCGGCTGTGGCGTCACCACCGGCATCCGTGCGGTCATCAACACGGCCAAGGTCGAGCAGGGCGCTAATGCGGTGGTCTTCGGTCTCGGCGGCATCGGCCTGAATGTCATCCAGGGCCTGAAGCTCGCTGGCGCCGACATGATCATCGGCGTCGACCAGAACAACGACAAGAAGCCCTGGGGTGAGAAATTCGGCATGACGCATTTCGTCAATCCGAAGGAGATCGACGGCGACGTCGTCCCTCATCTGGTCAACATGACCAAGCGCGGCGCCGACCAGATCGGCGGCGCCGACTACACGTTCGACTGCACCGGCAGCACCAAGGTGATGTGCCAGGCGCTGGAAGCCTCGCATCGCGGCTGGGGCAAGTCGGTCGTCATCGGCGTCGCCGGCGCCGGCCAGGAGATTTCGACCAGGCCGTTCCAGCTGGTCACCGGTCGGACCTGGATGGGCACCGCCTTCGGCGGCGCGCGCGGCCGCACCGATGTGCCGAAGATCGTCGACTGGTACATGGACGGCAAGATCCAGATCGACCCGATGATCACCCACACGCTGAAGCTGGAGGACATCAACAAGGGTTTTGACCTGATGCATGAGGGCAAGAGCATCAGGAGCGTGGTGGTTTACTGACCGTCTTGCGCGATACGCCCGCGTTGAAGGCCCTGTGTTCTTAAAATGCTGGTGTCGCCCCGACATCGGGCAACCTGATCCACCAGGGTTGCCGCGGCTGCGGCCGATGCCGTAGATGGCTATCATTGGCGCTTGAAATTGGTGGAGAAGGACTACATGCCGAAACCCATGAAGACCATCTCCCAGGCAAAATCCCATGGCGGGGTGCAGGGCGTCTATTCGCACCTGTCGACGAGTTGCTCTTGCGACATGACGTTTGCCGTTTTCGTGCCGCTACAGGCCCGGGAAACGCCTTGCCCGGTGGTGTGGTATTTGTCGGGACTGACCTGCACGCATCAAAATGTCATGGACAAAGGCGAATACAGGCGCATGGCCGCCGAACTTGGCCTGATCGTCGTCTGTCCTGACACCAGTCCGCGCGGCGCCGACATTCCTGACGACAAGGACAATTGGCAGTTTGGCTGCGGCGCCGGTTTCTATCTGGATGCGACGCAAGTCCCCTATGCGAAGAACTACCGCATGTATTCCTACGTCGTCGAGGAACTGCCCGCCCTGATCGCGGCGAATTTTCCAGCGGACATGTCGCGCCAAGCCATAACCGGCCATTCAATGGGCGGACACGGCGCACTGACGATTGCGTTGAAAAATCCGCAGCGGTTCAGGAGCTGCTCGGCCTTCGCGCCGATCGTGCAGCCAAGCACAGCCGGCTGGTCGAAGCCAGCCTTCGAAAAATACCTCGGCATGGATGAGGCCTCGTGGCGATCCTATGACGCTACTTCGCTTATCGAGGACGGGCACCGCTTTCAGGAAGTTCTCGTCGACCAGGGGACATCGGACGGGTTCCTGAATGACGGGCTAAGGCCCTGGCTCCTGGAGGCGGCCTGCACCAAGGCCGGCATTCCGCTGAAACTGCGCATGCAGGATGGGTACGATCACTCGTATTTCTTCATTTCGACCTTCATGGACGATCATCTGCGCTGGCACGCTGAGAGGCTGTCGTCCCATGGCTAAGGCTCGGGACGTTCCAATTCTTCACTGGCCATAAGAGATCCAGCACGCTCAGAGCGGCAGGTTTGATTATTTCGAAAATCCGCAGTAATCTCCGCGATAATTCAATGCGGAGTCGTATGCATGGGCAACACCCTCAAGCCCGCCGGGGAGACACGCGCCGGGGATGTGTTGGCGCGCATGCGGAGCGATATCATTAGTTGCGCCTTGAAGCCGGGGACAAAGCTGCGCTTCGAGACACTCAGGGAGTTGTATGAAGTAAGCTTTTCTACCCTGCGCGAGGCCCTCTCGCGGCTGGTGGCCGAAGGTCTGGTCGTGGCGGAGGGGCAGCGTGGTTTCCTGGTCGCGCCGGTCTCGCTCTTCGATCTCAACGATCTGACGGATGTCCGCGTGCTCGTCGAACGGCAGTGCATCAAGCTGGCGATCGATCGTGGCGACGATCGCTGGGAGGCGGACATCATGGCCGCCTTCCACCGGATGGACCGGCTGCAAAGCCGGCTTGGGGCGAGCTACTATCTCTCCGACGAATGGGCCACGTTGCACAGTGCTTTCCACCTTTCGCTGGTCGCGGCATGCGGCTCGCCCAATCTGCTCGAGATCCGGCAGAAGCTCTTCGAGCGCGCCCACCGCTACCGCAGGATGTCCTCGCAGTTTCGCCCGCAATGGCGCGCAAAGGACGTCGAGCACAAGATGATCATGGATCGGGTGATCGCCCGCGACACCGCCACGGCGCAGGATCTGGTCGACCGACATATCCGCGAGACGACCGAGAACGTCATTGCTCATGCAAGCCATCTTTTCGCGCAAGGTGGGGCCGGCGATGCTTTCAGGCGTCCGGATCCCGTGGCCGCAGAGTAGGCCACGGCAAGTTTCACTTGGCGCAATCCGATAGGATCCGCGTCTTGCCATTGCGCGCACTCAGATGTGTCCGGCAGGCTTGTCGCCCGCTGGACTGTCCACCGTGAGTTACTAACGGGCACGCCCTTCAACCTGGATGACGAGGCTCACCTCGTCGCCGATCATTCCGAGCGCCGCCTTCATGCCGAAGTCGCTGCGTTTGACCAACGTCCGCGCACTGAAGCCGACGACGTGGCTCTTGTCCCAGGGGTTCTCGCCTTCCTTGTTGAAGGTGACGTCCAGCGTGACGGGCTTCGTGACGCCTGCGATCGTAAGATCGCCCGTGATCGTGCCGGATTTGGCGTCGACCGCCTTGAATTCCCGCCCGACAAAGGTGATCTGCGGGAACTCGGTTGCATTGAACCAGTCGGCGCCCTGAATGTCGCTGTCGCGCTGGCTATTGTTGGTCGAGATGCCGGCAACTTTCACCGCAACCTCAAGACTGCTGTTTGCTGGCTGGGCGGCGTCGAACTCGAACGTGCCCGAGAACTCCTTGGCAGTTCCGATCACCTTCGAGAAGCCGAGATGATCGATGAAGAAAGCGATACCCGAATGCACGGGATCGATTTCGAAAGTCCCTGCCGCGGCCTTTTCGGCGGCCAGCGGCAACCAAGCGATCATGGTGGCAAGCAAGGTGGTGCGCAGTAGTTTCGACATAAGTATTCCTCCCTGTTGATAGTTTCCGACAGTTCTCTCCCGGGTCATACCGGGAAGCTTGAGCCGTACCGCGCGATCACAATCGCCAGGGATGCGCCGACTGGCAGCAGGCACATCCCGACAAAAGCGGCGAGGCGGGTGGCTTTGTTCGTGGCGCGGATCCGGCGCAAAACCGGATCAACGACAAAAGGCGCGACAAAGGCCAATGACAGCACGGCCAGTGCCAGCATGTCGGTCTTGCGCGTGATGAGCGTGACGGTCTGCGCGACCGCTATCATGCCACCTGCTCCTCCCAGGAGGGATGCGGAGCGGAATCCGAAATCCGGATTTGAGATATTGGTGGCGACAATGGCCGCTAGGGCGGCTGCGAAAAGCAGGCTGAGCTGCAAGCTCGAGGACGACGCACCCAATAGCGCGATCGGCGCGAATCCGGCGCATGCGATGCCGAGCAGGGCGGCTTGTCTTGCGCCGGATTCGTCCTCGGCCCGGTCTGTTCCACCGGAAAGGCCATGCATCACCAGCAGGCCCCATAACGCGGCCACCGCCACTTCCGGGAGCGCATCGGGCAGCCGAGCCGCTCCTATATACGCGGCGGACGCGATCGGCTGGGCAAGGACAAGTGCGCGACCCAGCCTGCCACGGCCGGCGACCTCGGCCAGGACACCGAGCGCCGTTCCAGTCACGGCGACGAAGAAGACCTTGTTGACCGCACCTACTGGCGGGAAAGACGGCACCTTGTTGTAGGCCAGCCAGTAAGTGACGAGGAAGGAGGCGGGCACCAGGAGGTCTGTCCAGACCCGACCGGCGCGAAGCCAGCGCAGCAGGCCAGCAACGACAAGCGCCAGCAAACCCGCTGCAAGCATGCCCAGGATCATCGCTTCCTGCGGCGATCGCGCCAGGCCGCTCATGTCAGCTGTTCCGCGGCGCTTCGAACTGTCGGCCGTGGATACCGGCGACACTGTTGGTGGGGCGCATGCTTCCTCCCTTCGGCTCGATGCTGCATCAGCCGGGCTCCCTCGTTCGGCGTGTTGACATACCGTATGTTTTTTAGATACTAGATGGTATCTCAAATTGTATGCGCCTGTCAATGTGCACGGCATCACGGCCGTAGAACCGAACCGCATCTCGCCAGACAGAGGCCGGTGCCTGCGCTGGAAGTTTTAAGGGAGGATATCGCCATGACTGACCAGGAACCTGCCGGCCTCGCCGATCTTCGGCTCGCGGGCGGCGCGCAGGGGTTCAACTGGCTTCCTGTCTTCGTCGCCGACGAACAGGGCCTTTTCGAAAAGCACGGCATCCGGATCGACTACAAGCGCATGGGCAGCGTCGAAAAGGCGACCGCGGCCGTTCTCGACGGCGAAGCGGATCTGGCGATTACGCCGCCGGAAGGCGCCGTTGCCGACTTCGTCAGGGGAGGAGAGCTGCGTATCGCGGCAGCCAACGCCGTGCGCTTGCCGATGTCCATTGTTGCGCGCCCGGGCATCGGCTCGCTTGCCGAACTGAGGGGCAAGAAGGTCGGCACGTCCTCGCTGACGGAGGGCACCGCGATCTACACGCAGATCATGCTGGCCGCGGCAGGGCTGCACTATCCCGGCGACTACGAGTTTGCCCTGGCCGGCATTCACACCAAGCGGTGGGAGGCGCTGCAGGCCGGCGAAATCGACTGTGCTCCGCAGCCCGCGCCGTGGAACTTCCTCGCACAGGACAAGGGCTACAACCTGCTCGGGGAAGTCAGTGCCGCGATCCCCGAGATCGTCTTCACCGCCGTCATCGGCAAGGCTTCCTGGCTCGGCGCGAACCGCGATCTCGTGACCCGCTTCCTCAAGGCGCTGATCGAAGCGCATGCGGTCACCAACGACGCGGCCAGCCAAGGCATCACCCTGCCGATCTTCCAGCGCATCACCACACCCGACAGCGAATCCCTGGCGCGACGGGGATTGGAATATATGCGCGACATGGGCATGTGGCCGTGGGGCCTTGCCGTGCCAGGCAAGGCGCTCAAGACGACGATTGACTTGATGGTCAGGGCGAACCTACTCGACGAGTCGAAGCGCGGCACGGCCGAAGGCGCGTTCGAGAAGCGCTATCTGGAAGGCGCCGCCTGATCGCCGGCGGTCATACGTGATCGAGCATTGGCTTTGCCTTGGCCCTTGTGCAACCTATGCGTTGGAGGATCGGTAGGCGATTGCAGCCGGCCGCCAATTGCCCCGTTCCTCCAGCCACTTCGCCGTGTTGCTGATGCCGCCGAACGGAAAGACGTGCAGCTGCTCGATGGCTGAACCGGGATGGGCCCGCACGTGGTTCTCGACGGGGCCAACGAAGCTCTCGGGCGAATGGATTGGTGCAGCGAAGCGTCAGAAGATGCTCTTTCATCCGTCTGGGTTCCCGCGGTCGCTTTGCACACAGCCATTTCGTCTGCGGCCTCGATGTCGAGGCCGCATTCCAAGGTGATCTGGACATGCTTGGCAGCCGGCAGCTCGATCCGAGCCGTGCCGGCATCGGTCAGCCTGTCAGTGCTTGCCGGTCTTGATGACCTTGTCGAAGTAAGGAGCCGGAGCGACCTTTGCCCTGATCTGGCGGACCTGATGCTTCTCCACCGTGTTGCGGCGCGACTCCGGCTCGCCCCAGAGAAGCGTGACCTCCGTTTCCGGTTGCGCGTGCTCGAGGTCGACAAGCCCCAGCGAGATGAAGCGGTTGGCGTTTGCCGTGAAAGACGGCCAGGTCGAGATGCCCGCAACCTTGCCCTTCCTCATGACGGCATCGACCTGGAATGTCGCATACATGGGGATCGGCATATTGAGGAACTTGGCGGGCGTCCCGTTGGCCGGGAAGATGGAGTCCCGCATCACGGCGGCCGCATCCTCGTCGTTCCACACAAGCGTCACCTTCGTGCGGCGCTGGTTGTTAGCCTTCTCGAGCAAGGTGTCTCGGCCGATGAAGTCGCGGCCAAAGTCGATCACGTTCCTGTAGCCGAGCTCGATCGGATCGACATAGTAGTCCGTGATGTCGTCCGACACGAAACTGCCGCCAAGTGAGGCGACCGACTCCAGGAAGTAGCTGTTCAGCCACTCGCGGTAGGGCTTCATGTCGTCGCCGTGATAGATGGCCGGCAACGGCATCGGCACCCAGCCGGACTCCTGCGCGGTGGTCGAGTAGGCGAGTGCGCCGATCTTGCGCAGGCCGTGCTTCTCGCTGGCCTTCTCCAGTGCCTCGCGCACCGCCTGTTGGTCGTCCCAGGCTCCGTAGATCTCGAATCCAGGTTCGCCGGCCATGCCGTGCCGCAGGGCGCGGACGGGTTTCCCGGCGATCTTGAACTCACCGATGTTGAAGAACTTGATCTCCGGCAGGCTGCCGCCCGTCACCTCACGCATCAGCGCGAGGGCGTTCGGCCCTTGGATCTGGACGCGGAATACCTCGCGGGTGCCGGAGCGGATCGAGAAATTGTCGTCCTTTTTCGCCTCCACGTCGTAGTTGCTCTTCTCCGCGTTGTAGAGCACCCAGTCGCTGGCGAAGGGAGCGCCGACGATGCGGAAGAAGTCCTCGGCTTCCCGGAAAATGATGGCGTCGGCGATGTAGTATCCGTCATGGCCCGCCAGCACGAGTTGTTTGGCGCGCAGGACCGGAAACGGGTCGAACTTGTTGACCGCGACCTCCGACAGGAAGGGAATGACCTGCGAGTCCGCGCAGGTGCAGTTCGGTCATGTGATAGGACTGCTCGAGCAGTGCGCAGCCATCCTTCCACGCACGCACTTCGTCTCGCCAGTTCGTGAACTCCGGCGGAATGACGGGAAAGCGGTACGGCCCGAGGTTGGAGCCGCGAAGCAGATTTACCGGACCTCCCGCTGCATCCAGGATGCTCTCGAGGCTCTTCGGCGTCTCATTCGTCATTGCCATGTCACTTCCTCCATTTCGTCTTCTTACATCAGATGACAGTTCGGTCTCTGACGCCGGCTTGGCGTTCCACCTAAGAGCCATTTCGCGGGCCACTTCTTGCGGGAGCGTCCTTCCAGCGCGCTCGCCTCACGTTGTGCCAGCGCACGCGCTTCGTGCGCCGAAGGTCCGATTAAGAAAGCCCGATATATCCTCCCAATGAGTGCGAATTCAGCGACCAGGATCCGTCGCGCCCAAGCCCACGTGAGGCTTTGCTGGCGGGGCAAGATACAGAGCGTGTAAATCACTCAGATGCCAAAAAGTATCCAAAAATCACAAAGGATGCCAACGCGCGATTGGTGTGTTACGGGCCAAAGGGACCATCGTTGCACGGATGTCGCCAGTTGTTCTTCAGGCGGCGCGACTGAAGCGATCAACCCTGAAATCGTCAAGCGGCGTTTCGCAACGGTCGGTCGTGATGAGTTCGGCCATGGCGTCGCCCACGCCCGGACCGAGCTGGAAGCCGTGTCCGCTGAAGCCAAAGGCGTGGAACAGGCCTGGCGTCGTCGCCGAGCGTCCCATGACCGGCAGCATGTCCCGCACATAGCCCTCGCAGCCGGACCATGTACGGATGACCGCGACCCGCGCGATTGCCGGCAGCAGCCGCGCGACGGCGCGCAATTGCAATGGAAGACGCATGAGATCGGCGACGGCGTGGCCCGGATCCAGATCCGCCGGCACCCTTTCGGCCGCGCCGCCGAAAACGATGTTGCCCCGCTCGACCTGACGCAGATAGGCGCCATGGTCCTTGTCGCGCGTCCAGATGCCCACCACCGGCAGAATCCGATGCGGCAACGGGTCGGTCACACCCATCTGCGGACCGCGGGCGTCGAGCGGGACCGCTTCGCCGAACTGTGCGGCGATGCGCGCGCCCCAGGCTCCGGCGGTGTTGAGCAAGCAGTCGGCGGCGAATGTGCCTTTTGAAGTAGCGGCAAGGAAACCGGAGCCCGTGTGGGTGATCTTCTCGACCTCAGCTCCCTCGATGATTTCCGCGCCCAGCCTGCGGGCAGCCTCGGCAAATGCCGGTGCGATCAGCCGCGGATTGCCGCTGCCATCGTGCGGCGAGAACGACGCCGCGATCGCCTCGGGACCGAGGCCGGAAAAGCGGGCACGAATCTCGCGGGGGCCGAGTTCCTCCAGGTCAAGCCCCCAAGGCCGCGCCGCTTCGGCATAGGCCCGCATGTCGGCAAGGCTATCTTCATCGAAGATCAGCCGGATATGACCGGTGGCGCGGAATTCTACGTCGCGGCCAAGCATTCTCTCGGCCTCGCCCCACAGCCTGAGCGCGCGGTGGGCCAGCGGAAGCTGGGACAGATGGCGCCCCGTGCGCCGGATGTTGCCGAAGGAGGCGACGGTTGCCCCGGTGCCGATCCGGTTGCGCTCGATCAGCGTCACACGTGCGCCGCGTCTGGCAAGGAAATAGGCCGAAGCCGTCCCCATCAGTCCGCCGCCCAGCACGATCACATCCATAGTGGCCCCTTGCAAACAGCAACCTTTGCCTGCCCGATCTTGTCGGCGCCGCGGCATTGCGTCAAAGATGGGTTTGGACAAGAACCATAAGCTTTACCTATGGAGTGGCAATGCGAGCCCGGCAGCTCGAAGTGTTCATCGCCGTCATGCGCGCGGGCACCGTGACCGCCGCGGCGCGGATGCTGAACATCTCCCAGCCCGCCCTGAGCCAGATCCTGCTCCACACCGAGGACGAACTCGGTTTCACGCTGTTCGAGCGGGTGAAGGGCCGGCTGCGCCCGACCCCGGAGGCGCTTGAGATCTTTGCCGATGCCGAGAGGCTGTCGGCGGGGCTGGAGGGCCTGCGCCGCAAAACCACCGACCTGCGTCTGGGCCGAACTGGGCTGGTGCGGGTCGCGGCTTCGCCGCCGCCGGCCATGGCGATATTGCCGCGCGCGTTCACCGGATTCCGGGCGCAGCATCCCAATATTTTGCTGCGTTCCCATATGGCGCCGATCGCCGCGATCATCGACATGCTGCGCGCCGGCGATGTCAGCCTCGGCGTGGCCATGGACGACCGCCTGCCTCCCGATATCGAGGCGGAAGTGATCGGCAGCGTCGGCTTCTCATGCCTGCTGCCCGCTGGGCATGCGTTGGCCGGGAAAACCGAGCTGACGCTCGCCGATCTCGCCGGCGAAGAATTGATATCCTATCGCGGAAACACCCGTCCCGCCGACGAATTGGCTCATGCGGCCCGCGCGCAGGGCATCATGCTTTCGCCGTCGCTCGAGATCGACGTGTCCATCTCCGCGGTCGGCTTCGTCCAGGCCGGTCTGGGTATCGCGCTCGTCGACGCGCTGCTGCCGTGGCACCAGTTTGCCGGGCTTGCCGTCAGGCCGCTCGCGGCGGGGCCGGAATTTCCGATCGCGCTCCTGACCTCGCGCACACGGGCTCTTTCGCGGGCCGATGAGATGATGCGTGACCAAATCCGCGCTGCCTGTTCAACCATCCTGGGTGAATATCGCGCGAAAGCATAAGCAAGACTTATATCCTTGCCCGTCATACGTCTTGGACCGGGACCACCCAGCCATGCCAGCTTTCGGGCGGCAGACAGGAAGGAACGCGTCATGGACGGTGCCATCGCTTGCACGGCGGACGAAGCGCACGACGGAGCCGACTGGAAGGTCGGCGTCGATATCGGCGGGACATTCATCGATTTCTGTGCGCTCGAAGCCCGCTCCGGTCGCGTCGCCTCGCTGAAAGTGCTGACGACGCCGGAAGATCCGGGCGCCGAGCTGATGACGGGCCTCACCCTTCTTGCCGAACGCGAAGGCTTTGACCCTGCGCGCATGACGCGCTTCGTGCATGGCACGACCGTCGGCATCAACACGATCATTCAGCGCAAGGGCGCGCCGCTGGCGCTGTTCACCAATGCCGGCTTCGAGGACGTGATCGAACTCGCACGGTTGCGAATGCCGGACATGTATTCGCTGTTCTGCTCGCGGCCGGACCCGCTGATCTCGCGCGACATGGTGTTCGGCATTCCGGTTCGCATGCGTGCCGACGGATGCGAATCCCAGGCACCGGACATGGCGGCAGTGGAGAGGGCGGTGGCAGTGGCGAAGGCAAACGGGGCGCAAGGGATCATCGTGTCCTTCCTCCATGCCTGGCGCAATGCCGCGCAGGAGGCCGCCGTCAAGGCGGCGATTGGGCGTCTTGCGCCCGACCTCTTCGTCTTCTCCTCGGCCGAGGTGTGGCCGGTCATCCGCGAATATGAGCGCAGCTCGACCGCCATTCTCAATGGCTATGTCCATCCGCGCGTCTCGGGCTACCTGACGGCGCTGGAAGAGCGGCTGAAGGACCGCGGCGTGCCGGCCCGCCCCATGCTGACGAAGTCGAACGGCGGGCTGATGAACGCCGCCGAGGGCAAGCGTGCTTGCGTGAACATGCTGCTGTCGGGAACGGCCTCCGGCGTCATCGGCGCCTCGTGGCTGGCGCGTCAGGCAGGCGAAGACAAGGTTCTTACCCTCGATATCGGCGGGACCTCGGCCGACTTTGCACTCATCATCGGTGGCGAGGCGCAGTTCGGCACCGGTGAACTGATCGGCGAGTTTCCGCTGCACATCCCGTCTATCTCGGTGAGCTCGATCGGCGTCGGCGGCGGCTCGATCGCCAGTGTCGACGCGTTAGGGGTGCTGCGGGTCGGGCCGGAGTCGGCCGGTTCGACGCCAGGACCGGCATGCTATGGCCGTGGCGGCGAGCGGGCGACGGTGACGGACGCCATGGTGGTGTGCGGATGGCTCGGTCACAGCGAGATGGCCTACGGCCAGCTGCGGATCGATACCGGACTGGCGCATCGCGCGATCGGCGACCTTGCCGCCCGGCTCGGCCGCCCGGTCGAGCAGACCGCGCAGGCGATCCTCGACATCGCGGTGTCGGAGATGTTCGTCGAAGTCGAGAAACTCGCCTCGCGCGCCGGCGTGGACTTGCGCGATTTCACGCTGATGCCCTTCGGCGGCGGCGGCCCCATGCTAGGCGCCTTCCTTGCCCGCGAGCTCGGAATGAAGCGTGTCATGGCGCCGCGCCGTCCCGGCGTGGTGTCGGCGCTGGGTGGGTTGGTGGCGGATCTGCGCGGAGACTTCATTCGCACCATCTTCAGCCCGCTGTCGGGCACGTCGCTACCCACAATTCGCGAGGCCTTCGAGGCCCTGGCGCAAGAGGGTCGCGACTGGCTTGCGGCGCAGAGGCACGACGGGGCGGCGGAACTCAGTCTCTCCTGCGACATGCGCTACATCGGGCAGAGCTATGAGATCAACGTCGTGTTGTCGCCGGAATGGCTGGCGGACGGGAATGCGGCAGCTATCGAGCAGGCCTTCCACCTCTCCCATGAGCGGCTCTACGATTTCCACGACCCGGACGGCGCGATCGAACTTGTGAATGTCCGGCTATCCGCCGTAGGCGCGGGGCCG
The DNA here is from genome assembly GCF_007830515.1 of Mesorhizobium tianshanense. GTDB lineage: Bacteria > Pseudomonadota > Alphaproteobacteria > Rhizobiales > Rhizobiaceae > Mesorhizobium > Mesorhizobium tianshanense. Next base: position 116,894 of record NZ_VLKT01000013.1, read on the forward strand.
AAACTCTCTTTCCCGGAAGTCGACGTGATCGACGCCCCGGCCATTCCGGCGCGCCGGCTCCCGGTCTACACGGGCCTGAGCGTCGAGACCATCGACCTCCACGACCGGCAAGTCCTCGTGCCGGGCAGCACATTCCACGGGCCTGCCGTGGTCGTTCAGGAAGACACCACCTTCGCCATTCCCGCTGGAGCGCAGGCACGGGTCGACCGCCATCTCAACCTTCTGCTGACCTTCCCGGAGTGATGCCTTGTTTGACCGGACAAACCTTCAGGTTCTGGCGAACCACGCCCGCGCGGCGGCCGAGAACATGGCCCACACGCTGCACCGCACTGCGCACTCCGCCTTCGTCAAGGAGACGCAGGACTTCACGGTGATGCTGATGGACCGTTCAGGCGCGACCTTCGCCGTCCCAATGGAACTCGGCGCCACCTGGTATCCGGGGCTGTCCTATCACCGCGCGATCGCGATGGTCGACGACTACCGGCCGGGAGACGTTGCGTTCACCAACGATCCCTATTCCGGCTACGTTGCCACGCACGCACCCGACACGCATCTGTGGAAGCCGGTCTTCGTCGACGGCGAGATCGTCGCCTGGACCGGAGGGCACATCCACAACACCGACATGGGCGGGGCAGTGCCGGCCTCGCTCAGCCGGGCGCTGACCGAAATCCATCAGGAAGGGATTCGCTTTCCTCCCATGAAGCTGGTGAACGAGGGCGTCTTCGACGAGACGATCCTGCGGATCATGAGTACCAATGTGCGCAAGCCCGATCTCAATATCGGCGACATCAAGGCGCTGGTCGGCGCGCTCAACACCGGCGAGCGCAAGATCCAGGCGATGGTGAGGAAGTTCGGCAAGGCCGGCCTTATCGAGGGCGTTTCCGCTCTTCTCGACCATGCGGAGGCGCAGGCGCGCGATGTGCTGCGCGCCATACCTGACGGCACATGGGAATTCGCCGACTATGCCGACGAGGATTCAGTCGAGGCCAATCCGTGCCGGCTGAAGCTGACGCTGACGATCAGGGGTGACGAGGCGGTGCTCGACTTCGCCGGCTCCGATCCGCAGCTCGGCTCCTCGCTCAACGTGCCTTCAGGCGGCGACCCGCGACACACCATGCTGCTGGTTGGCGTCTATTACGTGCTCTACACGCTCAACCCGAAGATCTTGCTCAACACAGGCCTCACCCGGCCGTTTACCTGCATCGCACCCAGGGGGTCGGTGCTGAACCCCGTCCATCCCGCCGCCGTGGGCATGCGCTCGCTCACCTGCGCCCGGCTGCGGTCGGTCATCTTCGGCGCCTTCTCGCAGGCGGTGCCGGAGCGCCTGCCCGCGGCGCCGGCCGGCAACAACTGCATCGTCAACGTCATGACCACAGACGAGCGTACGAGCCGGACCATCATCACGGCGGTGAACCCGGTGGTGGGCGGCGGCGGCGCGATGCCGCACCGCGACGGAACCAACGGATCGGGCGCGGATGCAGCCTATCTCAAGAACACACCGATCGAGATCACCGAGACCGAGACCCCGGTCGAATTCGTGAAATACGGGCTCGCCCAGGACAGTGGCGGTGCAGGCCGCTGGCGCGGCGGCTTGGCGACCGAGATGGCCTTCCGCGTCTTCGCCCCCGACTCCAGGATCACGGCCCGCAACCGTGACCGCAGCTTCTTTCGTCCCTGGGGCGTGCTGGGCGGCAAGGCGGCCGGCTTGTCGGACATGGTCGTCAATCCGGGGACAGAGCACGAGCGGCGGCTGGGCAACATCGACACGGCGGTGCTGCAGCCCGGCGACGTGCTCGATATCCGCTCCGCCGGTGGCGGCGGGCGCGGCGATCCGCATCTGCGCGAGCCTTGGCTGGTCGCCCAGGATGTGCGGCGCGGCTATCTTTCACCGATAGCGGCCGAGCGCGACTATGGCGTCGTCATCTGCGGCGGCGAGGTCGACGAGCAGGCAACGGAAAGGCTGCGCGCACGGCAGGGGCCGGCCGCCGGCCATTTCCATTTCGGTCCGGAGCGCGAAGGCTACGAAGCGCAGTGGACGCCGTTGGCCTACGACCGGCTCACCGCCATACTGAGGGACTTGCCGATCCATTGGCGGTTCTTCGCCAAGACGGAGATCTTCCGCCGCATGGAGGAACGTTCGGGGCCGGAAGGCGTCCAGGCGGCTTTCGATGCGGCCTGCGAACGGTTCCCCGAACTGCCGCGTCCTCGTCCCGTGCGAGAGGCAGCGGAATGATCACCGCCGGCCGCATCGTCCGGCTGGCCGAGCGCGACCGGGCGCAGCTGCATTTCTTTCTCGACGGGCAGGTGCGAACTGCACTCGCGGGCGATACCGTACTGACCGCCATGCTGGCTTCAGGGCATGCGTTGCGAAAATCCGAGTTCGGACCCGAGTTGCGTGCCGGGTTCTGCCTGATGGGAGCCTGCCAGGATTGCTGGGTTTGGCAGGACGAGGGACCGCGCCTGCGGGCGTGCTCGGCACTTGTCACCGAAGGCATGCGGTTGCGCACGACGCCATCGGAGAGCTGGCCGTGAGCGAGACCTCATCGCCGCGGGTCGTGATTGTGGGCGCCGGCCCAGCCGGCATACGGGCGGCAGCTACGCTGGTCGAAGCCGGGGTCCACCCGGTGGTGATCGACGAAGGGCATTGCGCGGGCGGGCAGGTCTATCGCCGCCCACCTGCCGGGTTTATCCGCACGGCGAAGCAGCTCTACGGGTCGGAGGCGGCGAAGGCGCGCGCACTGCATGCGCTCTTCGATCGGCCGGCCAAAGACGGGCAGCTCACCCATTGCGCGGCGAGTTCGGTCATCGCAGTGCAGGAGGGTCGGCTGCACGTGCTGGGAGAGGGTGGCGTGCAGGTGATCAGCTACGATCGCCTGATCCTTGCCACCGGCGCATCCGACCGTGTCGCTCCGGTGCTGGGCTGGCAGAGCGCCGGCGTCTACAGCCTTGGCGCTGCACAGATCGCACTCAAGGCGCAGGGCGTGGCGCTCGGGCGGCGGGTCGTGCTGATGGGATCGGGGCCTTTGCTGACGCTGGTCGGCGCCCAGCTCGTCAAGGCTGGAGCGGATGTGGCGGCGGTGCTGGACACTTCTCCCTGGCACCGGCAGATGCGGGGGCTCTGGCGGCTTGCCGCCCGGCCGTTCGTCGCGTTGCGCGGTCTGGCCCTGCGGGCGAGGCTCGGCGGCCGCTACCATGCGGGCGTGACGCTGGAACGGATCGAGGCCGATGGGCAGGGTGTCACAGCGATGCGCTGGCGCGACGCCGGCGGACGGGAACGCCTCACTCCATGCGACATGATAGGCATGGGCTGGCACCTGCGGGCGGAGACGCATCTGGCCGACCTGGCGGGATGCGTCTTCACCTATGACGAACATTGGCGGCAATGGTTGCCAAAGACCGACCAGATGGGTCGTGCCGGCAACGGAGTCTATCTTGCGGGCGATGGGGTTCGTCTTCTGGGAGCGGATGGTGCGGAGATCGCTGGGCGTCTCGCTGCGGCGGCATGCCTTGCCGATCTCGGACATCCGGCGCCTTCCGCCTGCGCCGATCTGCGCAAGCTCGCGCGGCTCGAGCGCTTTGCCCGCGGCCTGGCTCGGGCCTTTCCCTGGCCGGCCGCGATGGTGCGGGCGCTCCCCAATGAAGCGATCGTCTGCCGCTGCGAGAACGTGACTGCTGGAAATGTACGCCAGAGTGTGGATTTCGGCGGCAGCGAGGCCAACAGGATCAAGTCGCTGTCGCGCGTCGGCATGGGGCGCTGCCAGGGGCGCTACTGCCAGTTGGCTGCCGTTGAGCTTGTTGCGGCGCAAGCCGGCTGCATGCCCGACGCTGTCGGCCGGTTTCGCGGGCAGGCTCCTGTCCGGCCAGCGCCTATCGGCGCTTTTCTGCGGAGCGGCTGATGCAGTTCCCGAGGCCGCGCGTGGATGAGGATCGCATCCTAGAAATCGGCGACCTTCCCCCAGGCCGAAGCGTCGAAGCGTCGGGGATCATAGGAGCTCGGATCGACGATTGGTTCCGACCCGGTCACAAGATCGGCGACGAGGTGCCCGGCGCCGGGTCCGATGCCGAAGCCGTGCCCCGAAAATCCGGCAGCCAGGAAGAAACCCGGAACGCTACGGATCTCGCCAATGGCGGGCACGCCGTCCGGCGTGCTGTCGATGTAGCCGGCCCAGGCCGCGCTGATCCTGGTCTGGCGCAGTGCCGGCAGCAGCTCGAGCGCCCGGGCGTGGGTCAGGCGGATGGTCGCCCGGTCCGGCGCCGGATCGAGGATGCGCATCCGCTCCATCGGCGTCGGCTGGTCGAGCCGCCAGTGCCGGAGCGCCTCGTGGCCCGAGCGCATGCCCTGCAGGCCGCCCGGCGCGAGGCTTCGCCAACGCTTCAGGAACATGGGCAGGAACTGCGAGGAGAAGCGCAACTGTTGCGGCGTGACGTCCACGCGACCGCGTCCGCTTATGGCGAGCGTATAGCCACCGTCGCCGCGACGCGTGGCCGAGATCCTTGCCGTGTGCAGCGCATCCGGCAGGCCCTCCGGGCTGGGCGAGACGGACAGGATGGAGGAGCGGATCGAAGCCTGCGGAAAGCGGAAGCCGAACTGCCGGCAAAAGGAGGAGGCCCAGGCGCCGCCAGCCAGGATCGCCACCTTGGTCCGGATGGTTCCGCTTTCCGTGACCACGCCGCTCAGGCGGCCGGCCTCGGTCTCGATACCGCGCGCAGCGCAATTCTGGTGCACTGTGCCCCCGAGCTTGAGGATGGCCCGGGCGACCGAGGGCGCTGCGCGCGACGGGTCGGCGGTGCCGTCGCTCGGCGAGAAGACGCCGCCCTTCCAGGTCCGGCCCGTGGCGCGGCCCCGCTCGCTGGCCCCAGCGCTGTCGAGCATGTGCGTGGTCACGCCCGCCGTTTTGGCGAAGTCACGCCAGCGCGCCCAGCCGGCCAGTTCCGGCTCGTCATTGCTGAGATAGAGCAGGCCGCAACGGCGAAATCCGGTGTCCTCGCCGGTTTCCGTCGCGAAGCTGTCCCACAGATCGAGGCTGCGGGTTGCCATCGGCAGCTCGCGCGCGTCGCGGTTCTGCTGGCGGCACCATCCCCAGTTCCTGGAGGACTGCTCGGCGCCGATGCGTCCCTTTTCGACAAGCGCGACCTTCCTGCCGCGCCTGGCCAGATAGTAGGCCGCGAACACACCGACGATGCCGCCGCCGATCACCACCGCGTCCGCGGACTGTGGCAGTTGGCCAGATGTCTCGATTTGCTGCAGCGGCGCGCGCATGGTCTCTCTACCTTGAAGCGCCAATCTAGCGCGTTGCACAGGCAGCCGCTGCTGCAGTTGAGGCCGAAGCAGAATTTTATTCCGGCAACCAGGCTGAAATCGGGAGTCGCTGCGTTAAAAGCGGTACCCGCTTGGATGGACAGGCCAGCGGGCTGTGGTAGTGTCGATGGAAATTAGTACGGCAGCATTTTGTGCTGTGGCATGCGATCTTCGGAGACGGCCGTGAAACTGGATCGGATCGACATCAAGATTCTTCACGAATTGCAGAAGAACGGCCGCATCACCAATGTGGATCTGGCCGATCTGGTGCATCTGTCGCCAAGCCCGTGCCTGATGCGGGTCAAGAAGCTCCAGTCGGAAGGCTACATCGAGGGCTATTCCGCGCAGGTCAACATCGGCAAGCTTGGCCAGACGCTGACCGTGTTCACCGAGATCACCTTGAAGAACCACCGCCAGCTGGACTTCGCCCGCTTTCTCGCAGTCGTGGAGAAGATCGACCAGGTCATCGAATGCCACCTGGTGTCGGGCGGCTACGACTACCTGATGAAATTCGTCACCGCAGGCATCGGCGAGTATCAGACGATCATGGAGCGGCTGACCGACATGGATATCGGCATCGACAAGTATTTCAGCTTCGTGGTGCTGAAGTCGCCCATCGTCAAGGCGCACATGCCGCTGCCCAGCCTGTTTCCGATGTAGTCAACGGTGACCGTACTGGCTGACGAGCTCGGGGTCTCGGACGAGGCCGTCGAGCCAGGTCGGGTCGAGCTTCGGCACTGAGGAGAACAGAAGCTTGGAATAGGGGTGGGTTGGCGCCGTCACCTTGTCGGGCGTGATCTGCTCCACTCGCTCCCCGTTGTACATGACCATGATCTCGTCGCAGATGGCCTCGACCACGGAGAGGTCGTGGCTGATGAAGATGTAGGAGAGTCCCAGTTCGCGCTGCAACTCCTTGAGCAGCTCGATCACTGCGGACGCTACCACTGTATCGAGCGCCGAGGTGATTTCGTCGCAGATGATGAGCTTGGGGGCGGCCGCCAGAGCGCGCGCGAAGTTGACGCGCTGCTTCTGGCCGCCCGAGAGTTCCGATGGGTGCCGGTAGCGCAGCGTTCTCGGCAGGCGCACCATATCGAGCAATTCGTCGACGCGCTTCGAGCGCGCCTGCCTGTCGAGCCGGTGATAGAAGGCCAGCGGACGGGAGATGATGTCTTCCACGGGCTTGGCCGGATTGAGCGCGGTATCGGCATACTGGAACACGATCTGCATCTCGCGCAGCTGGTCCTGGCTGCGTTTCCTGGCGGCGCGCTGTAGTTCCTTGCCGTCGAAGACGATGTCGCCGGCCGCCGCCGGATGGATGCCGGCGATGACGCGCGCCAGTGTCGATTTTCCGCAGCCGGATTCGCCGATGACGCCGAGATTGCGCCCCTTCTCGACGACCAGGCTGACGGAATCGACCGCGCGGATAAGTGGCAGTCCGTCAGCCCGCACCGCGCCATAACCTGCAGTCACATTGTCGATACGCAGCAGCTGCTTCGTCCCGGCATCCGCGTCTGCATGCGCCTGCCGCGGCTTCGGTTCGAAGGCCGCCAGCAGTTCGCGCGTATAGGGATGTTGGGCGGCCGAAAGGATTGCCGCCGTGGTGCCAGTCTCCTGCACCTCGCCGCCTTTCAGGACCACGATGCGGTCGGCGATCTGGGCAACGACCGCGAGGTCGTGGGAGACATAGACACCCGCGACCCCGCCCGCCCGCATGACTGACTTGAATGCCTTCAGCACGTCGATCTGCGTCGTCACGTCGAGTGCCGTCGTCGGCTCGTCGAAGATCACCAGCTTGGGATCGCCGATGAGCGCCATGGCCGCCGACAGCCGCTGCAATTGCCCGCCGGAAACCTGGTGCGGATAACGGGCGCCGATCCCTTCCGGATCCGGCAGCGACAAGGCCCTGAAAAGCTCGACCGCGCGCTGGCGGGCCCGCTCGGGCGGCATCAGTTTGTGAATCCGCGTGACCTCGATCACCTGCTCCATGACCGTGGAGGAGGGGTTGAACGAGGCGGCGGCACTTTGCGGAACATAGGCAATGTCGGTGCCGCGCAGCCTGGCGCGTTCCTTTTCGGAAAGGGCAGCCATGTTCCTGCCGCTAACATTGATCTCGCCGCCGGTGATCCGGCAGCCGGGCCGCGCATAGCCCATCAGCGAGAGCGCCACCGTGGTCTTGCCGGAGCCGCTTTCGCCGATCAGGGCGACGATCTCGCCATCGGCGATGTCGAGGCTGACGCCCTTGATGATTTCGACAAGCCGTCCGGAGTCGGTCTTCGCCTCGATCCGCAGGTTCCTGACCTCGACGAGATTGCTCATGCGTCCCGGTCCCTGATTTTCTGCGGCAAATTGTCGATGAGCAGGTTGACGCTGATGGTGAGGCTGGCGATTGCCAGCGACGGCACGATGACGGCGGGGGCCGCGAAGGGCAGGCCGCCGATGTTCTCGCGCACCAGCGCGCCCCAGTCGGCGAGCGGCGGCTGGAGGCCGAGCCCCAGGAAGGACAGGCCGGAGAGCAAAAGCACGATGAAGACGAAGCGCAGGCCGAAGTCGGCCAGCACCGGGCGGATGATGTTGGGCAGAATCTCGGACCCGATGAGATAGACTGTGCTCTCGCCACGGACGCGCGCGACGGTGATGAAGTCCATGGTGTTGATGTTGACGGCGAGCGCGCGCGCGAAGCGGTAGGCGCCAGGGATGTAGATGACGGCGAGCGTCAGGATCAGCACCGGGATCGACGAACCGACCGCGGCGACGACCACGAGGCCAAACAGTTTGCTGGGGATGGAGTTCATGGCGTCCAGGAAACGGCTGAGGCAGGTGTCTAGCCAGCCACCGGTGACGGCCGCGATCATTCCCAGCACGACGCCCGAGAAGCAGGCGATGGAGACGGCGGCGAGCGAAATGCCGACGGTGTAGCGGGCGCCCATCAGAACTCGCGAGAGCATATCGCGGCCCAGATAGTCCGAGCCGAGCCACAGTCCCTGGCGCATCGGGCCGAAATAGTCGTCGTCGACGATGTCGCCGATCGAATGAGGAATAACGTAGGGCGCCAAGATTGCGACGAGCGTCCACGCCAGAATGACCAGCGCGGCCACGACGCCCACGAGGCTGTAGCTGTGGCCCAGGAAGGACCGTCGGGAAGTTGTCGCGCGCGCTATCGTCATCTGAGCCTCGGGTTGGACAAGATGGCGACGATGTCGGCGGCGGTGATGAGGAAGAGATAGCCGAGGCAGAAGATCATCGCGCAACTCTGGATCAGCGGCAGGTCGCGGGTCGCGACCGCATCGACCATCAGCTTGGCAATGCCGGGATAGTTGAAGATCGTCTCGACGATGATGACGCCGCCGACCAGATAGGACAGCGAGAGCGCGACCGCATTGACGATCGGTCCGAGAGCGTTCGGAAGGGCGTGCCTCAGGACCATGCGGCTGCGCGAAGCACCTTTCAGAAGCGCCATCTCCACATAAGGCGTGGAGAGCGTCTCGATCACCGCGGCGCGGGTCATACGGATCATCTGTGCGGAGATGACGAAGGTGAGCGTGATCACCGGCATTGCATAGATGCGCACGAGGTCGGTCAGCGAATGCGCCTCATTGACCGAGGACAGAGCCGGCAGCCATTTGAGATAAACGGCGAAAAGCAGGACCGCGAGTGTCGCGACCATGAATTCCGGCACCGAGATGACGCCGATCGAAAGAATGGTGACGGTGCGGTCATAGACAGAGCCACGCAGCATGGCGGCGGTGATGCCGAGCGTTAGCGCCAATGGCACCGAGAGCAGCGTGGTGATGCCGGCAAGCTTCATGGTGTTGACCAGGCGCCCGCCGATCAGTGTCGCAACCGGCATCTCGTTGGCATAGGAGGTGCCGAGGTCGCCGTGGAGCAATCCCACAAGCCAGAGCAGGAAGCGCAGGATCGCTGGATCGTTGAGATGCATGGCCTCGCGCAGGCCAGCGACCGCTTCCGGAGTCGCCGCCTGGCCGAGCAGGATCGACGCGGTGTCGCCAGGCAGCATGCTGGTGGCGAAAAACACGGCGAACATGACGATCAAAAGCGTGATGACCGCGATCCCCAGCCGCTTCAGCACGAGGTTCAGAACCCCAGACTTCATGGAAGCGCTCCCTCCGGTTGTTCGGCCAAGCAATCTTGCGCAATGCAGTGCCGGGGGCTGGCTGACCGGCCCCCGGCAGGCTTCTCCTAGGCTTCGAGCCAGAGATATTCCGCCATTGCGTAGCCCATCATGCCACCGAGCGGGTTCGCCTCCAAACCCTTCACCTTGCTGGAGAGGGCATCCACGTTGGAAATGTAGGCCGGGATGATGGTGCCGGCCTCCTCGGAGACCATAGCCTGCATCTGGCCGTAGATCTCCTTGCGCTTGGCCTGGTCGAGCGAACCGCGCGCCTCGATGAGCAGCTTGTCGAACTTCTCGGACTTGTACTGGCTTTCGTTCCATGGCGCGTTGGACGCGTAAAGGAGCGAGAAGAGGATGTCCGGCGTTGGGCGCGGATTGATGTTGCCGAAATGGATCGGCGCCTTGAGCCAGTAATTGTCCCAATAGCCGTCGGACGGAACGCGCTGGACGTCGAGCTTCATGCCGATTTCCGCGCCGGCAGCCTGGATGATCATCGCCATGTCGATCGACGAGGTCGCCGCGTCGGAAGCGATCACCGGGATGGACTGGCCGAGCAGGCCTGCCTTCTGGAAGTGGAACTTCGCCTTGTCCGGGTCGAAAGCCTTCGGCTTGACGTCGGCGTTATGAAAGATATTCGCCGGCGAAACGGGCTGGTCGTTGCCGATTTCGCCGAGGCCGCGCAACGCCGATTTGACGATCTGCTCGCGGTTGACGAGATATTTCATGCCGGCCACGAAGTCGGCCTTGCTGCCCGGATCCATGTCGAGCCGAATGTTGAGGTCGGTGTAGTTGCCAGAGGTCGTCTTCGACAGTTCGAAGCCCTGCTGGCCTCCGATCAGCTTCATCGCCCGCGGATTGATGGCAGCGGCGAAATTGATGTCGCCGGACAGCAGCGCATTGACGCGGGCGCTGTCGTCGCTGATGGCGATGAATTCAAAAGAGTCGAGATAGGGTTTGCCCGACTTCCAGTAGTTCTTGTTCTTGGTGACCACCGAACGCACACCCGGATCGAACGTTTGCAGCACGAAGGCGCCGGTGCCATTGCCCTTGGAGAAGTCGGTGGTGCCGTCCGCCACGATCATGAAGTGGTGCAACGCCAGGATGGTCGGAAGGTCTGCATTCGGGTCGGCCAAGGTGATTTCGACTGTCGACTTGTCGACCGCCTTGAAGCTGGTCATCTGCGCGGCGATCTTGGCGACCTTGGAGCCGACCGCCGGATCAAGATGACGCTTCAGCGAGAAGACGACGTCTTCTGCGGTGAGGTCCTTGCCGTCGTGGAACGTGACGCCCTTGCGCAGCTTTACGGTCCAGGTCTTGGCGTCCTTGCTGTCGAAGCTCTCGGCCAGCTCCATCTGCGTGACGCCGTCCTTGTCGAGGAACGTCAGGCGATTATAGAGCGAGCAGCAGCGCACATAGTCGGTGGAAAGCGACGCCTTTGCAGGATCAAGCGTATCGGCGGTCGATGACGACCATCCGGCCGCCTTGAAATTTCCGCCGGAAACCGGCTCGGCGGCGACGGCATTGGTGGCGCGGCCGAGCACCACGCTGCCCGCGACAACCGCGGCGCCGCCGGCCAGCAGCATCTTGAGAAGTTCGCGGCGGCTCGCGCCCCGCCGAATGGCATTTTCGACCATGGCATCGTCTGCTCTGGTCCAATTCGAGATCTTGTCGGTCATGTTATTCCCCTTTCTGTTTGTTTCGTCGGGATGCTCGTCTTGTCGCGGCTTTCCGGGCTTGGGCTCAAGTTCGTTCCTTCAAGCTTTCCCGCACGGCCTCCGCCAACGCGGCCATCGAGGTGAAATGGTAGTCCGGCACGGTGAAGCGCTCCGGCTCGATCGTGCCGCCATAGCCCTTCTGGGCATGCCGGCGCTCGATCCAGCAATTGGTCAACCCAAGCGCCCGGGATATGCCGATATCGTGATACTGGCTTTGCGCGACGTGCAGGATGTCGTCCTTGCTATCACCCCGGGAGCCGACGAAATCGAAGACCTTTTGGAAATAGGCCGGGTCCGGTTTTTCCGTGCCGGTATCGTCGGCCGTGAACGTTGCGAAGAAGGGCGATCCAAGCTGCTTCTCGAAATGGTCGAGCGCCCAGCGCCGGGCATTGGTCATGGCAATGAGCTTGTGCGATTTCGCAAGCTCGGCCAATGCCGCCGCGCTGTCGGGAAAACCTTGCCAGGCGCTGGCGGAGTCCCGCAGGCGGACGCCGTACTTCTCCTCGGCCGGCAGGCCGAGCTGCGGCGCAATGACCATATAGACACGCACCAGATCGTCGGGAAACAGGCCGGCATCGGGCATGTAGCGCGCCTGCCGGTACAGGGCCAGCGCGGCTTCGCCATCGATGGAGACGCCAAGGTCGGCGGCAATCCCGGCCAGGCAGGCCGTTATGCCACCCTCGAAGTCGATCAGCGTGCCGACGACGTCGAAGGTCATGTATTTGAACTCGCTAAAGCCCCTGGCCAAGACTGGCTCTCCTCTGCGCGCGGTCGAATTGCATGGTGCTGAACAGAACAAAATTCCGTGCTGTCCGGGCCGTCGACCTTTTCAAAGGCTCGAAAATTCGGGCCTTCTGGCCTTGTCTTAAGAGCAGTCTGGCACTTCCCCCGCGCTGGATTCGCCGAAAAGCCGCAAGGCTGCGGCACAAAATTGCGAAATCGTCTGCCCCGGCGCTATTTCGAAACACGCGGTATTCGTCTCCCGTCATGCCAGGGCCTGGCGCACATCTGGATCGTCCAGCGTCTGGTCGAGCGTCCGGCGCGTGCGCTCGATGATCGCGTCGATGTCGTCGCCGGTGCAGCAGAGCGGGGGAGCATAGCCGAGAACCCCGTTGGCAAAGGCACGGATGATGAGGCCATTGTCCCACGCCCTGTCGAAGACGCGCCGCGCGGGCACGGCCGATGCGGGAAGTGGTATCTTCTTCTCCTTGTCGACCACCAGTTCGATCGCGGCAAGCATGCCGCGACCGCGCACATCGCCGACGAGCGGGTGATCGCTCAGGCCTTCCAATCCTGCCATCAGGCGAGCGCCGGCCTTGATGCCATTCTCCAGAAGGCCGTCTTCATAGAGCTTAAGCACCTCGAGCGCGACGGCGGCGCTGACGGGATGGGCGGAATAGGTGTAGCCGTGGCCGACCGCCGAGGCGCCCGCGCCATCAGCGATGACGTTGTAGACATGATCGGCCATGAACACGGCACCCATAGGAACATAGCCCGATGTCAGGCCCTTCGCAGTCGTCATGAAGTCGGGAACGATGTCCTCGTCCGTGCAGGCGAACAGGGGTCCTGTGCGGCCGAAGCCGGTGATCACCTCGTCGGCGATGAACAGGATGTCGTACTCCCGGCAGAGTTCGCGCATCGCCTTGATCCAGCCCTTCGGCGGGACTATGACGCCGCCTGAGCCCTGGATCGGCTCGGCATAGAAGGCAGCGACGCGCTCCGGTCCGATCTCCTCGATCTTGGCCTTCAACGCAGCGAGCGATGCGGCGATGATCGCGTTCCCGTCCTCACCTACCGGGTTGCGATAAGGATAGGGGGAGGGGATCTTGTGCTGCCATTCGAAGGGAATGCCGAAGCCGGCGTGAAAGGCGGGCAAAGCGGTCAGGCCCGCGCCGACCACCGACGACCCGTGATAACCCTGCTCGATGGAAATGAACTGGTCGCGTTTCGGCTCGCCCCTGGCATTCCAGTAATAGCGGACGAAACGGATCGTGCTGTCGACCGCGTCCGATCCGCCGAGCGTAAAATAGACGTGATTGAGATCCCCGGGCGCGCGCTCGGCCAGTTCCGAGGCGAGCCGGATGGCCGGCTCCGAGCCGAGGTCGAAATAGGCGGTGGCATAGGGAAGCTCGCGCATCTGCCGGGCCGCCGCCTCGACGATGCTGTCGTGGCCGTAGCCGGCATTGACGCACCACAGCCCTGCGAAACCATCGATAAGTTGCCGGCCGGATGCATCGGTCACGGTCGCCCCCTTCGCCGATTTCAAGACGCGCACGCCAAGAGCCTCGTGGCCGCGATATGAGGAAACCGGATGGATGAGATGGGCGCGGTCGAGTTCGATCAGGGAATTGGCGAGCATTGTTGTCCTCCGGACTAGCCGAGCGCCTGGTTGGCGAGGGCGTAAACTTTTGGTCTGGCCCGTTCGGCGCCATTCTTGGGCGGGCGGTCCATGGCCACGCCGCCGCCGACATGGGCGAGGCCGATTTCCCCGAGCCAGCCGGCGATGCCGGTCCTGCTGTCGGTATCCACGCGCAGGAAGGCGCCGGGGCGGGGTGCAGCGAAGAAGCCGATCAGGGCCTTTGCGGCGTCGGCACTTCCCGCGATGACCGGACCGATCACCTCGCCGCGTCCGAACGGGCGGATCGCAGCATAAGCCTCGATGGCGCCGTTGCGGCGGATTACCGCGAATTGGCCGCGCTCCGCCAGAGCATCGATCAGGGCTTCACGGTCGGCGCCATAGGCGTCGCGGTCCAGCGCCTTGATGTCCGGCAGATCGCTGGTAACTGCTGCTTCCACGGCGTCGGGCGCGCCAAGCTCTGCAACCTTGCCCTGATGCTGCAGGATCGCACCAGAGGGCACGAAACCCAGTTTCTGGTAGAGAGGCATGCCATCCACCGTCGCGACAAGCCGCAGCGGACGGTCGCCGGCAAGGGCGAGGGCCTTGTCCATGAGCCGGCGCCCGAGCCCCTTGCCCCGCACATTCCTGTCGACGATCACCATGTTGATCATGGCGCAATCCGTGCCGTAGGGCGTTACCAGGATGGTTCCGGTGACACGGCCCTGGTCGTCGAGCGCGACCGCGCCGCGCGAGAGCTGCAGCGCCATCTGCCAGTCCTGCGCGCGATGCGGCCAATTCTCCTGGAGAGAAAGCGCTACAGCCCCCTCGATATGATCCGGCCCGAAGGCCTGGATTTCGATCTCGCCCTGCTGCATGAGGCATCCCTATCGTCTGCTGCCCAAGTCTCGACCATCGGCGCGCCGCAGATCGTCTGAAGGCTTTAGCTTCGACAGTATCTTTCGCCGTAGCGCGAGGGGTGCGCCGCATCTTGTGCTGGCACCGTCCGCGACGGATGCGTTCCACGTGACGCGCTACGCCGCCATCGACTGGCAAGATGCTACAGCGTGCCAAACCGGATGGCGGATACGGAACTTTCTGCTTTCGGGAGGGCCATTTCGGTCACGTGGGCCGCCACGTGCCGGCCTATGATGAAATACATCCCAGCGCGGATGTACTTCCACCGGAGATCGACGGACATGGCTTCTTTCAGGCCCAAATACATCACCTTCGACTGCTATGGCACGTTGACCCATTTCCAGATGGCGGAAGCGGCGCGCGATCTCTACGGCAGCCGGCTCGACGAGCCGCGCATACAGGAGTTCATCAAGAACTTCGCGGCCTATCGGCTCGACGAGATCATGGGCGACTGGAAGCCCTATGCCGAGGTCGTCCACAACGCGCTCGAGCGCTCCTGCAAGCGCAACGGCGTCACCTTCAGCGTCGACGACGCCAGGATGGTGTATGAGCGAGTCCCGACCTGGGGACCCCACGCCGACGTTCCGGCCGGCCTTGCCAAGGTGGCCAGGGAAATTCCGCTGGTCATCCTCTCCAACGCCATGAACGCGCAGATCATGTCCAATGTCGAGAAGCTCGGCGCACCATTCCATGCCGTCTACACGGCAGAGCAGGCGCAGGCCTACAAGCCCCGTTTCCAAGCCTTCGAATATATGCTGGACATGCTGGGCTGCGGCCCGGAGGACATCCTTCACTGCTCGTCCTCGTTCCGCTACGACCTGATGTCGGCACACGATCTCGGCATCAAGAACAAGGTCTGGGTCAATCGCGGTCACGAACCGGCCAACCCGTACTACGGCTATGTCGAGATCGCCGACATTTCGGGTCTTGCGGGCGTGGTCGGTCTCTGAAACAGGGCGGGTTGCCGATGAAATTGGTCTCCTACTGGCACGACACAGCTCCCGTCTTTTCCGGCGGGGCGCAAGGCCCGGTCGAGGGGCACTACGATGCCGCCATCATCGGCGGCGGCTTCACCGGTCTCGCCGCCGCGCGACAACTGGCGAAGGCCGGCGCCAAGGTGGCGGTGCTGGAGGCGGAGCGGGTGGGCTGGGGCGCATCCGGGCGCAATGGCGGGCACCTGAACAACGGCCTCGCCCATAGCTACCTTTCGGCCAGGGCGGAGCTCGGCAAGGAACGGGCAATCGCGCTCTACCGTGCGCTGGACGACTCCATCGACACCATCGAGGCGCTGGTCGCCGAGGAAGGCATCGACTGCAATTTCCGCCGCGCCGGCAAGCTGAAGCTCGCCTCCAAGCCGCAGCATTTCGAAGCGATCACCCGCAACTTCGAAGCCCTTCATGCGGAAGTGGATCCGGATACGGCATTGCTGTCTGCGGCCGATCTCAGATCCGAGATCGGCTCGCCCTTCCACGGCGCGATGCTATCGAAGAAGAGCGCCATGATGCATATGGGCCGCTATGTCGCAGGTTTGGCCACGGCCGCCGCCCGCCACGGTGCGGTGATCCACGAGAACGCGGCGGTGACCGACCGGAAGCAGGCCGGTGGCAGGCATGAGCTGACCACCTCGCGCGGACGGATCAGCGCCGACAATGTGCTGGTGGCGACCGGAGCCTACACCACGCCGAATTTCGGCTATTTCCGCCGGAGGATCATCTCCGTCGGCAGCTTCATCATCGCCACGCGGCCGTTGAGCGACGCCGAGATCGCCGTGACAATGCCCGGCAACCGGACGTGCGTGACCTCAATGAACATCGGCAACTACTTCCGGCTTTCGCCGGACAGACGCCTGATCTTCGGCGGCCGCGCGCGCTTCTCTGCGACATCGGACCAGCGCTCCGACGCCAGGAGCGGACAGATCTTGCAGGCAGGCCTCGCGGCGATCTTCCCGCAGCTCGCCAAGGTCGAGACCGACTATTGCTGGGGCGGGCTGGTCGACATGACCAAGGATCGCTTCCCGCGCGCCGGCTACCATGACGGTGTCTGGTACGCGATGGGCTATTCCGGCCACGGCGCGCAGCTTTCCACCCATCTCGGCATGATCCTGGCCGATGCCATGCTCGGCCGCGAGGACCGCAATCCGATGAAGGGGCTCGATTGGCCGTCCATTCCCGGCTATTCCGGCAAGCCCTGGTTCCTGCCGATGGTCGGCCTCTACTACAAGGCGCTCGACCGGATTCAGTGATCGTCGATCGGGCGTGGCCGGGCCTCAGCCCAGCCCGCCCATGTGGAAGCTCTTCATCTCGAGATATTCTTCGATGCCGGCCTGCGCCCCCTCACGGCCGAGGCCGGACTGCTTGACGCCGCCGAAGGGGGCCACTTCCATCGAGACCGAGCCGGTGTTGAGCCCCACCATGCCGAACTCCAGCGCCTCGCCGACGCGCCAGGCGCGTTTCAGGTTTTCGGTGTAGAAGTAGGAAGCAAGCCCGTAGGGCGTGCCGTTGGCCAGCGCGATCGCCTCATCTTCCGTCTCGAAACGGAAAAGCGGCGCGACCGGGCCGAAGGTTTCCTCGCCGGCGAGCTGCATCTCTTTCGTGGCGCCGGTCAGCACCAGCGGCGCGACATACTGAGGACCGTCGGGCAATGCCGGCCTCGTTGTGATGATCGCCGCGCCTTTGGCGAGCGCATCCTCGACGTGGCGGTTGATCTTCTCGACCGCCGCCATGTTGATCATCGGCCCGATGGCGACACCGGGTTCTGTGCCCGGTCCTACCTTCATGGCGTTGACGCGAGCGGAAAGCTTCGCGGCGAAGGTTTCGTAGACACCGGCCTGGACGAGGATGCGGTTGGCGCAGACGCAGGTCTGGCCGCCGTTGCGGAACTTCGAGACAAGCGCGCCCTCGACGGCGAGATCGAGATCGGCGTCGTCGAAGACGATGAGGGGCGCGTTGCCGCCGAGTTCGAGGCTGAGCCGTTTCACGGTATCGGCCGCGCCGCGCATCAGCAACGAACCGACCCGCGTCGAGCCGGTGAAGGAGATCTTGCGAACGGTCTCGTTCGCCATGATCTCGTTGCCGATCCCTGCGGGCATGCCGGTGACGATGTTGATGACGCCGGCGGGGATGCCCGCGCGTTCGGCAAGCACGCCGAGCGCCAGCGCCGAATAGGGCGTGAACTCGGATGGCTTGATCACCACTGTGCACCCGGCCGCCAACGCCGGCGCGACCTTGCGGGTGATCATCGCGGTGGGGAAGTTCCACGGCGTGATGATGCCGCACACCCCGACTGGTTCCTTCAGCACGATGATGCGCCGGTCTGGCGTCGGCGAGGGGATGGTGTGGCCATTGATGCGACGCGCCTCCTCCGCAAACCATTTGACGAAGGAAGCGCCGTAACGGATCTCGCCTTTGGCCTCGTCCAGCGGCTTGCCCTGTTCCGTCGTCAGGATCAGCGCCAGATCGTCAAGATGGGCGAGCATCAGGCCATGCCAGGCTTCCAGGAGGCTAGCGCGTTCGGCATTGGTCTTCTTCCAGTCGCCATAGGCGGAAGCTGCGGCCTCTATGGCCGCGCGGGTCTCCGGACCGGCCATATCGGGCACTGTGCCGATCGCGGCCTGGGTCGCCGGATCGACGACATCGACCGCCCTGCCGGAGCCGGAAGCGACCCATTTGCCGCCGATCAGGCCGGCTTCGCGGAAGAGACTTTTGTCTTTCAGGTTTTTCATCGAAAACGACCTTGCAATCAGGTGAGCGCCGCGACGACCGCGGCCGTGATGGCCTCCGTCCGGTCCTTGCCGGGAATGGTGCCTATGCCTCTGGCGGTTACGGCCTCGACCGCCTTCATGACGCGGCCAGCCGCAACCTTTTCGCCGAGATGATCGAGCATCATGGCGCCTGACCAGATGGCGGCGATCGGATTGGCGATGCCCAGATGGGCGATGTCGGGCGCGGAGCCGTGCACCGGCTCGAACATGGAAGGCGCCGAGCGGTCCGGGTTGATGTTGGCGGAGGCGGCGTAGCCGAGCCCACCCTGGATCGCCGCGCCGATATCGGTCAGGATGTCGCCGAACAGGTTGGAGGCGACGACCACGTCAAGGCTCTCCGGCGCCATGATCATGCGCGCGGCGAGCGCGTCGACGTGATAGCTGGTCACTTCGACCTCCGGATAATTCGAAGCCAACTTTCGTGTGATCTCGTCCCAGAACACCATCGAGTATTTCTGCGCGTTGGACTTCGTCACGGAGGCAAGCTTGCCCTGCCGCGACCGCGCCTGCTCGAAGCCGAAGCGCAGGATGCGCTCGACGCCGGCACGAGTGAAGATCGAGGTCTCCACCGCAACTTCGTCCAGCGTGCCTTGATGCACGCGCCCGCCGGCGCCCGAATATTCGCCCTCGGTGTTCTCGCGGATGCACAGGATGTCGAAGCTCTCGGCCCGCAGTGGGCCCGTCACGCCCGGCAGCAGGCGGTGCGGCCGGATGTTGGCATATTGCACGAACGCCTTGCGGATCGGCAGCAGCAGGCCGTGGAGCGAGACCGAATCCGGTACCTCCGCCGGCCAGCCGACGGCGCCGAGAAGAATGGCGTCGAAACCGCGTAAGCTGTCGATGCCATCCTCTGGCATCATGCGGCCGGTTTCCTTGAAGAAGCGGCAGGACCAAGGGAATTCGGTTCCCGCCAGGGCAAAGCCGAAGTTTCTGGCCGCCGTTTCCAGCACCGACCAGGCGGCGGCGGTCACATCGCGGCCGATGCCGTCACCGGGGATCAGGGCGATCGAGTAGGACTTCATCTGCATCTCTCTTCAAAGACTGATCAGGACGCTCTTGGTCCTGCGGTTGGCGAGGTAGGCCTCGCGGCCGAGATCCTTGCCGATGCCGGAGCGCTTGTAGCCGCCGGTCGGCAGGATATGGTCGCGCGAGCGGCTGTAACGGTTGACCCATACGGTGCCGGCTTCGAGCTTTCGCGCGAAGCGGATCGTGCGGGACAGGTCGGTGGTAAACAGGCCGGAGGCCAGCCCGTATGTCGGATGGCTGGATAGCGTCAGCGCCTCTTCCTCGGTTTCGAAGGTCTGGACAGTCAGGACCGGGCCGAAGATTTCCTCGACGATCGCCGGATTGGCCTGGTCGATATTGGCGATCAGCGTCGGCTGGTAGAAATAGCCGGGGCTGACCATGACGCCGCCACCGGTCAGGCATTCGCCGCCGGCCTCGATCGCGGCCCGCACGATGCTGTCGACACGCGCCCGCTGCCGTTCCGAGATAACAGGCGAATACTGCGTCGCCTCGTCCCAGGTCGGGCCGGGCAGCACCGCCTTCATCCTCTCCAGGATGGCGGCCGTCAGCCTGTCGGCCACGCTGTTCTCGACGATCAGGCGCGTGCCGGCCACGCAGGCCTGGCCAGCATTGAAGGTGACGCTGCCGGCGATCGCTGTCGCCGTCTTGTCCAGATCGGCATCGGCAAAGACGATCTGCGGGCTCTTGCCGCCGAGTTCCAGCGTCATCGGCTTGACGCCGGTGCGGGCGACGTTCTCCATGATGGCCGAGCCGGCGCGGGTCGAGCCGGTGAAGCTGACCTTGGCAATCTCGGAATGGCCGGTCAGCGCCGTGCCGGTCGTCGGACCGTCGCCGAGCACCACGTTGACAAGCCCGGCCGGCAGGCCAGCCCTGACGGCGAGCTCTGCCATATAGACGGCCGAGAAGGGTGTCATTTCCGACGGCTTCAGTACGACCGCGTTGCCCGCGGCCAGCGCCGGGCCGAGCTTCCATCCGGCCATGGAGACAGGGAAGTTCCAGGGCGTGATCGCGCCGACCACGCCATAGGGCTCGCTCATGATCATGCCCAGAGTGGTGTCGTCGGTCGGCACGAGCTCGCTGCCTTCCTTGTCGGCGAACTCGGCGAAGAAGCGAATCTGCTCGGCGGTCACGGCGATGTCGCCGGCAACGAGCTGACCCACGGGCCGGGTGGAGCACAGCGCCTCGATCCTGGCCAGCGTTCCGGCTTTCGCCTCGATCAGGTCGGCCCAGGCGTGAAGCGCCCTGGTGCGCTCGCGCGGCCGAACGCCGCCCCAGTTGCTGGCCTTCAGCGCCGCCTTGGCGGCTTCCACCGCACGGTCGACCATGTCTAAGCCAGCTACAGGGCAGGCAGCATATGAGCTACCGTCCGAGGGGCGGCGCATTTCGATCCCGCCCTCGGTCGAGATCAATTCCCCGCCGATGAAGTGGCCGACAGGGAGGGGGATTGTATTGGGATCGAAGCTCAGGCTCATCGACAACCACTCTGCGGCATCGGCCGGAGCTTAGCGCGTGCCGGCACGCAGCATGCGCTGTTCGGTGATCCGCCACCGACGAATGTTGCGTGCCGGGCGTGAGAGACGGCAAAATCTTCCGCGCAGGCCGGCACCTCGCGCTGGTTCCGTTACCCGACGGTCACGTAGATCTTGCGCACTGTTTCGATGGTCTTCCAGACACCGGTGAAGCCGGGCTTCATCACGAAGCTGTCGCCGGGGCGGTGGACCACCGTTTCTCCGGCGCCGGGCGTGATTTCGATCACGCCGGAGAGGATGTGGCAAAACTCGAAAGTGTCGCCCTTGATCGAGCGCGTCTCTCCCGGCGTCGTCTCCCAGACGCCGGTGTGGACGAGGTCGGACTTGGCGACATCCTGCGCCCAGGTCTTGAAGGCGGGGTTGCCCGCAATCAGTCGTTCGGGCAGCGCCCTGGATTCGCGCGGCGGGAAGGCTGGGCTGGTGTCGACGGTTTTGAGCAGGGACAAGGGATAACCTTTCATTTGGACGTCAATAGCCGCGCGACCGGTCGATGAGCCCGATTGGATCGAGCCCGGCGCGGTGACGCTTGATGTTGTCGATGACGGCCCGCGCGGCGGTCGCTGGCTGGGTGACGCTGGCGATATGCGGCGTCAGAATGATCTTCGGATGCGACCAGAACGGATGTCCCGCGGGCAGCGGTTCGGGATCGGTCACGTCGATCATCGCCGCCGAAAGTTGACCGCGGTCGAGCGCGGCGACAAGCGCTTCATGATCTAGCTGCGGCCCCCGGCCCGTGTGGACGAGTGCCGCGCCCTTTGGCAGTTTCGCGAACAGGTCCGCATCGAGGAAACCGCGCGTGTCCTCGGTCAGCGGCAGCAGGCAGGCCAGTATGTCGCTGGCCGCGAGCATTTCCTCCAGCCCAAGCTCACCATGATGACAGGTCACGCCCTCGATCCGCCGCGGCGAGCGGCTCCAGCCGGCGAGCGTGAAACCGAAGGGCTTCAGCCGGTCAAGGACGGCCTGGCCGAGTTGCCCGAGGCCGAGCACCCCGAGCCGGCGCGACCCGACCTGTGCCTGCGGGATATCGCGCCATTCGCCAGCGCGCTGCTGCGCCAGATAGGCAGGCAGGTTGCGGTGCAGCGCGAGCACGGCCAGCGTCACATATTCCTGCATCATGTGCACGATGCCTTCCTCGATCATGCGCACGATCTTCACGTTCGGAGGCACCGCATCGAGGCGAAGCTGGTCGACACCGGCGCCGATGGAAAACAGGATTTCCAGGTTCCTGTAGCGGGCGAGATTGTCCGGAACGCTCCAGCTGATCAGATAACGCACGGCGCCGGGATCGACCGTTGCGGCATCGATCGTGAAGGGGACATCCGGTAGTTCCCTCGCGAAGGCATCGGCGAAGATCGCCCCGCGCCGCGCATCCGAATTGAACAGGAATGTCATTCCGGTTCCCCTTCAAGCAGCGCAGCGGGCGCCCAGCGCCTCGATCAATCGCTGGCAGGCGGCGAGTTCGCTGGTGAGAATGTACTCATCCGGCTTGTGGGCGCGGTCGATGTCGCCGGGGCCGCAGATGATCGCATCGAACCCGGCGGCCTGGTAAAGTCCGGCCTCCGTGCCGTAGCTGACCGCGGCAAGCGGCACCTCGCCTGTCAGTTCGCGCAGCAGTCCCGCCAGTGCCGCATCTTGTGGCAACGACAGCGCCGGATAGGCACTCATCGGCGTCCACTCGATCCGAAAGCCATCGACCGCAAGGGTCTCGGCCCGCGCCTTGACGGGCGCGAGCAGGCTGGCCGGGTCGATGCCGGGTATGGCACGCGCCTCCAGGTCCAGTGTGCAGGTGTCGGGAATAATGTTGACCGACTGTCCGCCCGCTACCACGCCCGCCTGCAGCGAGGAGTAGGGCGGCTCGAAGGAAGGGTCGAACGGACCGTGCGTCAGCCGCTCGGCTTCGCTCACGGCCGCGCTCAGCGCGCCAGCCATGGCGTGGATGGCGTTGAGGCCGAGATCGGGCCTCGAGGAATGGCCGGCGCGCCCATTGATGATCACACGGGCGGCCGCCTTGCCCTTGTGGCCGCGCACGGCGCGCATGCCGCTCGGCTCGCCGACGATGACGCCGAGCGGCTTCGCGCAAAGTTTGGGAAGGCGGGCGATCAGGTGCCGCACGCCGCGGCAGCCCACCTCCTCGTCGTACGAGAAGGCGAGGTGGATTGGCCTGGCAAGGCGAAGTCCCGCAAGCACAGGCACGGCCGCTAGTGCCGCGGCAAGAAACCCCTTCATGTCCGTCGTGCCGCGTCCGTAGTGCCGTTCACCCTCCCGGCGCAGCGTAAAAGGAGCCGAACTCCATTGCGGCTCGCCGGCGGGAACGACGTCCATGTGGCCGGACAGGATGTAGCCCGGGACATCGACGGGGCCGATTGTCGCGAAAAGATTGAAACGGTCGCCTTCCGGCCCTGCTAGAACGGTGACCTTCGTCCCGTGCTCTGCGAGCTGGGTCTCGATCCAGCCGGCTATGTCACCGTTCGGCTTGCCAGCGACCGATGGAAAGGCGACGAGACGGTCGAGGATGTCGAAGACGTCCATTCCAGCCCTCAAAGCATTTCAGGTTCGCCGGGATCGGTGCCGTCGACCGTATGCTGCTAGATTTCCGGAGAGGATGTGCGCGTTCTTTCGAGATTGCGTGCCGAAAGCGGAAGTGTTTCAGTTGAATCTTGCGTTGGTAGGCGGCTTTCGAGCAAATCGTACGGGCCTGGTTGTTTAGCGTTGGCCGGCAGGGAGCGGCCCCGGTGTGTCGCCCTCTAATACGGGAATCTTTCAGGGGCATGGAATTGAAGCCTTCCGAAAGCTTGAAAATCGATACCTTCTCGATGCGCATCGACAGCATCGAAGGCGTCGAACTGGACAGGTTGCACGCGCTCTCTCTCTCCGTGGGGTGGCCGCATCGCGCCGAGGACTGGCAATTCCTGCGCGAGTCGGGACAGGGGTTCGTGGCGCTCGATGAGATCGGCCGGGTTCTCGGTTCGGCCATGTGGTTCGCGCATGGCGCCGATTTCGCAACCGTGGGCATGGTCATCACCTCGCCGCGACTTCAAACGCTGGGTGCGGGGCAATGGCTGATGAAGCGAGTCTTCGAGAAGGTCGCCGGACGTGATCTGCGCCTCAATGCAACGCGCGCGGCACGGCGGCTCTATCTCTCGCTCGACTTCCAGCCGGAGAAGACCGTCTATCAATGCCAGGGCATCGCCCGCGTGCAGACGATGGGCAAGCCGGCGAATAATCAAGGCGATGTCCGGAGTTTGGACGCAAAAGATATTCCCGCCGCGATCGCGCTTGATGCGGCAGGGTTTGGCGTTAGGCGGGCGGGGCTCATCGAGAGGCTTTTCGCGCACTCGACCGGCTATGGTCTCTTCAAGGGTGACACGCTGAACGCGTTCGCGCTCTGTCGGCCGTTCGGGCGGGGCCATGTCGTGGGGCCGGTCGTGGCGGAAAACGACGCGGACGCAGTGGCGATCGTTCGACCGCACGTGGCCGACCATTCGGGGTCTTTCCTGCGGATCGACACCCACATGGACAATGGCGAGTTCGCCGCCTTTCTGTCGCACGGCGGAATGCCGGTTTTCGACACGGTGCTCACCATGTCGATGGGCAAACGCCTAACCGATTTTGCCGTCGGCGGTGCAATCACACCGATGACTTATGCCCTCGCCAGTCAAACTCTCGGGTAGAGTCCAGGATGCGGGCAATCACGGCTAAGGCAGGCGCGCATCAATGTGGCGCATATCTAGCCAAGTTTTAACGATGAAAGCGTCGCGGAACCATACGGAACGATACGGGAAGGATGTTTGATTGGGCCCACGAAAAATCCAATGAAATCAACATTCCTGATACATCCTCCGGGCCCACCAATCACTATATATCAGCGGCTTACGCCTAATTCTTTGAGTTTGAATTGAGCGCTATCTGGTAAGTTCATAATTCTTGAGAGAAATGGTTTTGGGCCTCTTCGTCTATTTTCTCCTTCTCGTTGATGGCACTCGTCACACCTAGCGAAAGACCTTTCAGCGATACATGCAGTAGTCGGCGGCTACGACGTGCAATTAGGCGGATTCTGACTTCGGTCGTGCACGCCCTCCGGTGCCGGTGCTGCTCGTGGCTGGCCGAAATCTTCTAGAAAAGTCTTCGCGCTTAGAGCGCCAGCGCCTTCTTGAGATCATCATGCTCGAAGGCGCTCGCCATGCGGTTGATCTCGGCCGATCGGGCGCCCACCGCCTTGGCTGCATCGCGCCAGGTCGAAGTCACGGTGGCCACCTCCTTGATTATCGTTCGTGCCTGCGCGAGCGTAAGCGCGAAGAACCCCGCCGCGAACTCCAGCAGATCGAGCGAACACGTGCGTTCGTCGAGGTCGATGTTGGTCGTCAGAACACGCGGCTTGAGATCGGTCGGAACCGGATTGAGATCGTAGGCAGGCGAGAGTGACCATCCAGCCTTTCCCAGCCAAAGGAAGCCGTGGTTGCGCAGGTGGTCATCGACGTTGGAAACCAGCACGTTGAAGACGACACGGCGATAGAGGGCATGGGCGTCGGTTTTTCCCTGGGCGCCATGTTGCGCGAGCGCATCGACAATCTCGGGATAGCTGCCGCGCTCGCCGTTCCTGGCACCCATCATCGCCATAGCGGACAGGAACAGGATACGGCGCGCGCCGTCGCGCGTCTCGACAGCATGACCGGCTTGCCGGCGACTCCGATCAGTTCGCGCTGCGGCGTGGTGATGCTGGACTGGCCGGCCAGACGCAACGCGATCTCCTCCCAGGTCTCCACGCTGTAGTCGTCTGTCTCCTTGGGAAACTTGGCGATTGCGAGGTGACCATGCTGGTCGATGACCGACGCCTTCGGTCGCTCGCCGCCTAGAGAAGAACCGCGTGCGAAGATCAGTTGGAGATCCTCGTCCGTCTCCTCGTCGCGGAGAATTTGCTCGGTGATTTGCAGAAGCCGGCCGAGCTCGATGAGGGCAAGGACGCCGTCACGGATCGGCACTTGGTAGACTTCTGCGCCGACCAAGCGGAAGCGGAGGGGCGCCAAGTCGTGTCTGATCCGCGACGCCGAGAAGGTAGTCGCTCTCGGCCAGGGTGCGAACAGCACGTTTCTCGCGTTCCGCGAGACGCCGCTCGGAACGCTGCATGAGGCGTCGCCCCCAGGTGTCGGGAGCCGAGTCGCCGATGGAGCCGAATGTGGCCAGTCCGGCAGGTGGGGCAAAGGCGCCGCGGGTCAGGGCAAGCGCGGGCTCCAGGGAGAACCGATCCGGATCGTCGAGCCCATGCGCCGTCATACTCGAAGAGGATCGTCTCCGCGCCGCGGACGCGATTGCTTCTCGCCAGTCCGACGGGGCGCTTGCGGCCGTCAAGATCGATATGAACCTCGAAGTCAGCCATCGCGCAACGTCCCCGCCGGTCGCTTGAGGTGAGCGTGCTTCGGCAGTTCGGCGGTGGCCAGCGCCTGGCCAACCCTGTCGTTGCTGATGTCGGCGACCTGGCTCAGGCCATCGAGCAGGCCGAGTGCCTGAAGAACGCCGGCATATATGCCGATGCTGACACTCGTGTCGCCGGCCTCGACCCGTTGCAAGGTCGAGCGCGAGGTGAAGGCGCGCTGGGCCACCACTGCCATCGGGAGTCGGCGCCGCCGCCGGGCGTCGTGAATATCCGCCCCCAGCTTGCGTAGGGCGCGTCTTACGGCGGCTGGAGGATTGTGGGGAGTTGGCATTTTGACGCCTTCGCACTACAGATTACGTCAATATGTAGCACGAAGGTTACAATTGTGCTAGTCAGGCTAAACGTCGAAACGCCAAAAGCAGATTGAGGGCGATCGCGCCACCCCGCAACAGCCGCGTGGACTGACCGGTCGATTTGAAATTCAGTTGTTCGACTCTCGCAACGACATTGCTAGAGCCAACCTCGGCCATACTTTTTCGGCGTCTACTTCGGCAGCGGAGCGGCTCGTCGCCGCCGCCGCTAAGGGTCTGGACTATAAGCCATGCTAATCGTGCGCGGTGCCGAGCACCGCTCGGAGCCCTGAGTCGTTCTGGCGGAGATGTTCCTCGATCCATCGGGTCGTGCGGTCGTAGGCATCCGAAAACAACCCGGAATGCCGACTCCAATCCATGAAGCTGATCGTGTTGGAAACCTCCGGACAGACCAAGATATCCTCTTCGCCGACGGCAATGTCCTGCGGCCGGTGTGCCAGCATGCTCAAGGCAATGACCTGAAGCATGCTGGGAACCCGAGGCAAGCGGGCACGACCGAAAGGGTTCAGCAAGGCCAATGCCAGTTCGGAAGCTCCGGGGATGCGGTCATAGTCTATGTCGTATTTTTGCGGTGCACTCGACCCGAAGGTAACGATGACATTGGGTCCGGTCTTGAGCTCCTTCATCTGCTCCAGCGGCAAATTGTTCATGATAGCGCCGTCCACCAGCATGTCGCCGTCATCTGTAAAGAACGGCGGCAGGACACCCGGGATGGAGCCGGACGCCCGAACGGCGTGCCAGAGCTTTCCACGACGGTGGACATGGGGCTGACGGCTGCTCAGATTGGTCGAAAGCGCAAAGAACGGAAGCCAAAGATCCTCGATCAGAACGTCGCCGTATTCCAGCCGAAGGGCCCGATCAAACGCTTTGTGATCCAGAAGCGCGAAATGCGGCAAGGTGGGACGGCGAAACGCCCGGCTCTTGATAAATATGTTGTGGGTACCTCGGTCGATCTGCTCGGCATCCAAGCCTCTTGCGAAGCCGGCCATCATCGCCGCTCCGGAACTTGTCCCGCCGAGATAGTCGAAGCAAGCGCCCGCCTCAACGAAAGCCTTGTAGACGCCTAAATGAGCGCTGCCGAGGGACCCACCTCCTGCCGCCACGAAGCCCAGTGCCTTGCCCGAAATAAATCGGACCAGGCGCTGGAAATCAGACCCGTCGTCCAGCGCAACGTGATGATGCTGGTCAACATAGGGTCGCTCATCGAGCCATGCAGAGGTACCGGAGACCGCAGCCGAGCGACTGTCGTGAATTAGGACAAGCCGACTGGTCGATGGCGGATGGACCGATAGCGTCAGTTCCTCAGACGGGTTCAGGCGAGGCGAGCAGGACGCGTTGGCCAGCAACAGGACGGTATCGGCCTGGCGAATGCAGATTTGGGTCCATTCATTAGGTTCCTCATCGGCAACATAGACGATGAATTGGGCTTCCGCCTCCAGTTCGTTCAACCAGTTAAGGATCGGCTGGTCGTCGATCGGAAGACCTGGGAACTTCGCTTGGATGTCAAGCCGGGAAACGAACCGAGCGCGCGTGGCCGCGTCGAACGCTTGCCGTAGGTGCTGGATGAGCACCGGTGAGATGCGACTTCCGCCGGCTGCAATGATCGCAAGCGTTCGGATCTTGGCAGGTTCCTTGATACGCGACGAACTCGGAGATTGGGTGGCAAACCGACGCGCCAGAAATACCGTGACCGCCTCTCTCAGGCTCGGCAATGTCTCGGCCGCCTTCTCGAAATGATTGCGACCGATTTCAAGGACGATCGAATCGCGCGCTGCAAGGACAGTGGCCGTGCGGGGTAGTCCCGCGAAGAAACCGGTTTCACCGATGAGTTCACCCTGTGCGATCTCGGCGACCGAGCCAGTCGAATCTCCTTTGTGTACCGTAAAGCGTCCAGACAGCACGATGAAAAACCTGTCCGACGCATCGCCTTCGCGAACCAGAACCTCACCGCGTCTCAGGACCCGACGGTCGGATTCGGCAGCTAAAGCCTCGAGCGCCAGCAACGACGCCCGATCGAACATCAATGTTGCCGACAATAAACTCGCTGCGAGAGAATCGACGGAGGACATCTGAGCCATCCCTTAGGAATCCATGACTTTTGTCTCCTCGAGGGTGCTGGACGCCCTGCCGAATGATACCACACATGAGAGCCGCCAAACGGCTGAGGCGCGGGACTGACCGCTGGGCCATCTCTGGCTCCCAGCAAGGGCCACGATCAGGCCGCCACGCCGCTCTCGGCGTCCGTCTTTTGGGCCAGGAAATTCTCTTGAGCCCACGTCGCGAACCTGCTTTCCTGCTATTTTGTTTGCGAGCTTCGAAGTAGCTAAACGTCTCTGCCACCTCGGCGGCCCCGGGAAAGAGCGTAGCGAAGACGTCCTTGGGGACTTGCTTGAATGAGAATTCATGTCCCTCTCGATTCAACGTTTCGATGATTTCGTTGAAGCTCATAAAGTCACCGACCAAGGGCAGATACTCGCCATTGCCCGCCTGATCCAATCACTGCGATGCGGGAATGTTTCCCTGCTCGTCCAAACGAATTCCCTGATAAAGGCATAAGGGAATTTCTGCCCTAAACAACTGAAATTGCGTAACAATAATGGCGTGAGGACCGCCAATATCGACGGTTTGCGCGAAAATTCCCTGTTTTTTTGCCTTATCAGGGAAGCTCGGCGAGAGACCCGTTCGCTTCAGACTGCCACACCCACTAAAACATGGTAACCGGGGCAAAAGCGGCGGCGTTTGGGCGCGTCGATCTGCTGTTGGGGTTCAGCGCGCGGCGAGGAGAACGGGAAGCGGTAGGATCTTGCTGCCAGGGATGCCGAGGCGGTCGCCGAGATAATCCCAGAAGCTGACACCGAGCTTGTTGCAGGTCTTCATCATGCTGAGCATGGTGTCGCGGGCGGCACGGCCCTGGTTGCTGTGGGTTCCGCCGCTGATCTTGCGCCGGGTCACCACGCTGCGGATATCGTTCTCCGAGCCATTGGTGTGGAGCGGAATGTCCGGGCGTTGG
Source organism: Mesorhizobium tianshanense (assembly GCF_007830515.1). Lineage (GTDB taxonomy): Bacteria > Pseudomonadota > Alphaproteobacteria > Rhizobiales > Rhizobiaceae > Mesorhizobium > Mesorhizobium tianshanense. The sequence continues at coordinate 146,360 of NZ_VLKT01000013.1, forward strand.
AGGATCTTCAGGAAGCTTTGGCGGTCGGTCCGGATGCGCGCGAGTAGACGGTCGAGGGTCA
>NZ_VLKT01000014.1 GCF_007830515.1 Mesorhizobium tianshanense
GTGTCCGCTCCCGAACCGGCCTCAAGGACAGGAGCCGGTTCGATACGCGCTACTACATCTCCTCGGCCGATCTCTCCGCCGAGCGGGCCGCTCACGCCGTGCGCGGCCATTGGCTTATCGAGAACGCCCTGCACTGGACGCTCGACGTCGTCTTCAAGGACGACCAGTCGAGACTGCGCAAGGGCCACGGCGCAAACAACATGGCAATCGTCCGCCACTTCGCCCTCAATCTCGTCAAAGCCGTCAACGACAAACGTCCAATCAAGCGCAGACGCAAGATGGCAGCCTGGAGCACCGACTATCTCGCATCGATCCTCGGTCAGCTATCGCGTTAACCTGGATTCGGAGCCCTGCGGGTTTTCCGCTTGCGCTTGCCTTGCGGCCAAATTGCTGTATAGACGCCCGCAATCTGCCGGTCCTTGCTGGGGGCTGAACGGAGGGCCGGAGGTTTTTCGAAAACCTCCGTGTGGGGCCAGAAGCGCTTCCGCCTCCCGTGTCTCCGCTCTCGACCGTCTCGTCATGCTCCTTTCTTCCCCCGCCCCTTCGGGACTAGCGGGTCAGAGAAGTTGCAGAGGCTTTTGCCGCCGGGAACCGGGAGAGAAACGAAGAAAGGCAAAGAACAATATGGCTCTTTACGAACATGTGTTTCTTGCCCGGCAGGACCTCTCGCAGCAGCAGGTCGATGCGCTTGTCGAACAGTACAAGGGTGTCATCTCCGCTAATGGCGGGTCCGTCGGCCGGGTCGAGAACTGGGGACTGAAGTCCCTCACCTACCGGGTCAACAAGAACCGGAAGGCATACTACACGCTGATGGACATCACCTGCCCGCCGGCCGCGCTCAACGAGATGGAGCGCCAGATGGGCCTGTCGGAGGATGTGCTGCGTTTCCTCACCGTCAAGGTCGATGCGCATGAGGAAGGCCCATCGGCGATGATGCAGAAGCGCGAAGAGCGATCGGAGCGAGGCAGCTTCGGCGACCGCGATCGCGGGCCGCGCTCGTTCGGCGACCGCGATCGCGGCGACCGTGGCGATCGTCCGCCGCGCAGCTTCGGTGGCGACGCCGGTGCGGACCGTGGTCCGCGCCGTCCGCGCGAAGGTGTTGAAGGGAGTGCAGAATAATGGTCGACATCAATCAGATCCCGACCCGGCGCCCCTTCCATCGCCGCCGCAAGACCTGCCCGTTCTCCGGCGCCAACGCGCCCAAGATCGACTACAAGGACGTACGTCTTCTGCAGCGCTACATCTCCGAGCGCGGCAAGATCGTGCCGTCGCGCATCACCGCCGTCAGCCAGAAGAAGCAGCGCGAGCTCGCCAAGGCGATCAAGCGCGCCCGCTTCCTCGGCCTGCTGCCCTACGTGGTTCGCTAACGCTCTTTTGAGCGGGTGGTTCGCCGCCCGCTTTTCCCACGGCGACGGGCGCCGCAGGGTTTGCCATCAAATCCCGGGTTGAGGTGAAGACCTCTAACTGCCGCGACAGGCAGGACAGCGACATAGGCGGCGACGCCCTCAGCTTCCTGACCTGTTCCAGACAATTCGGCGTCGATGCCAATGATTGGCGCGCCCATACGAAGGAACAAAACCATGGAAGTCATTCTTCTCGAACGCGTTTCCCGCCTCGGCCAGATGGGCGATACCGTCAAAGTCAAGGACGGATTCGCCCGCAACTTCCTGCTGCCGCAGGGCAAGGCGCTGCGGGCCAACGAAGCCAACAAGAAGAAGTTCGAAGGCCAGCGCGCCCAGCTCGAAGCCCGCAACCTCGAGCGCAAGTCCGAGGCCATGCAGATTTCGGAAAAACTCGACGGCACGAGCTTCATCGCCGTGCGTTCGGCCGGTGAAACCGGTCAGCTCTACGGCTCGGTGTCGACCCGCGACATCGCCGAGCTGCTGACGGCGGAGGGCTTTTCGGTCAACCGCAACCAGATCCTGCTCAACCAGCCGATCAAGACCATCGGTCTTACCAATGTGGCGATCGCGCTGCATCCGGAAGTCGAGGTCACCATCACGCTCAACATCGCCCGCACGGCCGACGAAGCCGAGCGCCAGGCCCAGGGCGAGACGCTGACCACCGCCGAAGCCATCTATGGCGAGGACATCAACGACAATGCGCGCCCGGAGAACTTCTTCGACCCCAATGCCGAGTTCGAGGGTGGCGAAGACAACGCCTGATTACATACGACCGAGCGTCAGAACGGCGCTCCGGTCACTTAGTCGGCTTCCAGTCGTTTCTGGACCAATGCCCGGGCCTCTCGCCCGGGCATTTTTGTGCCAAAAGGAACTTTTCGAAACCCTATATGTTGATGCAGAGTAGGACAGCGTGTCTGACCGAGAGGGGACATTTGGTCATGAATATTCTGTTGAAGCGCGTTCTCGACCGCCTGGTTCGCACCGGCAATCTCAAAGTCACCGGACCGAAAGGCTTTTCGGTGACTTTTGGCGACGGCAGCGGCGAGCCGGTGCACATGCACATCAAGACCGCGCATGCTGAGCGTGCCATCACCTTCGATCCGATGCTGGCGGTGCCGGAAGCCTATATGGACGGAGAACTCGACATACTCGAGGGCGGCGTGCTGGGGGTGATGCGCATCGCCTTCCAGAATATGGGCAGCGGCGGCATCGACGCCACCTGGTCGAAGGCGATCGAGGGCCTGCGCCACGCCTTTCGCCGCCTGCAGCAGATCAATACGGCGGCGCGCGCGCGCCGCAACGTGCAGCGCCATTATGATCTCTCGGGCGACCTTTACCGGCTCTTCCTCGACGATGACATGCAGTATTCCTGCGCCTATTTCGAGCAGCCGGACATGACGCTCGATGAGGCGCAGACCGCCAAGAAGCGCCACATCGCCGCCAAGCTCAGGCTGAAGGCCGGCCAGACGGTGCTCGACATCGGCTCCGGCTGGGGCGGGCTCGGCCTCTATCTCGCCAAGTCCTTCGACGTGGACGTGCAAGGCGTGACGCTGTCGACCGAGCAGCATGGCGTCGCCACCGACCGCGCCCATGCGCAAGGTTTGGAAAATCGCGTGCATTTCGAGTTGAGGGATTACCGCGAGCTCAACGAGCGCTTCGACCGCATCGTCTCGGTCGGCATGTTCGAGCATGTCGGCGTCAATCACTTCCGCACCTTCTTCGAAAAGTCGGCGACGCTGCTCAAGCCGGACGGCGTCATGCTGCTGCACACGATCGGCCGCTCCGGCGTGCCGTGGGCAACCAGCGCCTTCATTCGCAAATACATCTTCCCGGGCGGCTATATCCCCTCGCTCTCGGAAGTCATGCCGGCGATCGAAAAGTCTGGCCTCATCGTTACCGACATCGAGATCCTGCGGCTGCATTATGCCGACACGCTGAAGCACTGGGGCGAGCGCTTCGCCGCCAATCGCGACAAGGCCAAGGCGATCTATGACGAGCGCTTCTGCCGCATGTGGGAGTTCTATCTGGCAGCATCGGAAGCAGCCTTCCGCTGGCAGGATCTTGTGATCTTCCAGATCCAGATCGCCAAGAAGAACGACACGCTGCCGATGACGCGCGACTATATGGCCAAATGCGAGAAGGCGCTTGAGATGCACGACATGGGGCATCGCCCAAAAGCCCCTGCCGCCAAGCCCGCGCGGCGGCGCAAGGTGGCGGATCCGGAATAGACTGCCGGCCGCCACGTCATTGCCGCTTGCCATTGCCTGCCTGCATGCTGAAAAAGGTCTCGCCGTCACCGCGAGACCTTTCTTCATGACCTATCTCATCTACATCGTCGCTGCCCTTGCCGAGATCGCCGGCTGCTTTTCGATCTGGGCATGGTGGCGACTGGAAAAGTCGCCGCTGTGGCTGGTGCCAGGCATGGTCTCGCTCGCCCTGTTCGGCTTCCTGCTGGCGCTGGTAGACATCAGTGCGGCGGGCCGCGCCTATGCCGCCTATGGCGGCATTTACATCGGCGCCTCGCTCGGATGGCTGTGGCTGGTGGAAGGCGTGCGCCCCGACCGCTGGGACCTTGCCGGCGCCGCGCTCTGCATCGTTGGCGCCTCGGTCATCCTGCTCGCGCCTAGGGGAGCGTGAGCCATGGAACTGCCTGTCCCGCTTCGACAGGGTGTCGAGCGTCTCCTCGAAAAAGTGCCGCTGCCGATGCTGAAGCAAGCGGCAAGAACGCTGTCGGACCGCTACCGCGCCGAGTTGCGCGACGGCCGCATGCACATGGCCGAGGAGATGGCGGTCAAGGCCTATCTGGCGACGCGGCTGCCGGCGACCTACGCCGCCGTCCGCGCCAGCCTTGATGCGCTCAGCGAGGCAAGGCCCGATTATGCTCCGAAAACCCTGCTCGATGTCGGCGCCGGCCCTGGTACGGTGCTTTGGGCCACGCTCGATCTCTGGCCCGATCTCGAACAGGCGGTGTTGCTCGAGGCGAGCGCCGCGGTGCGCCGTGTCGGCGAAGCGCTTGCCACTGAGGCGATGACGGCCAAAATCGCTTGGCTGGCCGGCGATGTCACCATCGACCTTGCCGATCTCGAGCCGGCCGAGCTGGTCACCTGCGCCTATGTGCTGGACGAGATCGCGCCGGCGTCGCTGCCAAAGCTCATCGACCGGCTCTGGCAGCTCACCGACGACACGCTTCTGGTCGTCGAACCGGGCACGCCGGCCGGATGGCAGCGCATCCTTGCCGTGCGCCGGCACCTCATCGAGGCGGGCGCGCATGTGCTTGCCCCTTGCCCGCATGAGGCACCCTGCCCGCTCACAGCCCCCGACTGGTGCCATTTTTCGCGCCGTGTCGCACGCTCGCGCCTGCACCGGCTGGCCAAGGACGCCGACGTGCCATGGGAGGACGAGAAATTCATCTATGTCGCCGCCTCGCGGCAAACTGCCTCGTCGCGCGCCGCGCGGGTGATCGCGCCGCCGAAATCCGGTTCAGGCAAGGTTCTGTTCAAGCTTTGCCAAAAGGACGGCAGCGCCGGCGAAAAACTGTTCACCAAGCGCGACGGCGATGCGTTCAGGCTGGCGCGACGGCTCGACTGGGGCGACACAATCTAATCTCGCGTCGATTCCTGATGCAGCTTCCTCCTCTCCGATTTTGTTCTTGATTTGTTCGATGCATCGCGTAGAATCGCGACCTTGCTGAGTCAACTGGAATCGAGGCACGGGAATTCTGTCCTGTGGACGGTTTGCCGTTCCTGTGAACAGCGGGCATCAAGGCAAGTTCGACGCGCACTGATGCAGATAAGTCAGCACCGGTTTTTTCTCGTTCTGATATCGAGAAGCCGGGATCAAGAACCGGGGACATCATGGCAGAGGCAGCGCGAAAATTCGGCGTGGCGGAGCAACCGCTTTATCGCGAGGCGCCAAACAATATCGAGGCCGAGCAGGCGCTGCTCGGCGCCATCCTCGTCAACAACGATGCCTTCTACCGCGTCTCGGACTTCCTCAAGTCAGGCCATTTCTACGAGCCGCTGCACAGAAAAATCTTCGAGGTCGCCGCCGAACTCATCCGCATGGGCAAGATAGCGACGCCGATCACGCTGAAGACCTTCCTGCCGGCCGACGAGAAGGTCGGCGACATGACGGTTGCGCAATATATCGTGCGATTGGCCGTCGAGGCGGTCACCGTCGTCAACGCCGCCGACTATGGCCGCGCCATCTACGATCTCGCCACACGGCGCGCGTTGATCACCGTCGGCGAAGACATGGTCAACATCGCCTACGATGCGCCGGTCGACATGTCGCCGTCCGAGCAGATCGAGGATGCCGAACGGCGCCTGTTCGAACTGGCCGAGACCGGCCGCTACGATGGCGGCTTCGAGAGCTTCACCGATGCGGTGAAAACCGCCGTCGACATGGCCAATGCCGCCTATATGCGCGACGGGCACCTGTCGGGCGTCGCCACCGGCCTGCGCGATCTCGACCGCCGCATGGGCGGCCTGCAGCCGTCCGACTTGATCATCATCGCCGGCCGCCCCGGCATGGGCAAGACCTCGCTCGCCACCAACATGGCGTTCAACATCGCCGAGGCCTATGTGCCGGCACAGCAGGCCGACGGCTCGTTCAAGGCGGCCAATGGCGGCGTCGTCGGCTTCTTCTCACTCGAAATGTCGTCGGAACAGCTCGCCACCCGCATCATTTCCGAGCAGACCGAAATCCCGTCGTCAAAAATCCGCCGCGGCGAGATTTCCGAAATGGATTTCGAAAAGCTGGTCGCCTGCTCGCAGACCATGCAGAAAATCCCGCTGTTCATCGACCAGACCGGCGGCATCTCGATCGCTCAGCTTTCGGCGCGCGCGCGGCGGCTGAAGCGCCAGCGCGGCCTCGACGTCATCGTCATCGACTATATCCAGCTGATGCAGGGGTCGAGCGCCAAGGCCTCGCAGAACCGCGTGCAGGAAATCACCGAGATCACCACCGGCCTGAAGGCGCTGGCCAAGGAGCTTGCCGTGCCGATCATCGCGCTGTCGCAGCTGTCGCGTCAGGTCGAAAGCCGCGACGACAAGCGCCCACAGCTCTCGGATCTGCGCGAATCGGGTTCGATCGAGCAGGACGCCGACGTGGTGATGTTCGTCTACCGCGAGGAATACTATCTGAAGAACCGCGAGCCGAAGCCCGGCACCGACGAATATATCAAATGGGAAAACGAGATGAACGAGATGCGCGGCAAGGCCGAGGTCATCGTCGCCAAGCAGCGCCATGGGCCGACCGGCTCGGTCAGCCTCGCCTTCCAGGGCGAGTTCACCCGCTTCTCCGACCTCGCCGAGGAGCATCACCTGCCGGATCGGTTCGAGTAGCCGCTTGAGACAGGTCTCATTCCGTCGCGCCCCCCTCTGTCCTGCCGGACATCTCCCCCTCTTGGGGGGAGATTGGCAGTTTCGATCCAGCCGCACACTTTGCAACACTAATGATTGGCGAAATCCGCCGCGACATTCGATCTCCCCCCTTGAGGGGGAGATGTCCGGCAGGACAGAGGGGGGCGCTGTCCCGCCGGCCTATCCGTCGTTTGCATCTGCCACACCCGAACCGGGGCACGCCTGATGGCCAAGTCCCGCGTTCAGTTCATCTGCCAGAATTGCGGATCGGTGCATCAGCGCTGGGCCGGCAAATGCGATGCCTGCGGCGAGTGGAATACGCTGGTCGAGGAAGGCACGTCCGGCGGCATCGGCTCGGGGCCGGCCAACTCGCGCAATGCGCGCAAGGGCCGCGCGGTGGTGCTCACGACGTTGTCCGGCGATATCGAGGACGCGCCACGCATCGTTTCCGGCATCGGCGAACTTGACCGCGCCACCGGCGGCGGTTTTGTCCGCGGTTCGGCGCTGCTGGTCGGTGGCGACCCGGGTATCGGCAAGTCGACGCTATTGACCCAGGCCGCAGCCGCACTCGCGGCAAAAGGCCATCGCATCGTCTATGTCTCCGGCGAGGAGGCCGTTGCCCAGATCCGGCTGCGCGCGCAACGGCTCGGCGTCGCCGACACTCCGGTGGAGCTTGCCGCCGAAACCAATGTCGAGGACATCCTCGCCACGATCGCCGACGGCCGGCGACCGGATTTGGTGATCCTCGATTCGATCCAGACCTTGTGGACCGACATGGCCGATTCTGCGCCCGGCACCGTTACCCAGGTGCGCGCCGCCGCCCAGGCGATGATCCGCTATGCGAAATCCACAGGGGCGGCGATCGTGCTGGTCGGCCACGTCACCAAGGAAGGCCAGATCGCCGGGCCGCGCGTCGTCGAGCACATGGTCGACGCGGTGCTTTATTTCGAGGGCGAAGGCGGCCACCACTACCGCATCCTGCGCACGGTCAAGAACCGCTTCGGGCCGACCGACGAGATCGGCGTCTTCGAAATGTCTGACATGGGCCTGCGCGAGGTCGCCAATCCGTCCGAGCTTTTTCTCGGCGAACGCCATGCAAAAGCGCCGGGCGCGGCGGTTTTCGCCGGCATGGAAGGCACCCGCCCGGTGCTGGTCGAGATCCAGGCACTCGTGGCGCCGTCGTCGCTGGGCACGCCCCGCCGCGCCGTCGTCGGCTGGGACGGCGCCCGGCTGTCGATGATCCTCGCCGTCCTCGAAGCCCATTGCGGGGTCCGCTTCGGTACCCACGACGTCTATCTCAATGTTGCCGGCGGCTACCGCATTTCGGAGCCGGCCGCCGATCTGGCGGTAGCGGCCGCGCTGGTTTCCTCGCTCACCGGTCTTGCCCTTCCGGCCGATTGCGTCTATTTCGGCGAAATCAGCCTTTCGGGCGCCGTTAGGCCGGTTGCGCATGCGCAGCAGCGCCTGAAGGAAGCCGAAAAGCTGGGTTTCGGAAGCGCGGTTCTGCCCTTGGGCAGCGAGGAACTTGCCGGGGGGATAGGGGCCGGCGCTTTCCAGCCCACCGGGCTTGCCGATCTCGTGGCGCGCATAGCCGGCTCACGGCGCAGCCGCGCCGACGAGCAAGAGTGACGCGGCTCGCCCGAGTCGTGAAAAAGAGACCGGAGTGGGGCAAAAGACATGCCGATTACGCTGCTTGACGGAATACTCGTCGGCTTCACCTTGGTCTCGGCGATGCTCGCCATGGTTCGCGGCTTTTCGCGCGAGGTCCTCTCCATCATCTCCTGGATAGCGGCGGCGGCAGCGGCGTTCTTCTTCTACAGACCGGTCCTGCCTTATGTTCAGCCCTATGTCGACAATGAGAAGGTTGCCATGGTGGCCGCCGCCGGCATCGTCTTCATCATCGCGCTGATCGTCGTTTCCGTCATCACCATGAAGCTTGCCGACTGGATCATCGATTCCAGGATCGGCGCGCTCGACCGCACGCTCGGTTTCCTCTATGGCGCGGCGCGCGGCATCCTGGTCGTCGCGGTGGCCCTGCTGTTCTTCAACTGGCTGGCCGGCGAGAAGGCTCCGGGCTGGGTCGCCAACGCCAAGTCGCGACCGCTGCTCGAATCGATCGGCGCCAAGCTCGAAAGCCTGCTGCCCGAGGATCCGGAAAACGCGATCCTCAACAGGCTCAACCCGAATCAGCCGGCACCCGAGACCGGTGCCGAGACACCTCCGGCGGCGGATGCACCCGCGGCGGACACGCCAGCAACCGGCGACGAGACCGATGCTCCGGCACCCGACGACAGCGGAACCGACGCGCCACCGGCCGACAATGCACCGGCCAATCCGGCGCCGGCAAACTAACGACCATGTGAACGCTGCAAACTCTACGTTGCTCTCTGGCAGTCATCACACTATATAGCGACTTTAGCGGAGCTGAAGATGGCAGACGCAGACGACGTGCTTTCCGCCGAAGCCGACGATCATTTCCATGACGAATGCGGTGTGTTCGGTATTTTTGGCCGACAGGACGCCGCAGCTATCGTCACGCTCGGCCTGCATGCGTTGCAGCATCGCGGCCAGGAAGCGGCCGGCATCGTTTCCTACGACGGCACCCAGTTCCATGTCGAACATCATGTCGGCCTGATCGGCGACACCTTCACCAAGCAGCGCGTCATCGACAGCCTGCAGGGCAACCGCGCCATCGGCCACACGCGCTATGCCACCACCGGTGGCGCCGGCCAGCGCAACATCCAGCCGTTTTTCGCCGAGCTCGCCGAGGGCGGTTTCGCCGTCGCCCACAACGGCAACCTCACCAACGCCATGACCGTGCAGCGCGCGCTGCAGAAACAAGGCGCGATCTTCTCGTCGACCTCCGACACCGAGACGATCTTGCATCTGGTCGCCACCAGCAAGGAACGCGATCTCAACTCGCGCTTCATCGATGCGGTGCGCCAGGTCGAGGGTGCTTTCTCGCTGGTGGCGATGACGGCAAAGAAGATGATTGGCTGCCGCGATCCGCTCGGCATCCGCCCGCTAGTGCTCGGCGATCTCGACGGTGCCTGGATCCTGGCTTCCGAAACCTGCGCGCTCGACATCATCGGCGCGCGTTTCGTGCGCGACCTGAAGCCCGGCGAGATGGTCGTCGTCACAACCAAGGGCATCGAGAGCCTGTTTCCCTTCGAGCCGCAGAAAACCCGCTTCTGCATCTTCGAATATGTTTATTTCGCGCGTCCGGATTCGTCGGTCGAAGGCCGCAACGTCTACGAGGTGCGCAAGCGCATCGGCGCCGAGCTGGCGCTCGAAAGCCCGGTCGAGGCCGATATCGTCGTGCCGGTGCCGGACAGCGGCACCCCGGCGGCGATCGGCTTTTCGCAAGCCGCGGGCATCCCTTTCGAGCTCGGCATCATCCGCAATCACTATGTCGGCCGCACCTTCATCCAGCCCGGCGATTCGATCCGCCACATGGGTGTCAAGCTCAAGCACAACGCCAACCGCCGCATGATCGAGGGCAAGCGCGTGGTGCTGGTCGACGATTCGATCGTGCGCGGCACCACCAGCCAGAAGATCGTGCAGATGGTGCGCGATGCCGGCGCCAAGGAAGTGCACATGCGCATCGCCTCGCCGCCGACACGTGCCTCCTGCTTCTACGGCGTCGACACGCCGGAGAAGTCGAAGCTGCTGGCGTCGCGCATGTCGGTGGAAGAGATGGCCGAGTTCATCCGCGTCGATTCGCTCGGTTTCCTCAGTATCGACGGGCTCTACCGCGCCGTCGGCGAGGCTGGCCGCGACAATGAGCAGCCGCAATTCTGCGACGCCTGCTTCACCGGGCAATATCCGACCCGGCTTGCCGACTTCGAAGGCTCCGACAATGTGCGCACGCTGTCGCTCTTGGCGGCGGGCGGTTCGTAGGGTCTTGCTGCAGCCGTGAACGTCGCCAGCGTGAAAGTTTCTTCGGGATCGCTTTGTCGCGCCCCCCTCTGTCCTGCCGGACATCTCCCCCACTTGGGGGGAGATCGGCTTTCATCTCCACTTTCGCCACACCTTGCAGGTTGGGCGCCGTCGGTGCGGCAGGGAGATGTCCGGCAGGACAGAGGGGGGCGCCGTAGAACGCTAACCTTCGGAGCTGCCCGGTGACCCCTGCCCTCGACCTTTCCGGCCGCGTCGCGGTCGTCACCGGCGCCTCGCGCGGCATCGGCTACTTCATCGCCAAGGAACTTGCCGCCGCCGGCGCCCATGTCATCGCCGTAGCCCGCACCGTCGGCGGGCTGGAAGAGCTTGACGACGAGATCAAGGCGGCCGGCGGACAGGCGACGCTGGTGCCACTCGACCTCGCCGACATGGCCGGCATCGACCGGCTGGGCGGCGCCATCCACGAGCGTTGGGGCAAGCTCGACGTCCTCGTCGCCAATGCGGGCGTGCTCGGCGTCATCTCGCCGATTGGCCATGTCGAGGCCAAAACCTTCGAAAAGGTAATGACCATCAACGTCACCTCGACATGGCGGCTGATCCGCTCGGTCGACCCGCTGCTCAGGCTCTCCGACGCTGGCCGGGCCATCGTGCTTTCCTCCAACGCTGCCCATTCGGCGCGGGCCTTCTGGGCGCCCTATGCGGCGTCGAAGGCGGCGGTCGAGACGATGATGCGTTCCTGGGCGCATGAGGCGGAAAACCTGCCGCTCAGGGTCAATGCCGCCGACCCCGGCGCCACCCGCACCGCCATGCGGGCGCAGGCCATGCCCGGCGAGGATCCGGAAACGCTGCCGCATCCCTCAGAGATCGCTAAACGCATCGTGCCGCTGGCCAGCCCCGCGCTCAAGGAAACCGGCCTGATCTTCCAGGCCAAGCACAACCGCTTTGTCGCCTACCGGCAGCCGGAGTAGACGCACCGCGCATTTTGACGGAAGAATTGCGCCGCCACCGACGTTGTTGGAATGTTCGCAAACGGAGGACCACCATGCGCAAACTGCTTCTCGTCACCGCCGCTGCATCACTGGTAGCCATCGGCGTCGCATCGTCGCAGGACGCGACGATGAGTTTCTTCGTCACCAGCGTCGGTTCGGGCAAGGGCGCCGATCTCGGCGGCCCGGCGGGTGCCGATGCGCATTGCGCCTCGCTGGCTGAAGCCGCCGGCGTTACCGGCAAGACTTGGGCTGCCTATCTCTCGACCAGCACGGAGGACGCGCGCGACCGCATCGGCAAGGGGCCGTGGTTCAACGCCAAGGGGGTCAAGATCGCCGATGATGTCGCTTCGCTGCATAGTGATGCCAATGCCATCACCAAGCAGACGGCGCTCGACGAAAAGGGCGAAGTGGTCAACGGCCGCGGCGACAAGCCCAACCGACACGACGTGCTGACCGGATCCACGCCCGACGGCACGAAAATCGCCGACCAGACCTGCGGTGACTGGACGCTCAGTGGAGCAGAAGGTGCGGCAATGACGGGCCATCACGACCGCACGGGCCTCGACGATTCAGCCGCCGCCAAATCGTGGAATTCCTCGCACGCTTCACGCGGCGGCTGCAGCCAAGAAGCGCTGAAGAGCACCGGCGGCGACGGCCTCTTCTACTGCTTTGCCGTGAACTGAGCTGTCCCGGCCTTACGCGGCTGTAATGCCGCGGCCGCGTCCGGCGGACGCTTTCGTCGATCGCCCGCGGTTGATAGGATTGTCTGATTCCCACAACAACTGAGGAAATTCCCATGGCGGCTTCGAGCGTAGCGTTGGTCTGGTATCTGGTAGTCGCCGGCCCGCAGGGCGGCATGGTGGTGCTGCCCAGCACGTTCGACACCCGCGAACAATGCACCTCCGCCATTACCGAATACCAGAAGCAGCCGACGCCGGCCGGCTGGACGGTGCAGTGCGTGCCGAGCGCCTCGCCGTTCGCCGACGAAGGCGAAAGCGAGTAGCCAGCGGCGGATTTTCAGCGCCGCGCGCTCACCGTCAGTTCCGGCTTCTGATTGATGGTCTGGAACACCACGCAATAGCGTTCGGTCAGCTTGAGCAGCGTGTCGATGCGCTCTTGTGGCTCGTCGCTGTCGAGGCTGAAATTCAACCGGATGGCGCGGAAGCCGACTGGCGCATCCCTTGCCACACCTAAAGTGCCGCGAAAATCGAGATCGCCTTCGGCCACCACCTTGCAGGCGATCGACTGGTCGTCGATCGAGCCCCGGGCCCTGAGCGTGATCAGCGCGCTCGACGCGTCGTTGCGATAGGCCTCCTTGAGCGGTGCCTGCATGGCCTTCAGCCCGGTGGCGTCCATGTCCAACCCTCCTCGACAGTCATTCTTCATTCGCCCGTCGCGACACTCGATGGAACCGGTACGGCCTGAATTTCGATCTCACGACATTTGGATCAGAGTGACAAGCTGTCCAGACATGGCTGTGTCATTTGACAGGGTGCCTGTTCATGCCACCTGGGGCCGCCAGGCGATGACGCCGTCCGTCCGAGCGCGTACCTCGGATGAGGCCAGGCAGGTGGCGACGGCCTCGTAGCCGGGCGTGCCGGGGTACGGGGCGACATGCGTTGGCGGGCTGTGATTGGCGGGGCAGAGGACGATCGCTTCGTCGGTGCCGACGGCCACCAGGTCCAGTATCGCGCAGGAGCGTGTGAGCAGAAAAAGTGGTCGACCACCGGGGCCACGGCGGCGCAGATGGGCAATCAGGGCCTCTTGCGAAGCCTGGTCCAGCCCCCGTTCGATCATGTCGACGACCAGCATGGACGGGCCTTCGGCTTCCAGTCCGGCGAGCAGGGCGATCAGTGCGTCCGACACCGTGGCGCCGTCCTCGACGAGCCAGGCCAGCGTCTCATCGACCCGCGACCTCAGAGCTGGATCGGCGTCCATGCGAGCCAGAGCCACCGCACAACCATCCGCCAGTCGGTCCAAGCCAAGGAAGGCGGTGTTGGGCAGGGTCTCGGCCAGGCGCTGCGCCAGCCGGGTCTTGCCACTGCCTAGCGGACCGATGATGTAGTTCAGCGGTCGGATAGGCTCGAAGCGCTCGCCACCCCAAGGCCAGGGAAGGTCGAAAGCGACGCTGAGCGTGACGTGTGGCGCCATCAGGCGCGTCAGTTCCCCGGCGGTTGGCGCCTCGCCTTGAGCGAGATCATCCCGTAGGCTACCGATCTTCTCTATAGTGCCCACAAGCTGGCGCAGTCGGTCTTCGAGTGCTGCCTGGTGCGCGGCCAAGACCGGCTCCAAGCCCCGCGAGTCGCCCTCCAACACCCGCGCCACCTGGGCGAGGCTGAAGCCAAGCGCGCGCAGGGCCGCGATCTCGGCGGCGCGACCCATCTCGACAGGACCGTAGGCCCGCCATCCGGCCGCGGTGCGGATTGGAGCGATCAGGCCACGCTGCTCATAGAGCCGCAGGGCTTTGGCCGACACCCCGAGCCGGCCGGCGGCTTCGGAAGCATTCAGGAACTGGGCGGAAGGGCTCATGAATCACCTCGTGCTGTTGTCCGCCCTTTCTATCGGGGCTGTCCCAGGGGCCGAGTCAACAGGGATGTTCGCGGTGTGCTCCGCCGGAGCCGTGTCGAACTGCGACATCGGCTTGATGATATGAACCGACTTGAGCAACCAAGCCCTGTTCAGCCATGGCTAGTCTGGGCTTTCGCGATCTGGGGCGATGTGCCGCGCCGCGAAGTGTTCCTCGCCCTGATCGTCGCGACCGGCCTGCTGATCATCGGCAACGAGCATTTCCGCAAGCGAATGTAGGATGCGGCAATCCCTGCTGACGGTATAGTGTCAGGACAAGGCAGGGTAGTCTGGTGACATGACGGGATCCCTAAGCATGCCAGGCACCATCGACACCGCTGCCGAGCGCACCCTTGGCATCATCCTGGTTTCGGCGTCGGCGGCAGTGTTCGGCCTCACCGGCGTATTGACCAAGTCGATCCACGCCGACCCGCTGACCATCACCTGCTGGCGCGGCTTCGTCGGCTCGATCCTGATCACGCTTTATGTGCTTTGGCGGCGCCGCCGCTCCGGCGGGCGTGAAAGCCTGCGCCTCGGCTGGCGCGGCTGGCTGCTGGCGATCGAGGGCGCGCTCGCCAGCATCGCCTTCATATCGGCGTTCAAGTTCACCTTCGTTGCCAATGTCGCGATCATCTACGCCACCGCGCCCTTCGTCACCGCGCTGCTTGCCTTCATGCTGGTCCGTGAGCGCTTCCGGCCGCAGACGCTTGCCGCCGCCGCCGTGTCGCTCAGCGGCGTGGCGATCATGGTCTGGTCCGGCTTCGGTACCGGCCATCTGTTCGGCGACGGGCTGGCGCTGCTGATGACAATCGGCGCCGCGCTCTACATGATCATGGTGCGTGCTTTCCGCGACACGCCTGTGGTGTGGGCCGGAGCGGTATCGGCGTTTCTTTTGTTCGTGCTCGGCTGGTTCGTCACCGACCCATTGGCGGTCTCGGCCAGAGACGCCGTGCTGCTCGTCGCTTTCGGGATGTCCTTCGCGCTGGCCTCTATCCTGTGGACGGAAGGTGCGCGGCTCATCCCGGCCGCCGAATCCGGCCTGCTGGGCTCGGCTGAAGTGCCGTTCGCGATCCTGTTCGCCTTCCTGTTCCTGGCCGAGATCCCGCCGGCCGCCAGCATGATCGGCGGCGTCATCGTGCTTTGCGCAGTGTTCGCCCATGCCGGGTGCGACTGGCAAGCGGCGAGGCAGCGCTCCGCCTGAGAAATCTGCCCCCTGAGATAAATTTGCGCCAGATAAATTTGCAAAGTCACGGAACCATCATCGGGTTCAGGCATTGTTGGATCGACGGGTCACCCCCAAGTCCCCCCAAACCCCTCGGCCCGTCAACCTATAGCCGACCGCAAGGTCGGCTTTTTCTTTGGGCGTCAGGCTAGGGCCAAGGGAAGGCTGCCGCTGATCAACGCGGCCAGGTCCTGCGCTGGCCGGTCGGCCCCCTCGCGCCGCCGGATGGCGAATTCTGCAGCGGGGACCGACGGCAGGCCAAGATCGCGCGGCGCCTCGACGATGCCGGAATGAGCGAACCGCGCCGTCCTCAGCGTCAGCGCGATGCCGGCATTCACCGCTGTGCGCAGTCCGGCCAGGCTGGCGCTGCCGGCGGCGATGCGGTAGCGGCGGCCGGCCGCATCAAGTGCCGCGATTGCCGCGTCGCGAAAGCCGCAATGCGGGTCGAGCAATGCCAACGGCACCTCGTCCTGGCGCGAGACCAGCCCCTTTTGCGAACAGAGCCAGATCATAGGCTCGCGGAGCACGCCAACCTCGTCGGGCGCTGACGCCTGGCGCATGGCGATCGCCAGATCGAGGGTGCCGGATTGCAGCGCCTGCGCCAATTCGGCGGAGCGGCCGACGCGCAATTCGATCCTGACGCGCGCATGACTCATGGCGAAGGCCCTGAGCAAATCCGGCAGGCCGCTGTCGGCGAAATCCTGCGTCGTGCCGATGGCGATGCGCCCGTCGGCCCGCGCGCCGTTGAGCGCCAGCCACGCCTCGCGATGCGCGGCCAGGATGCGCCGCGCATGTCCGACCAGATCCTCGCCGGCTAGCGTCAAGCCGCGCCCTCGCCCCTGCGACACCAAAAGCGGTTCGCCGACAATGTCCTCCAGCCGCTGCATCTGCGCCGTCACCGCCGAAGGCGAGCGGCCAACGATCGATGCCGCCTGCGCCAGCGAGCCGCCATCGACGAAGGCGAGAAAAGTTTTGAGGAGATCGGGATCGAGCGTCTGCATAATTCAATATTATCGAAGTGTTACTCAAAAACAATTCGATTTTTCCGATGCTAGAACCGTGACATGGTTTTCTCCACGCCGCGAGACAAAACCCAGGAGAAGAGATATGCCGATCATCAATGTCAGCGTCACCGGCAGGCCCGATGCCGCTCTGTCCGCCACCATAGCGCGGGAGGTGAGCGAACTGACCGCGACGCATCTGCGCAAGGATCCCACCATCACGGCAGTCGCCATATCCTATCTCGACCCGCAGCACTGGTTCGCCGGCGGCAAGTCAATGGCCGAGCACGGCGCGAAGACCTTCTGGCTCGACATAAAGGTGGTCGACGGTACCAACACCAAGCTCGAACTGGAAGGCTATCTCAAGGCGATCTTCGCCGCCTTTGGCCGCATGCTGGGTCAGACGCACGAGGAAAGCTACGCCTTCGTGCATGAGGTGCCGGCCGCTGCCTATGGCTATGGCGGCAAGACACAGGAATTCCGCTTCATCAGCGGGAGGTTGAAAGCGGCGTGAGCCCCTCCATCGATCCACACTCATCCCGCAGGCGCTCTCTGCCGCAAGGACAGATAGGCACGCACTTTTACTGGCGGGTTAGGCCAGTAAGGCTAAGGAACCGCACCTCCGCATTGACGTTGAGCCCACTTCGGCTAGGTTCTCACCGAAGCGCCCGCCAAAGAGGCGCGACGTGAAGAACGTTGGGAGAGATGCGGCCATGATCCTGACACTGGCGCTGCTTGCGGGCCTCGTTGCGGCCTGGCTGCTGATCGGCGTGGTGGAGAAATTCCGCCTCGGCCTGCGCTTCATCCAGGCGCTGCTATATGTGCCATTCAAGCTCGCCTACCGGGTTGCCGACGGCCGTATCAAGATCGCCCGCAACGCAGCCGCCCCGGTCATCTACGTCATTTCGCATCAGTCGCGCCTCGAACCGGCGCTGATGCTGTCACTGCTGCCGGAAGACACGCTGCATATCCTCGACGAGGGCTCGGCGCGGTCGCCCTGGCTCGAACCCTGGCGTGAGCTTGGCCGCACCATCGCCTTCAACGCCGAGCATGTGTTCGTCAGCCGGCGGCTGGTGCGGGTGCTGAAGGGCAAGGGCCGCCTCGCCGTCTACCTGCCGGATACGGTCGAGCCTGATGTCAGGACATTTCGCCTGTTTCGCGCCGTCACCCGCATCGCGATGCAGGCCGACGCCCGCATCGTGCCGATCTTCGTCGCTGGAGCGCGAACTCTGCCGGCATCGCTGACGCCGGCGGACAAGGCGCCGCGGCTCTGGTTTCCGCGCCTGTCGATCAGTGTGCTGGAGCCGCTGACCATCGCCGAGCTGGTGGCGCGAAACCCTGATCTGTCCTCGAACACCAATGCGCTGTTCGACCGTTTTGCCGAGGCCCGGCTTTTCGGCAGCGATCTTGATCGCGGCCTGTTTCTCGCCATACGCGACGCCGCCGACCGGGTCGGCGCCTCACATCCTATCGTCGAAGACGTGATCAGCGGCGCGCTGAGCTACAGAAAGCTGTTCATCGGCGCGCGGGTGCTGGGCCGCCGCTTCGAGGCTGTGACGGCGCCGGGCGAAGCGGTTGGACTGCTGCTGCCCAACGCCAACGGCGTCGTGCTGTCGTTCATTGGCCTGTTGTCGGCGAGCCGGGTGGCGGCGATGATCAACTACACCGCAGGCCCGGCCAGCGTCACCGCGGCCGTGCGCACGGCCGAAATCCGCACCGTGGTCTCGTCGCGAGCCTTTGTCGACAAGGCCAGCCTCGCTGACATCGTCGCGGCGGTGGAAGAAGGCGGCGCCAGGCTGCTATGGCTGGAGGATGTGCGGGCCAGCGTAACCGTGCTGGACAAGCTCGCCGCCGCTTTGCTATGGCGCCTGCCGCTGCAGCGGCAGGACGCGGCCAAGCCGGCGGTGGTCCTGTTCACCTCAGGCTCGGAGGGCACGCCCAAGGCGGTGGTGCTGTCGCATAGGAACCTTCTCGCCAACGCCATGCAGGCCGAAGCCCGCATCACCATCTCGCCGGCCGACATCCTGCTCAATGTGCTGCCGGTGTTCCACTCGTTCGGGCTCACCGGCGGCACCATCCTGCCGCTGGTCACCGGGGTAAAACTGTTCCTCTACCCCTCGCCGCTTCACTACAAGCTGATCCCCGAGGTCGCGCGCAAGGCAAGGCCGACCGTCATGTTCGGCACCGACACGTTCCTCGCCAACTATGCGCGCACCGCCAAGGATGACGATTTCTCCAGCCTGCGCTTCATCGTCGCCGGTGCGGAGGCGGTGAGACCGGAGACGCGCCGTGTCTACCGTGAACGCTTCCAGGCCGAGATTATCGAGGGTTTCGGGCTGACCGAGGCAGCGCCCGTTGTGGCCGTCAACACAGCCATCCATGGCCGCGACGGCACGGTCGGGCGGCTGTTGCCGGCCATGCGGATGAAACTCGAACCGGTCGAGGGCGTCAGCGGCGCCGGACAGTTGTGGCTCGATGGGCCGAACCTGATGATGGGCTACATGACAGCAGATCGACCCGGCGAATTGCAGCCGCGCGACGGCTGGCACGATACCGGCGACATCGTTTCAGTCGACCGCGAGGGCTTCCTCACCATCTGCGGCCGGGCCAAGCGCTTCGCCAAGATCGCCGGCGAGATGGTGTCGCTGGGCGCGGTCGAGATGCTGGTGCAGTCGCTATGGCCGGAAGAGCACCATGCCGTGGTGGCAGTTCCGGACAAACGCCGCGGCGAGCGCATCGTGCTGGTCACCACCGCCAATGACGCCGACCCCGACGAATTGCGCACGTTCGGAAAAAAGGCCGGTGCCGCCGACCTGATGGTGCCTAACGACATCGTCAAGGTCGAGGAAATCCCGGTTCTGGGTTCGGGCAAGACCGACTACGTCTCGACCCGCCAACTGGCGATCAACCGGCTAGGGCTCAGCGAGGCAGCTTAAAGCGCGTCGCGACTGAAAGAACCCGTGCGGCGCGCTTTAAATTCTTGTTCTTATGCATGTCGTTATCCCAAAACCGCTGCGCACTTTTGGGCGACATGCATTAGAGAACCACCACCGACAACAGCAGGATGACGCCGACCGCCATCATCAGCAGGCCCGGCCAGTTCTGCGACAGGCCGAGGAAACCGAGGCCGCGCCGCCGCGGCTCAAGTGTCGGGCCTGGCGTTGCGAGCTTTGGGGTCGGGCGATCCGGCGCCGTGCGAACAGGCTCCGGATCGCTGAGCCGCCCACGCCCGAGGGCTGCGCCAGCCATGTACACAACGCCAACGACAATGAGCAACGCACCGATGAGGACGACAGCCATTTCTCCTCGCTCTTCTCCAGGCGCTGCACCTGGGACAGCAGCTTGAGAGATCAGTGGCGAGGCATTTCGCGAGTTCGCGCCTCGCCCGCTGAGACAGAACGGTCAACATGCCCGGCAGGTTCCCGCGCCAGGTGACTGCCGGAGCGAATTGGCGACGGTCAGCCGATGTCTGAAGGCGGCACCTTCTCGCCTTCGCGCTTGGCACGCCTCGAATAGGCGCGGACGCTGAACGGCAGGAAGATCAGATAGCCGGCGACCGACGCCGTCAGCGTGTACCAGGGATAGGTCATCAACAGCAGGATGTAGAGGACGACGCCGAGGATGATCGGCAGCACCCTGTCGCCCGGGACTTTCAGGCTTTTGCCGGAATAGACCGGCAGCCGACTGACCAGCAGGAAGGCGACCAGAATGGTAAAGCCGGTGGCGACGTAGGCTGCAGGGCGGGACGGCTCCAGGCCAAGCCGCAGGAAGTACAGATAGAGCGGCAGCATCACCAGCACGGCGCCCGCCGGCGCTGGCACACCGACGAAATATTCGACCTGCCACTGCGGCCGATCGGTCTCTTCGTCGAGCACGTTGAAGCGAGCAAGCCTAAGCCCGCAGGCGATGGTGAACAGGAGCGCGGCAATCCAGCCCGGCGAGCCGGCCCGGTCGAGCAGGAAGGCATAGAGCACCAGTGCGGGTGCTACGCCGAAATTGACGATGTCGGCCAGCGAATCCATCTGCGCGCCGAATTTGGACGTCGCCTTCAGCATCCGCGCCAGGCGGCCGTCGATGCCGTCGAGGAAGGCCGCGAGCAGCACCATCACCACCGCCGGCTCGAAACGGCCTTCGAAGCCGAAGCGGATGCCGGACAGGCCGGCGCAGATGGCGAGCACGGTGACGAGATTGGGCAGCACCATGCGCATCGGGATTTCACGGATGTGCGGGCCGCCGCCGCCATGCGCCTCGAATTTCTTGAATGGCGCGCCCACGGCTCAGGACACCCGCACGAGCGGCGTTGCGGCGACACCGCCGAATTCGGCCAGTATGGTCTCACCGCCAACCGCGGTCTGGCCGACGGCGACACGCGGTGTCGCCGTCGAGGGCAGGAACACGTCGACGCGCGAGCCGAAGCGGATCAGCCCGAAGCGCTCGCCGATGCCGATCGTACCGCCGGCCTCTGCCCAGCAGACGATGCGCCGTGCCACCAGGCCGGCGATCTGTACTGCTGCCACCGTGCCGTTCGGGCTTTCGATGACCAGGCCGTTGCGCTCGTTGTCGACACTCGCCTTGTCGAGCGCGGCGTTGAGGAATGCGCCCGGCCGATGCTCGATCCTTGTGATGCGGCCGCGCACCGGAGCGCGGTTCAGATGGCAGGAGAAGACGTCCATGAACACCGAGATGCGGGTCATTTCGGTGGCGCCGAGTCCGAGTTCGCGCGGCGGCACAGCCGGACCGACCGCGGTGATGATGCCGTCGGCCGGGCTCACCACCAGCCGGTCGTCGACAGGCGTGACGCGCTCCGGATCGCGGAAGAAATAGACGCACCAGGCCGTCAGAATGAGGCAGATCCAGAACAGGATCGAAGAGAAATAACCGAGGAAAAGCGTCACCGCGGCGAACGCCGCGATGAACGGATAGCCTTCGCGATGGATCGGAACGAACGTTTTCTTGATCGTGTCGACGATGTCCATGGAATGGAAACAGCCCTAATTTCAAGTCCGGCCTCAATAGCGGAAACACCTTGTGGCCGCAACGCGGCAATCGGCGAAGGCACACCGCACTGCGGCTGCGGGCGTTGACGTCGATGTGACAGCTTCCTCTGCCCCTGCCGGACATCTCCCCCCATTTGGGGAGATTGGCGCTCCATCGCCCTACGACACCTCCGAGGGGCGGCGGCGGACGACGACGCCGAGTTCGTCGCTCTCGCGCGCAATGCGCAGCCGCTCCTCGGCCTCCGTGGCTTCACGCTGGCGGTCCCACATCGAGGCGTAGAGGCCAGCCTTGCGCATCAAGGCGGCATGAGTGCCGCGCTCGGCGATCTGGCCGTCCTGCAGCACGATGATCTCGTCGGCCGAAATCACCGTCGACAGCCGGTGCGCGATGACGATGGTGGTCCGGCCCTGGCTGACGAGATCGAGCGCCGCCTGGATCTCCTGTTCGGTATGGCTGTCCAGCGCCGAGGTCGCCTCGTCGAGCATCAGGATCGGCGGCGCCTTCAGGATGGTGCGGGCAATCGCCACGCGCTGCTTCTCACCGCCGGACAGTTTCAGCCCGCGCTCGCCGACCATCGAACGGTAGCCGTCGGGCAGCCGCTCGATGAACGGCCCGATCTGAGCGAGTTCGGCCGCCTTGCGGACGTCCTCCTCGCTGGCATCGATGCGGCCGTAGCGGATGTTGTAGGCGATGGTGTCGTTGAACAGCACGGTGTCCTGCGGCACCATGCCGATCGCCGCGCGCAGGCTCTCCTGCGTTACGTCGCGAATGTCCTCGCCATCGATCAGGATCTTGCCGCCCTGGATGTCGTAAAAGCGGAACAGGAGTCGCGAAATGGTCGACTTGCCGGCGCCCGACGGCCCGACAATGGCAACCGTTTTGCCAGCCGGCACGTCGAAGCTGATCCCTTTCAGGATCTTGCGGTTGGGATCGTAGGAAAAATGCACGTCGCGGAACTCGACCTTGCCGGCGCCGACGACCAGCGGCTTGGCATCTGGTTTGTCGACGATCTCCTGCGGCACATCGAGCAGGTCGAACATCTGCTCGATGTCGGTCAAGCCTTGCCGGATCTCACGGTAGATGAAGCCGATGAAATTGAGCGGCACCGATAGCTGCATCAGCATGGCGTTGATGAAGACGAAGTCGCCGACAGTTTGTGTGCCAGCCTGCACCTCCAGCGCCGAAAGGCACATGACGATGACCGTGCCGAGGCCGAAGATGACGCCCTGGCCGAAGTTCAGCCAGCCAAGCGAAGTCCAGATCTTGGTCGCGGCGATCTCGTAGCGCGCCATCGAACGGTCGAAGCGCTGGGCCTCCATGGCCTCGTTGTTGAAATACTTGACCGTCTCGAAATTGAGCAGCGAGTCGATCGCCTTGGTGTTGGCGTCGGTATCGCTGTCGTTCATGTCGCGGCGGATACCGATGCGCCAGTCGCTCGCCCTGACCGTGAACCAGACATAGAGCCAGACCGTGACCGCAACGACCGCGACATATTTCCAGCCATAGGCATAAGCGAAAATGCCGGCTGTCAGCGCGAACTCGAGGATGGTCGGCAAGGTGTTGAGCACGGTGAAGCGAACGATCGTCTCGATACCCTTGGTGCCGCGCTCGATAATGCGCGACAGGCCGCCGGTGCGGCGTTCGAGATGGAAGCGCAGCGACAGTTGATGCATGTGAATGAAAGTGCGGAAGGCGAGCTGGCGCACCGCATACTGCCCGACGCGGGCAAATAGCGCGTCGCGCAGTTGGTTGAAGCCGAGCTGCAACAGCCGCACGACATTGTAGGCGACGACCAGCATGACCGGCGCCAGCAGGAAGGCCGGCAGCGGCGGCACCGACCTGGCGTCGCCGGCCAGCGCATCGGTCGCCCATTTGAAGAAATAGGGACCGGCAACCAGCGTCAGCTTGGCGACGACCAGAAGCACGGTCGCCCACAACACTCGTGCCCTGAGGTCGGCGCGATCGGCCGGCCACATGTAGGGCCAAAGGTTGCGCAATGTCTTGAAGGTCGAACCGGAGTCGGCGGAAACAGTTTTTTCGGCCATTTTTATTGCCTTTTTTATATCTTATTGCCTGACCACGAACGTAGGTTAGCGCAGCAAAAACCGGCTTCCATTTTTCGCTGACGCGGCCCCTTCGGTTCGGGATCATGGTCTAGCGGCCGGAGCAGCAGGAAGTGACAAGCTCGGCCAGCGATGCGGAAACATCGGCGAGCGCATCGCTGTCGACTTGATAGCGCGAGCGTTGCCGGTCCGGTTCGTAGCGGACGAGCCCGGCGTCGACCAATATCTTCAGGTGCTGCGAAACGGTGGACTGCGCCAGGTCGAGATGGTCGACGACCTCGCGGCAGCAGCAGGAGCGGCTGGCCGAAAGATGCCTGAGAATCTCGATCCGCGCCGGATGCGAAAGCGCGGCAAGTTTCGCGGCAACGGACTGGCTGTCGGCGAAGCCGCAGGTTTTCTCGATCAGAGGAGTGTTCATCGTCTATCGCCGATAGACGATGAACAAACTTTCCGCAAGAGACCCGTATAAGAAAATTAATTTCTGCAGGGTCTTGAACGCCTAACTGATCTTGAACGTCTAGTTGGGTTTGGTCGGGGCCGTCGTCATCTGGTCGCCCATCGCCTCGAGGTCGGCGGCTTCGCCTTCCCGCGATTTTTCCGGGACCTTGAACACCTGACCCGGCCAGATGCGGTCGGGATCGCTGATCTGATCCTGGTTGGCGAGGTAGATTGTCGAGTAGCGCATGCCTTGGCCATAGACGCGCCGTGAAATCTGCCACAGCGTATCGTGGCGGCGGATGATGACGGCGCCATCGGCATGCTCGAGCTGGGGCGCCGTCGTCTCAGGAATTTTGGCCGGAGGCGTCGCCGCCACTCCGGCCGGCGCTTCGGTAGCGGGAGCAGGAGGCGCGGTCGCGTCAGCGGCGGGCGGCGTGGCTGGCTGAACCTCGGCTGGCTTCGGCTCGGTGGGTGCCACGGCGGCGACCGACTCGCCTGGCTCCCGCTCGAACGGCACGGCGGCACGGGCCACCACCTTGACCCCGTCAGCATGGAGTGCGTCGACATGAATCGTGTAGGTGCCGACTGGAATGTCGCGCGTCGCCTCAACCAGGAAGTGGCCATCGGGCGAGGTTTTGGCGTCGCCGAGCAAGATATCGTTTGCATAGGCGCGCACCTTGCGGCCGGGGTCGGCGAGGCCGGCGACGAAGATCTTGTTGCCGTCGATCTCTATCGCTTCGACGACGATCTTTGGCCCTGCAGCTGGTGTTGCGGGTGCCGGAGATGTTGCCGGAGCCGGCGCGGGTGCGGCTTCCACGACAGCCGGCGCAGTAGCAGGCGCCGGTGCGGCTGGCGCTGGTGCGGCGGCGGCTGGCGCCTCGGGGGCCGGTGCAGCCGCCTGATCGCTGGTAGCCGGCGCGACAGGCTTTGTCTCGGGCTCTGGAACCGTCAGTAGTTCAGACGGCTTGCCCGGCTCCTCGACCATGGCCAGCACCTGGCCGGCCGGATTCTGGGGAATCGAGACGACGGCGGTCTGAACCGAGGGGGTTACGACATTGTCGGGCGTCGTCGAACGCAGCGTGATCGTGTAGTCGCCGGACTTCAGCGGATCGTCGAGAACGATGGCAAAGGCGCCATCGGAACCGGCGACCGTCGAGCCGAGAACCGTCGAACCGTTGAGGATCTCCACCTTGGCGTTGGGCTCCGCATTGCCGGCGACGACGATGGAACCATTGCTTTCGACCCGCACGACATCGAAACTCGGAGCGATCGCCCCGGCTACGGCCGGTGCCGTCACTGGCGCTGCCGGTGCCATCGCACCCGACGCGGACGGAAGCTGTCCCTCGGCCGCCGGCTCGGCCGGCTTCTCTGCCGGCGGCGTCAGCGAGGCAACTTCCGGCGGCGGCGCGCGATTGAGATATGGGTCGAGCGCGCCCGACACATAGGCGGTTCCCGCCGCGGCGACGGAGCCGCCGGCGACGAACAAAAACGCCTTCAATGGATTAATTGCCATATATTTTCCTGCCCCTTAGCCACCTAATGCCGGTCTAGCCTGTTTTGCCCAAACCGACAAGAAAAACGGGGCCGACAAGAAGAAGGGGGCCGACAAGAAAAAGCCCGCCCGGGCTTGACCACGAATAAAGACCCAATCACCAATCATTCCATGAATACGATTCGATCCGTCTGCGTCTATTGTGGCTCGTCTCCGGGCCGCGATGAAACCTATGCCAAGGCCGGACACCTGCTTGGGCGTTCGATCGCCAAATCCGGCCTGCGTCTGATCTATGGCGGCGGCACCAGAGGCATCATGGGAGCCGTTGCCGAAGGCGCGTTGCGGGCTGGCGGCAAGGTGACGGGCATCATTCCACGCTTCCTGATCAACAGGGAGGCCACCGAAACCGCGCTTGATAGGCTCGACGAGCTCGTGATCACCGACAACATGCACGAGCGCAAGCACAGCATGTTCGAGAAATCCGACGCCTTTGTGGCGCTGCCCGGCGGCATCGGCACTGTCGAGGAAATCATCGAGATCATGACCTGGGCGCAGCTCGGCCATCATCGCAAGCCAATCGTCTTCGGCAACGTTGGCGGATTCTGGGATCCGATGCTGGCGCTGCTCGACCATATGATGGCCGAGGGCTTCATCCACACCGCGCAGCGGGTCAAACCACTGGTGGTCGAAGACCCGGAAGCGATCGTCGCCGCCATCATGGTCGCTGGATCGTCGGTCGATGCGCCCACCGAGGGTGTGCAGTCGGTGATCGACAAGCTCTGAGCTGCTGTCAAGAAACCGTCACACGAAACCGGGTTCGCCCGTGCTAGGAATCACAGTCCGGCCGCCACCGCGCGGCGCCGTATCCGAGAACCTGGCGAAGCGACCATGAATATCGCTCTCAACGCGGAAGGCAGCGAGCTATCGCCTTATCTGCCCGACGAGCATGGGCTGTTCTTCATCTATCATTTCACCGCCGAAGGCCCCGAACCAAAGACCCGGCCGCCACGCACTGGACATGGCGCAGCTACCAGCTCTCCGACATGCGCGCGCGCCATGAGATCGCCACCGAACCTGCGCCGCCGCCGCCAGTGCGCGAAGCCTTCCTGTCGGCCGGTCATGGCTGCCACATCGACCTTGAGGGCGACTGGCTCCATGGCGACCTGCCGGACCTGCGCCACGACTATTCAGCGGAGGCGCGCGGGCTCGGCCATTTCCGCTTTGCCTTCAACGGCACGATGCTGGTCGGCGGCCGCAAGCAGCCGCTGCGGTCGGTCGACACTATCCGCAAGGCGATCGACAACGGGTCGCGCAAGTTCCGCTCTCCGGCCGAATTGATCGAGGCTGTCATGAGCCAGTCGCTCGACGGCATGGCGACGGAACTCGGTGGCCTTGGTGACACGCTCGACGGCATCGAGGACCGCATCGTCTGCGACGCATGGCACAATGAGCGGCAGGCGCTGGTCGATGCGCGCCGGCATCTGGTGGTGATCCATCGGCAGATGGCAACGCTGACCAGCCTGTTCCGCCATCTCGACCATTCGCATCGCAACGATTTGCCGGATGCGATCAACGACATGGCCGCGCGGCTTTCGTACCGCGCCCATACGTTGCATCATGACGGCGAGCAATTGCAGGCGCGCGCCCAGCTTTTGCAGGATGAGCTGATGGCCAAGCTGACGACGCAGTCGAACCAGTTGCTCTACATGCTGTCGGTGATGATTGCGATGCTGTTGCCGATGACGATCATCTCCGGCCTGTTCGGCATGAATGTCGGCGGCCTGCCGCTGGTCGACACGCCGGTGGGCTTCTGGGTGGCGTCGGCTATATCGCTGGTTGTCGCGGCGGTCGTCTATCTGTTCGTCAGGCGGCTGGGGCGCGGGATGTAGCGCCGGCCTTGCGCGCCGAAGAAAACATCGACCAGGAGTAGATCGCCAGCGCCGTCCAGATCAGGCCGAAGGCGACGGCCTGGGTGCTGCCGAAGGGTTCGCCGAAAATCAGCACGGCGATCAGGAACACAATGGTCGGCGCAATATACTGCATGATGCCGATGGTCGAGAGGCGCAACAGCCTGGCCCCGAAGGCGAACAGCAGCAGCGGCACCGCGGTGACCGGGCCGCAACCGACCAACAAGGCCATATCGTTCAACGAGCCGGAGACGAAATGGTCCTGTCCGCTGGCGATGAGAAAGATGATGTAGCCCAGCGCCGGCACCGACAGCAAAAGCACTTCAAGCAGGAAACCCTGGCTCGGGCCGATTGGCAGCGTCTTGCGGAAGAAGGCGTAGGCGGCGAAGGAAAAGGCAAGCGCCAGCGACACCCAGGGCAGCTTGCCGCCCTCGACCGTCAGCACAGTGACGGCAACGGTGGCCAGCGCCACCGCCGCGATCTGCAGCCGGTCGAGCCGTTCGCCGAGCAGCAGCGCGCCGACGACGACGTTGACCAGCGGGTTGATGTAATAGCCAAGCGCGGTCTCGACTGTGCGGTCGACCGCGATCGCCCAGACATAGATGCCCCAGTTGACCGAGATCAGCGCCGCCGTCAACGCCGCCATCGAAATGGTACGCGGCGAACGCACTGCGGCCTTGAAATCCGTGGTGCGGCCGGCCCAGATCAAAACGGCAGCCGCGATCGGTACCGACCAGACGATGCGGTGCGCGATGACTTCGGCCAGCGGCAAGTGTGCCACCGCCTTCATGTAGAAGGGCAGTAACCCCCACAGGAGATAGGCGCCCAGCGCCAGCAGGAAGCCACGCCGGGCCTTTGAGTCTGCTTCGAGCTGAGTTACTTGCGTGGCCATGGCCCAACGCTATGCGCCAGCCGCCGTGCCAAGACCATCGCAAAGTTCTGATGGATCAATGGACTTTCGCTGATGGTTCAATCCTACTCCGCCGCGACCAGCCCGGCCATCTCTCGGTTCTTCATCAGCTTGTAGACGATCGAATCCATCAGCGCCTGGAACGAGGCGTCGATGATGTTTTCGGAGACGCCGACCGTCCACCAGCGAGCGCCGGTCGAGTCATGCGATTCGATCAGCACGCGAGTGATCGCCTCGGTGCCGCCATTGAGGATACGCACCTTGAAATCGGCAAGCTCGAGGTCGGCGATCTCGCTCTGGAACTTGCCGAGGTCCTTGCGCAGCGCGATGTCGAGCGCATTGACGGGGCCGTGCCCTTCGGCCACCGACATCTTCTCCTCGCCGTCGACCAGCACCTTGACGATCGCCTCGGAGACCGTCTTCAGCTGGCCGTTGGCGTCGAAGCGGCGCTCGACCATGCAGCGGAACGAGGTGACATGGAAGAACTCCGGCAGGCCGTGCAGCATCTTGCGCGCCAGCAGCTCGAAGCTGGCGTCGGCGCCTTCATAGGCATAGCCCTCGGCCTCGCGCTCCTTGACCACTGATATCAGCGCGTCGAGCCGGTGGTCGTCCTTCGGCATATCGATGCCACGCCGTTTCAGCTCGGCGAGGAAATTGGCCTTGCCGCCCTGGTCCGAGACCATGACGCGGCGGCGGTTGCCGACCGCTTCCGGCTCCACATGCTCGTAGGTGGCGGGCTCCTTGGCCAGTGCCGAAGCATGGATGCCGGCCTTGGTGGCGAAGGCGGACGCGCCGACATAAGGCGCCTGCGCTTCCGGCGCGCGGTTCAGCAATTCGTCGAACGCGCGCGACAGGCGCGATATCCCGGCCAACGCTTCGGCCGAAATGCCTGTCTCGAAGCGGCTGGAAAAGGCCGGCTTCAACGCCAGCGTCGGCACGATCGAGATCAGATTGGCGTTGCCGCAGCGCTCGCCGATGCCATTCAACGTGCCCTGGATCTGGCGCACGCCGGCCTCGACGGCGGCGAGCGAATTCGCCACCGCCTGGCCGGTGTCGTCATGGGCGTGGATGCCGAGATGGTCGCCCGGTATGCCGGCTGCGATGACCGTCCCGACAATGGCGCGCACTTCCGAGGGCTGCGTGCCGCCATTGGTGTCGCATAGCACCACCCAGCGCGCGCCGGCGTCATGGGCGGTCCTGGCGCAGGCCAGCGCATAATCGGGATTGGCCTTGAAGCCGTCGAAGAAGTGTTCGCAGTCGACCAGCGCTTCCTTGCCCGAGGCAGCCGCCGCTTCGACCGAAGCCTTGATCGCCTCGAGGTTCTCCTCGTTGGTGCAGCCGAGCGCGACGCGGACATGGTAGTCCCAGCTCTTGGCGACAAAGCAGATGGCGTCCGACTTCGACTGGACCAGTGCGGCCAGGCCGGGATCATTCGAAGCCGATACCCCCGCCCGCTTGGTCATGCCGAAGGCAACGAATTTCGCGCTCGCCGTGCGGTGCTCGGCAAAGAAGGCGGTGTCGGTCGGGTTGGCGCCGGGATAGCCGCCCTCGACATAGTCGATGCCGAACTCGTCGAGCAGCTTGGCGATGGCGATCTTGTCCTCGACGGAAAAGTCGATGCCCGGCGTCTGCTGGCCATCGCGCAGTGTGGTGTCGAAGAGGTAGAGGCGCTCGCAGCCCATGATCATTTCCCCGCAAACTCGTCCGTCGCCCGGATCAGCCGATCGAGGATGCCTGGCTCGGAATAGGCATGGCCGGCGCCCTCGATCAGATGGAAATCCGCCTTCGGCCAGGCTTTGTGCAGCGCCCAGGCGTAGCGCGCCGGGCACGGCATGTCGTAACGGCCATGGACGATGGTGCCGGGGATATCCTTTAATTTCCATGCGTCGCGCAGCAGCTGCCCCTCCTCCAGCCAGCCGGCGTGGACGAAATAGTGGTTCTCGATGCGGGCGAAGGCGACGGCGTAGTCGTCCTCCCCAAACGGGCCGCTGGTTTCGGGCTCGGGCAACAGCGTGATCGTCTCGCCTTCCCACAGGCTCCAGGCGCGGGCCGCCTCGACCTGCGCCTTGCGGTCGCTGCCGATCAGCCGCTTGCGGTAGGCGGCCATCATGTCGCCGCGCTCGGCCTCAGGGATCGGCGCGAGGAAGCGCTCCCATTTGTCGGGGAACATTTCCGAGACGCCGAACTGATAATACCATTCGAGTTCCGCGCGCGTCAGCGTGTAGATGCCGCGCACCACCAGTTCGCTGACCCGCTCGGGGTGCGTCTCGGCATAGGCCAGCGCCAGTGTCGAGCCCCACGAGCCGCCGAACACCAGCCATTTGTCGAAGCCGCACATGTCGCGCAGGCGCTCGATGTCGGCAACCAGGTGCCAGGTGGTGTTGGCCTCGAGCGAGGCATTGGGCGTCGATTTTCCGCAGCCGCGCTGATCGAACAGGATGACGTCGTAGAGCTTCGGGTCGAACAGCCGCCGGTGCTTTGGCGAAATGGTGCCGCCAGGCCCGCCATGCAGGAACAGCGCCGGTTTTGCGCCCCTGGTGCCAGAGCGCTCCCAATAGACCTGATGGCTGTCGCCAACGTCCAGCATGCCGGACTCGAAGGCCTCGATCTCGGGATAGAGGGTACGCAATTCACTGCTCATAATTTCAGGCCCTGCTGCGGCCAGTTGGCCGTCTCGTGATCAGGATGCTGGAAGGAGATGATCGATTCCTGCCGGGTGTAGTAATCGGGATCGTCGTGGATCGGCGCGTCGAAGACCTTGTCCACCCACGGCAGCCGGGCGGCGTAATTGACCTGGATCTGTGGTGCGAGGTCGGAGCGATCATCAAAAGCGCCGATAGCGATCTCGAGCCCGCCGGGCTGCCGGTAGGTCAGCGGCGTGCCGCAACGAGCGCAGAAGCCGCGATCGATGTTGACCGACGACTGGAAATAGCTCGGCTCCTCGCGCACCCATTCGACGCCGTCCTTGGGCACCGTCACCAGCGCTCCGAAAAAGGACCCGAACTGTTTCTGACACATGCGGCAATGGCAGATGGACGGGCGCCCGAGCGCCCCACGGATGCGGAAACGCACGGCGCCGCACTGGCAGCCGCCGGTTCGAACGGTCTCGGTCATGATCTTTCCTCCCGCGGCCATTGTTCGGTGTCGTGGTCGGGGTGCTGATAAGAGACAAGATCGGCAAGATAGGAGGCCGACGAGATGTCGGCCATCGTGTCCTCGCCCGGCAAGTCGTGGATGTGATCCACATAGGGGAGCTTTGCTTCGGTGCCCCACTGGATGGTCGGCGCGATCTCCTGCGGAGCGTCGAAGGCGGCGATGGCAAGCGCGATGCCATCGGGCGCCTCGAAGGTCAGCGGCGTACCGCAATCGGCGCAAAAACCACGCCATGCGACGTTGGAGGAGCGGAAGCGTTTGGGCTCGCCGCGCGTCCAGTCGAGTTTTGCGCCACGCACGGACACCAGCGGCAGGTAGAAATTGCCGCTCGCCTTCTGGCACATGCGGCAATGGCAGACGGAGGCGTCGCCCAGTGCGCCTTCGACACGGAAGCGCACGGCGCCACACTGGCAGCCGCCTGTGTAGACCGGTCTGTTGTCGAGGCTCATGGCGTCACTCCGGGGCATGGCAGACGGCTTCGATATTGTTGCCGTCGGGGTCGAAGACAAAGGCGCCGTAATAAATCGCATGATAGTGCGGACGCAGACCCGGCCCGCCATTGTCCTTGCCGCCGGCAGCGATTGCCGCGGCATGGAAGGCATCGACCTCGGCGCGGCTGCGCGCGGTGAAGGCGACGTGCTGGCGGTCCTTCGGCTTGTCCTTGCCGGCATGCAGCCAGAACACCGGCCGGTCGCGGCCATAGCCCCCGACCCTGGCGCCACCGGTGTACTCCTGCGGCACCATGTAGAGGAGTGCTGCACCGAGCGGCGCCATCGCCTTGTCGTAGAAGGCCTTGGAAGCGTCGAAATCGGAAACGGTGATGCCAAGATGATCGATCATCTTTTTACCTCCCAGGTGGTGATGCGGTCGCCGGTGACGGGGTCCTTGCCATCCTTCAGCTGTATACCTTGCGCCAGCAACTCGTCGCGGATGCGGTCGGCTTCGGCCCAGTTCTTGGCGGCGATGAGCGCAAGGCGATTGGTGATCGCCTTGGCGATGGCGTATTCATCAACCTTGGCCGGCGCAACGTCGAAGCCTAGGAACAGAAGCGACGCCTTCAGCGAAGCGGCGGCATCGTTGCCGCCGGCGGCGGCTACGTTGAAATCCACAGCCTCGCCGGCCAGTTGCGTCATCACCTGGAACGCCGCATAGGTGGCGAGATCGTCCGAGAGGGCATCCACGACTTCTACCGGCAGTTGCTTTGCCGCCGCCGGCGTCAGATCCGCCGCCCGCTTCCATTTGCGCAGCGTATTCTCCGCCTCTTCCAGCTTGCGCACGGAAAAGTCGATCGGCTCGCGATAATGCGTCATCAGCATCGCGAGCCGCAGGACCTCGCCCGGCCATTTGCGGCCGCCAAAGGTCTCGGTCTCCAGCAACTCGTTGATCGAGTAGAAGTTGCCCAGGCTCTTGGACATCTTCTGCCCCTCGACCTGCAGGAAGCCGTTGTGCATCCACACCTTGGCCATCACATCAGTGCCGTGGGCGCAGCGCGACTGGGCGATCTCGTTCTCGTGGTGCGGGAAGATCAGGTCGAGCCCGCCGCCATGGATGTCGAAGACCTCGCCGAGATAGGCGGCCGACATCGCCGAGCACTCGATGTGCCAGCCCGGCCGGCCCCTGCCCCACGGGCTGTCCCAGCCCGGCTCTTCCGGCGAGGACAGCTTCCACAGCACGAAATCGCCAGGGTTCTTCTTGTGCGCATCGACGGCGACGCGGGCGCCGGCTTGCTGTTCGTCGAGATTGCGTTTCGACAATTGGCCGTAGTCCGGCATCGAGGCGGTGTCGAACAGAACTTCGCCTGCCGCAACATAGGCATGGCCGCGTTCGATCAAGCGTTGAATCAAGGAGATCATGTCGATCTTGCCGTCGGCGCGCGGCTCGACGAATTCGGTGGCGCGCGGCTCGACCGTCGGTTCCAGGCAGCCGAGCGTCGCCACGTCCTTGTGGAACTGGTCCGCGGTCTTTTCGGTGACCCGCCGGATCGCCTCGTTCAGCGACAGCATTCCCGAGGCGATCTCGCCGCCGAAATCGCGCAGCGCGCGGGTGTTGATCTTGTCGTCGACATCCGTGATGTTGCGCACATAGGTGACATGCGCTTGCCCGTAGAGATGGCGCAGCAGACGGAACAGCACGTCGAAGACGATCACCGGCCGCGCGTTGCCGATATGGGCAAAGTCGTAGACAGTCGGACCGCAGACATACATGCGCACATTGCGCGGATCGATCGGGAAGAAATCCTCCTTCGTCCGCGTCAGCGTGTTGTAGAGGCGCAGGCCCTTCGATGCGTCAGACATTCCGTGCCTTCCCGGTCCGATACTCTTGTTTGAGCATGATCTGGTCCGAAAACCGGCTTCCACTTTTCGGGATCATGCTTTGGCTGGAGCCTTCCTTGCGCCGAGACGCAAATCAGGCTCCAGCCTGCTGGCCGGGGCGTTTGTCCACTCTAGAAGGAAGATAGGCGAAAACGTCCGGACCAGCGCGAGGCTAGCCAATAATGCAAATGCCACAAATGGCGAAAGACGTTCTCATAGGCGGCTTTATCGCCTCACCCACTGTTGCCGTCAAGTCGCAACTTTCGGCAAAAGGGTCACTGGATCACAGGTAATGACGCACCGAAACATTTTATTAAACATCTCGGCACAGTCATGAAACATTCGTCGGCTAGATCGCCAGGTGTCACGATTTGGTCGGATTCGACCAGCAAACGCGGACACGAAGACCTTACCAGGGAAGAGAGAAATGCCCCGAACCAAGCAGGAACCCAGCGGCGCCAAGCAACCGGCGCTCGCCAGCCAATATCGGGCGATCGGCCCGGCCGCGATCGTCGCCGCCCTTCTCCACACAGCGAAGAAGAAAAAGCCGGTGCAGAAGATCATATCGCCGCGCGCTGCCTGATGTGACGTGCGGCCAGCCGGTCGCCAGTAAATGGGCGCCGGAAATTAAGGGCGCTGAAGCGCCTCACGAATAGCAGATACTGCTAAAACAAGGTCATCTGACTGTCGTCCGCGCCGGGCTTCTGGCGCCTGGCCTTCTCGGGCTCCGGCCCCACGACGCCCCTTAACTGAATCTCCGGTCCGGTGTTGGCGACCTTATTGACAAGGTCGGAAACCGGGACAGCCTCGAAGAAATCGAACTGTGCCGGTCTGAGCAGGCCGGCCACATCGCGCGGCTCCAGCGTGCGGCAATCCAGCCAGCGGGCGAAATCCTGCGGATGGATCACCACTGGCATCCGGTCGTGGATGTGGGCGATGTCGGCATTGGCGTTGACGGTCAGGATGGCGCCGGTGTCCATTTCCGAACCGCCTGGCTCGGCATAGGTCTCGATCAGCCCGGCGAAGGCGACAAGCCCGCCATGCTTCGGCCGCAGCCAATAGGGCTGTCCTCTCTTGCCGCCTGATTGATGCCATTCGTAGAAGCCGGAAGCCGGCACCAAAGCGCGGCGGTGGCGCATGGCGGTGCGAAACGAGGCCTTTTCCGTTGCCCCCTCCGAGCGGGCGTTGAACAGCAGCGGAAACGCGCGTGTGTCCTTCACCCAGGCCGGGATCAGCCCCCAGCGCACCAGCATCGGCTGCCGGTCGGGAAGGTTCGAGCCCGGCGACTGCGGCAAACCGGCGACCGCCATCAGCACCGGCTGTGTCGGTGCGATGTTGTAACGCGGCGGAAAATCCTCCAGCTCCGCCAGCCCCAGAAAGGCGGCGGTCTGGTCAGGCGTGGCGGTCAAGGCAAAACGTCCGCACATGAACTAAGCTCTTCGAATTGGTGTCATCTGACGGTGACGATGGAACCGACGTCGCGCAACCGCTAAAGCTGTTCA
This sequence comes from Mesorhizobium tianshanense, assembly GCF_007830515.1. GTDB lineage: Bacteria > Pseudomonadota > Alphaproteobacteria > Rhizobiales > Rhizobiaceae > Mesorhizobium > Mesorhizobium tianshanense. The sequence goes on from NZ_VLKT01000014.1 coordinate 35,219, forward strand.
CCGCCGGCTGGTCCACAAGGTGATGCAGCGGTCGAACGGAGAGCCATGGACGAAGTGCGTAAGATACTCCCGGCTGTCTCGGTCGCCATCGTCCGCGGCGACACGGTGCTGCTGGTCAAGCGGGCGCGGCAGCCTTCGCAAGGCTTTTATGCGTTTCCGGGCGGCAAGGTCGAGGCCGGCGAAACGCTGGAAGAAGCCGCGAGACGCGAGTTGCAGGAAGAAACCGGCTTGCAGGCGCACAACTACCGCCCCCTTCGGGAAATCCACATCGACGGCAGCAACGACGGGCACCCGGTCGACTATCTGCTGACGGTGTTCGGCGCCACATATGCCGGCGGCGAACCCGTGGCCAGCGACGACGCCGAAACCGCCGCCTTCTATACGCTCAGCGAAATGAGGGCGCTGCCGCTTGCCGCTTCGGTGTTTGCCGTTGCCGACGAATTGCTCAGGAATGCAGGGGCGTAACCTCCAAAATCGCCTTGCGGGCAGCAAATTGTTTCGCCACAAAGACTTATGATCCGCGCCGCGTTTTTCCTCGCAGCTTGCCTCGCCGTCAGCACGGCAATCGGGGCGCGGCCGGTTTTGGCCGCCGAATCGCCGTTCGAGCCCGGGCTGATGCGGCTGGCGGAGGTGCTTGGATCGCTGCATTTCCTGCGCAATCTGTGCGGCGAAAAGGGCGACCAGTGGCGGCTCGAGATGGAAAAGCTGATCGCGTCGGAAAATCCCGACCCGGAGCGGCGCGCCCGCTTTATCGCTAGCTTCAACCGCGGCTACCGCTCCTTCAGCGGCGCCTACACGCAGTGCACCGCTTCGGCGACGGAAGCCATCAGCCGCTACATGAAGGAAGGCGAGACGCTGTCACGCGACATCGCCTCGCGCTACGGCAACTGACCTTGCCACCTCCGGGCTTGTGTCCGGTGGCGTCTTAGTGCAATCCTCGTGTTGCACTTCTGCAACAGCATTAACGAAACCTTATCGCGCGGATGTGGAATTAACTCAAACTGAAGGTTTTCGTCCCCCTCGCCGGCCTAATCGGCTAAGTTTAGGTCGGATCGAACGCAGGTTTGCAAAACGCTATCGACCTTGTCGAAGACGACCCTAGAAATGTCGTATTTACAAGTACTTACTTAGCCTGCGTGTAAAAAGGGACAGCCCAAGCCTGATCCGCACCTGTCGGATCGTCGCTTGAAAAGGGTGGACATCGCAATGGAACATGGCGTCAACGACATCGACGCGCTGGTCAGGGAAGAGAAGCGCCTGACCGCCGTGGAAAGCCACAGCGAGGCCTGGGCGGAAGGACTTTCGGCCGGAATCGAGCCGGAAATCATCGCCGAGGCGGCCCTCGAAACTGCGTTCGGCGAAATGCTGCGCGCCAATGGCGAAACCTCGGCCCTTGCCCTGCTCGACCGCATGCGTGAAAAGGTGATAGCCGGGGCCTTCGAACCAGGACGGCTGCGGCACTGAACCCGCATCAGGCTCTTTGGAGAGGCAAGCCGTGAATTTTTCGATGTCAGGCCAGCCGCGTGGCTTGGTCCTCAGCATCCGGCTCGCCGCTTTTTGCGCTGCGGTTCCGCTAGCGCTCTGCCTTGCGAGCTGCCCAACTTATGCGCTGAGTGAAATCAAGCGCGAGGAGCTTCCTTCGCCGGTCGCTCCGTCCCCCGACGACGACATGTCGCCGCCCGGAACTGCGGTGCCGATGCCTGGCCCGCTCGGCACGACACCGCCCGCGGCCGGCCAGCCAACGTCCCCCGACGAGCCGGAACAGGTCGAACCGGAGAGGCCAACGGACGATGGTGGCATGGCCAACCCGCGTGCCGATCCGGATGAACCCTTGCCCGAAGTCGTCTACGATCTCGGCAAGCTGCCGGAGCCGGTCAGACGCATGCACGACCTGATCGTCGAGGCCTGCAAGAGCGGCGATATAGAAAGGCTCCGGCCGCTGATCGGCAAGGGCGACACGATGACCCAATTGTCGCTGAGCGAGATCGAAGGCGACCCGATCACCTTCCTGAAAGGTCTTTCGGGCGACGCGGAAGGCCAGGAGATCCTCGCCATCATGGAAGAAGTGCTCAATGCCGGCTATGTCCATGTCGATGCCGGCACGCCGCAGGAACTCTATGTCTGGCCATATTTCTTCGCCGTGCCGCTGGACAAGCTCGACGCCAGGCAACGGGTCGAGCTGTTCAAGATCGTCACCGCCGGCGACTATGACAGCATGAAGCAGTTCGGCGCCTACATCTTCTACCGCGTCGGCATCACGCCGGATGGACAGTGGGCGTTCTTCGTCGCTGGAGACTAAGCCGCCGTTGCGGAAAACTCCACGCCTTGACTCGACCCCTGCTATTATTGGCGCGGATCGGTGAGGCTCTTGCCGATGTCCGCACCTGGCCAGAGGCGAATGCCTTCATTTCGAAGAGCCGAGATAGCAGCTTCGGCCGCCTTAGTGTCCATTTGCAAGGACTCGGCTGCATTGTGCAGTTCGTCCCTGTCCTGAAGCTTGTTCACCACCCACACGATTTTGTGCTGGATATCCGACCCATAGGCGGTTTGCGCCTTGCCTAGCGCCTCGGCCGGGATTTCTCCATAAGCCTTGACCAACGTTCCGAGATCGATAGCATCGCGGTATGCGGTGGCACGGTCCTGACATCGATCGGCATTCGCCAACAGCTTCTCGGCAAACATATCCGCGGTAATCAGGGAAGGCACATTCAAATCGTCGTCGAGATGGCCTTGCAGTTTGATGCGGCCTTCGCGGATGATTTCGAATTTGATCAATTGCCCCTTGAGCCGCACAACCGTTCTCAAACCATACTGATCGATCTGGAAATCCCGAACGGCTTCGACAGGTTCTGGGAAGAACGCCCTGACGCCCCGTTCGGTCGCACGGGTTCGCAGTTCACGATAGCCATCGGCGTCCGCACATAGGAAATCCACATCCAGTGACCGTCGGTATTCGCCGAGTTTCATGACAATCGCCGTCCCGCCGCCGAACCAGCATTGGTTTGCGGCCAGGAATTCGCGATCCATTAGTCCGAGGGCTTCGGCAATGATCCGGTGTTCTGGCCTTTTGAACTCCTTCATGACTTCCGCTCGCTGTGTGTCCTGTTGATGGTTATGGTAGCGAGGAGAAGATCAGGAGAGCAGAAGAACTTTACCGGGTGATCAACAGGACGCCGTGACCGAATTCGTTGGCTAGATTCTGTATAAGCAGCTTCTCACGCGCCGTAAGACGCTTTTGATCGATAAAACGCCAATTGCGCTCATACAGCGCAAATGCTTCTTCGGCGGGAATCGGACGTGCTACGTCACGGTTCCAGGCGAGAGCCTGGAGTTCCGGAAACTCGGCGGGGACGATCATGGGCGCGATATCTGCGTTCATAACCCCAGCAACATAATGCACGGTGCCTAAAAAATCCAACACCGTGGAAACGGCTACACCGCCAGCGCCTCGGAAAACTCCACCGCCCTGCCCTGTCCCGGGGTGACGATCTCGCCTTCCCACATCACACGTTGGCCGCGCACGACAGTGCCGACCGGCCAGCCGGTGACTTCCTTGCCGTCGTAGGGCGTCCAGCCGGCCTTCGAGCCTGCCTGCGCATTGGTGATGGTCTCACGGCGCTTCAAATCGACAATTGTGAAATCGGCGTCGTAGCCGGCGGCGATACGGCCTTTCCTGGCCATGCCGAAGATGCGCTGCGGACCGTGGCTGGACAGATCGACGAAACGTTGCAACGTCAGCCGGCCGGCATTGACATGATCCAGCATGATCGGCACCAGCGTCTGCACACCGGTCATGCCCGACGGCGAGGCCGGATAGGGCTTCGCCTTCTCGGCCAGCGTATGCGGGGCGTGATCGGAGCCCAGCACATCGACGATACCTTGCGAAATGCCGTGCCAGATGCCGTCGCGATGGCGCACTGCCCGCACCGGCGGATTCATCTGGATCAGCGTGCCCAGCCGCGCATAATCATCCGCGCTCAGCGTCAGGTGATGCGGCGTCGCCTCGCAGGTCGCGACATCCTTGTGCTGTTCGAGGAAGGCGATCTCCTCGGCGGTCGAGACGTGCAACACATGGATGCGGGCGCGAACCTGCCGCGCGATACGCACCAGGCGCTCGGTGCAGCACAGTGCCGCGATCTCGTCGCGCCACACCGGGTGCGAAGACGGTTCGCTATCGATGCGTTCTCCGAGCCGCTCGCGCAGCCGAAATTCGTCCTCGGAATGGAAGGCGGCGCGACGGCGCGTATTCCTCAAAATCGAGGCGACGCCCTCGTCGTCTTCGACCAACAGGTCGCCGGTGGACGAGCCCATAAACACTTTTATCCCGGCCGCGCCAGGCAGCCGTTCAAGATCGCCGGCTTCCTTCGCATTCTCGCGGGTGCCGCCGACCCAGAAGGCAAAGTCGCAATGCATGCGGCCGGTGGCGCGTTGAACCTTGTCGGCAAGGGCTGCTTCGCTGGTGGTCAGCGGGTTGGTGTTGGGCATTTCGAAGACGGCGGTGACGCCGCCCAGCACCGCCGCCCGCGAGCCTGTCTCCAAATCTTCCTTGTGTTCAAGCCCCGGCTCGCGGAAATGCACCTGGCTGTCGACGACGCCCGGCAGGATGTGAAGCCCGCGACAGTCGACCGTCTTGCCGGCGGAAGCCTGGCCGAGATCGCCGATGGCGGCGATGCGCCCGCCATTGATGCCGACGTCGCGACGGCCCTCACCATCGTGGTTGACCACCGTGCCGCCTGTCAGGATGAGGTCGTAGGTCGTGGCCATGCTGATCCGGTCTCTTGCGGGGGGAGTGTCAGCGGCTTACGTAATGGCCGACCGTTTTGCAAGATCAGGTTCTTTTTCCGCCCATGTCCTTTGCCCAGTTGAAAGACCGCGCACTCGTTTCCGTGTCAGGCCCGGATGCCGAGAACTTTTTGCAGAACATTCTGACCACCGACCTCGACGCACTGGCTGCCGGCGAAGCAAAGCCCGGCGCCTTGCTGACGCCGCAAGGCAAGATCCTGTTCGACTTCCTGATCTCGCGCGCTGGCAAGAGTTCCTTCCGCCTCGAATGCCGGGCCGACATATCAGTCGATTTCATGCGCCGGCTGATCCTGTACAAATTACGCGCCAAGGTCGAGATTGCCAAGGCCGATCAGGGCCTTGTCACCGTTGCGTGGGGGGATGATTCAACCACTTCACGATTTGATTCGACGCCCGTTGCCGATGCACGGTTCCTCGACGCGGCCGTCAGCCGCTTTTATGACGGCACGGCCGAGGTCGGCGACCCGGCCGCATGGCAGGCCCTGCGTATCGCCCATGGCATTGCCGAAAGTGGGAGCGACTATCAGCTCGGCGACGCCTTCCCGCATGATGTGCTGCTCGACGAGACCGGCGGCGTCGGCTTCAGGAAGGGCTGCTATGTCGGCCAGGAGGTGGTCTCGCGCATGCAGCATCGCGGCACCGCCAGGCGGCGGGTGCTGATCGTTTCGGCCGAACGGCCCCTGCCCGCGCCTGGCACCGAACTGACAGTTGCCGGGCGATCGGTCGGCACGCTTGGCTCCACCACTGGCACGACAGGCCTCGCCATAGCCCGTATCGACCGCGTCAAGGCGGCGCTCGACGCTAGCCAGCCGATCATGGTGGATGACATCACTGTGTCGCTCGCCATCCCTGCCTGGGCGAAATTCACTTTTCCGCTGGAAATCGTTGGCCCGCAGGAATCCGTCGGCACGGAGGAGGCCTGATGGCGGCCGACCGTGCCGGCGCGCCGCCGCGCGCCTGGCAGCGCATGCTGTCGGGCCGGCGGCTCGATCTGCTCGACCCCTCGCCGCTCGACATCGAGATTTCGGACATCGCCCATGGACTTGCCCGCGTCGCCCGTTGGAACGGCCAGACCAGCGGCGAACACGCCTTTTCCGTCGCCCAGCATTCGCTGCTGGTCGAGGCGCTTTTCGGCGAGCTGGTGTCGGATGCTCCGGCCGACGCGCGGCTGGCGGCTTTGCTGCACGACGCACCGGAATATGTCATCGGCGACATGATCTCACCGTTCAAATCGGTGATGGGCGGCAGCTACAAGGAGTGCGAACTCAGGCTGCAGCGCGCCATCCATCTGCGCTTTTCGCTGCCGGTCGAACCGGGTGCGGGCCTGCTCAAGGAGATCAAGCGCGCCGACCAGATCGCCGCCTATTTCGAGGCGACGCTGCTTGCCGGCTTTTCGACCGCCGAGGCAACCGAATTCTTCGGCCGGCCGCGCGGCTTCAATGCCGACCGCTTCGATTTCACTCCGCGTTCGGTGACCTGGGCGCAAAACGCTTTCCTCAAACGGTATGCGGCGATCGAGAAATCACGGCGCCAAACGGTGCAGCCTGCCGACTGAAAAACGGTAAATTAACCGGAAAAGGACACAGTGCCGTGTTCGATCACGGTCTGCAGGCACGCCTCATGTCCGTCACCCATATCAAGGCTGATTCGCCCGTCCGCGGACGGAGGGCCAAAGGCACAGGCCTGCCGCGACGGATAGAAGACGAACTGCGCAAGCAGGATGATCGTTTTTCGGCCGCCGTCGAGAACATGTCGCATGGCTTGGGCATGTTCGATGCCGACGAGCGCATGATCATCTGCAACGGCAATTACATCAGCATCTTCTGCCTAGACCCCGAGATCGTGCAGCCCGGCATCCGGTTTTTCGACATCCTCCAGCACAGCGTCGACATCGGCGTCGCCTCGCACAGCGCCGAAGAACTTTACGCCATCCGCAAGCCCTATATCGACCAGGCGAAACCCTCGACCTACGAGGAAACGCTGTCGGATGGACGCATCATCAATATCTCGCACCGGCCGCTGGCTTCGGGCGGCTGGGTGTCGATCTATGAAGACATCACCGAGCAACGGCGCGCCGAGCAGGAGTTGAAGGAGCAGCACCGCCGTTTCGACGCAGCACTCGCCAACATGTCGCAAGGCCTTCTGATGTATGACGCGGACGGCAGGCTGATCGTGCGCAACGAACGTTTCCTGGAACTCTACCGCGTGACGCCAGCCGATTTTCCGCTTGGCATGAGCCACCGCGACGCGCTCGAGCAGCTCGTGCGCCTGGGTCTCTATGCGGAGATCGACATCGACAGCGAAATCTCAAAAACCGCGGCCTGCCTTCAAGCCGGAGAAATGCGGTCAACCTACCGCCATCTTGCCGATGGCAGAACCCTTTTGGTCGTGCGGCGGCCGATGAGTGGCGGCGGCTGGGTCGTGACCTTCGACGACGTCACCGAGCGACGGCGCGTCGAAGAGCGAATGACCCATCTTGCGCATTACGACACGCTGACCAACCTGCCCAACCGCTCGATGTTTCGTGAACGGCTTGACCAAGCCTTGGGCGAGGCCACGGACCTGGCGATATTCTCGCTCGACCTCGACCGCTTCAAGGCCGTCAACGACACCTGGGGGCACCCTGCCGGCGACTGGCTGCTGAAATGCGTGGCCGAGCGGCTGCAACGGTGCCTGCGCAACGAAACGGATGTGGTCGCCCGTTTCGGCGGCGACGAGTTCGTCATCATCCAGTTCAATCCCAAAGGTGCCGGCCCAAAAGGCGCCGGTGATGCGGAAAAACTGGCAAAACGCATTGTCGATATCATCGGGAGACCCTTTCGCGACAAAAGCCGCCATATGCATGTCGGCATCAGCCTCGGCATCGCCCTTTTCCCCGATGACGGCAGGGATGCCGACACGCTGCTGAAAAACGCCGACATGGCCCTCTACAGAGCGAAAAGCGAAGGACGCAACGTCTATCGCTTCTTCGAGCCGGGCATGGATGCGATGGTGCGGGCACGACGCGCACTCGAAACCGATCTGGAGGCGGCGCTGCCGCGGCGTGAATTCGAGCTGGATTTCCAACCCATCATGAACATCGCTTCCAGCGAAATCGTTGGCGCCGAAGCCTTGATGCGGTGGCGTTCGCCGATACGCGGCTTGGTGCCGCCAGACGATTTCATCCCGGTCGCCGAAGAAATTGGGCTGATCGTGCCGCTGGGAGAATGGGCGCTGAGGAAAGCCTGCACGGTTGCGGCAGGCTGGCCGCGTGGGCTGCGTATCGCGGTCAATGTCTCGGCTGTGCAGATCAAAAGCGGCACCTTTGCCCGCAGCGTCATCTCCGCGCTGGCATTTTCCGGCGTGCCGGCCGACCGGCTTGAACTGGAAATCACCGAAACAGTACTGATGGACGAGAGCGATACGGTGCTCAAGACGCTCAGGCAGCTGCGCAACCTCGGCATCCGCATCGCGCTGGACGATTTCGGCACCGGCTATTCGTCGCTCGGCTATCTCCGCCGCTTCCCGGTCGACAAGATCAAGATCGACCGCTCCTTCATCCGCGACATCGACAACCGCGACACGGCCGCGATCGTGCGCACGGTCATCGGGCTCGGTGCGCAGCTTGGCATCACCGTTACCGCCGAAGGCGTCGAAACCGAAGCACAACTTGAGTTCCTGCGAAAGGAAAGTTGTGTCGAGGCCCAAGGCTACCTGATAGGCGTGCCGTCGAAGGCGACAGACATCCAGCGCCTGCTGAAGGCGAGCGTGGCGCTCAGCCAGTCCGGTTGAGCGCGACAGGACCGAGCCAGTCATCGGCCATCAGCGCAATGTTTCTATATATTTTTCGTGGAAGCGCACATAACCGACTTCGATCTCCTTGAGATGGCGCTCGATCAGGGCATGAAACTGCGGCAGCTGATGGAACGGCACGCCCGGATAGGCATGATGCTCGGCGTGGAAGGGCATGTTCCAAGCGAGCTTGCGGACGAGCCAGTTGGTCAGCGTGGTCCTGCTGTTTTCCAGCATGTTGGCCACAAGTGGACAACGGCCATGTTCAGCCAAGAGATAGAGGCGCAGGAACGGTTGCCCGAGAAGCGCCGGCACGATCCAGACATAGATGAGCGTGGTTGCCCGGAACCAGATGGCCAACACACCCACGAGGGCATAGAAGGCGATCATGGCGCGGGCCTCGGCGCGCACCTTGGGCCGGCCTTTTGGCGGCACGTGACTGTCCCGACACTGGCCGGTGGCGTTGACGTAAAGCGTCTTGAAGTGGCCCCACCACATTGGAATGCCGGAGACGTGGACGATGTATTGCCGCAGCGTTTCCGGCTTTGGAAAAGCCAGTTCCGGGTCGTTCTCCGGATCCTGGGTGAAGCGGTGATGGGCGAAATGGAAATAGCGGAACCAGTCGGCCGGCAATGCGATCGCAAGGCTACAGAGGCGCGCCACGAAATCGTTCAGCAGCTGTGTTTCGAACGCCGTGCGATGAACCGTCTCGTGAAGAAGCGTGAACAGGAAAACGATGAGGATGCCTTGCGGCAGCACCAGCAGCGGCCAGAACGGCACCTTGGCGGCAATCAGCGAGCCGATAACGACGATCGCGCCCCAATGACCGGCAAGCTGCAGCAGCCCGAGACGATCCGACTTGGCGGTCAGCCGATCGCGCTCTTGCTGCGTCAGCGATGCGATCACGTCGCGATGGTCCATTGGCCTTGATCTCGTACTGTCCATCAGATGAGCCTAATCGCCAAAACAGCTTTCGCAAAACGAGGATTCCTGCAATTTAGATAAGCTCAACTTATCTATTGGTCACCATGGTCGCACTTCCATCCTTGCGGGGACTCCAGGCTTTCGAGGCTGCGGCGCGCTGCGGCAGTTTTGCCGCCGCAGCCGAAGAACTTTCGATTTCCGCGGCGGCGGTCAGCCAATTGATCCGGACCATCGAGGACCAGATGGGCCGCAAGCTGTTTCACCGGGTCAACCGCAGTGCCGTGCTGACCGATGCGGGTCGCGAAATGCTGCCTCGACTGACAACGGCCTTCGAGGAGATCGGCAGCGTGTCACGCGAGCTCAGCTGCGCGGAGTTTCGATCGCGGCTTGTCGTCTCGGTGCCGCCGTCCATGGCGATGGGCTGGCTCTCGACCCGCCTGGCGAGCTTTGTCGCTAGCCATGGCGCGGTCGATATATCCCTGAGAGGCGAAGACGATCCGGTGTCGTTCGACCGCGACCCGATCGACATACGTCTTTCCTATGGGCGCTCCCACTATCGCGACCAGGCAACGGAAGACATCGTGAGGGACGCCGTCTATCCCGTTTGCGCACCTGTGATGGCAAGGGGGATCAGCGATCCTGAAGGCGCCGCCGCCCTCGCCCGCTTGCCGTTGATCCACACGGATTGGGGACCGACAGGCGCGTCTTTTCCGTCCTGGCGCAACTGGTTCGAGGCGGCTGGGATCGAACCCGGCCGCGCGAGCCAGCGCGGTCTGTCGGCGAATTCGTCGCGGGCGGCGCTCGACCTCGCCATCTCCGGCCTCGGCGTCGCGCTCGCGCAGGGCGTCTTCTGCGCCGAGGCGGTGGAAGACGGCAGGCTGGTCAGGCCCGTCGCACAGGCGCTGGAGCTGCGCCAACCCTATTGCCTGACGATCCCGCAACGAAGCTTGAGGCGCGACGTGGTGGCAGCGTTCAGGCAGTGGCTGATCGATGAATGCCTGCGCTCAGCGGGTTCGCCAGCGTTGATCGCTTGGCCACCTGAGGGTCGGTGACGGCGGTTGTTCGGTCAGAGATGTCCGCTCAATGCTGCCACCATGTCCTTGTTTGTCGCCACGGGAACGATCTCGAATTCGACCAGATCCGCCCATTCGACGACCCATTGCTGCAGGAGCGTGAAGTCATCGGCCTCCACCAGCAGGAAGCAGCGGCTCATGTCCGCCGCGATCCAGCTGTGGTGCACGAGAAGCGCGTCCGGCTTCAGGCGGCCCTGGTCGCGGAAGCGACGGTAGATCTCCTTGCGGTCACAGCCGCGAAAATCCTCGGTCACAAAAAAACAGCATCTATGTCCCCTATTCGGATATCTACCGCCCCGGCCGGTCGAGCCGTTCCAGGAACCACTGCGTCAGCCGCACCCAGACCTCGTCCTTTTCGCCGGAATCCTCCCAGCCATGATCGAGGTTGGGATTGTCGTTGACCTCGATGACGAAGACGCCGTCCCTGGTCTCCTTGAGGTCGACGCCGTAGAGGCCGTCGCCAATGCAACGCGCCGCCTTCACCGCCGTCTCGACGACATGGGCCGGCGCTTCCTTCAGCGTGAAGGTCTTGATGCCGCCCTGGTCGGGCTTGCCGTTGGCCTTGTGGTTGACGATCTGCCAGTGTTTCTTGGCCATCAGATAGTGCACGGCAAACAAGGGCTGGCCGCCAAGCACGCCGACGCGCCAGTCATATTCGGTCGGAATGAATTTTTGCGCGATCAGGAGATCGGAATCCTCCAGCCATTCGGTGGCCAGCGTCTTCAGTTCCTCGAAGGTCTCGCATTTCTTCACACCACGCGAAAATGACGAGTCCGGTATCTTCAGCACCAGCGGGAAACCCAGTGTCTGCGCCGCCACTTCAAGGTCCGAGATGCCGGCGATCATCACCGTCGGCGGCACCGGCACCTTGTTGTAGGTCATCAGCTCGTTGAGATAGACCTTGTTGGTGCAGCGGATCATCGACAGCGGATCGTCGATGACCGGCATGCCTTCCTGCTGGGCGCGGCGGGCGAAGCGGTAGGTGTGGTTGGAGATCGAGGTCGTCTCGCGGATGAACAGTGCGTCGTAATTGGCGAGCTTGGCCAGATCCTTCCTGGTGATCGGCTCGATTTCGACGCCCATTTTTTCGGCGATCTTGGCCCAATAGCGCAGCGACGAGATCTCAGACGGCGGCAACTCCTCATGCGGATCGACCAGCGTGGCGAAGGTGTAACGCGCCGGCGTGCGGCCCTTGGTGTCGCGCCACTCGCGGTTGGTGTAGGTCTCGAGGCACTGAAGGAAGCGCTTTTCTTCCTCCTCGGTCATCCTGGCCAGCGGATGGAAGCCGATCTTGCGGATCGACGCCCATTCGGCGCTGTCGGTGATGTGGACTTCCAGCGCCGGCGCCCGGAACCAGTCGAACAGGAGCTTGGCGAAGCGGTCCCATATCTTGGACGGGCCGATCCCGAAGAAGATGCAGACTTTTTGCGGAAAGGCGCCGCCCAGATCCTTGCGGCATTTGTTGAGCGCGAGTTCCAGCTCCGGCAGCGCGTGCTCGTAAAGCTTGCGCTCGGACAGGTCGATCATCGTCTCGACCGTCGGGATGACCTTGTGGCCGCGCGAGCCGGCGAGCAGCGAGGCATAATAGCCGCGGCTCTGGTAGCCGTAATTGTTCGACAGGTTGATCACCTTCGGCCGCTGGCCGCGAAACAGCGCCGGATGCGCAAGATAGTCGCGATTGGTGATGATCTTGTGCGGCGTCGCCACCTGATCGAGATCGTTCTGCCGGCCCGTAAGGATGACCCAGGTCATTGTCTGTCGCGCTTTCCGAGGGTGATGGCGGCACGCAATCCGTCGCGGCCGAACTGCGCCATGTTCATGAAGATGCCGTAAGGCACCGGAATGTTGGCAGCATCAAGGATGGTCTCCTGTCGTTCGTCCTCGACCCAGGGATCATGGATCAGGATATGATCGCCGTCGTCGCCGATGGCCAGCACCCAGTGCGGAACCTTCCTGCCGAACATCAGGAAGCCGCTGATCAGGACCAGCACCAGCTTTCCTTCGGCGATCGCGGCGCGGATATCGTCGATGGCGAATGGGCGGTAATTCACCGGGATACCGTAACGTTCCGCACGCCGGCGAAAGTCGACCTGCGCCAGCTCCATCACCCGGCGCTTGTCGTGGCTGCGCACCGACTGCAGGAACAGCGCGCCATGGAAGGATACATAGATCTCCGCAGAGAGACCGCTTTCGTGGCCGGCAACGGCGAGGCCGAACGGCTCGCAGCCACCCGGCCCCGACATCATGAAAACGGTGGTCGCCTCGCGCCACAAACGGATTTCCATGACCGGGTCGGGCACGAAGCCGGAATCGAAATTGGCCATTGCCATCATCAGGCAGCACGGGCCGCAGGTGAATTCGCAGGTCTGCTGGTAGAACGGCACCTTGGTGGCGACCGGAATGTCGCCGCGCAAGGTCTTTTCGTAGCGCAGCGCAGTGGCGCCGTCCTCGTAATAGCCCGGTTCGCGGCCGATCTTGCGGTAGCCGCTCTGCTCGTAGATGCGGATGGCTCGGCTGTTGTCCTCGCGCACCTCGAGGCGCAGCATCATGCGGTCGTGCCCGAAAGCGACCTCCTCGGCCCGTTCCAGCAGCATGCGGCCGATGCCGAGCCCGCCGAAAAAGGGGCCGATGGCGATGGAATAGAGCCGCGCGACGCCGCTGCCCTTGCGAAACAGCACGACCGCATAGCCGGCGACGCGGCCGTCGCTTTCGGCAACCAGCATCTCGGCGCTTTCGCGTTCGATCAACTGGCGAAAGGAGCGGCGGGAAATGCGGTCGCCCGAGAAAACAGCCTTCTCGATGGCGGCGAGCTCATCGACGTCGGACGCGCGGGCCGTGCGAATCTCGGCAGGCATGCGGGCTCGGAAAACCTCGATTGGGTTGTGGAAAAGGCCCTGGTCGAAACGTCGATAACACCAGCCGAAGCGCCGGCATCCGTCAAGCGCTATCGCACCTCGATTCGGGCCGAATTGTGACAGTTTCGGCCCGGCGCATGAGGGCGCGTGGCACTGTAGATCAGTGCAACGGCTTTGAACAGGATCGCTGTTTTGACCGTGGCGCCAGCTTCGGAAAACAGGGCGCGGTTCAGCCGGCCAGCCCAGCCAAAAGCTGGCTGTAAGCGCTTTTCGCCACCGCAGTCAGCTGCGCGCGCGGCAGCGAGCCGACGACGGCGCAGCCATAGCCCTTGTCCAGCCAGTAGACAGCCTCGGGGCCGTTCTCTTCCGACCCATAGGTGCCCTTGGCCTTCTCGGCCGATTCAGCGGTGACGAACAGCGAGATGCGCTCGCCCTTGTCGTCCTCATAAAGCAGCATCGCAGCCTTGCTCTCGCCAGCCGGCAGCAGCCGGCCGCCGACGAGCTGGAACCCTTCCGCCGCCAGATCCGGTGCGACCAGCTTCAGGCCGACCCGATTGGACAGCCAGGTCTGCAGATGATCCTTGTCTGAGGCAGGCACTTCCACCGCATGCCGTTTTTCGGCGGCATAGATGACATGGGCTGCGATCGCCTGCTCGGCGAGCTGGTCCTCGGCGGGATCTTCCAGGCCGAGACGGTCGATGCCGGCGACATAACCGCCAACACCGCCAATGGCCAGCATCGCCGCTGCGGCAGCCGCCAGCCACCAGCGCGAGCGCAATGCCGCCGTCTTGACCGGCGCCTCGCCGAACACGATCTTCTGCAACCGCGCCGGCACCGGCTCGTCGAGCACACCGGCGAAGGCGGCACGCAGCGCTGCGCGGTCGGCGACATAGCGGGCGCTCCTCACCTTCATTTCAGGATTGGCGTCGAGCCAGGCGTCATACGCCACGCGCTCGTCGCCCGGCAACTCGCCGTCGAGGGTCATGTGGATGTCGCGTTCGGAAAAATCGCGCGGGGTCATTTCTCGACGATCCTTATCGCCCGGCGGCGCGCCGTGTCGTCAAGCAGCCTGCGCAATTCCTCACGCCCGCGCGCGATGCGCGACATCAGCGTGCCGGCCGGCACGCCGAGTATGTTGGCGGCCTCGGCATAGGAAAAGCCTTCGATGGCGACCATGACGAGTGCCGCGCGCCGGTCCGGGCTGATTGCCTGCAGTGCGTCGATAATCTCGCGCGAGGCGATGTTCTCCACCTGCTCGGCGGGTGCTGCCTGCGCTTCGCCCGCTTCCAGCGGCAGCATCGCCACTTCACCGCGCCGGTTCACCTTGCGCATCTGGTCGATGAACAAATGATGCATGATCGTAAACAGCCACCTCCTGGGGCTTTCTCCAGTCTGCCAATTGTCGAGCCGCACAAGCGCCCGTTCGAGACAGTCCTGAACGAGGTCGTCGGCGGAATCGCGGTCGCGCAGCAGCGAGCGCGCATAACGGCGCAGACGCGGTATCTCGCCAAGGATTGCTGCCTTCTTTTCGTCCATGACCGCTGGTTCTGAGGCCGCCCTTCTTATCCCGATTGAACGCGCCTTCCCGGCGCGGCGCAAGCGGCCAGCGCGAAGCGGTCTGCCGCCCCGGTCACCCAAGCGATTGAATAACGCTGGCAGCGGGCGGTTTATTCCCGGTGGGATTGAAAACCGTTAGCCACTGCTCGTCTGAAGCTTTTCCCTGGCTGCTCGTGTCAGCAGCCGCTGGTAGAACAGGCCGATGCCGATCAGCACTGCCCCGAGGCCGATGAAGGACAGCGCCCTCAGCACGCCTTCCAGTTCCGACATGTCGAAGAGGAACACCTTCAGCACGGCCACCGAGATCAGCGCGGCCGAGGCGATGCGCAGCACCTGCGATTTCAGCCAGACGCCGGCGGTAAGCAGCGCCACACCGATGATCAGCCACAGCGCGGAATAGGTGTAGGTTTCAAGCTGGCCGAGGCCGCTCCACAGGCCGATGAACTCACCCTTGAACAGACGCCGAACCGACAGCGTCGCATAGGCGAAAGCAAGCAGTGCCGCCACCAGCGCCAGCATCGCGGCATACCATTTCGGCCTGACGTCACGGGCATAGAGCGCGAGCCCCCCGGCAGCGACGGCCGGCAGGAGATAGGCCAGGAACAGCAGGTTGAACACCGGGATCCGGCCGGTCGATTCGTCCGTAAACAGCGGGTTCAGCACCAGGAAATGCTGGACGACGACGAAGGCGGCCGAGACCACGCCCGCGGCAAGCGAACCGTAGCGCAGCACCGAGCTTGGCGAGCGCATGTCGATGGCGACCAGGATGGCGCCGGCGCCGATGGCGATCAGCGTGTAGATCGCCTGTTCGGTGAGCGTCGCGGCACCCGTGTCGATGACACCGCCATGCATGGCGTGGCGCACAAGCATGGCAATTGTGAGCAGCGCAAACAGCGCAGCGCCCGCTTCCAAGGCGAGGCGCGGCCGGCCATTGCCAGCCATTGGTAGTGCGGGGGTGGTGCGGGCGAGCTGCCAGGCGGCAAAGCCGAAGGCGAGCGCCGGTACGCCGTATCCGGGCAGCAGCCAGTTGAAGACAGGCGTCGTCGACAGGAATTCGGCGCCGACGATCGTCGGATCGAAGGCGATACGGCCGAGCACCGCGATAACCGCACCGACCGAAATCCAGCCGAGCACCGGATAGGCGCGCCAGCGGGTGGCCAGCGCCGGCACGATGGCCGCGGCACCCAAAAGGATGGTGGTCCAGCCGGAGCCGAAGGCCATGTAGAGCATCAGCAAGGCGGCGACTGCTGCCCCGCCAAGCGCGAACGAGACGGCAGCACCGCCCTTCAGCGGCGGCTCCTCGCCCTGCGCGATCCATTCGCCGCCAGCGGCGAAGACCACGACCAGAAGGGCCGCAACCGCCGCGTAGACAAGATCGCGGTCGAGATTGCCGAAGGTGACCCAGAGCGTCAGGAGAATGACCAGCGGCGCGGCAACGCCCCATGCCGCCCATGAGGCGGCGCGGATTTGTGCCGACGCGGCAAGGTTGCGCGCCGCCCAGAAGCCGGCTCCGATGAAGACAAACCCGAGAAAGATACCGACCCTGAGCATCAGCGTATCGGTCACCGCCGGCGGCAGGCCTTCGACGCCGAGAGCGCCACCCGAAAAGTCGGAAACGATCGAGGTTGGCGGAATAATGCCGAGATAGACCAGCACCGTCGCCAGCCCTGCGGCGTGCAGGAGCGCCAGCGCCAGCGGCCGGTAGAGCGCCACCGCGACCAGGGCTGCGATAAGGGCTGCTCCCCGCGGAGCATCGCCGGCGGCGCCGTATGCCGGGTCTATGAACAGCGCCATCGCCGAAAGACCGACGAACAAGCCAGGTGCGATCGAAGGCCAGTCGAAGCCCCTGGCCGGTTCTGCTTCGCCACCGCGCCGGCCGAGCCAGACGAAGGCAAGCACGGCCAAGGTGACGGCATCGATGAACAGGATGGTGGAGAGGTTAGCGCCAGGCGCATCGGTCATGTAGAAGATGGTCCAGAGGCCGGTGCCGACGAAGGCCGCCGCCATCAGCAACCTCCAGTCGCGCATGCGGGCGATGACGCCCGCGGCGGCAAGCACGATCGAGAGATAGCCGAACAGCGCCCATGGATTGGGTGCCTGCGAAGCGACCAGAACCGGGGTCACCATGGCGCCGAGCAGGCCGATGCCGGCCAGCGCCTGGCCGTGGACGAGGGCTGCTGCGATCGTCGCCACGCCGATGGCGCCAAGCAGCGTGAAGGCGAGCGCCGGACCGATGAAGCCGTAAATGCCATGCGCGGCATAGACCGTGCCGAACAGGATGAAGGCGCCAGCCGCTGTCAGGATCGCGGGAATGTAGGCGCCGGTCGCTCCCTGCACCGGCACCCTGAAGCCGGTGCGGCGGATGAACTCGCCGGCGGCGACCAGCACCAGCCCGAGCACCGCCGCCATGGCAAGCCGCACGCCGGGCCCGAAAATGCCGGCCTCGATGGTGTAGCGGATCAGGAACAGCCCGCCCAGCGCCAGCGCGATGCCACCGACCCAGACCGCCCAGCGGGTGCCAAGCGCCGTTTCGACATCGGTCTGGCGGGCGGCCTTCGCCGTTGCGGCGTCCTGCCTGGTGGGCTCCGCCGCCTTCGGCGCCGCTTCGCCGGAAGTCCACGGTCCCGATACGACCTCGCTGGTGCTGGCATCAGCTTCCGCGGCCGGCGTTTCCGGCGCGTTTGCCGGTAGCGAGGCAATGTCTGTCGCTGCGGCCGGGGCCGCCTCTGCCGGCTTATCTTCCGTCGTTGCCTGGTCGGCCGGTTTGGCCGCAGGCAGCACGGCACCGGAAAGCACGAGGCTGCGCAGCGCCCCAAGCTCGCGCTCGATCAGGCCGATGCGGCTCTGCTGGCGCGAAATAATGACGAACAGCGCGATGATCGCGACAAGGCCGATCAGGCTTTCGAACATGGCGGTTCCCCCAAACCAGGCCAGTTTACTGACATTCAGTTTTCACTGACACTTAAATGCGGCGGCCAAACGACCGGCCCATTCAACGCGCCGCCAGATTGGCAGCCGGAAAGATCGAGCATGTTTCGGTGCCGAAAGCCAGCAGCTTGCCATTGGCATCCTTCAGCGTCGCTTCCGAAACCGCCAGTGTGCGGCCCTTGTGCACGACCCTGCCCTCGCAAACCACTTCACCGGTCTTCGGCGTGATCGGCCGCGTCAGATTCACCTTGAACTCCGCCGTCGTATAGGCCTCGCCCTTGTCGAGCAGAGTCTGCACCGCGCAGGCAAGAGCCGAATCCAGCAGTGTCGCGGCCCAGCCGCCATGCACCCCACCCAGCGGGTTGAGATGGCGCTCGTTGGGCCTGCCGCGAAACACCGCGCGTCCTTCCGACACTTCCGCCAGGCCGAAACTGAGCTGGAAGGAAATCGGCGGCGCCGGGTATTTGTTGTCGATGATGCGCTGGAGCAATTCCAGACCGGTATACTCGAGGATGTCGGCGTGCGGAATGGTGCCGAGGCCGAGCGGCGAGACCCGGCCGGGATAGAGTTCCACTTCGCTCATGTGATGATTTCTCCGACGGCGGTCTCGGCGCCAATCTCCTTGCCCGCCGCATGATGCTTGCGCAGCGCCGCGAGGAAGCCGGCGCGGGCGCCGGGCGGCTCGATGCCGCGCGGCTCATAGACATGGCGGGTAAAAAAGAAGCCGGTCAGCCGGAAGGCGTCCTCGATCGCCGCCGGATCGGCGCGCAGGCCCGAGCCGCGCTGCAGGAAGGCGGGCAGCACCAGCATCTTGTCGCGCCATGGCGCGCCCGCCGCGCGTGACACGGCGCGCCCGGATTTCGGCGAGACATAGGCAAGGTCCTGCCTGGCGCCGGTCGCGGCACACTGGCTGAGATCGAGGCCGAAGCCGAGTTCGTCTAGAACCAAGAGCTCGAAGCGCGCCACCAGCTCGCCGGCGGCGTCCGGATCGTCGAGGTGGGCGATCATCACGGCCAGCGTCTCGTAGAGGCCGCCATGGGCGTCGCGCTCGGGCAACAGGCGCAGATGTGCTGCCATGGACTGCAGCCCATAGATGGCGACGGCGCTGTCCATCAGCCGGGCGGCGTTCATCTCGATGGCCTCGGCCTGGAAGGTGCCCAGATGCTCGTCGAGCCGCGCCCGCCATAACAGGTCGACGCGATTGCCGGGCTGCAGAACGGGCTGCTGCTTGCGCGAACGGCCGCCGCGCACAAGCCCGAGGTGGCGGCCATGCACACGCGTCATAACCTCAAGAATGGCGCTGGTTTCGCCATGCTTGCGGGTGCCGAGAATGATTCCCTCGTCGCGCCATTCCATGAACGGAGCTTGTCACCGGTTCGATGGCGAAATCAAGATTGGAGCCTTGGATGCCCGGGCTCCGAACTCGGATCAACCAAGTGCCTGTGGGCAGCCACGCCGACGAATGGCGAAGCCTGAAATAAAAAAACCGCCTCGGCGACGGTCGCTGGCGCAAATCAGCACCATACTCAAATCAATAGCATAACTGATGGCACAAAGCAAGAACAAACTTGCCCGCCTTCCGCTTTGGTGTCCCGTTCGAAGTCGCCCAACGCCGGAACTGACATTCGGCGTCATCATGCCGCGCGCTGGTGATCGGCAAGCACTTCATCGATCACGCGTCGCGATTTTTCAACTTCGACCGGATTGACGTCTATGTGTCCTGCGAGCGTAATCAGCGCCTTCCACAGCGTCCAGCCACGGCCTCGCGCCCACATTCCTTCATCGGCGGGAAGTCCGGCGCCGGAAGTCCCGAAGTCGATCACGGCGCTCAACCGGCCTTGCCTGACCAACAGGTTTCCCCAACTGACGTCACCGTGGAACCAGACGGGCGCGCCATGCCATGTCGCGGCAAGCGCTGCCTCCCACACCGCGCTCGCGGCGCTTGTGTCGATCCTCCCGTCGAGGGCGGCAATTGCTTGCCGGGTTTCGCCGTCATAGACGCTCAGAGGTCCGCCGCGAAAAAAGTTGTGCTGGCCCGGCACCGGTCCGCCGGCGGGATCGATCCGTTGCAGGGCGACCAGAAACCGGGCCAGGCTGGCCGCGAACTGCGGCAGGCTGGCAATACGCTCCCGCGTCGCCGTCTCGCCCTCGATCCAGCGGTAGACGGACCAATGCCAGGGATAATTGTCGGCCGGGTTCCCCATTGCCAGGGGAACCGGGACAGGCAGCGGCAGCAGGGGTGCCAGCCTTGGCAGCCAGCGTTGTTCCTTTTCCACCTGCAAGGAATAGGCCGCCGCGCTCGGCAGCCGTACGAGCATGTCGTCTCCGAGACGAAAGGTACTGTTGTCCCATCCGCCCGACGCAACCGGCCTGACAGCGAGATCCTTCCACCGGGGAAATTGCGTGGCGACCAACCGGCTCACGAGTGGTGTGTCGATAGTGACCTTAATGGGGAAACTCCAGCCCCATCTCGCGGTAACGCTCGGGATCGTCGCCCCAGTTCTCGCGCACCTTGACGAACAGGAACAGGTGCACCTTCTGTTCGAGGATGCCTGATATCTCCATGCGTGCCGCCTGGCCGATGGCGCGGATCGTCTCGCCCTTGTGGCCGAGCACGATCTTCTTCTGGCTGTCGCGCTCGACATAGATGGTCTGGTCGATGCGCACGGAGCCGTCCTTCTTCTCCTCCCATTTCTCGGTTTCGATATGGGAGGAATAGGGCAGTTCCTGATGCAGCCTGAGATAGAGCTTTTCGCGGGTGATCTCGGCCGCCAGCTGACGCATCGGCAGGTCGGAAATCTGGTCTTCCGGATAATACCAGGGGCCGACAGGCAGGGTTTCGGCCAGATAGTCGAGCAGGTCCTTGCAGCCCGACCCGGTCAGAGCCGAGACCATGAAGGTGCGCTTGAACGGCACTCTTTCATTCGCTGCCGCGGACAGCGCCAGAAGCGCCTCGGGTTTGACCCGGTCGACCTTGTTGAGGATCAGCACCATCGGCTGCTGGACATCCTTCAGCCGTTCGAGGATGGCGTCGGCGTCGCCTCGGATGCCGCGCTCGGCGTCGATCAGCAACAGCACGATGTCGGCGTCCTTGGCGCCGCCCCAGGCGGTCGTCACCATCGCCGTGTCCAGCCGTCGCTTCGGCTTGAAGATGCCGGGCGTGTCGACGAACACGATCTGCGCGTTCCGATGCGTGGCGATACCGCGCACGATGGCGCGCGTCGTCTGCACCTTGTGGGTGACGATCGACACCTTGGCGCCGACCAGTTGATTGACCAGCGTCGATTTTCCCGCATTGGGCGCGCCGATCAGCGCAACGAAGCCGGAGTGCGTGGCGGCAGCTTCCGTTGCCTGTGGGCCGTTTTCGGTGGCGGTCATGCCGCACTCCCTTCACTAGAGCGCCGCGCGTCCTTTTGGGCGCGCAAAGGACGCTCTAAAACTTTGAACCTATGCATCGTGCTTTCCGAAAATCGATTCCGATTTTTGGGCCGATGCGCTAAGCCAGACGCCTTCGCGCAGCAGCAGTGCGGTGGCGGCGGCCTGCTCGGCCTCGCGCTTGGAGCGCCCGCTGCCGATCGCCGGCGAATAGGCGCCAACCCTGACGCTGACGGTGAACAGCGGGTCATGGTCGGGTCCCTCGCGGCTGTCGATTATGTAGACCGGCGTAGCGCCCGCCGCCTGATGCGCCCACTCCTGCAATTCGGTCTTGGCATCGCGGCGGGCTGCACCCGTGGCCTGCGAGCGCGGCCGCCAGTATTTGTGGATGAAGGCGCTGGCCGCCTCCAGACCGCCGTCGAGATAAAGCACGGCGATCAGCGATTCCAGCGCATCGGCGCGCAGGTTGACCCGCTTGCGTCCGTCGAGGCCGCGCACATCCGAGCCGGCGCGGATCAGTTCCGGCAGGCCGATCTCCTCGGCGATCTCCGCCAGCGCCTCGGCATTAACCAGCGCGTTGAGCCTGAGTGAAAGCTCACCTTCGGCAGCGTCCGGAAACGCCGCCAGCAGCATGTCGGCGACCACCAGGCCGAGGACGCGGTCGCCGAGGAATTCGAAACGCTCATAGTCGACGCCGGCGTGGCTGCTACGGGCACTGGCATGAGTCAGCGCGCGGAGCAGGCGCTGGCGATCGGCAAAGGCGTGGCCGGTACGCTCCATGAGCGCTTCGGCGAGCGCGTCGGCGGTCAGCCGTTTTGTCGCCGCCATGATCCTAATTGACGAAATGGAACAAGCGCGACGCGCGCATCAGCGACGGCCATTTCCAGATTTCGAGCGGGCTGGCGCTGCCACCTATCGAGAAGAAGATGAGGTTGGCGCGACCGACCAAGTGGTCGTCGGGCACGAAACCGACGGTGAAGCGGCTGTCCGAGGAATTGTCTCTGTTGTCGCCCATCATGAAATAGTGGCCGGGCGGCACGTCGAATTCGCGGGTGTTGTCACCGATCGAGTTCGGCGTCAGGTCGAGCGTGTCATAGCTGATACCGTTCGGCAATGTCTCGCGATAGACGTCGACCGGCCCGTTCTCCTCGGTGATGTCGCGATTGTCGATCTGCCCGACCTTCTGGCGTGGCACGCCGACGCCGTTGATGAAGAGCTGGCCGTCCTTGACCTGGATCTTGTCGCCCGGCAGGCCGATGACGCGCTTGATGTAGTCGACGGAAGGGTCCGGCGGGAACTTGAACACCGCCACGTCGCCGCGCTTCGGCTCGGCGCCCCAGATGCGGCCCGAAAAGACATCCGGCCCGAACGGCAGCGAATAGCGGGAGAAGCCATAGGACCATTTGGTGACGAAGAGATAGTCGCCTTCGAGCAGGGTCGGCCGCATCGACCCGGACGGGATAGAGAATGGCTGAAAAAGGAACGTGCGGATGACCAGAGCGAGCAAAAGCGCCTGGACGATGACGCTGACGGTTTCGCCAAGCCCGCCGGATTTCTTCTGGGATTTTTCAGCCACGCTCATGTCGTCCTCGATTATGCGTTGGTTGGTATAGAGTCTCGGCGCGCGCTGGGCAACGTCATGCCGGTGGTCAGATGCAATCAATATGGCGCTTCTTCGACGGGCAACGCCTCGATGATCACAAAGGCTTGAGCAAGCGGAAAGTCGTCTGTGATGGTGAGGTGGATTGCCGCCCTGTGCCCCCCAGGCAGGATTTTGTCCAGCTGCGCCGCCGCCCCGCCGGTCAGCGCCATGGTCGGCTTGCCGCTTGCCAGATTGACGACGCCCATGTCGCGCCAGAACACACCTTGCGCCATACCGGTGCCCAGCGCCTTGGCGCAAGCCTCCTTGGCGGCGAAGCGCTTGGCATAGGAGGCGGCGCGGGCGCCGCGGTTTTCGGAACGGGCCTGTTCGACCTCGGTGTAGATGCGCTGGATGAAGCGCTGGCCATGGCGCTCCAGCGATTTCTCGATGCGTCTGATATCGATCAGGTCGCTGCCGATACCGATGATCATTCGGCGGGAACTTCCCACCCGGCCGTTCCAGGCTTGCGGCGTCGAAAAAGCACTCTGTTCCTGTCCTGATATCCAAGATGCCGCTCCGACCATCCCAGGCCAGGCGCGACAAGCCATACCTTGCGCTTTGAAGCCGCCGAAAGGCAACAACGAGTTGATATAGCGGTGCGCTGGCTGCAGAACAACCGGAGCTGTGGCGCCCGCATGCAGTCACCTTTGCGGGACCGGCGTCTCGTCACTCCGGAAACGGGCACAATCGCAGCGAGGAGCGAGTTCGCCGCGGAGGTCAGCAGCAACCGCGAGCTATCTACCGACCATAGTCGCTGACCTCGACGAGATTGTCGTCCGGATCGCGGAAATAGACCGACATCATCGGGCCACTGGCGCCGATCCGCTCGACCGGCCCGACCTCTATCACCACGCCATTGGCCGCGAGGCTGGCGCATACCTCGGCGAGCGGGCGGGCGGCGACCAGGCAGAAATCCCCGGACCCCGGCGTCGGCGCTTTCGCCTTGGGCTCGAAGGTTTGCCCTACCTCATGCAAATTGATCTTTTGCGTTCCAAACAGCAGCGCCGTCGGCCGGTCCGGCTCGTCGAGGCGCCTGAAACCGAGCACGCGTTGGTAGAAGGCGCAGGTGTCTTCGACGGAACGAACCGTCAGCACGAAATGATCGATGCCGGCGATCACGGCGGCGCCTCCGTTATTTTGTTTTATGCATGTCGTTGTCCCAAACCGCTGCGCACTTTTGGGCGACATGCATCAGATGTTGCGGCTGCCGGGCTTGATCGCCGGTATGGCGGCGAGCTCGGGCGGCAGCCTGTCGGCCGGATAGGCCGGAACCTCGTATTCGGCGAGCGCGATCAGCGGCACGCCGACGTCGGTCTTGCCGGCTGAGCGATCGATGATGCAGGCCGCGGCAACCACCTCGGCGCCAAGCGCGCGCAGGCAGTCGACAGTCTCGCGGATCGACAGTCCGGTGGTGACGATGTCCTCGACTATGACGACGCGCGACCCCCTGGCGATCTCGAAGCGGCGGAGCCTGAACTCGCCCCCTTCCCGCTCGACCCAGATCGCCGGCGCGCCAAGATGGCGCGAGGTCTCATAAGCCGGGATCAGCCCGCCGATCGCCGGGCCGACAACATAGTCGATCCTGCCGGACACGGCGGCGCGGATCTTTTCGGCCAGCGCCTTGCACAGGCGTTCGGTCTTGTCGGCATGCATGAAAACCCGCGCCTTCTGCAGGAAGACCGGGCTTCGCAAGCCGGATGTGAGGATGAAATGCCCTTCGAGAACGGCACCGGCTTCGCGGAAAATGCCCAGCACTTCGTCGGTGTTCATCTCTGCCCTGTCTCCAACACGCTCGTGATTTTAGCCGTTCACGCGCCGCGCATCGCTGACGCTCGAATTGTCCTTGAGCTGCGACAGCAGCCGGTTCAGGTGCTTCAGATCCCAGACTTCGAGATCGATCAGCATTTCGGTGAAATCGGGCGCCGTGCGCACCATCGACAATGTATGGATGTTGGCGTCGTTGGATGCAACGACCTGGGCGATGTCGGCCAGCGAGCCCGGCGCGTTGATGGCCGTGACCGAGACCCGCGCCGGAAACCGCTCCTTGGTGCGCTCGTCTAGGTCCCAGCGCACGTCGATCCAGCGTTCGGGCTGGTCATCGAAAGCCTGCAGCGCCGGCGACTGGATGGGATAGATGGTGATGCCTGTTCCCGGCTGCACGATGCCGACGATGCGGTCGCCGGGCACAGCACCCTCCGGCGCGAAGCGCACCGGCAGGTCGCCGCGGACGCCGCGGATCGGCACGGCGCCGTCCTTCGGCTGGTCCTTGTCCTTGCGTACCGCGCGGCCCGGGATCTGGAACAGCATGCCGGCGGCGTTGCGGATTTTCGACCAGCCTTCCTCACGCTGCTTGGGCGCGGCCAGCGTGACGCGCTCGTCCTTGTAGTCCGGAAATACCGCCTTCATGACATCGGCGGAGGCAAGTTCGCCGCGGCCGACCGAAGCCAGCACATCCTCGACGTCCTTGCGCGCCAGCCGGTGCAGCACCGACTTCAGGCTTTCCTTGGTAAAAGTCTTGCCGGAGCGCTCGAAGGCGCGTTCCAGTATGCGTATGCCGAGACCCGAATATTGCTTGCGGATGGCATTCTTCGTGGCGCGGCGGATCGCCGAGCGCGCCTTGCCGGTGACGACGACCGATTCCCAGGCCGCCGGCGGCACCTGCGCCTTGGAGCGGATGATCTCGACCTCGTCGCCATTCTTCAGCTCGGTCATCAGCGGCATGATGCGGCCGTTGACCTTGGCGCCGACGCAGGTGTCGCCGACATCGGTGTGCACCGCGTAGGCGAAGTCGATCGGCGTGGCGCCGCGCGGCAGCGCGATCAGCATGCCCTTGGGCGTGAAGCAGAACACCTGGTCCTGGAACAGTTCCAGCTTGGTGTTTTCGAGGAAGTCCTCCGGATTGTCGCCTTCGGCAAGCTGCTCGATGGTGCGCCGCAGCCAAGCATAGGCGTTGGTCTCCTTCGAGATCGCGTGGGCGGTGCCATTTACCTTGCCGCCGGCGTCCTTGTAGATCGAATGCGCGGCAACGCCATATTCGGCGATCTTGTTCATCTGGTAGGTGCGTATCTGCAACTCAATGCGCTGGCGCGACGGCCCGACGATGGTGGTGTGGATCGAACGGTAGTCGTTCTGCTTCGGCGTCGAGATGTAGTCCTTGAAACGGCCGGGCACCATCGACCATGTCGTGTGGATGGCGCCGAGCGCCCTGTAGCAGTCCTCGACGGTGTCGACGACGACGCGAAAGCCGAAAATGTCGGACAGCTGCTCGAAGGACAGCGCCTTGGCCTCCATCTTGCGGAACACCGACCACGGCTTCTTCTGGCGGCTCTTGACCTCGGCCTTGATCGCATATTTGTCGAACAGCGTGGACAGTGCCTTCTCGATCTCGGACAGCACGCCCTTGTTGCGCTCGAAGATTTCGGCGAGCCGTGCGGTGACGGCGCGGTGGGCTTCCGGATTGATGAAGCGGAAGGCGATCTCCTCGAGTTCCTCGCGCATGCCTTGCATGCCCATGCGCCCGGCCAGCGGCGCATAGATATCCATCGTTTCCTCGGCGATGCGCAGGCGCTTGGCTTCGGGCACATGGTCGAGGGTGCGCATGTTATGCAGGCGGTCGGCAAGCTTGACCAAAAGCACGCGAACGTCTTCCGAGATCGCCAACAAGAGCTTGCGCAGGTTTTCCGCCTGCTCGGCCTTCTTGGAGACGAGGTCGAGTTTCTTCAGCTTGGTCAGGCCTTCGACCAGCTTGCCCATTTCCGGACCGAACAGCTCGTCGATCTCCGCCCTGGTCGCCGTGGTGTCCTCGATCGTGTCGTGCAACAGGGCAACCGCGATGGTCGCCTCGTCCATGTGCATTTCGGTGAGGATGGCGGCGACTTCGAGCGGATGCGAGAAATAGGGATCGCCGGAGGCGCGCTTCTGGTGGCCATGCTTCTGCATGGCGTAGACATAGGCCTTGTTGAGCAACGCCTCGTTGACGTCAGGCTTGTAGCGCTGGACGCGCTCGACAAGCTCATACTGACGCATCATGGGCGGGATCTCGCAAAGCTGAAATGAATCATGCGCCGCACTGGCGTACGGCGCATGTCATAGATAGCCACGAAACTGCCAACGCGAAAGTGTCGGCAGCCGTCGCAAAGATCAATAATCGTCGCTTTTCTCGGGCGGCACCAGACCTTCGATGCCGGCCAGCAGGTCTTCTTCGGTCATGCGGTCGAAGGCGATGTTGCCCTCGGCGTCGTCGGCGTCGGTTGTCGCAGCGGCGGCACCGCTCTGGTCGGCGATCGCCTCGCCGTCGGCCTCGGGCTCGTCGACCTCGACATGCTTCTGCAGCGAGTGGATCAGATCTTCCTTGAGGTCGTCGGGCGACAATGTCTCCTCGGCGATCTCACGCAGCGCGATGACCGGGTTCTTGTCGTTGTCACGAGGAACGGTGATCTGCGCGCCCTGACTGATCTGACGGGCGCGGTGGCCGGCCAGAAGCACCAGCTCGAAGCGGTTGTCGACCTTGTCGATGCAATCTTCAACGGTTACGCGGGCCATGAGTTTGCCCCTTTCATGCCTGGATTTGACGGAAAACAGGCGCGGTCCATAACCCGAACGCCGTCAAAATACAAGCTTCATGGCGTAGCAGACCTGGACCGGGAGAATACCGAGCCAACGCCGGATCGGCACGCGCCCTGCCTGCGACGATCACAATTGCTTGCAGTGCAGCATCACACCCTTGGATTGCCGCAAAACTGGCGCTATCTCGAATGATAAAGGGCCGGGCAGCATTATTGCGAGGCCGGCCGATAGATCCTGCGCATTTAGACGACCGCTTATTTCAAAAAAGGATATTTCCATGTTCGACCCACGGGAAAAAATCGCCCTTTTCATCGACGGCGCCAATCTCTACGCCACGTCGCGCGCGCTCGGCTTCGACATCGACTACCGCAAGCTTTTGTCGAGCTTCCAGAAGCGCGGCTACCTGCTTCGCGCTTACTACTACACGGCGCTGGTCGAGGATCAGGAATACTCCTCGATCCGGCCGCTGATCGACTGGCTCGACTATAATGGCTTCAAGGTGGTGACCAAGCCGGCCAAGGAGTTCACCGATTCGACTGGCCGCCGCAAGATCAAGGGCAATATGGACATCGAACTGACCGTCGATGCGCTGGAACTCGCCGATGTCGTCGACCATTATGTCATCTTTTCCGGCGACGGAGATTTCCGCACGCTGGTCGAGGCGCTGCAGCGGCGCGGGCGCAAGGTCTCGATCGTCTCCACCATGGCCTCGCAGCCGCCGATGATCTCCGATGATCTGCGCCGCCAGGCCGACCATTTCATCGACTTGATGACGCTGAAGAACGAGGTCGGCCGCGACCCGTCCGAGCGGCCGGCGCGCCGGCCCGAGCCGGCCGAAGTCGACGAGGACGACTATTGACGGCGGCGGTCTTGACCGCGCCCTTGGTCGCCTCTCCCGAGCCCGATCGCGACTGCCCGCTCTGCCCGCGGCTGCGCGACTTTATCGCTGAGTGGCGGCAGCGCGAACCATCCTGGTTCAACGCGCCGGTGCCAACCTTCCTGCCGCCAGAG
Organism: Mesorhizobium tianshanense; assembly: GCF_007830515.1. Lineage (GTDB taxonomy): Bacteria > Pseudomonadota > Alphaproteobacteria > Rhizobiales > Rhizobiaceae > Mesorhizobium > Mesorhizobium tianshanense. The sequence goes on from NZ_VLKT01000014.1 coordinate 63,724, forward strand.
GGCGAGGATGCCGTCAAGCTGCTGATCGTTGGGCTGGCGCCCGGCCTGCGCGGGGCGAACCGCACCGGACGTCCCTTCACCGGCGACTTCGCCGGCGACCTGCTCTACAACACGCTGATCGCGCACGGCATGGCGCGCGGCCAGTTCAAGGCCATGCCTGACGACGGGCTGGAGCTTGTCGGCACGGCGATCACCAATGCGGTGCGCTGCGTGCCGCCGGAGAACAAGCCGGTCGGCGCAGAGATTGCCACCTGCCGGACGTTCCTGGTACCGACGATCGCGCGGTTCAAAAACCTGCGCGCCGTGCTGGCACTGGGCTCGATCGCGCACCAGTCGACCGTGCGGGCGCTGGGTGGGCGCGTTGCCGCCTATCCCTTCCGGCACGGCGGGCAGCAGCAAGCCAACGGCATCACGCTGTTCTCCAGCTATCATTGCTCGCGCTACAACACCAATACCGGCGTGCTGACGGAAGCGATGTTCGTCAATGTGTTCAGCGAGATAGCGGCGTTTCTGGGGAATTAGATTCAGGCGGCGCAAACAGCTCCGCCAATTTCTCCTGCCCGCCCTGAAGAACGTTCAGGTCGACATCGCCGCTGATGCCGTCGACGCGGCCTCTGTCGTGGTACTGCCAATAAATCCAGTCGTCATGACTTGGCTGCAGCGCCAGCGAACGAACCCAGCGCGGGCGGCCAGCGATCTGGCCGGCATAGGCCTGCGCGGCCCCGTTGGTCACATAGAGGATCGCCGTCTTGCCGAAGGCTGCCTCGACAGGGCCCAGGAAAGCCGAGAGTTCGACATTCAATTCTTCGGGCGATGGCCGCCGCGGACAATTGCCGACGAATTCGATGTCCACCACCGGCGGCAGCAGAGGTTGATCGCGCGGCACGATGGAGATGAAGTTCTTCGCCTGATCGGCGCCGGGCCTGCAGAAAGTGAAGAAATGATAGGCACCGACCGCCAGACCAGCCGCACGCGCCTCGCGCAGATTGGCGTCGAAGGCATCGTCGACATGGTCGCCGCCCTCGGTTGCCTTGATGACGGCGAAGGCGACATCATCGGCGGCAACACGCCGCCAGTCGATCTGCCGCTGATGATGGGAAACGTCGATGCCCCTGACCGGATATTTGCCGCGGTCCGGAGAAAACGTTTGGAGATAGAAATAGAAGCCGACCGCGACGAGGCACGCCAGGATCAGGCTGGCCGCACCCCACAGGACGATCCGGTTGTTCAAGAGAGGCCTATCCCTGTTGAGCCGCCCTGTCCGCCGCTATGGCTCCGGGCGTTCGTCGCTCGAAAAGCCAATCGTTTGGCTTTTCGTCCGCTTCGCGGACCGCTCCTCACCCACGCTCCTTCAGCAGCCGGCCCTTCTCGCGCGACCAGTCGCGCTGCTTTTCGGTCTCGCGCTTGTCGTGCAGTTTCTTGCCGCGGCCGACGGCAAGCAGCAGCTTGGCGCGTCCCTGGTCATTGAAATAGATTTTCAGCGGCACCAGCGTCATGCCTTCGCGGTCGACGCTCTGCGACAGCTTCGCCATCTCGCGCTTGTTGAGCAGGAGTTTGCGGCGCCGGCGCGGCTCGTGGTTGAAGCGGTTGGCCTGGAGATATTCCGGCAGATAGGAGTTGATCAGCCAGATCTCGCCGCCCTCGACCGAGGCGTAGCTGTCCTGGATGTTGGCCTGGCCCTGGCGCAGCGACTTCACCTCTGTGCCGGTCAGCACCAGGCCGGCCTCGATCGTGTCGAGCACCTCATAGGAAAACCGCGCCTTGCGGTTTTCCGCAACGGTCTTGTTGTTGGGATCGGCTTTTCTGACTTGATTCATGATGCGGAGAGGTGGCGCCTCATCCCTAATTAATCAAGCCGGCGTGCTTCATCGCCGCATCGATCTTCTCGGCGGTCGACGGTTCGACCGTCATCAGCGGCGAACGCAACACGTTCTCGACCTTGCCGAGCTTCGACAACGCATATTTCGCGCCGGACACGCCGGGCTCGACGAAGATCGCCTTGTGCAGCGGCAACAGGCGGTCCTGCAAGTCCAGTGCCTTGGCGCTGTCGCCGGAAAGCGTCGCCTCCTGGAATTCGGCGCACAGTAGCGGCGCGACATTGGACGTCACCGAGATGCAGCCGACGCCGCCATGGGCGTTGAAGCCGAGCGCCGAGGCGTCCTCGCCCGAAAGCTGGATGAAATCCTTGCCGCAGGTGGCGCGCTGCTCGGAAACCCGCTCGACCTTGCCGGTGGCATCCTTGACGCCGACGATGTTCTTGAAGTCTTGGCGCAGCCGGCCCATCGTCTCGGGCGTCATGTCGACCACCGAGCGCGGCGGAATGTTGTATATGATGATCGGCAGGCTCGTCGCCTTGGCGACAGCGGCGAAATGCGCGTAGAGGCCGCGCTGCGTCGGCCTGTTGTAGTACGGCGTGACGACAAGGGCGGCATCGGCGCCCGCCTTCTCGGCATACTGGACCAGGCCGACCGCCTCTTCGGTGTTGTTGGAGCCGGCGCCGGCGACGACCGGAACCCTGCCCTTGGCCACCTCGATGCACACCTTGACGACTTGGCGGTGCTCGTCGTGCGACAGCGTCGGCGACTCGCCGGTGGTGCCGACCGGAACCACGCCCGTCGTGCCTTCGGCGATCTGCCAGGCGATGAAGGCGCGAAAGGCTTTCTCGTCGAAACGCCCGCTCTGTTCGAACGGTGTCACGAGCGCGGTAAGCGAGCCTCTCAGCATGTCGTCCAACTCCTTGGGACTTCTCTGGTTCTTGGGTATCTGTCGTGCGCGCCTTCTAGCCGAAAGCGAAGCCGCGCACCATAGTCTCGACACTGTTGCGCGGCAAGCATGGCGGTAGTGCCAGCAAGCGCAATTTGAACGACCCTGGTAGTCCTTTGTTTACGGGCCCTTCATCACCGCCGACTAGCTTCAGTTGATCTGTGCCTGTTGATAATGTGTAAGACAGGGAAATGATGAAGACGATGCCGACCAGGCAGCCTCATTTTTTCGCGCTGCTTGGCGCAATCCTCCTGTTGACGCCCAGCATTCTGGCCGCCGGGACTGTCGATGCGCAGGTCACGTCGGCCATCCCGATGCCAAACCTGCAGAATAATGGCCTGCAGAATAATGGCCAAAAAGACAATGGCCGGCAGGATCCAGGCGGCTCTCCATCCGCCAGCGTCGTCAAGCTGAAGAGCGGCCTCGATGCGCTGGCGGCAAACGATATTGCCGGTGCACGTCAAGTGCGCGAGATCCTGCCGGTCAAATCGCTCGACCAGCACATCCTTGCCTGGGCGATCGCGCTCCATGGCGGCGACAAGGTGCCCAGCGGCGACATTGCCGATGCTGCGAAAATGCTGCCGAACTGGCCGGGCATGATCGCCTTGCGCAAGAACAGCGAGCGAGCGCTCTACCGCGAGAACCCCGCGCCTGACATCGTGGTGCAGGCATTCGGCGGCAGCCAGCCGCTGACAGTCGAGGGCGTGGTGATCCTCGCCCGCTCCTATGTGTCGCAGGGCAACGTCAAGGCGGCGCGCTCCGTGCTGTCGCCTTTCTGGCGCACCGAAAAGCTGGAGGCCAAGGACGAAGCGGCGATCATCCAGGAATTCGGCAAGCTGATCCCGGCAGCCGACCACCGTTTGCGCATGGAGCGCATGTTCTATGCCGACCGGGTCAATTCCGCGCTGCGCGTCGCCGGCCTCGCCGGTGCCCAGCAACTGGCCGACGCCTGGGCGGCGGTATCCAAAGGCGACAAGAAGGCTGCCAAACTGCTGAAGGCGGTGCCGGCGGCGCAGCGTCCGGCCGGTTATATCTTCGCGCAAGCCGAATATCTGCGCAAGCAGAAGAAGTTCTCCGACGCCGCCGCAATGATGATGAAGGCGCCGAGCGACCGCAACGCGCTGGTCGATCCGGACGCGTGGTGGGCCGAGCGCCGGGTGCTGTCGCGCGAACTGGTCGATCAGGGCGACATGAAAACCGCCTACAGAATCGTCGCAGCGCACGCCGCCGAAAGTGCCGCCAACGCGGCGGATGCGGAGTTCCATGCCGGCTGGTACGCGCTGCGCGGCCTCAACGACCCGAACACCGCCGCCAGGCATTTCGCGCGGATCGCCGATCTCGCCCAGGGGCCGATGTCGCTGTCGCGCGCCTATTACTGGCTCGGCCGCGCGGCCGAAGCCGGCGGTCCCGGCAGTGCGAAGGATCATTTCACCCGTGCCGCCGGTTACGGCACGACCTTCTACGGCCAGCTCGCTGGCGAGCGCGTCGGACGGCGGATCCTCAACATCGCCTATCCGCAGCCGAGCGCCGCCGATCGACGGAATTTCGCCAATCGCGAAGCGGTCAGTGCCATCAAGCGGCTGCAGGAGGCGGGCTATGAGCGCTATGCCGACACGCTTTACCGCGACCTCGCCGGACAGTTGACCAGTCCGGGAGAGCTGGCGCTGCTCGCCGCGATGGCGGAAAAGCAGGGCAATCATTTCCTGGCGCTGAAAGTCGGCAAGATCGCCGGCGCGCGCGGCATCGATGTCGGCGCGCTGTCGCATCCGCTCGGTGTCATTCCCGACACCGCCGACATCTCCGGTTCGGGCAAGGCGCTGGCCTATGCGATCGCCCGCCAGGAAAGCGAGTTCAACATCGGCGCCGTCTCCGGCGCCGGCGCGCGAGGGCTGCTGCAGCTGATGCCGGGGACCGCCAGGCAATTGGCGAAGAAGGCCGGAATGACCTTCTCGCAGGCGCGGCTGACCACCGACGCCGGCTACAATGCGACGCTGGGCGCCGCCTTCCTCGGCGAGCAGCTCGGCCGCTTCAATGGCTCCTATGTGCTGACCTTCGCCGGCTACAATGCCGGCCCCAACCGCGCCGCCCAGTGGGTGGCTAGGTATGGCGACCCGCGCGGCAAGGACATCGACGCCGTCGTCGACTGGATCGAGCGGATTCCCTACACGGAAACAAGAAGTTACGTCCAGCGCGTGATGGAGAATTACGAAGTCTACAAGATGCGTATTTCCGGCAAGTACGACATTGTAGGAGATTTGGTGAACGGGCGGAGGTGACGGGAGGGCATTGAGCCGGACAGCCACAGGCTGGCGATCCTTCGCGCCCCCCTCTGTCCTGCCGGACATCTCCCCCACTTGGGGGGAGATTAGCTGTCATCTTCGTTTTCGCTAATCTTCAACGTTAACGTTGCAGAAGAAGCGCCGTCAGCGAAACTGCCGATCTTCCCCCTCGTGGGGGAGATGTCCGGCAGGACAGAGGGGGGCGCCTCCCTCCGACATCTCGCCTGTAGCAATCAGCACAATCCAGAGGAACAGAGTCCACATGCCGAACGACGATGATTTCTCCGACTTCTTCTACGCCTCGCCGGACGGGCTGAAACTCCACGCCCGCATCTACGGCGAAGCGAATTCCGGCCACTGGCCGGTCGTCTGCCTGCCTGGCCTGACCCGCAATGCCCAAGATTTTCACGAACTGGCGCTTTATCTGTCGACGCGGGCGGCGAGAAAAATCGTCGCCTTCGACTATCGCGGGCGCGGGCAGTCCGCTTACGATCCCGATATCAGCCACTACAATGTCGGCGTCGAAGCCGGCGATATCCTCGCCGGGCTGGCGGCGCTGGGGATCGAGGACGCGGCGTTCGTCGGCACGTCGCGCGGCGGGCTGATCATCCATGTGCTCGGCGCGATGCGGCCGGCCATCCTGAGGGCTATCGTGCTCAACGACATCGGCCCGGTGGTCGAGGCCGGCGGCCTTGCCCATATCCGCTCCTATCTCGAGCGCGCGCCGATGCCGAAAACCCATGTCGAGGCGCTCAGTGCCCAGCGCGGCGCGCATGGCAGCGACTTCCCAGCGCTCGCCGGGGCGGATTGGGAGCGGATGGTATCGGCCCTTTACCGCGAGACGGATGAAGGACTGATGCCGGATTTCGACCCGACGCTGGTCGATACGCTGGCGGGTCTCGACGTCACCCAGCCACTGCCAGACCTGTGGCCGCAGTTCGAGGCGCTGGCGGCCATCCCGTTGCTCGCCATACGCGGCGCCAACTCGAAGCTGCTGTCCGCCGAAACGCTCGAACAGATGCGAAAGCGTCATCCCCATATCGAGACGATCACGGTCGAGGGCCAGGGCCATGCCCCATTTCTCGAGACCGGCGGCCTGCCCGGCGCCATTGCCGCTTTTTTGAATCAGGCAGAACTCAAGTTCAAATAAAGTAAAACCCCAAGACCTGATCGGTCCTGGGGTGGTTACAGCAGTATAGAAATGGCCTGAGATTACTTGGCTTTCGAGCTTTTCCTCGGTGCCTTTGCGGCTGCAGGCTCCGCCTTATGCTCGCTCGGCGATGCGGAAGGCGTCGTCAATGGGGACGAAAACACAGAGCTTTCGGCACCCCCAGCGGCCCCGCCGCGAGGCGTTTCCAGCACAGTGACGCAGCCATCGAGGTCATTGGTGGCAAGATGCGCGTAACGCATCGTCATCGAAAGCGTCTGGTGGCCAAGCCACATCTGCACACGCCTGATGTCGATGCCGCCCTGGACGAGACGCGAAGCGCAGGTGTGGCGCAAGATATGCGGCACCACCTGATCGTCGGCGCCAAGGCCGATTTCGGCTTTCGCGTCGTTCCAGATGGCGCGGAACTGCGCCTGGCTCAGCTTGGTGAACGGACCCTTGGGCCGACGGCCTTCGGTGGGCGGCAGCTTGATCACCTCTTTTACCCGCTCGGTCATCGGAATGGTGCGGCTGCGGCCGGATTTGGTGATCCAGAAACTGACGCGATGCTCCTGGATATCGTTCCAGATCAAGCCAAGCGCCTCGCCCAGGCGGCAACCCGTGTCGACAAGAAAGACCGAAAGCCGGTAGGCGTCCTCGCTGCGCTTCCTTATGGCGGCGAACAGCCTGGCCTCTTCGTCCCTCTCAAGGAAGCGAATCCGCCCCGCCCGCTCCTTCTGGCGGCGGAACTCGGGCAGGCTGTGGATATCTCCCATCTTGTGAGCCTTGCGCAGCAGTTTGCTGAGGGCAGCCATCTTCCGGTTGATGGTTGCGTTGCTGTTGCCGCGCTGGCGCAAGGTGCCGATAAGGTTGTCCAGAGTGCTTTGGTCGAAGGCGCTGAAACGCTCCCCGAGGAGAATCTCGTCTATCTCGCCGATGAAGGAGCTGACATTGTATTTATGCCGCCCATCATCCCAAAGTATGTCCCGGTATGCTGAAAAAAGCTCTCCAACCCTGTACGACTTTACTTCCCGTATCTTATTGTAACTGTATTTTATCTTGGAAATTTGAGAAGAAAAAACCGAAAAATGATCAGAGGGCTCATCCTCTTGAATCGCTTCGTTCGTCATAATTCGCCACACCCCCGAGTGGATGGATCAAGACCTATCCGCTTGGAAGCGCCCTTTCAAGAGTTTTTGATCACGCAGTTGTGATTTCATCCGCCATCAACGGATCCCACGAAATCGTCCCACGGACCCTATTCAGCTACCGTTACCCCCTGTTCCTTCTGTTTGACCCTGTTCCAGTCACGAAACAAAAACAGCCCGGGCATTTATGCGCCCGGGCTGAATTTCACTTGTATTAAGTCCAGCCTTTAGAACGAGCGCTGGAAGCGGAGGATGCCGCCGATGGCGTCGTCGTCACGTGCGTCGGTCCAGTCTGAATCGCCGACGTTGACGTAGTCGACTTCGGCCGTGATCGTGAGGCCGGGGACGACGTCGTAGGCGATGTTCGCCGCGACGGCGAAGTTCTCGTCGTCATCATAGGAAAGCTGGGTGTTGAACGAGGTCTTCTCGTTGAACTGGTAGGTGCCACCACCCCAGAGTGCCCAGTTGCCGCCCCACAGCTTGTACATGCCGCGACCGCCAGCGGGGTATGCCCAGGTCGGGTCCGTGAGATTGTCGTCCGTGCCATAGCCGCCCATGATGAACAGCGACAGTGCGTCGTTGACGGTCACATCCAGGCGAACCTTGCCGGAAACTTCTTCGTAGTTGCTGTCGTAGGCAATGACGCCGGTGATAGCGCCCCAGCCCTGCGTCCACTTCACGCCGCCGACGACATGCGGAACATAGCTGTCGATCGTGAAGTCGCCATAACCTTGCTCGAGCGAGACCACGGCCGAGAAGCCGTTGCCAGCGTCGAAGTAGTACTGGATGACGTTGGTGTCGAAACCACCGTAGGGAACCAGCGTATCCATAATGACGCTGCCGGCGTAGCCGATGAACGTATCGAAGGCCGATTCGTCCTTACCGACGCGGAGACCACCGAGCTGGATCCAGGCGAAGTTCAGCGAAGCGCCGCTGTTGCCAGCGGGGTTGAGGCTGAAGACCGGATCCCCAGTTACTGGGTCATAGTGATCAAGCTCGGCGTGGCTGTTGCTGTTGTTGAAATTGAAGCGGGTCTCGGTGTAGGTCTTCAAGGTGCCGAGTTCGGTTTCCTGGCCGGTCCAGGTCCTAAACGTGAAGCGGGCACGCTTGCGGTAGGTGTCGTTCACGCCACCGTCCTCGTGGTCGCCGGACTCAGCACCGGTGAACGCGCCGACGTCGCCGACGCCGATGTCGTAGCGGATGTAGCCGCCGATGCGCAGGCAGGTTTCGGTGCCGGGGATGTAGAAGTAGCCAGCGCCGTAGACGTCGCAGATCCTGACGTATTCAGCGGGCTCCGGCTCGGCAACGACGACGGCGTCGGCGGCGTGCGCACCGGAAACTGCGACCAGTGCCGCAGCTGAGCCGAGAAGAAGGCTCTTGATGTTCATTTTCTGACCTCCAGTCAGAATCGAACGAAGCAGCGGACTCGGCGAGGTGTACTTTTGCGGTAAGTAATTGTTATTGCGTAATTTCTATGGAAATCGCCGATTTTCGTGATCGCAAAAAAAGTTCACCACAGACGCTTGTTGGCGAAAGCGTGCCCCGAACCGGATTTGAGATACCGCTCGAATGAAGTCGCCTTGGCCTGGCTTGAGAAGGCCATATAGGTCACGATTCGCCACGGCAGGAACTTGGATGTGTGGCTGGATTTTCCGGCATTATGGTCGGCAATCCGTCGTTTCAGGTCTGAAGTCACGCCGATATAGCGCTCACCTTCAGCAGCCCTGCTTTCCAGAAGATACACATACCACACGAATCGGCCCTCCTTCGCCATCCTGCTTCGCGGTACGGGCTTCGCAGGACAAGTCCCGTGTGTATGCTGTTAGCGGAAAGGGGACTGCCAACCTTAGTTTTCAAGGGTTTGCGGCCCTCCTTCGCCGAGGCTTCGGAGGGCATCCTGCTTCGCGCAGAAGGTTGGGCTTGTCCTGCGAAGCGCGCAGCGCGAAGCAGGATGGCGGAGAGGATGGGATTCGAACCCACGAGAAGCTTTTGACCTCTACTCCCTTAGCAGGGGAGCGCCTTCGACCACTCGGCCACCTCTCCGTTTCGCCGGTGGATAAAGAAAAGCGCGGCCACAAGCAACAAGCCCGCGCCATTATCATTGAAAAAACCGATTTCCGCCGAAGCGCCGCTTTTTCGCCATGCGACGGAACTGCGGCAATCCCTTGGCCGGCGACTCGATACATGGTCGCGATTCCGGCAGGCAATCGCCGGAATCGGCCGGTTTGCAAGGGCTCGCCCAAGGGCTTCCAGCGGCCGATGGTTAATGGGAGCTTTCCGAGTGAGGCCAAATCGTGTCATTTGTGCAACAACACTTGGGGATAGCACCCGCACAGACCTTTTGCCGGTACGATGGTGGTTGAACGCCGCCGCCTCATGGGTAATGTCGAATTCGAAGGAGCGGCGCGGTGCGCATCTTTTTCGGTAGTGGGGATGGGGCAGGGAACGCTGTCCTTCAGCAAAGAATACCCAGACCCGTTTTTTAACTTTTGACTGGAGGTCAGAAAATGAACATCAAGAGCCTTCTTCTCGGCTCAGCTGCGGCACTGGTCGCAGTTTCCGGTGCGCACGCCGCCGACGCCGTCGTCGTTGCCGAGCCGGAGCCCGCTGAATACGTCCGCATCTGCGACGTCTACGGCGCTGGCTACTTCTACATCCCCGGCACCGAAACCTGCCTGCGCATCGGCGGCTACATCCGCTACGACATCGGCGTCGGTGACGTCGGCTCGTTCGACGGTGCGACGAACTGGGACAAAGAGGACGGCGACGAGAACGACACCTATCGGAAGCGTGCGCGTTTCACGCTGAAGACCTGGACCGGCCAGGAAACCGAACTCGGCACCTTGAAGACCTACACCGAGACCCGGTTCAACTTCAACAACGCCAACGCCCACGCCGGCAGTTACGTCGACGATGATGGGTACACGGTCCTCGTCCCCAACAACGCTGGCAACAGCGGCGCTTCGCTGAACTTCGCCTGGATCCAGCTCGGTGGTCTCCGCGTCGGTAAGGACGAATCGGCCTTCGATACGTTCATCGGCTATGCCGGCAACGTCATCCAGGATACGCTGGTTCCCTACGGCGGCTTCGACACCAACGTGGTCCAGTACTACTTCGACGCCGGCAACGGCTTCTCCGCCGTCGTCTCGCTCGAAGAAGGCTATGGCGACTTCACGATCGACAGCTACGTTCCGCATGTCGTCGGCGGTCTGAAGTGGACGCAGGGCTGGGGCGCGATCACCGGCGTCATTGCCTACGACAGCAATTACGAAGAAGTTGCCGGCAAGGTTCGCCTTGACGTCACGCCGATGGAGAACCTGTCGCTGTTCATCATGGCCGGCTATGGCACCGACGACAACTACACGGACCCAAGCTACGTTTTCTCGGCAGGCGGCCGCGGCATGTACAAGCTGTGGGAAGGCAACTGGGCGGTCTGGGGCGGTGGCACCTACACCATCAACGAGAAGACCTCGTTCAACACCCAGATCTCGTATGACGAAGGCGAAAACCTCGGCGTCGCTGCCAACATCGCCTACGACATCGTTCCCGGCATGACGATCACGGCCGAAGTCGACTACGTCCACGTCGGAGAGTTCGACCCGCTCGAACCCAACTGGACCGGTGCGGACGACGAGGACAGCTTCGGCGGTCTCCTTCGCTTCCAGCGCTCGTTCTAATCAGCAGCGTCTGACTGAACTCGAACCCGGCGGGCAACCGCCGGGTTTTTTGTGTCTAGGACCATTTTTGATGCAGGCGGGACAGCGCCCCCCTCTGTCCTGCCGGACATCTCCCCCACAAGGGTGGAGATTGGCGGCTGCACTGACCGCACCTTCTCTTCAACGTTGGAGATTTGGCGAAAGCAGCGACGACGGCCAATCTCCCCACTTGTGGGGGAGATGTCCGGCAGGACAGAGGGGGGCGCGAAGGATCGCTACAGAGCGCTATTATTCCAGCCGCTGCATTCCGGCTAACGAAGGCACAGCTAATCGCAGATGCTGGGATTTGGCGGCTGAAGGTCGGCTGGCAGGAAGCCTATACGATCTAGAATCTCGCGGTCCACGCAATGTGGACCGCCGACCTCAAGTCAAATCTCTGCGAGGTCGCCCAGCGACTGTATCAGCGGCTGAATTTCGTTTTCATAATTCTTCCAGCGCTTGACGGACGATTTGTAAATCGGTTGACGAACCTGCCAGCGACTGGGCGTATTGACCGAACCGCCCCTGTCGAAAAAGCGCAGGCAGGCGTCATCCCAAGGCAGCCCAATATAATCTATGAGGCGGCGCGACTGCGCTTCCTGGTCCTCGACCAGCGTTTCATAGCGATTTTCGAAGATTAGGCCCGGAAAAACCTTGTTCCAATGCCGCATCAGGCGGTCATATTCGCGATAATACAGGCCTAGTGTTTTCAGGTCGGTGTTGTAGCTGTGTCCCTCGCTGAAGTTGAGGACAAAGCAAGAGACGCAATTGTCGATGGCGTCACGACGGCAATGAATGATGCGCGCGTTGGGAAAGAGAAGGCCGATAAGGCCAATCATTTCAAAATTGTGTGGCATCTTGTCCACGACGCGAAGCGCGGCAGGCGCCCGCTCCCGCAAATAGGACAGATGCTCTTCGGCCAGCGTTCTGGACAGGTCTTCCGTGATCGACATGATTGGCCGGCTCAAATCTCCGGCCGATGAGGTTTTGAGGCCGATCGCATTCGCGACCCGCCTTAGTTTGGCAAGCTCCCCTGCCCCATGAACATCGGGATGGCTGGCGCAGATCTGTTCCGTGAGCGTCGTCCCCGAGCGGGGCATGCCAACCACGAACACAGGCACTTCAGAAGGATTTCCATAGCCGGTTCTGGCAGCCAGAAAGTCCGGCGTGAAGGTTTCAATCATCGAGTCGATCCAGCGACGATACAAGTCGATATCGAACTTGTAGCCGGACGCCTGTTTCGCCTTATTGAAATGGTCGAATGCCTCATCATAACGTCTGAGGTCGTTCAGCACCTTGCCGGCGGCTTGATGGAGTTGCTGCGCGCCGGCTGGATCGAGCTTCGGGCTGGCGAGTTCACGAAGGATGGATTGGAGTTCCCCGGGCTCTTCGGTGAACTTTCGCGTCTGTACAAAGTCGTTGTAGGCGGTCGGCACCTCGATGCGACGTTCGATCGCTTCTTTCAGGTAGACGGCGGCTTCATCCATGCGCCCCAAGCCGCTGAGCGCGCTGGCCAGCCCCGCTCGAGCCTTGGGATGGTCGCGGTTGATTTTCAGCGCCTTCTCGTAAAGCGGCAATGCCATGTCGGGTTTGTCGAACGCAATATAAGCGCGCGCCAATGCACAAAGTGCTTCGACAAGGCCGGGCTGCAGTTCCAAGGCATACTGCATATGCTTGATTGCTGGCGTATATTCGCTGACCTTGAGATAGGCCTCGCCCAGGCTGAGGTGGTAGTAGGGATTTTTAGGTTCCTCGCCGACCGCCCGTGCGAAATATCGCAAGGCCATCTCATTATCATAACCCAGATATAAGGTCCCCAGGATGTACAACGCGAGCGGATGGTTCGGCGTGCGCGCCAGAACCCGAAGGCATAAGTCCTGTGCCTCGTCGAGCCGCTTTGCCTGCTGAAGGACATATGCCTGTTTCAGCAGCGCGTCGTCGGCCTGCGCACGCGATTGAGCGTTTCCTTGATTCACCATCGGCTTCAGTATCGGCACCTTCGCTTTCGGCGCGGGTGCGGGTTTGAGGTGCTTGGACCAGGCAGGTGGGAGTCGATTGTTCATGGTCTCTCGCTAGCAAAAAGAGCCGAAGGAATCCAGCATGCTGGTTGCAGCCAAGGCGGGAGCTTGCGCGACCAACTGTGCCGCGCTAGCAAGAAGGCCCTTTTCGAACGAGCCTTTGCCATGCGCCAGCGCCCTCCCCTCACGCCGATCATCGGTGCGCTTCCCTCGACGGTGCCGTTTGTCGGCCCGGAGGCGCAGGAGCGTGATCGCTGCCGCGCGTTTCGCGCCCGCATCGGCGCCAATGAGAGCAGTTTCGGCCCCTCGCCGCGCGTCATCGCCCGCATGGCCGGCGTCGCCCGCGACATGTGGATGTATTGCGACCCCGACAATCACGATTTGAAGGTGGCTGTCGCCGCGCATCTGGGCGTGAGCGCCGAAAACGTGGTGGTCGGCGAAGGCATAGACGGGCTGCTCAGCCTGGTGGCACGCATGTATGTGGCGCCTGATGACGCGGTGGTCACCTCGCTCGGTGCCTATCCGACCTTCAATTTCCATATTGCCGGCGTCGGCGGCCGGCTGGTCACGGTCGCTTACGAGAACGACCGGGAAAACCTGGACGGCCTGTTGGCCGCGGTGCGTAAGGAAAATGCGCCGCTGGTCTATCTGTCCAACCCCGACAATCCGATGGGAAGCTGGTGGGAGGCGGCCGAGCTCATTCGCTTCATCGAAGCCTTGCCGGAAACCACCATGCTGGTGCTCGACGAAGCCTATGGCGAGCTGGGGCCGGCCTCGGCGCTGCCGCCGATCGATATCTCGCGGCCGAATGTCATCCGCATGCGCACCTTCTCGAAGGCCTACGGGCTGGCCGGCATACGCTGCGGTTATGCGGTGGCCGAGGCTCAGGTGATCCGCGATTTCGAGAAGATCCGCAACCATTACGGCGTCAGCCGCATGGCGCAGATCGCCAGCGTCGAGGCGCTGGCCGATCAGGACTATCTCCAAAGCGTGGTGACGCGGGTCGCCGCCGGCCGCCGGCGCATCGCTGAAATAGCCGAGGCCAATGGGCTGAAGCCGCTGCCCTCGGCAACCAATTTCGTCACCATAGACTGCGGCGGCGACGGCGCCTTCGCGCTGAAGGTGCTGCAGGCGCTTTTGGCGCGCGATGTGTTCATCCGCAAGCCGATGGTGCCGGTGCTCGACCGCTGCATCAGGGTCAGCGTCGGCCTCGACCACGAGCTCGACATCCTTGCCGAGGAACTGCCCGGCGCGCTGGCGGCGGCACGGGGGAACTGAGGATCGCAAAGCCGCGTTTCTCCCCCCCTCTGTCCTGCCGGACATCTCCGCGCAAGCGTTGGTAGCTCCAATAGCCGCGCTTTTCTTCAACGTTAGAGATTGGCGAAAGCTGAAGTGACATCCAAGGCGCCCGAAAGCTCCGGCATCTTGAATTAATTGAACGTTCGTTTTATTATTGCGCTTCTCGATGAGGTGACCATGGCGCGCACAACCGGTTCCGACGGAGAAAAGACCGAGGCAGCGGTCCGCGAGGCGGCGGTCAACCTGATCGCGCGTCTCGGCTACGAGGCGATGTCGATGCGCCAGCTGGCCGCCGAGGTCGGCGTCCAGGCCGCCGCGCTCTACCGCTATTTTCCGACCAAGGAAGACCTCCTGTTCACGCTGATGCGCGAGCACATGGAAGGGCTGATCGAGGCGTGGGACGCGGCGCGCCCCGCCGCGGCCGATCCGGCGACGCGGCTTGCCGCCTATGTCGAAAACCACATCGCCTTCCACATCGAGCGCCGCCATTCCACCCATGTCTCGAACATGGAGCTGCGAAGCCTGTCGCATGACCGCCTGACGCAGATCCTCAAGCAGCGCACGGCCTATGAAAAGGAGCTGCGCGCCATCCTGCGCGACGGCTCGGAAGTGGGCGTCTTCAGTGTCGACGATACCGGCCTCACCGCCATGGCGCTGATCCAGATGATGACCGGCGTCATCGTCTGGTTCCGGCCAGGCGAGCGGCTATCGATCTCCGAGGTAACCGCCACATATCTTTCAATGACAATGCGCCTGGTTGGGGCAAAGGCCCATGGCGTGACAACGACCTACAGCGCCGCGCGTCCCTTTGGACGCACCAAGGACGCTGCGGCATTTTGATTTCGCGAATGATCCTCGGCGGACCGAGGGTCAGCGCAGCAAAGAGCGAGTTCGATATTCGCTGATGCGAACCTTCGGTTCGGAATCATGCGGCGGGAGGAAACGGCATGTACACGCACACGCTCAATTTCGGGCTTGATGAAGACATCGAGGCGCTGCGTGACCTTGTGCGGCGCTTCGCCCAGGACAAGATCGCGCCGATCGCCGCCGAGATCGACCGCTCGAATGAATTTCCGGCGTATCTGTGGGCCGAACTCGGTGCCCTCGGCCTGCTCGGCATCACCGCCGATCCGGATTTCGGCGGCACCGGCATGGGCTATCTCGCCCATGTCGTCGCGATGGAGGAGATTTCGCGTGCCTCGGCCTCGGTCGGCCTTTCCTACGGCGCCCACTCCAACCTCTGCGTCAACCAGATCAATCGCTGGGCGACGCCCGCGCAGAAGGAAAAATATCTGCCTGCGCTGTGCTCGGGCGAAAAGGTCGGCGCGCTGGCCATGTCGGAATCCGGCGCTGGCTCTGACGTCGTGTCGCTTCGGCTGCGCGCCGAAAAGCGCAACGACCGCTATGTGCTCAACGGCACCAAGATGTGGATCACCAACGGGCCGGACGCCGAGACGCTGGTCGTCTATGCCAAGACCGATCCGGAGCTCCATTCGCGCGGCATCACCGCCTTCATTGTCGAGAAAGCTTTTGCTGGCTTTTCAGTGGCGCAGAAGCTCGACAAACTTGGCATGCGCGGCTCCAATACCGGCGAGCTGGTGTTCGAGAATGTCGAAGTGCCGTTCGACAATGTGCTGCACGAGGAAGGGCGCGGCGTCGAGGTGCTGATGTCTGGTCTCGACTACGAGCGCACCGTGCTTGCCGGCGGCCCGATCGGGCTGATGGCGGCGTGCCTCGATGTGACGGTCCCCTATGTGCATGAGCGCAAGCAGTTCGGCCAGCCGATCGGCGAGTTCCAGCTGGTGCAGGGCAAGCTGGCCGACATGTATACGGTGATGAGTGCGGCGCGTGCCTACGTCTATGCCGTCGCGGCCGCTTGCGACCGCGGCCAGACCACGCGCAAGGACGCCGCCGGCTGCGTGCTGTTTGCCGCCGAGAAGGCGACGCAGATGGCGCTCGACGCCATCCAGTTGCTGGGCGGCAACGGCTACATCAACGACTATCCAACCGGCCGGCTTTTGCGCGACGCCAAGCTCTACGAGATCGGCGCCGGCACCAGCGAAATCCGCCGCTGGCTGATCGGGCGGGAAATCATGGCGGAGGGAATCTAGTGAGCGCGGGTTCGGACTTTTGTCGAACCTTCGTCGACCCGCTTTCGGGCGACTTCGGCAAGCGTGTCCGAAATCCACTGATTGATGGATTTGCCGTCGCTGGCTGCCGCCTTACCCAACAAGGCATGAATTTCCGGCGTGGTACGCAGAGCGAGCTTGCCGGAGTAGGGCTTTTGGGGCTCGGTGCCATGCTCCTTGCAAAAGGCAAGATAGTCGTCGACGCTGTCGTGAAACGATTTCACCAGCTCGTCCGCACTTTCGGCCTGGAAAGTCACAATGTCACGAATGCCGAGGACACGGCCATGGAACACCATATCCTCGTCATCAAACTCGATCGATCCAGCATAACCCTTGTAAAGCTTCATGGCCTTATTCCAACATTTGTCAGAAACTCGCGGATGTCCCTGATTGCCCACCGCTTGGTATCGGGTGATGGATGCGGACGATGAAGAAATAATGTCTGGCCGGCGATGGTGAACCTGACTCGAGAACCGCTTCCCTCGGACATCTCCGCTCCGAGTGCAATCAACAACGCCTCGACATCCCGCCATTTGATCGAGCCACTCACTGGGTCCGCAAAAATGGCTTCCAATGTTTGCCTGTGTTTTCCGCGCATGATGACCTCCATGGAAAATGCCCCGGCAGGAAGCGCCGGGTTCGCCGTTGGCGGTCGCACGTCATGCGCGACGAAACTCAGATTTGATAGCGAAATATGATATCACCTCAGGTTTGTCAATGACCACCCTCACCTCGCAGATCTCGCCCGCCTCTGACACCTTCCGCGCCAATGCCGAACGCATGCGGGCGCTGGTCGCCGATATTGCGGAAAAGGCGGCAACCGTCGAGCGCGGCGGCTCGGACGAAGCGCGTGAACGCCACCAGAGCCGCGGCAAGCTTCTGCCGCGCGAGCGCCTCGCCCAGTTGCTCGACACCGGTTCGCCCTTCCTCGAGATCGGCCAGTTCGCCGCGTGGTCGATGTATGGCGAAGACATCTCCTCGGCCGGCATCATCGCCGGCATCGGTCGCGTCGAAGGCACCGAAGTGATGGTCGTCGTCAACGACGCCACGGTGAAGGGCGGCACCTATTATCCGCTGACCGTGAAGAAGCATCTGCGCGCCCAGGAGATCGCGCTGCAGAACAAGCTGCCTTGCGTCTATCTGGTCGACAGCGGTGGCGCCAATCTGCCCAACCAGGACGAGGTGTTTCCCGACCGCGATCATTTCGGCCGCATCTTCTACAACCAGGCCAACATGTCGGCTTCAGGCATACCGCAGATCGCCTGCGTCATGGGTTCGTGCACGGCGGGCGGCGCCTATGTGCCGGCGATGTCGGACGAGACGATCATGGTACGCAACCAGGCGACCATCTTCCTTGGCGGCCCGCCGCTGGTGAAGGCCGCCACCGGCGAGGATGTCAGTGCGGAGGAGCTGGGTGGCGCCGATGTGCATACACGGCTATCCGGCGTTGCCGACCATTACGCGCTGGACGACGAGCATGCGCTGGCGATCGCGCGCCGCATCGTCAAAAACCTGAATCGAAAGAAGGAGATCGGGCTGGCACTTCGCGATTCGATTCCGCCGCTTCATGCAGCGGATGAGCTCTACGGCATCGTGCCGACGGATCTGCGCCAGCCCTATGACGTGCGCGAGGTGATCGCGCGTGTCGTCGACGGCTCCGAATTCGACGAGTTCAAGCAGAATTACGGCACCACGCTGGTCACCGGCTTTGCCCATCTTCAGGGCATGCCGGTCGGCATCATCGCCAATAACGGCGTGCTGTTCTCCGAAAGCGCCTTGAAGGGTGCGCATTTCATCGAACTGTGCTGCCAGCGCAAGATCCCGCTGGTCTTCCTGCAAAACATCACCGGCTTCATGGTGGGACGAAAATACGAGGCGGGCGGCATTGCCAAGGACGGCGCCAAGCTGGTGATGGCGGTCGCCACGGCCCGCGTGCCGAAGGTAACCATGATCATCGGCGGCTCGTTCGGCGCCGGCAATTACGGCATGTGCGGACGCGCCTATTCGCCCCGCTTCCTATGGATGTGGCCGAATGCCCGCATTTCCGTGATGGGCGGCGAGCAGGCGGCCACCGTCCTGGCCGTCGTCAAGCGCGAGGGGATCGAGCGCAAGGGCGGGGAATGGAGCGCCGAAGAGGAGGCAAAATTCAAGAAGCCGATCCTGATGAAATACGAGCATGAAGGCCACCCGCTCTATTCCTCGGCGCGGCTCTGGGATGACGGTATCATCGACCCGGCCAAGACGCGCGAGGTGCTGGCGCTCAGCCTATCCGCCGCGCTGAACGCCGAGATCGAAGAGACACGGTTCGGCGTGTTCAGGATGTGAGATGAGCGAAATCGATCAGAGGATTCGCCTTCACATTGGCGACATCACGAAGCTGGCGGTCGATGCCATCGTCAACGCCGCCAACACGTCGCTCTTGGGAGGCGGTGGCGTCGACGGCGCCATTCACCGGGCGGCCGGCCCCGAGTTGGAGTTCGAATGCCGGATGCTGAATGGCTGCAAGGTCGGCGGCGCAAAACTCACCAAGGGCTACAGACTGCCGGTTCGCCACATCATCCACACGGTCGGCCCCGTCTGGCAAGGCGGTGATAAAGACGAAGCGGAGCTGCTCGCCTCCTGTTATCGCCGGTCGCTCGAATGCGCCGCCGCCAAGGATTGCCGGACGGTGGCGTTCC
Source organism: Mesorhizobium tianshanense (assembly GCF_007830515.1). Classification (GTDB taxonomy): domain Bacteria; phylum Pseudomonadota; class Alphaproteobacteria; order Rhizobiales; family Rhizobiaceae; genus Mesorhizobium; species Mesorhizobium tianshanense. The sequence goes on from NZ_VLKT01000014.1 coordinate 82,880, forward strand.
CGGCGATCTCGACCGGTGTATACCGATATCCAAAGGACCAGGCGACGCAGATCGCCGTCGGCACCGTGAGCGCCTTCATCGGCCAGAACGCGGTTCCGGAAACCGTCGTTTTCTGCTGCTTCGACCAACAAATGGCGGAACTATATCAACAGGCGTTACTGCGCCTGGCGGAGCGTGGTCCGCACCGATGAGAGAACCCATCCACACCCTTCAGACTCATTTTCAATCATTGAACTGGCCACACGGAAAAATTGCGTCTATTGCTCCTTGTAAATACCAATGGGGATTGGGCGAAGATGAGACTGCAATTTTTTCAGAAAACAACTGTGTCTGTACTTGCGGGACTTCTTATATTAGCGGCACCTGGCGTTGGCGCAGCGGAATCGCTGGCGGGAAGCAAAGGCGACAGCCGTTTCGCCGTCCATTTTCCGCCGGGTTCGACGGGAGACTGCCCGAAAGCCTACAAAGCCTATGTGGCAGCCAGCGGGCATTCCGCCTATGCAACGACCTTCCATTCGCGCGTGACCGATTTATACGTCATTTGCAGCGCGCGGCTGAACGCGCCCTCCAAGAAGGCTGCGGAAGATCTGGCCCTGCGGTCCTGTCAGGCCGGCGTCAAACAATACAAGGTCAAGACCGCAAGCGGGGGCTGCGGAATCGCCGCTTCGAAATAGACGGGCGCCTGCCAGGCCGGCGGGACAGCGGCAGCGCGAAGAAACAACCACGTCGTCCGTCGCAAACCCTGGCTGCGGAGGCTGCATGTTCGCCAAGATCCTGATCGCCAATCGCGGTGAGATCGCTTGCCGGGTGATCCGCACGGCACGCAAGCTGAGCGTGCGAACGGTCGCCGTCTATTCCGACGCCGATGCCGGGGCCTTGCATGTAGAGATGGCTGACGAGGCGATTCATATCGGTCCCTCGCTCGCCGGCGAAAGTTATCTGCGCGGCGACAAGATCATCGCCGCGGCTTTGGCAGCAGGCGCGGAAGCCATCCATCCCGGCTACGGTTTTCTGTCGGAAAACCCCGATTTCGTCGACCAGGTGACAGCGGCGGAACTCATTTTCATCGGCCCATCGGCCGCCTCGATCCGCGCCATGGGGCTGAAGGACGCGGCCAAGCGGCTGATGGAGAAGGCCGGCGTGCCTGTTGTGCCGGGCTATCACGGCGAGGCGCAGGAGATCGTGCTGCTCGCCTCCAAGGCACGCGAGATCGGCTATCCGGTGCTGATCAAGGCGCGCGCCGGTGGCGGTGGCAAGGGCATGCGACGCGTGGAACATCCCGACGACTTTTCCGAGGCGCTGTCGGGGGCGCGGCGCGAGGCGAAGGCCGCCTTTGGCGACGACCGCGTGCTGGTCGAGAAATATATCGACAAGCCGCGCCACATCGAGGTTCAGGTGTTTGGCGACAATGTCGGCAATGTCGTGCATCTCTACGAACGCGACTGCTCGGCGCAGCGCCGCCACCAGAAGGTGATCGAGGAAGCCCCCGCCCCCGGCATGACGCCGGCGCTGCGCAAGGCGATGACGGAGGCCGCGGTGAAGGCCGCCAAGGCGATCAGCTATTCCGGCGCCGGCACGATCGAATTCATCGTCGATGCCTCGCAAGGGCTGAAGGCCGACCGCTTCTGGTTCATGGAAATGAACACCCGCCTGCAGGTCGAGCACCCCGTCACCGAAATGGTCACCGGCACCGATCTGGTCGAATGGCAGTTGCGAGTGGCCTCCGGCGAGAAGCTGCCGAAGACGCAGAGCGAGATCGCGCTCTCCGGTCACGCCTTCGAGGCGCGCATCTATGCCGAGGACGCGGCGAAGGGGTTTTTGCCGGCGACGGGCACGCTGCATCACCTGAAATTTCCGGATATCGTGGCCGAGGGCGCCAGCATGCGGATCGAGACCGGCGTGCGGGCCGGTGATGCCATCCCGCCCTTCTACGACCCGATGATCGCCAAGCTGGTCCTGCATGGCAAGGACAGGCCGGCGGCACTCGAAGCGCTGGGCACAGCCCTTTCGCAGACCGAGATCGCCGGCTCGACCGTCAACACCGCCTTTCTCGCTGCGCTTGCCGCTGACGCGGATTTTTCGGCAGGCGATGTCGATACCGGTCTGATCGGCAGGCATCAGCAAGCGCTGACCGCAGTCCCGTCGCCGAGCAGCGAGACCGTCGCCGCAGCCGCGCTTGCGGCGTCCAGCGCCGGGGCTCGGGCGCCGACCGACGACCCGTGGTCGTCACTTGCCGGCTATGCGCATTTCCACGCGACCGCGCGGCGCGCGCGGCTGCGTTACGGCGAGGAGGATATTCTCGCGCTTGTGTCGGTGCGGCCGGACGGGCGCTTCCAAGTGGCGCTGGACGCACCTTATGACGGCGCCAACCCGCATGATCTTCGCGCCGCCCCTCGCCTCGCCCGATGGCCGGGCCACGTCACGGTATTCGAAGGCGCCGCCGGCTACAGTTTCGTCGTGCCCGATCCGCTGGCGAGAGCCGACGAAATCGCCGCCGGTTCAGACAGCCTGCGCGCGCCGATGCCGGGTCTGGTCAAGCTGGTGCGCGCGGCGAGAGGCGAGGCCGTCATCAAGGGCCAGCCGCTGTTGATCCTGGAAGCGATGAAGATGGAGCACACGATTTCCGCCACCCATGACGGGACGATCGCGGAGATCGCGGCCGAAGGCGCGCAGGTCACCGACGGGACGGTGCTGGTGCGTTTTGCCGAGGAAACCCACGGCTGACGCGCCGAGTCGCCGACCCCGGTGCCAAAACAGCCGCAGGCGGCGGGACAGAAGGGGGCCATAAAGCGCCCACTTCCAGACCAGAAATGGAAATGGCCGGGCAGCCCGGTCATTTCCACCTGAAATACAGAATCGACTACGGCTGGATCGGCGCGTATTTGCCGTCGTGCCACTGGTTGATGTCGTAGCTGGCGTTCTTGAGGTCGCCCTTCTCGTCGAAGGTAACCGGGCCGACGACGGTGTTGATCGACTGACTGTTCTTCAAGGCTTCGGCAACCTTGGCCGGATCGTCGCTGCCGGCGCGCTTGATGCCCTCGGCAAAGGCCTGGATTACGGCGTAGGAGAACAGGGTGAAGCCCTCCGGTACGAAGCCACCGGCCTTGATCTTTTCGATCGCTTCCTTGGCTTCCGGCTTTGCTTGCGGATCCGACGGGAAGACGAACATGGTGCCTTCGCCGGCCGGACCGGCAACCTGCCAGAATTCCGGCGAGGCGATCGAGTCCGGCATGATCAACTGGAACTTGAGGTCCTGTTCCGCCGACTGGCGCAGAATGAGGCCGGCTTCGGGGTGATAGCCGCCGAAGTAGACGACGTCAGCCTTCAGGCCCTTGAGCTTGGTGACAAGCGCGGCGTAGTCCTTTTCACCGGCGTTGATGCCCTCGTAAAGGATCTCGTTGAGGCCGTTCTGGTTCATCGTTTCCTTGACGGCATCGGCCACGCCCTGCCCGTAGGCGCTCTTGTCGTGCATGATGACGACGTTCTTGCCGGCATATTTCTTGGCGATCCAAGGACCGATGAAGGCGCCCTGGGCATCGTCACGCGTATAGAGGCGCATGATCGTCGGCCAGCCGGCTTTCGCCGCGGCGTCCGTCAGCACCGGGTTCGACGACGCCGGGCTCATCATCAGCGCGCCGGCTTCGGCATAGACGGCGGAGGCCGGGATGCTCGAGCCCGAGCAGGCATGGCCATCGATGAACATGACTCCGTCAGCCACGATGCGATTGGCGACCGAAACCGCCTGCTTCGGATCGCACTGGTCATCCTCGATGTCGAGCTTGATCTGGCGGCCATCGACGCCGCCGGCCGCGTTGATCGCGTCGGCGGCGGCTTGCGCACCCTGCTTGAACTGGTCGCCGATGGTGGCAAGCTGACCGGTCATCGGTCCGACCACCGCAAAGGTGATGTCGTCGGCGAAGGCAACCGGCGCGCTCATCATCAGGCCCACTATGGCCGCGCTCAAAATACCCAATCTTTTCATAGCGATACAATTCCTCCACTCTCGCGCGGCCGCCCGGCCGCGCCTCTTCCAGAGTGGGCGGGAGAATTTCACCCTTCGCCAGGCCTGTCTAGGCGCATCGGCGGCACTCGATTGGGCCTGCAACGTTACTGTTTGACCATGTGTGGGGGTCTGGGCCCTTGCCGGTATTAGGGATAGCCCGCCCGAAGTTTCGAATTGCGATACATAACGGACATGCCGCTAGCGAGCGGCGTTCCGCAGTTTGGCTCCGAGCCGGCTGGACCCGGTCACACGGCGCGCGCTATATAAGCGTAGTAAACACAGCAGCCGAAGAACTCGCCGGCAGCGCTGGCCGCCAAGAGTTCATCCAGCCACGACGATGCCTCGGCTTCGTCCACTATTCCCGCCCGCGGCGCGAGCTTGGCGTAAGCTTCGATCCCGCTTCTCCAGAAATCAGCGCCCCCGATCTCTGCGATGATGCTCGGGATGACTGTTTCTATGACGAATCCTGCTTGCTTCAGTAGTCGAGGCAGTTGCCGGAGAATGCGCGGATTGGTTACGAGCGATGCGACGATTGCATCGTCCATGTGGCGCGAACGCCGCTCATCAGAAAGTTCGAACGTCATCGACGCATAATCGCCGTCGAAGATGCACGCGGATGCTCCCTGAGGGAGCAGTCGCCGCATCTCGGCGAGCGTCCTTGGCGGATCATCGAGATGGCTGAAGAGGGTGTGAGCAACCACGGCGTCGAGTGATCCCGATTGAAGGCCAAGCGCACGCGAATCACCAGCTTCAAAACGAACGCGATCGCTTAGCTTCTCTCGTTCGGCCAGTCGTTTGGCTGCGTCGACGAGATAGTCGCTGAGATCGATTCCCAGAACGGAACCCCCGAAGCCGGGACGCTGCGCTATGGCCCGTGCCGCAACTCCCGTGCCGCATCCAAGGTCAAGGACATTGGCCTTGTCGTCGATTTCCATTCGATCGAGGTATGCGGAAAGCGGTCCCGCAAAATTGGGATGTCCTCCGCGCGCCTCCAGGCGAGTGATCATCACTTCCAAGGCATTCGGATCTAGCTTGTCGGTGAGTCGGAAAGGGTCGAGCGCCTGGGCCATGATGTCTGTATCCCCCAACTACCGTTCCTACGACGTTACGGCGGCATCTTGCCGTTGCGAAACCTCATCGGCCCGCAATCCGGTTTTTGAACGCTCTGACGGTTTGCACCGATAGCCACTACAATTCTTCTACCATGTTCAACTTTGCGGAAAAATTCGGCAATATGGAAATCCGGGCTTGCAAAATCGCACAGGAGCCGAGATGGCGGCGCAGTCATCTGTTTCCTCACACGGCGTCGAGTGGAACGATCTCGAGGTCGTCCTCGCCATATGCCGGACGGGAAGCCTTTCCGGCGCGGCGCGACAGCTCGGCAACAATCACAGCACGGTTTTTCGCAAGATAAGCGCCATCGAAAAACGCATGGGCGTACGCCTTTTCGAGCGCCTCCCCACCGGGTATGAGATGACGGAGGCCGGCGAAGCGGCGATGCGCTATGCCGAACGCATCGAGGGCGAAGTCCACGCGATGGAACGGGAGCTTCTTGGCCGCGACACCCGACTGCGCGGCAAGATCCGGGTTTCGGCCCCAGAAGGTCCCACGATCCTTATCCTACCGTCACTGATTGCCGAATTCCGCCGACAGCATCCGGAGGTGAGGGTCGATCTCGTCATGGGGCTCGACGCGGCCGACCTGTCGCGTCGGGAAACGGATATTGCCGTGCGCGTCACGAGACGCCCACCGGAAATGAGTGTAGGGCGGTTCGTCTGCGACTTCAAATTCGGCATTTATGCAGCGCCGGACTATCTCGCGCGGGCCGGAGAGCGCGATCTGAAGGATCACGACTGGGTCATGCCGCATCTGGTTGTGGACTGGATGGTCCCACTGGTCTGGAAAAGCCGCGAGGCGGTCTACGAAAGCTGCGTCTTCACCAGTAATTCAGTGCTCGCCTGCGTGGAGGCGGCACGCAAGGGAATGGGCGTTTCAGTGATCTCGACCTTCGTCGTCGAAGGAGACGACACGCTTTTGCCGGTGACCGGTCCCGTCGAGGAACTTGCGATGGAGCTATGGGTTCTGACGCATCCGGATTTGCGCCGGACGGCGCGCGTAGCCGCTCTGATGCAGTTCCTTGTCGAAAAACTGAGCGCGCAAAAGCCCATTTTCGAAGGCCGGCCAAGCCGCCGCCTCAATGAGGCAGGGTGAAGTCTGGCGAGCGGTTCGGCCGAACCGACCCTCCAGGTCTTGAATGCTCCTTTGTCCACGTCTTTCATTTCTTGCGCGGCCATGATCTCTTCCAAAAACCGGCTTCCACTTTTTGGGATCATGGTCCGAAAACGCAAAAGCCGCGCCAGCCTTGTTCCGGCCGGTCGCGGCTTTTGTCGGTCGAACCATCCCCGAACGCTCCCGCGCCCGAAACCGCTCACCTTCCCTGTCCGTCGCGCAGCTTGGCCGTATCCGGCCTGCCGCGTTCTTGTCATTGCCGGTCCGGCCGTCTTGCGCGGCCTTGACCTGAAGCGTCCCTGTCGGTGATCTCGGCGCCTATGAACTCAGAGGCCCCGTGAACTCAATGCATCGTCATCCATTCGCGGGCTTCGCGCAGCGCCCTGGCGATCTCGACCTTCGACATGGCGGCCGACAATTCCGAGCGCAGTTCCGCAGCGCGGACGGAGCCCTTGATCGCAGCGATGTTGAACCATTTGTGGGCGGCGACGACATCGGTCTCGCAATCGCGGCCGGTCGCATACATCATGCCCAGTTCGAAAAGAATGTCGGCCTGGGCGGTTGCCCCCATGGCGCCGAAGCCGGCTTCAGGCATTTCAAAACGTGCCATTTCAATCCCCTGTTCTAGCCCCTGTCAGGCTCCCGAGAGCCGCCTCCTTCCGTCCCTTGGTATCCGTTGATATCCCTTGGGGGTGGCCGCTCTTTCGATGCTTTCGAGAATGACGCGGAGGCTTGAATCCGTCGTTAAATGGCGTGCTTAATTTGAGGAAAACAAAGCTAAAACAAGAGGTAAATGCGGAAATTCGTTAAGGATACAAAGCCAGCAATTTCGCCGGTTCGCGCTCAATTTGACGAAAATTTGCGAGACGCGGATCAAGACTCCGCTAACCAAGGGAGACAAAGACGGAGTTGCGACCGTATCATTTCCAGTCGACGGGGACCGCTTCAGGCGGTCAAAATCCTGGCGTCTAAAATCCTGAAGTCTTCCGCAGCGGCACCGCTTTTGTTTTGCCGGGAGGTGGATTAGCTTACGTTTGCGTAAAGGGCAGTCTGGTGGGGCGGAACATCCGACCGGAAGCCCGCAGGGAGGAAAAACATGTTTCGCAAGACCAGCATGGCCCTCGCGGCCACATTGATCATGGCCGGCGCGGCTTGGGCCGACCCAATCGAAGGCAACTGGAAAACCAAGGACGGCGACACGGCGGCCATTAGTGCCTGCGGCGGCTCATTCTGCATCAAGCTGACGACCGGTCAATATGCCGGAAAATCGATCGGCAGCATGAAGGCGAGCGGTGGCGGCAAATATGTTGGCTCGATCACCAAGCCGTCGAACGGAAAAACCTATTCAGGTAGCGGGGCCCTAGCCGGAAGTTCGCTGAAAATGACCGGATGCGTCCTGGCTGTTCTCTGCGAGAGCCAGACCTGGCACAAGCTCTGATCGTTTGCATTCTGACGAAATGAAGACGGGGCCTTAGCGGGCTCCGTTTTTGTTTGGGCCAGTTGTTGCGGCCGATGGATCAAGCATGCCGGCTCACGCGCGCCGGCGGGCGCCGCTCGTAAAACTCCGTCAATGAATTTGAACCGCAGATGAACGCCAGCATCAGAGCCGGTTCAGTTGTATCAGGGCATTCTCATGCGTGTTGAAGGAGACGCCACGCAATGCTCGCCCGCCGCTTCACCATCGTCTGCCTGTTGCTGAGCCTGTTCGGCATGATGTTCGCCATCCTCGTCACCGAAGCCGAACGCCCGGCCCGCGCCCGGGACGTGGCCAGTTCCTGCCAGTTCGATTGCCTGAACCATTTTCGCCCCTGAACCGACAGACACCTAGAAAGAAACAACACACCATGAACCGCATCGTCGCCAGCGCCCTCAAGACCCTTCGGCTCGTGCCGCGGGCGGCGCTCATCCTGATGGTTCTTGCCGCGCCGGTTCTGGCCGTACCCACGATGCGCGCCGATGCGGGTTCGACGATCGAAGCGCCGGCGTTGAGGAAGAGCGGCGTCGGCTTTGTGCTGCTGGTCAGCTTGCGGCGCGGTTAGGATCAATCGATCTTTCATCGAAACCATTCGATAAGAAAAACGACGTTTTTGACCGCGTTCGGGCCGGCATACCCCTCCCAACCGCATGGCCAAGCCTCTATATTGGGTCATGGAAAAGCGAATCTATCCCCAAGCCATCGAATCGGTTGTGATGCCGGAGCCGTTTGGCCGGCAGAGTTTCAACGATGCCGAAAAGGCCGTCGCGGCCTTGCAGGTCCTTTACGATCGCAACACCAAATTCCTGCGCGATTCGTTCACGGCGCTCGCCGCAGGCACCGACAACAACAAGCGCTACCGGGCCTTCTATCCCGAAATCGGCGTCACCACGAGTTCGTTCACCCAGATCGACTCGCGGCAGGCGTACGGCCATATGCCGACGCCTGGGCATTTCTCGACCACCATCACCCAGCCTGCCCTTTTCGAACGCTATCTCATCGAACAGCTTCGCCTGATCATGCGCAATCACGGCGTTCCGGTCACCGTTTCGGAATCGACGACGCCCATCCCGCTGCATTTCGCGTTCCTGGAAGGCTCCCATGTCGACGGCGCGGCCGCCGAACGCATCAGGCGGCCGATCCGCGACCTGTTCGACGTACCGGACCTCGACGGCACCGACGACCAGATCGCCAACGGCACGTTCGAAGTGGCGTTAGGCGAAGCCAGGCCGCTGGCGGCGTTCACGGCGCAGCGCATCGACTACTCGTTGCACCGGATGTCGCACTACACGGCGACCAGTCCCCAGCATTTCCAGAATTTCGTGCTATTCACCAACTACCAGTTCTACATCGATGAATTCGTCGCCCGCGCGCACGAGCTGATGGCGAATGGCGGCGGCGGATACGTCGAATTCGTCGAGCCGGGAAACGTCGTCACCAAGGCCGGACAAAGCGCGCCTGGCGATGGCGCGGCGCCGCGGCGCCTGCCGCAGATGCCGGCCTATCATCTGAAGAAGCCGAACCATGGCGGCATCACCATGGTCAATATCGGCGTCGGCCCCTCCAATGCCAAGACGATCACCGACCATATTGCGGTACTCAGGCCGCATGCGTGGGTGATGCTCGGCCATTGCGCCGGGCTGCGCAACACCCAGGCGCTCGGCGACTATGTGCTGGCGCACGCCTATGTGCGGGAAGACCATGTTCTGGACGACGATCTTCCGGTCTGGGTGCCGATCCCGCCGCTGGCCGAAATCCAGGTGGCGCTGCAGGAGGCTGTCGCCGAAATCACCGGCCTTTCCGGCTACGACCTCAAGCGTATCATGCGCACCGGCACCGTTGCCACCATCGACAACCGCAACTGGGAACTGCGCGACCAGCGCGGGCCGGTGCAGCGGCTGTCGCAGTCACGGGCGATCGCGCTCGACATGGAATCGGCGACGATCGCAGCCAACGGCTTCCGTTTCCGCGTGCCCTATGGCACGCTGCTTTGCGTCTCCGACAAGCCCCTGCATGGCGAATTGAAGTTGCCCGGCATGGCGACCGAGTTCTACAAGCGGCAAGTGGCGCAGCACTTGAAGATCGGCATCAGGGCGATGGAGAAGCTGGCCGAGATGCCGATGGAGCGGCTGCACTCGCGCAAGCTCAGGAGCTTTTCGGAGACGGCGTTCCAGTAGCACCGATCAGCCTTCGTTGATCCGAGTGCGGCAAGAGCGCGGCAGGGCATTTCGTCATCTTGATGGGCCGCATTTCTGCCGATAGGCGAAGCAGATGGCACGCATTCGAAACATGATGGCTTCGGTGGCATTCGTCGCAATGCTTGTCTTCTCGGTCCCGCTGGTGGCCGGGTTTTTCGGAACGCTGCATCCGGCATTCGATTCCTTCGCCCATTTCCGCGTCCATCTTGCCGTGCTGATGGCGGTTTGCGCGCTGCCGTTGCTCGCGACCTCGTTTCGCCTGCAGGCGGCCACGGCGCTGCTCTTTGCCGTAGCTGCCTTCGCCACCACGTCGAACGGCCTGCCGGTGCCGCGCCTGTGGCCAGTCCAGGCAGCCTACGAAGCCAAGCCCGGTGACCTTCTGGTCTACCCCGGTGACCAGGAGATCTACCGCCTGCTGCAAATGAACCTGCGGTTTGACAATCCGACGCCTGAAAAGGTGCTGTCGCTGATCGGCCGGACCCAGCCCGATGTGATTACCCTCGACGAGGTGTCCGACATGTGGGAGGCGAAGCTTGGACTTCACGCCGGCGCCTACCCCTACCGGATCCTCTGCCCCTACCCCAATGGCGTGTTCGGCGTTGCGCTGCTGTCCAGACGGCCGTTTGCCGCCGGCACGCAACCGCGCTGCGATGGCCGCGGTGCGATGGCCATCGCGACCGTCGATTTCGGCCGAACCAGCATCGATGTCGCCGCCATCCATCTCACTTGGCCATGGCCGCGCAACCAATCACGGCAGATCGGCGGATTGTCGCGGGAGCTCGCTTCGCTCGGCGAGACAGCGATCATGGCAGGCGACTGCAATGCAGTACCCTGGAGCGCCGCTGTCCGGCGCGTCGCAGATCTTGGCAAGCTGACCGTGGAGCCTTCGCCGGGGCCGACCTGGCTCTACGACAAGTTACCGGATTTCCTGCGCTTCGCCGGACTGCCGATCGACCAGGTTTTCAGCAAGGGCGCGGTTCTCATCCATTCCGTGTCGAGGCTGGAAGACACAGGCTCCGACCATCTTCCGGTGATGGTGGAATTCTCGCTCAGGCCGGAAGAGAAAAAGCCGGTCGGCGAAGGTGAAACCGCGACCGCATCCGTGACACGGAACGGCAACACTCGAAGCTGAGCAGGCCTATTGCTTGCGCGACAGGGTATCGACGAGGTGCTCGACATGGCCGCCGTCGCGATGCTCGCGCGCGTCGAAGGCGTTCTGTTTCGCTTCGTATTCGGCATAGACGGTCTTGATCCGGCGCCTCGCCTCGCGGTGCGTCTTGCTGCAAAACCAGTTGTCGGCGAACTCCAGCCCCGTGATCGATTTCTCGGTGGCCCGCATCATTGTCCTGGCGATGCGGCCATGGGTATGCTCGTGGGTGCGAACGCCCGCGAAGAACCGCTTCCAGCGCTTCTGAAGCGCCGGCGTCGCGGCTGAGGCCAGATGGGGTAAGGTGTAGGTGAGATCGAGTGTCCCATTGGCCTGCCGCAGGCGGCAGACACCACCGTCCCGGCTGATGTCCAGGTCCCAATTTGCGGTATAGGCGGTCAGCGCGATGGCGTGCGTCATGAAGCCGTGCCTCTTCGGACCCTTGCGGTCCATAGCCTCGATCAGGGCGGCGCCCGTGGTTCCTGAAATGTTGTAAGTCCGCGTCTTGACCAGCACCTTCGTGTCAGCCGATGCCGAGGATGCGAAGCCGCACAAGGCGCCAATCGCCGCAAGGCACGTCAGAACCGCCAGGCGCATGGTCATCTCTCCGGATCAGAGGGAAAGGGAACCACAACCGCCGCGCCGCTTCAACTTTTTTTAGACGCCGCGAATGTAGCGGGCCTTCGCCGGATGCATTTTGGTCGGCGGTCGAATCGGCCGGCGCGGCGATTCTGGCAAACTACATGTTCTGGTAGACCGGTCCCTCTCCACCTTGTGGCGGCACCCAGGTTATGTTCCGGTTCGGGTCCTTGATGTCGCAAGTCTTGCAGTGGACGCAGTTTTGCGCGTTGATGACGAAGCGCACATCCTTCGCCGCGGGGTCGGCGGCGGCGTTGCCATCCTTGTCGACCCATTCGTAGACGCTGGCCGGGCAGTAGCGTGTCGAAGGCCCGGCGTAGACATCGTGTTCGGAACGCTGCTGCAGATCCATGTCCGCGACCAGCAGGTGGACAGGCTCGTTCTCCTCGTGATTGGTGTTCGACAGAAACACCGAGGACAGGCGATCGAAAGTGAGCACGCCGTCCGGTTTCGGATAGGCGATCTTCTTGTGTTTGGCGGCCGGCTCCAGCGTCGCATAATCGGCCTTGCCGTGCTTCAGCGTGCCGAAGGGCGAGAAGCCGAACAGCGTGTTCAGCCACATGTCGAGGCCGCCAATGCCGACGCCGACAACGGTGCCGAAGCGCGACCACAGCGGCTTGACGTTGCGCACCTTCTTCAAATCCTTGCCGATGTCGGTCGCCCGCCATGCGGCCTCGTAAGAAGCCAGTTCGTCATTGGCGCGGCCGGCGCCGATCGCCTCGGCGACATGCTCGGCCGCCAGCATTCCGGAAAGCACGGCATTGTGCGAGCCCTTGATGCGCGGCACGTTGACGAAGCCGGCAGCACAACCCATCAGCGCGCCACCGGGGAAGGACAGTTTCGGCACCGACTGCCAGCCACCCTCTGTGATGGCACGGGCGCCATAACCCAGCCGCTTGGCGCCCTCGAACGTGCCTTTGATTGCCGGATGGGTCTTGAAGCGCTGGAATTCATCGAACGGCGACAGGTAGGGGTTCTTGTAGTTGAGGTGGACAACGAAGCCGACCGCCACCTGGTTGTCCTCCAGGTGGTAGAGGAAGGAGCCGCCGCCGGTCTTCATGTCGAGCGGCCAGCCGAAGGAATGCTGGACCAGGCCTGGCTCGTGGTTTTCCGGCTTGACCTGCCAGAGCTCCTTGAGGCCGATGCCGTATTTGCCGGGCTCGTGGCCGTCGGAAAGATTGTATTTGGCGATCAGCTGCTTGGCCAGCGAGCCGCGCGCGCCCTCGCCGATCAGCACATATTTGCCCATCAGCGCCATGCCCGGCGCGAAGCCCGGGCCGTGCGTGCCATCCTTCTCGACGCCCATATCGCCGGTGACAACGCCGGTGACCGCGCCAGCTTCATTGTAGAGCAGGCCGGCCGCGGCAAAGCCCGGATAGATCTCGACGCCCAGCGCCTCGGCCTTGGTCGCCAGCCAGCGGCAGACATTGCCGAGCGAGACGATGTAATTGCCGTGATTGTTCATCAGCGGCGGCATCAGGATGTTGGGCAGCCGGAACGAACCGGCGGGGCCGAGGACCAGGAAATGGTCTGCCGTGACCGGCGTCTTGAAGGGATGACCCTCTTCGTCACGCCAGCCCGGCAACAGCCGGTCGATGCCGATCGGATCGACGACGGCGCCGGACAGGATGTGGGCGCCGACTTCGCCGCCCTTTTCCAGGACGACGACGGAAAGCTCGGGATTGACCTGCTTGAGACGGATCGCGGCGGCGAGGCCGGCCGGACCGGCGCCGACGACGACCACGTCAAATTCCATGCTTTCGCGTTCTATATCGCTCATCAACCCCTCACTGGCTGCCGCATTTACGCATCTTGCTGGCTTATCCGCTGCATAGCGCATCAATTCGCGACGCGAAACCGGCGCTGACGTGACAATGCCGATTTCGTCAAAAAGTCGCGCATCGTACTACAAGATCGCGTTTTGGAGTTCGCCTGAACGTCGACCCAGGCCGGCTCCATTCCAGGGAAGAGCCGCCGCCTCACGTTTTTAATTGTTCGACGGCTTGCTTATCGGCCATACTTCGAGCCATGCGCATATACGGGCCAACCGGCTTTTCATCGACGCGCTTTTTTTCCTCGCCCGGACGGATTTGCCGGGCGCTCCTTTTGGCCTTTTCGCCGCTGGCGCCGGGTGACGCCAGTGCCGACCCACAAAAAGTCTGGGCGGCCGGGGCCTATTCCTTTTCCGATGAGCTCGGCGGCTTCCGCATCACCGGGGCTTCGGGCATCGGAACCAAGGAAAACCCGCTTGTCATCACCGAAGAACTGAATTCGGCGACGCCGGTGACGCTGACCATCCGCACGACAAAGCCGATCCAGCCCTTCGGCAAGGCAGGGGAATTCGCCAACGGCCTCATGTATATGCGCATCGATGTGCTCAACAACAGCGGCCAGGCCTGGGTCGAATTCCAGTTCGAGTTGCAGGAGGTGCTCGACCGGCCGAGCGTGTTCGGCGACGGCCTGTCGTTCGATCAGCGCAACAAGAAGCCTGATAATATCTGGTCGAGCAGCTTTGCCGATTTCGACCGCGATTTCGAACCGTATGACCAGCTGCTGTTCAGGAACGGCAAGATCGACCCGCTGAAGACGGCGAATTTCATTTTCCTGATCACCGACTACACGCCGCGCTGGACGTTTTATCTGGTGCAGGATCCGCGCATACCGTCGAGCTAAGAGTCTTTGTTTTCGTGCATGTCGCTACCCCCAAAGCCGCTCCGCGCTTTGGGCGACATGCATCACCTTGCAAATTCCTGCCGCGCGGCCGAATGTGAAAGCATGACTGCCGTTTCCCGAGACAATCGACCTGATATCGCCGACCTGCTGGCCTTCTATGCCAGTGCCGGCGTCGATGACGCGCTCGAAGACGAGCCGCTGAACAGGTTTGCAGAGACGGCACCCAAGCCAGTGGAGCGGACGTCAGCGGCAGCCTCGCCATCAAACGGTGAAAACCCTGCACCGCCACGCTCGACGAGCGTGTCACGCGCCGAAATGGGCGAAAGGCAAGCTGCGGCACCGGCGGTGCGCGCACCGTCCGGTACGGCGACGGTGCCTGACGAGCAACAGGCGGCATTGGCGCGCCAGTTGGCGACGACGGCGGCGACCCTTGACGAACTTCGCCAGCACATGGCGGCATTCGACGGCTGCAACCTCAAATTCACCGCCAAGAACCTGGTGTTCGCCGACGGCAATCCGAATGCTGCTGTCATGCTGGTCGGCGAGGCACCTGGCCGCGACGAGGACATCGAGGGATTGCCGTTCGTCGGCCGCTCCGGCCGGCTGCTCGACCGGATGCTGGCCGCGATCGGCCTCGACCGGACATCTGCCTACATCGCCAATGTCATCCCCTGGCGACCGCCGGGCAACCGCACGCCGACACCGCACGAGACCGAGATCTGTCGGCCGTTCATCGAACGACAGATCGAGCTGGTCAATCCGAAGGTGCTGGTCAACCTGGGCGGCCCCTCGGCAAAGACCCTGCTCAACACCACCGAAGGGATCCTGCGGCTGCGCGGCAATTGGCGCGTCCACACGACCGCCTCCGGCGTTGCCATTCCCGCCATGCCGACCCTGCACCCGGCCTATCTCCTGAGAACCCCCGCGCACAAGAAGCTGGCGTGGCGTGATTTCCTTGAGGTGAAGGCGAAATTGCGGGCACTGGGTTGAGGTGCGATTAGCTAATCTCCCCCCTCGTGGGGGAGATTGGCCGTCATCGCGGCTTTCGCCAATCTCCGGCGATGCCCGGATGCTCATAACCTCCCAGGTAATTGAAATCCCTCCCCCAGAGCCCTAACCATGCGCCCATGACATCCGCACAGATTTCCGCCGGCAGCCTCATTCGCGAATGGCGCACGCGCCGGCGCATGAGTCAGCTCGACCTCGCCATGGAAGCCGAAATCTCGCAACGGCATCTGAGCTTCGTGGAAAGCGGGCGTGCCGCACCGTCGCGCGACATGGTGCTGCATCTGGCCGAGCAGCTGTCGATCCCGCTGAGGCAGCGCAACCAGCTCCTGCTGGCCGCGGGCTTTGCCCCGAGCTTCAGCGAGCGCTCGCTCACCGACACGGCGCTGGCGCCCGCAATGGCTGCCATCGAGATCGTGCTCAAGGGGCACGAGCCCTTCCCGGCGCTGGCCGTCGACCGGCACTGGAACCTGGTGTCGGCGAACGCCGCCATCGGCCCGTTCCTGGCCAACGTCGCCGAGCCCTCCTTGCTGACGCCACCGGTCAACGTGCTTCGGCTCAGCCTGCACCCGGGTGGTGTCGCGCCGCGCATCGTCAACCTCGCCGAATGGCGAGCGCATCTTCTCGACCGGCTGAAACACCAGAACGACGCCTCGGGCGACCCGGTTCTGGTCGAACTGGAGCGAGAGCTTCGGACCTATCCGTCAGGCCTGAAAGGCGGACGGCCGGTACCGATCGAGCCGAACGCGATCGTGCACCCGCTGCGGCTTGCCCATGGCGATGCTGTGCTGTCGTTCATCAGCACGATCACCGTGTTCGGCACGCCGCTCGACGTGACGCTGTCGGAACTGGCGATCGAATCCTTTTTCCCCGCCGACGAGCAGACAAGGACGGCGCTGGTGCGATTGGCGAAAGAGCGGGCCAAATGATCCTGATCATCCCTGCGGCGGGGCCGCCTGGCGGGTGCGGGCACGTTCCAGGCCAAGCTGGCGCTCGCGCCAGATGATGAAGATGCCGGCGGCGACGACGATCAGGCCGCCGATGAGCATATGAACCGTCGGGACGTCGCCGAAGGCGAGATAGCCGACGACGATGCCGAGCAGCATCGACGTGTATTCGAAGGGCGCCACGACCGAGGCCTCGGCATGGCGATAGGCTGCCGTCATCAGAATCTGGGCGAGCCCGCCGCAAAAACCAGCCGCGACCAGAAGACCCGCCTGCACCGGCGCCAGTGACTGCCAGCCGAACGGCAGCGAAAACAGCGCCAAGACGCTCGCCGTCACCGAAAACCACAGCACGATGGTTGCCGTCGGCTCGCTCTGGACGAGATTGCGCACGAGCAGCATGGCGACGGCCGAGATCGCTGCCCCGGCCAGGGCGGCGATGACGCCAAGCACCTCCTGGTCGCCGAGAGCCGCGCCCGAGCTCAGCAGCGTCAGTTCCGGCCATGAGATGATCAGCACGCCGACCAGTCCGACCGCAACCGCGCTCCAGCGATAGACGCGGATCGCTTCGCCGAGGAAGATCGAACTGAACACCACCACCAGCAGCGGCTGTGCGTAGTTCAGCGTGATCGCCTCCGGCAGCGGCAGTCGCGTCAGAGCGAAAAAGCCGAGGCCCATGGCGCAGACGCCGACAACGCCGCGCGCAATGTGGTTGAGCGGGCGCTTGGTCGAAAACGCGGTGCCGAGCTTTCCCTGGAAGGCGAGGAAGACGATGATCGGAAAAATGGCGAAGAAGGAGCGGAAGAAGGCGATCTGGCCCACCGGCACCGCGCCCGCCGCCTTGATGCAGGACGCCATGCCGACAAAGACCGCCACCGACATGATCTTGAGCATGATGCCGGTGAGCGTATTGTGCCCGCCGGGATGGTTCGTCGGGTTCACTTAGCAGCTGCTTCCTTGATCGCTGCCCAGATACGCGCCGGGGTCGCCGGCATGTCGATGTGTTTGATGCCGTAGGCGCGATAGAGCGCATCGGTCACCGCATTGAGCGCGGCCGGCGTCGCCCCGATCGTGCCGGCCTCACCGGCGCCCTTGATGCCCAGGGCATTGGTGGTCGATGGCACGTTGCGGGTCTCGAAATGGAAGAACGGGAAATCGTCGGCGCGCGGCATGGCATAGTCCATGAAACTCGCCGTCAGAAGCTGCCCGTCTTCGCCATAGACCGTGTTCTCGGTCAGCGCCTGGCCGATGCCCTGGACGACGCCGCCATGCACCTGGCCGGCCAGCAGGATCGGATTCACGGTGACGCCGAAATCGTCGACGATCGTGTAGCGGACAATCTCCGTCATGCCGGTATCGGGATCGATCTCGACCTCGCAGATGTGGGTGCCGTTCGGATAGGTGCATTCGTCCTGCACGAACTCGCCAAAGCCCTTGAGATCGTCCGGGTCCTTGGCGGCCTTGGCGATGCTGGAAAAATCGATCGTACGGTCGGTGCCGACGATGCGGGCAACGCCGTTGAACAATTCGATGTCGCCGGCCGAGGCTTCCAGTTCATCCGCGGCGATGCGCTTGATCTTGTTGGCCAGATCCTCGCCCGCGCGAGAAGCTGATACACCGCCAAGGGGAATGGAGCGCGAGCCGCCGGTGCCGCCGCCGGCCTTCAGCTCGTCGGTGTCGCCCTGGCGGACATGGATCTTGTCGATGTCGATATGAAGCTTTTCCGAAAGGAACTGCGCATAGGCGGTCGCGTGTCCCTGCCCGTTGGTCTGGGTGCCGATCTTCAGCGTTACCGTGCCGTCGCCGTTCAATTCGACAAAGGCCGGTTCAGAGCCCGGAAAGGCACAGGCCTCGATATAGGTCGCCATGCCGATGCCGCGGATCTTTCCTTCGGCCTTCGACCGCGCCAGCCGCTCTGGGAACGCTTGCCACTCCGCCTGCTCGATGGCGCGGTCCATATGGCCCGCGAATTCGCCGGTGTCGTACAGGCGGCCGGTCTGCGTGCGGTAAGGGAACTGCTCGGGACGAATGAAATTGCGTCGGCGGATTTCCTCGACGGGAAGGCCCAGATCATGAGCGCAGGCGTCGACGAGCTTTTCCAGCAAGAATGCCGCTTCCGGGCGGCCGGCGCCGCGATAGGCATCGACCGGGCAGGTGTTGGTGTAGAGGCCGGTCACCGAAACATCGAGCGCCTGGATGTCGTAGACGCCGGTCGACATGGTGACGCCGATATAGGGGATGAAGGGACCGTATTGCGAGACATAGGCGCCGATATTGGCCAGCAGATCGACCTTCATGCCGAGGAAGCGGCCGTCCTTGTCCATCGCCATTTCTGCCGTCACGACATTGTCGCGGCCTTGCGCGTCGGTGAGGAAATGCTCGGTTCGGTCGCCGGCCCATTTCACCGGACGGCCAAGGCGCCTGGCGGCCTCAAGCACCAGCGGATGCTCGCGATAGACGAAGCTCTTCGGCCCGAAGCCGCCGCCGACATCCGGCGTGATGATGCGCAGCTGGTCCTTCTTGATCTTGAACACGTCGGCCAGGATGTACTGCATGGAATGCACGCCCTGCGAGCCCGTCGTCAGCACCAAGCGGTTCTCTTGCGTGTTCCACTCGCCGATCGCCGAGCGCGGCTCCATGTAGTTGCAGACCAGCCGGTTGTTGATGAATTCGATGCGGGTGACATGCGCGGCACCGGCGAATGCCGCCGCCGTCTTCGCCTTGTCGCCGACATGGTAGCTGAAGGCGCGGTTGGAGCCGAGTTCCGGCCAGACCAGCGGCGTGCCTTCGTCAAGCGCCGTGGCGGTGCCGGACGCGGCATCCTCGCCATCGTAATCGACCTCGATCAGCTCGGCCGCATCCTGCGCCAGAGCGCGGCTGTCGGCGACGATGAATGCGACCGCGTCGCCGACGTAATTGACCCGGTCGCGGCAAAGGACCGGAATGTCGCGCGTTGGCGCCTTGGTGCCGTCCGGCTGCCTCTGCATGACGCCGGATTTCAGATCGCCGAGATGAGCAAGGTCCGCACCGGTCAGCACCAGATGGACGCCGGGTGCTGCCTTGGCCGCCTCGGTCGAACCGATGGTGAAGCTTGCCTTGGCCACTGGCGAACGTAGGACATAGCCGTGCAGGATGCCGGCAGGCTGGATGTCGTCCGTATAGCGACCGAGACCCTTGATGAAGGCCTGATCCTCGCGACGCAACACGGAGGCACCCATGCCGAATTTCGGTGTGACGACGGTCATGGATACCTCGCGATGATGATGGAGAACGAGTGCCTGAAATAGGCATCGCGCCAGTTTTGTCGAGTGACGGTTTCGTGTAAAGAGCGCGGGCTTCGAATTTTTTGGACCACTGGCCCCACCTACCGCTGCTGGAATCGACAGGAAACCCCACGGAATGCGTACTGACACCGGCCAGGTCTTCAAGCTCGAAGACTATCGCCCCAACGACTATCTCATTCCGGAAACCAGCTTGACTTTCCGCCTGTCGCCAGAAGCCACACGCGTCACCGCGGTGCTGACGGTCGAACGCCGCGGCGGCGTAGCGGCGTCAGTGCCGCTGGTGCTGGACGGCGATGGCCTGACGCTCAGCCGCATCGCAATCGACGGCCAGACACTCGCGCCGGCGGATTTTTTTGCCACGCCCGATCAACTGACGATCACCACCCCGCCCGCGGCAATCCGCTTCCAGCTTCTGATCGAAACCGAGCTGGCGCCGGCACGAAACGAAGCCCTGATGGGCCTCTATCGCTCCAGCAATGTCTATTGCACGCAATGCGAGGCCGAGGGCTTTCGGCGCATCACCTATTTTCTCGACCGTCCCGATATCCTGTCGGTCTATACGGTGCGCATCGAAGCTCAGCACCACGAGGCGCCACTGCTTCTCTCCAACGGAAACCCGGCGGGCAGCGGCGAACTTGCCGACGGCTGGCACTATGCCGTCTGGCACGACCCCTTCCCCAAGCCGTCCTATCTGTTCGCCCTGGTGGCGGGCGCGCTCGGCAAGGTCGCCGACAGCTTCGTCACACTGTCCGGCCGCGAGGTCGATCTCGGCATCTACGTCGAACCGGGCAAGGAACGGCTCGCCGGTTATGCCATGGACGCACTGAAGCGCTCGATGAAATGGGACGAGGAGGCATTCGGCCGCGAATATGACCTCGACGTGTTCAACATCGTCGCCGTGTCCGATTTCAACATGGGTGCGATGGAGAACAAGGGCCTCAACATCTTCAACGACAAATATGTGCTGGCCGACCAGGAAGCCGCCACGGACGCCGATTTCGCCAATATCGAGGCGATCATCGCGCATGAATATTTCCACAATTGGACTGGCAACAGAATCACTTGCCGCGACTGGTTCCAGCTTTGCCTGAAGGAAGGGCTGACGGTCTTCCGTGATCACGAATTCTCCGCCGACCAGCGCTCGCGAGCGGTGAAACGCATTGCCGAAGTGCGCACGCTGCGAGCGCATCAGTTTCCCGAGGACCAGGGACCGCTGGCGCATCCGGTGCGGCCGCGCCGCTACCGGGAGATCAACAATTTCTATACGGCGACGGTCTACGAAAAGGGCTCGGAAGTGGTGCGCATGATCCGCACCATTCTCGGCGCCGAGATGTTCCGCGCCGGCATGGATCTCTATTTCGAGCGCCATGACGGCGAGGCTGCGACAATCGAGGACTTCCTCAGGGTGTTCGAGGATGTGTCCGGCCGCGACCTGTCACAATTTTCGCTCTGGTATCATCAGGCGGGCACGCCCAATCTGACGATCAGTTCGACGCATAATGCGGCAGCGCAGGAATTCACGCTCGAGATCGAGCAGTCGGTGCCGCCGACGCCATCCGAAAGCCGCAAGCGGCTGATGCACATTCCGCTCGCCTTCGGCCTGGTAGGTAGCAATGGCAAAGCGATAGCCTATAGCGGCGTTGAGGGCGCCGGCGTCGAGGACGGCGTCATCCATATTCGCAAGCGCCGGCACATGGTGCGCTTTTCGGGTGTGGCCGAACGCCCGGCGATGTCGCTCAACCGCGGCTTCTCGGCGCCGGTGACGCTCTCGGTCGAGCAGAAGGCCGACGATCAGTTCTTCCTTGCAAGCCATGACAGCGACGCCTTCGCGCGCTGGCAGGCGTTCAACACGCTTTTGACCGGTGCGCTGATATCAGCCTTCCGTCAGGCCCTTGGCGGCAAGCAGCCCGGTTTCGCATCGCGGCTGACAGACCTTGCCGGCAAGATCGCCGGCGACGAGACACTCGAACCGGCCTATCGGGCGCTGGCCCTGGCGCTTCCGAGTGAAGCCGATATCGCCCGTGACATCGGCAAGAACATCGACCCCGATGCGATTTTTTCGGGCCGTGAGGCGCTGGCGACCGCGATCGCCGAGGCTAACCGCGAGATATTCTCCCGCCTCTACGATCGCCTCGGCGACAATGGTCCGTTCAGTCCGGACGCGGCGAGCGCAGGGCGCAGGGCGCTGCGCAACACCTTGCTCGACTATCTCTCGCTGCTGCCGGAAGGTGCCGCGCTTGCGGCCAGGCATTTCCAGTCGGCGACCAACATGACGGACCGCGCCGCCGCACTGACCGTGCTTGCGCTCCGCCACAGCGGTTCGCCCGAGACGGCCAAGGCGCTGGCCGACTTTGAAGCGAAATATGCGGCCGACCCGCTGGTGATGGACAAATGGTTCCAGATCCAGGCCAGCGTGCCCGGCCCGCAAACCGTCGACGCGGTACGCGCGCTGACCTGCCACCCGGCCTTCTCGATGGCCAACCCGAACCGGGTGCGCTCGCTCGTCGGCACGTTTTCCAGCGCCAACCAGACCGGCTTCCATCGCGCCGACGGCGAAGGCTACCGGTTTTTCGTCGAAACGGTCCTGCAGGTCGAAAAGCGCAACCCGCAGGTGGCCGCCAGGCTGGCGACGGCACTCAGATCATGGCGCTCGCTCGAACCTGCCCGGCAGGCCAAGGCACGGGAAGCGCTGCTAGCGATTGCCAATGCCAAGAACCTGTCGGCCGATTTGCGCGATATCGTCGAACGCACTCTGGCGTGAGTTTATAGGAGGCAGCGCCATCATCGGGCGGAAAAGCCATTATTTTAGTCTATTTTTAATCTTTTTTGGCCGCGCCTCTGGACAAGGCGAATCACCTTTGATTCTTTAGCTGAAGATTCGGAAGTGCGGCGTCGCCGGATCGTCAAGCAGATTTGAAATCGGGGAGAGCCATTTATGGCGAAGGCGGACGCGTGGGGCGCGGCCGGAGGGACGGCTTTTGAGCGGCGCGAGGCGGGAAGCGACGGTCTCGCCGGCAACGCGCGGCTCATCGCCGAACCCGCCTACCGACGGCTCCTGGCAGCCGAGCCATTGTTGCGCCGATCGATACCGGCGCTCATCATCATTTTCCTGCTCGTCATCGCAGCGCTGCGGTTCCTGTCGCTGATGAACGAGCGCGACGACGTGGAACGCGACGCCAAGGCTATCCTCTCGCTCGCGGCGGGCCAACTGGCCAGTTCGATTACCGCCGACGCGAACATGGCCTCAACGCCTGGCGCGACGCAGGACCTTTTGGAGGGTATCAGCCGTCAGGGCGGCATGGGCCGAAGCCACGTGCTTGCGGTCACCGACGGCGCGTTCAAGATCGTTGCCGTGACACCTCAATCGACACGTTGGGAGGGACGGTCGCTCGACGCCATCGCCCAGGGCGGTCAACCGCTGTTCATGTTCGGCGACCGCGCCGGCGTCATGGAGGTCAGCATCGGCGGCCAGGACTGGTATGCGGCGGTAAGCCTGACAAATGGAAGGAACGGCGCTG
This sequence comes from Mesorhizobium tianshanense, assembly GCF_007830515.1. GTDB lineage: Bacteria > Pseudomonadota > Alphaproteobacteria > Rhizobiales > Rhizobiaceae > Mesorhizobium > Mesorhizobium tianshanense. Next base: position 105,994 of record NZ_VLKT01000014.1, read on the forward strand.
CCGCGGCGCTCGTCCCGCGGGAAGCGGTCTTCGACACGTGGCGCAAGACCGTTTCGCTCAACGTCACCCTGTTCGTGCTGACAGCCGGCGTGCTGATCATCATCCTTTATGCCTATTTCGGCCAGGCGGCGCGCGCTCAGGCCGCCGACCGCATTTATCTCGAAGCGCACCAGCGCATCGACATGGCGCTGGTGCGCGGCCGCTGCGGCCTGTGGGACTGGGACATGGTGCGCGGCAAGATGTACTGGTCGCGCTCGATGTACGACATGCTGGGCTATGAACCCTGCGACACGATGCTGTCGTTCGGCGAGGTCGACGAGATCATCCATCCCGAGGACGGCGACCTGTTCCAGCTCGCCAACAGGATCGTCGCACGCGAGATCGATCACATCGACCAGGTGTTCCGGATGCGCCATGCCGACGGACAATGGGTGTGGATGCGCGCGAGGGCACAGGTGATCGATCCGGAAGCGCCGGAGATCCAACTGATCGGCATCGCCGTCGATGTCACCGAGCAACGGCACCTGGCGTTGCGCTCCGAGGCCGCGGATCTTCGGCTGCGAACCGCCATCGAAAACATCAACGAATCCTTCGTGCTCTGGGATTCCGCCCAGCGTCTGATCATGTGCAATTCCAAGTACCAGCAGGACAACGGCCTGCTGGATCGCGACGTGATGCCGGGTGCCTCGCGCGCCGTTCTGGAAGACCGCATGCTTGCCTTCGCCTCGGAGCGCCGGCTTGCCAACACCAACGGGCAGCAAGGCGGCGTGACCTTCGAGCGGCAGCTTGCCGATGGCCGCTGGCTGCAGGTGAACGAGTTGCGGACCAGGGATGGCGGCACCGTCTCGGTGGGCTCCGACATCACCCAGATCAAGCTGCACCAGGAGAAGCTGGTCGACAGCGAGCGCCGGCTGATGGCGACGATCCACGACCTCAGCCTTGCCCGCCGGGCGGAGGAAGAACGGTCGCGCGAACTGGTCGAGCTCAACCGTAAATACATGAAGGAAACCGAGCGCGCCGAGGCCGCGAACCGGGCCAAGTCCGAGTTCCTAGCCAACATGTCGCATGAACTGCGCACGCCGCTCAACGCGATCATCGGCTTCTCGGAGCTGATGGAACAGGCTCTGTTCGGGCCTTTGGGGTCGCCACGCTACGAGGAATACGCCACCGATATCAATGGCAGCGGCAAATATCTTCTGGGCGTCATCAACGACATCCTCGATATGTCGAAGATCGAGGCCGGCCAGTTCTCGATGTACCAGGAAGAAATCGATCTCTGCCCGCTGATCAGGGAAACAGTGCGCGTCATCTCGCTGCAGGCAGCGGAAAAGTCGATCACCGTCGAAACACGCATCCCCGATTCACTGACGCTGTTCGCTGACCGCCGGGCGATCAAGCAGATCGTTATCAATCTTCTGTCGAATGCAGTGAAATTCACCGGCCAGGGCGGCCGAATTGCGGTAAGGGCCCGCAATACGTCCAGCGCTCTGGTCCTGACGATCGAAGACAATGGCTGCGGCATTCCGAAGGAGGCGCTGAGCAAGCTCGGGCGGCCGTTCGAACAGGTGCAGAACCAGTTTTCCAAGAGCCATACCGGTTCCGGCCTTGGCCTTGCCATCTCACGCTCGTTGGCCGAGCTTCAGGGCGGCGCCTTGAAGATCCGCTCCACCGAAGGCGCCGGCACGATCGTGTCGGTGCGCATTCCGATCAAGAAGCCGACGCCGGTGAAGGCTGCCGCTTAGGGGCGCGAAGCAACTCGGTAGGCCAGGACGGATTCCGGCGGCACACGCCGCCGGAGCTGTCACGAATTTACTGCATGTTGCGCCTTCATGGCCGCTTCGCACGAAGCAAAAGGTCGAAATCCGTTCTGACCTTTTGCGACGTCTCCTTGAGGTGCGCTTCCAGCACACCGAAATCCGGCAGGTCGGTGACCGCCAGAAGCAGATCCGAAAGCCCCGGCGGGACGTCGCCCCGCTCGAATACGCCGGTGAGGCAGAGCCGCGTCATCTGGGTCAGCGCCAGATAGAGTGCATAGGCAGCGCAAAGTTCCTGCCTGACCTGTGTATCGGCGAAATCCGGCGACAGCCGCGACAGGATCTCCGCTGTCCCGGTGACCCGGCGGCCTGCTTCGACCTTCCCCGTGATTACCGCCACCTGCGCGATGAATTCCAGGTCGATGAGACCGCCCGGAATCAGCTTGATGTCCCAGAGATCACGCGGCGGCTTCTCCTTCTCGATCATCGCGCGCATCTCGAACGCCTCGGCCATCACCTTGGCGCTGTCGCGCGGCAGGGCAAGCACCGCCGCCACCTCAGTTTCGACCTCGGCGCATAGCGCTTGATCGCCGCCAATCGCGCGAGCCCTGGACAGCGCCATATGCTCCCATGTCCAGGCGTCCCGGCGCTGATACTTCCTGAAGGCGTCGACATGGGTGGCCACCGGCCCCTTGTTGCCGGACGGCCGCAGGCGAAGGTCGAGCTCGTAGAGAACGCCTTCGGCCGTAGGCGCCGACACGGCTGATATCAGCCGCTGCGTCATCCTGGAGTAATAGTGGGATGGGGCGAGCGGCTTGTCGCCGTCCGACTCTTCGGCATCGATGTCGTGATCATAGAGCAGGATGAGGTCGACGTCGGAGCCAGCCGTCAGTTCGCGGCTGCCGAGCTTGCCCATGCCGAGCAGCGCAACCCTGCCGCCGATGCGGCCGTGGCGCGCCGAGAACTCGGCGACGACCGCCTGCAGCGCCGCATCGATGGTCAGATCGGCCAGATCGGAAAAGGCACGGCCGGCGCGGGCCGGATCGATTGAGCCGGCAAGCAGCCTGACGCCGATCAGAAATTTTTGCTCGGACGCAAAGATGCGCAAGCGGTCGAGCACGTCCTCATAGGCCCTGTCGCCTTCAAGGAAGGCGGCGAGACGCGCCGACAGATAGGCGCGGTCGGGAAGTTCGGTCAAAAGGGCCGGGTCAAGCAGGCCATCGAAGACGTGTGGCCGGCGCGTGATGATGGCGGCCAGCCGGGGGGCCGCGCCCATGATCGTCGCCAGCAGCTTCAGCAGAGCTGGATTGGACTGGAGCAGCGAGAACAGCTGGATGCCCGCGGGCAGACCGGCGAGGAACTCGTCGAAGCGTATCAGCGCCTCGTCCGCCCGGCGCGTCTGGCCGAAGGATTGCAGCAATGCCGGCGTCAATTCGGTCAACCGCTCGCGCGCCTCTGCCGACTGGGTGACGCGATAACGGCCGAAATGCCAGCCGCGGATGACGCGGCAGATGTCGCTCGCTCGCTGGAAGCCGAGGCCCTGCAAGGTCTGCAACGTATCGGGATCATCGATATCGCCGGTAAACACCAGATTGCCGAGGCCCGCCGAAAGCTCGGGCGCGGTTTCGAAAAGAGCCGCGTAATGGCGTTCGACCTGATGTAGCGCGGCGCGGAACGCCTCGGCAAAGGTCGCCGCATCGGCAAAACCCAGCATGCGAGCTATGCGTTCGAGCCCTTCGTCATCTTCGGGCAGTACATGGATCTGCTCGTCGGCGACCATCTGGACGGCATGTTCGACGCGGCGCAGGAACCAGTATTGCCGGGCGAGCGCATCGCGCGCGTCGGCCGTGATCCAGCCGCGTGCCGCTAGCTGGTCAAGCACCGGAACGGTCTCGCGGCCGCGCAATTCGGGGAAGCGGCCGCCGGCGATGAGCTGCTGGGTCTGGACGAAAAATTCGATCTCGCGAATGCCGCCGCGGCCGAGCTTGACGTTGTGGCCCTTCACCGCGACCTCGCCATGGCCCTTGTGGGCGTGGATCTGGCGCTTGATCGAATGAACGTCGGCAATCGCCGCGTAGTCCATATATTTGCGCCAGATATAGGGCTGGAGCTCCTTCAGGAACACAGCACCGGCCGCGAGATCGCCGGCCACCGGACGCGCCTTGATCATGGCGGCGCGCTCCCAGTTCTGGCCGCGCGCCTCGTAGTAGTTGAGCGCGGCCTCGACCGGGATCGCCAGCGGCGTCGAACCGGGATCGGGACGAAGCCTGAGATCGGTGCGGAAAACATAGCCGTGTTCGGTGCGGTCCTGGAGAATGCGGGCCAGCCGGCGCGTCAGGCGCGAAAACAGCTCCGTCGCATCGAGCGGATCAACGACGGCGGGGGCTTGCGGATCGAAGAAAACGACAAGGTCGATGTCAGAGGAAAAGTTCAGCTCATGCGCGCCAAGCTTGCCCATGCCGAGCAGGATCCAGCCCGACTGGCGCGCCGGATCCTCGGGGTCCGGCAGTTTGAGTTTGCCTTGCCCATGCGCGTCGCGAAGCAGGAAGTCGACTGCAGCGCGGATGCAGTTCTCGGCAAGATCGCTCAGCCGCCGTACCGTGACGGCGGTCTCAGCCTCGCCTGCAAGGTCGGCCAGCGCGATCAGGACATGCGCTTCCGCTTTCCACTGCCGCAACTCCATCATCAGGCTGCTTTCGGAGATGGCTTCGGCCCGTGCGGCCTTGTCGACCGCCGCGCCGATCGCAATCAGCCGGGCCTCGACGGTCTCATCGAAAAGCGCATCGAGGATCCGCGGGCGGCGACGCATTGTGTCGCGCAGGAATGGCGACAGGTCGAATATTGCAGCGAGGAAGTCCTGGACAACGCCCTTGTCGGCCAGGAATTTCGCCAACCGGGTAAGCCCCTCTTCCTGCGCGGCGGAAGCGATCTCCGACAATTCCCGCCGGGCTCGGCTCTGATCCAAAGGAAGGAGCTTTGCCTTTGGCTTCAAGAGCCAGTTGGTTTCGACCCGTTCCGCCTTCACCGCCATCAGTGATCCTCCGGTTCGGGAAAACTCATGACCACGGACAATCCGGGATCGCCGGGCAGAAGATCAAGCCGCCCGCTGTGGAACTTCATGATCGCCTTAGCGAGGCTGAGACCCAGGCCGGAACCCGGCTGCGAACGGCTTTTTTCCAGCCGCACGAAACGTTCGGTCGCCCTGGCGCGGTCGGCATCGTCGGGAATGCCCTGGCCGTTGTCCGAGACGGAAAGCCTCACTTCCCTGCCAACGCGATCGAGCGCCACGCGCACCGTCGGCTCGGCCGTAGAGTCGGTTGAATATTTGATGGCGTTGTCGACGATGTTCGACAGCGCCTGGCCGATCAACTCGCGATTGCCTTCGACGACGAAGGCATCCTGCATCGAGGTCTCGAGTGTCACTCCCGCCTCCTCCGCTACCGGCTCGTAGAGCTCGACGACATCGCGCACCGACGCAGCCAGATCGACGCGGCTGGTGCTTTCGGAAGAATAGCCCGCTTCCAGCCTGGAGATCATCAGAATGGCGTTGAAGGTCTTTATCAACTGGTCGGACTCGGCGATGGTCCCCTCCAGCGCCTGCCGGTAGTCGGTGGTCTTCTGCTTGCCGGAAAGCGTCGCCTCGGCGCGGTTGCGCAGCCTGGTCAGCGGCGTCTTCAGATCGTGGGCGATGTTGTCGGAGACCTGCTTCAGCCCTTCGTTGAGCGTGGCGATCCTGGCCAGCATGGAATTGAGGTTTTCGGAGAGCCGGTCGAACTCGTCGCCTGCCCCGGTGACCGGCAGCCGGCCGGAAAGATCGCCGCCCATGATGCGGCGGCTGGCCTCCGACACCGAATCGATGCGCTTCAGCGCCGCGCGTCCGACAAAGAACCAGATCAGAAGCCCGCCAAGCCCCATCATGCCCAGCGCCAGCATCAGGGCGCGGCGGATGACGGCGCGGAACCGTTCCGGCTCGCCGAGGTCGCGACCGACCAGCATGATCATCTGGTTCGGCAGGCGCAACACCAGTGCAATGGCGTTATGGCCCTTCTCGCCTTCCACCTGCACTTCACTCTCGCTGGATTGCATTTCGTTCTGATCGGACGCCGGGTTGCGTTGCCGCTCGAGCTCGCCCTCGCCGAAGCGCCGGTAGGAGAACGGACGAGTGGTCCAGCCTTCGGTCTCGATCACCCCCGGCTCCAGGCTTTGCACATTGCCGGTCAGGATCTGGCCATTGGTGTCAGCGATCAGATAGAGATTGGCGCCGGGCTGGCGCGAGCGGGCCTCGACCACACGCACCAGGACCGGCAGGCCGCCGCGCTGATAGGCCCGGGCAAGGCCGAGCACTTCGTCGTTGATGGTCTCCTGCGTCTGCGCGGTCAGCATGCGCGCCGACAGCGAGGTCATGTAGAAGACGAGCAGCACCGCGCAGATGGCGAACAGCAGGAAATAAAGCGCCGAAAGCCGCGCTGCCGTCGTCCTCATGATGGCCGGCACCGAAAGAGCCATGCTACCCGCTCTTGAGCATATAGCCGGCGCCGCGAACCGTATGCAGGATCGGCTTGTCGAAGCCCTTCTCGATCTTGCCGCGCAGCCGCGAGACGTGAACGTCGATGACGTTGGTCTGCGGATCGAAGTGGTAGTCCCAGACATTTTCCAGCAGCATGGTGCGCGTCACCACCTGGCCGGCATGGCGCATCAGAAATTCGAGCAGGCGGAACTCGCGCGGCTGCAGTGTGATCTCGCGCCCCGCGCGCCGCACCGAATGGGAGAGCCTGTCGAGTTCGAGATCGCCGACCCGGTAGACGGTTTCGGCTTCCCTGGCGCTGGCGCGGCGGTTCAGCACCTCGACGCGGGCCAAGAGCTCGGAGAAGGCATAGGGCTTGGTCAGATAATCGTCGCCACCGGCGCGCAAGCCGGTGACCCGGTCGTCGACTTCGCCGAGCGCCGAAAGGATCAGCACCGGCGTCGTGTTGCCCCTGGAGCGCAGACCGGCGATGACCGACAGGCCATCGCGGCGCGGCAACATGCGGTCGACGACCATCACATCATAATCGCCGGCATCGGCGAGTGCGAAGCCGGTTTCGCCGTCGCCGGCGACATGCGCGGTGTGGCCAGCCTCGGTGAAGGCTTTCTGGAGGTAATCGGCCGCTTCGCGATCGTCTTCTATGACGAGAATCTTCATGGAGCCGTTATACGCGATTTCGCTGGAAGATTGAGTGGCCGGCATATGCATCGTGGCCTTCACCAGGGCGTATCGCGAACGAAGTGATTCAAGGATACGCGATAAGTCTTTGTTTTAGCATAGCGCCCAAAGCCGGAGGGCACCCTCGGGTCAAAGCCTAAGGACAAGCTTTTGAGCGACATGCTCTGGTTGACGCGGCAGCGGGCGATGGGAGCCCGCTGCCGCGGGAGCGGAACACGATGACTGACTAACGTGTTCCGGCCCCGTGCTTTCCCATGTGGCGGCCCGGGGGTGTTTGAAACCAACGCACCGAAAAGTCTGGGACGTCAGCCCTTGGCGACAGGCAGCGCGACGAAGCGGTTGCTGTCGTCACGGCTGATCTGCATCAGCACCGCCTTGCGGCCGGATTTCACGGCGTCGGCCATGGCCTTGGCGACGTCGTCGGTGCCATTCACTGCGGTCGAATTGACCGAGGTGATGATGTCGCCGGGCTGGATGCCGCGATCGGCGGCATCGCTGTCGGGGTCGACATCGGTTACCACCAGCCCCTTGCCATCGTCGGACCTGGTGACGGTGAGGCCGAGATCGGCCAGCGTATCGGCCGCCGGCGGAGCGGAAGGCTGCTGCTCGGCCGAGGCCTGCTTGTCGCTCGAGGGCAGCGTGCCGAGATCGACCTTGACAGTCTCACTCTTGCCGTTACGCCACAGCGTGACGTCGACCGGCTTGCCGGGCTGGTAGGAGCCGATCAGACGGGCGAGTTCCTTCGGCGAAGCGACATCCTTGCCGTCCACCTGAGTGATGACGTCACCGGCTGATATGCCGGCCTTTTGGCCGGGACCATCGTCCTGGGCGCTGGAAACGAGCGCACCCTTGTCGGACTTCAGCCCGAGCGATTCGGCGATTTCGGAGCTGACCGGCTGGATCTCGACGCCAAGCCAGCCACGCTGGACGGTGCCGTTCTTCATCAGATCCTGCACAACCTGCTCTGCCGTCGAGGCAGGAATGTCGAAGGCAATGCCGACGTTGCCACCGGACGGCGAGAAGATCGCGGTGTTGATGCCGACGACCTGGCCGTTGAGATTGAAGGTCGGGCCGCCCGAACTGCCTCGGTTCACCGAGGCATCGATCTGGATAAAATCGTCATAGGGACCGGCGCCGATATCGCGGCCACGGGCCGAGACGATGCCGGCGGTGACCGTGCCGCCGAGGCCGAACGGATTGCCGACGGCCACGACCCAGTCGCCGACGCGAACCTTGGAATCATCGGCGAAGTCGACATAGGTGAACTTGCCGTCGCCTTCGACCTTGAGCACGGCGAGATCGGTGCGCGGATCGGTGCCGACCAGCTTGGCGTCAAGTTCCTTGCCGTCATGCATCACCACCGTGAAGGACGAGCCTTCTCCGACGACGTGGTTGTTGGTGACGAGATAGCCGTCCTCGGAAATGAAGAAGCCGGATCCTTGCGCCACCGGCCGCGGCTGGCGGTTGTGGTCACGGCGTCCGAAACGCCGCATTCCATCCGGGCCGTCCTGATCGCCAAAACCGCGGAACTCCCTGAAGAAGCGGCGCAACTGCGGATCGTCGGGAGGATTGCCGAAGCCGTCGGGCAAACCGGAGCCGTCGTCGGCGGTCGATTCGATCTTGGCCTTGACACGGACACTGACGACCGACGGCGAAACGCGCTCGACCACGTCGGCGAAGCTCGGGACCTGCGGCGCCTCGACACGCACGGCCTCCGCCAGGACTGGGACGGTGCCCGTGGCAACGGCGCCGAAACCGATCGCGCCGGCAATGGCCACTGAAGCGGCGGCAGCCATCAGGCGTTTGGGGGTGCGGCGATATGAATTGGGGGCAGTATTCATGGGTCTCGTATCCTCTTTCAAGGGATGCGCTTCAGTCGGCATCCTCGGCTAAGAGAAATAGAGAGGCGCACATTACGGCGCCATTTCCGGTGCATGAAACTTTGGTAATGTTTACGGGGCCGCCGCCGCTTTCAGTCCCGGTGTAAAATGGTGTCCAACTCCGCCTGCTCCTCGGCGGTCAACGCATTGGTTGCCGTCGCACGGCGCGACCGGGCAGCCAGAACGATGAAAATCCCGCCGGCAAGGAGCAGAAGGACTGGTGTCCCCCACAGCAACGCGTTGCGCAGACTGAAGCGAGGCTTCAACAGCACGAACTCGCCGTAGCGGGAAACGATATAGTCGATCACCTGCTGGTCGGTGTCGCCGGCGACGAGGCGCTGGCGCACCAGCACGCGCAGGTCGCGGGCAAGGTCTGCATCGGATTCGTCGATCGACTGGTTCTGGCAGACCATGCAGCGCAGTTCTTCCGAAAGCGTCCGCGCCCTCGCCTCTAGCGCCGGATCGGCCAGAACCTCGTCGGGCTTCACCGCAAGCGCGGTGCCGCAAAACAACAGCGTCAGCAGCAGGATCAGCGAGGCCAGCGAAAATCTTGCGGTCATGGCAGGCTCGCGGAAGGCACAGCGCCCGACGGCTTGCGGCGGCGGGACGGTGCTCCGACGCGCAGGCGCCGGTCCATGAGCGACATCGCAGCGCCTGCCATCATGACAAGACCACCACCCCAGATCAGCGTCACCAGAGGCTTCCACCACAGCCGAACCACGACGGAGCCGTCGGTCCCCTCGTCGCCAAGCGAGAGGTAGAGCTGGCTGAGCCCGATCGTCTCGATACCGGACTCGGTCGTCGTCATCTGTCGGGCCGGATAGGAGCGCTTGGCCGAGGTGATTACAGCTGATGTGCTGCCATCGGCGCCGAGCAGGGCGAAGCGGCCGCGATCCTCGCTGTAGTTAGGCCCCTGGGCCGGATAGAGCCCTTCGAAACGCAAAGTGTGGCCGGACAGTTGCACGGTCTCGCCCGCATGCATCGACAGGATCTTCTCGGTGCCGAAGCAAAGGGTGCCGACAATGCCCAGCGTCGTCAGCCCGAGGCCGAGATGGGCGAGCGCGGTGCCGAAGACCGAACGCGGCAGGCCGGCGAAGCGCCTGAGCATGACACCGGGCGCGACAACGCCAAAGCCGGACTTGACGGCAATATCGGTGAGCGCGCCGCAGATCAGCCAGAATGCGAGGCCGACGCCAAGTGCTGCGAATACCGACGCGCCGTCGATGAACAAGGCCGTCACCAGTACGGCCAGAAGCGCTGCGGCGAAGGCTGTCATCAGGCGCTGAGCGACCGCGAAAATGTCGCCGCGCTTCCAGGCCAGCAGCGGTCCGAACGGGACCACGACCAGAAGCGGCACCATCAGCGGGCCGAATGTCAGGTTGAAGAAGGGCGCGCCGACCGAAATCTTGTCGGCTGAAACGGCCTCGACCACCAGCGGATACAATGTGCCGATCAGCACGGTGGCAGTAGCCGTGGTCAGGAACAGGTTGTTGAGTACCAGCGCCCCTTCGCGCGAGATCGGATGAAACAGCCCGCCGGCGGTCAACTTCGAGGCGCGCAAAGCAAACAGCGCCAACGATCCGCCGATGAACAGCGTCAAGATGCAGAGAATGAACACGCCGCGCGTCGGATCGGTGGCGAAGGCGTGGACGGAGGTCAGCACGCCGGAGCGCACCAGGAAGGTGCCGAGCAGCGACAGCGAGAAGGTCAGGATCGCCAGCAACAGCGTCCAGATCTTCAGGGCCGAGCGCTTTTCCATCACGATCGCCGAATGGAGCAGCGCCGTGCCCGCCAGCCATGGCATGAAGGAGGCGTTCTCGACCGGGTCCCAGAACCAGAAACCACCCCAGCCGAGCTCGTAATAGGCCCAGTAGGAGCCCATGGCGATACCGCCGGTCAGGAACATCCAGGCGACCAGCGTCCATGGCCGCACCCAGCGCGCCCAGGACGCGTCGATGCGACCTTCGATGAGGGCTGCGACCGAGAAGGAAAAGCAGATCGAAAAGCCGACATAGCCGAGATAGAGCAGCGGCGGATGGATGGCGAGGCCGAGATCCTGCAGGATCGGATTGAGATCGCGGCCTTCGATCGGCGCCGGATTGAGCCTGGCGAACGGGTTGGACGTCGCCAGGATGAACAGGAAGAAGGTGGCTCCGATCGCCCCTTGCACGGCCAGCACATTGGCTCGAAGCGTCGCGGGAAGATTGCTGCCGAAAGCAGCGACGAGCGCGCCGAAGAAGGTCAGGATCAGCACCCAGAGCAGCATCGAGCCCTCGTGATTGCCCCAGGCGCCGGTGATCCTGTAGATCAGCGGTTGCAGCGAATGCGAATTCTCCCAGACGTTGGCCACCGAAAAATCGGACGTCGCATAGGCTATCGCCAGCGCCGCGAAGGACAGAGCGGTCAAGGCAAAGCCGGTCACCGCGACCGGACCGCCGACGGCCATCATCTTGCGGTTGTTCATCCGCGCGCCGAACAGCGGCACTACCGTCTGCACCAACGCCAGCGCGAACGCCAGGACCAGGGCGAAATGTCCGGTTTCAACCATTGTGATCAAGCCCAGGTTTTTGTTTTGCCGCAGGTCCTCGCCGCAAAACAGTAGGACACTTTTGTGGAACCTGCTTAGTCACTCTTGCTCTCCTGCCACACGCCCTTGGCCTTGAGGCCGTCGGCCACCTCCTTGGGCATGTAGTTCTCGTCGTGCTTGGCCAGCACGCTGTCGGCGACGAAGACGCCGTCCGGGCGAAACGTGCCTTCAGTGATGACGCCCTGCTCCTCACGGAAAAGGTCGGGAAGAATGCCGGTGTAGGTGACCTTGACCTCCTTCTGGTTGTCGGTCACCGAAAAGGCGACAGTGGCCCCCTGGCCGCGCTCGATCGTGCCCTTTTCGACGAGGCCGCCGAGTCTGATGCGCTGCCCGGGTTGCAGGCTGGCGGTGGTCAGATCGGCGGGCATGTAGAAATAGGAGGCCTTCTGGCCGAGCGCGTAGAAGGTCAGACCGGTGGCGGCACCGAGAAAGGCCAACCCTCCGGCGATCACCGACAGTCTTTTCTGCTTGCGTGTCATTTCTTACTCCGTCGCCGTCAGGCCAAGCGAGACGGCGAAGGCGGTGAATTTCTTCGCTTCGTCACTATCGGAGCCAAAAACGGCGATACCACGATTGAGCGCGTCGCGAGCCTGATCGGCCTTGCCCAGCACGACATAGGAACGAATAAGCTGCATCCATCCTTCCGCATCGCGCGGGTTTTGCCGAAGTTTTTCATCAAGTCCCGCAACCATGGTGTTGATCATCGTTTCCCTGTCTTGCGGCGACATCGACGAGGCCGCATCGACATCCCCGGCGCTCGGGCCTTTCGCAGGCTCTGCCGAAGCGAAGCTCCGGCTGGCGACCTCGGCCAGTGCCTGCTCGATGGCACCGCGCCATGGCGAGTCCTGCGGCAAGGCGCCAAGCATTTTCTGCCAGCCAGCCGTCGCCTCCTCAATGCGGCCTTCCTGCGCCATGCCCATCGCGAGATAGAAGCTGGCCTTCGGATTTGCCGGATCGAGCTTCAAGGCCGCCTCGAAAGCGGCCTGAGCGTCGGCCGAAACAATGCCGCCGGCTGCGCTGGCGATCGCCTCGCCGAGGCCGGCCTGGCGGGCGGCGCTGTCGCCGTCGAGGCGAATGGCGTTGCGATAGGCCGTCACCGCATCGGAGAACCGCTGCAAGCGCAGATAGACCGGGGCCAGAACGTCCCAACCCCTGCCATCGGTCGGATTGGCGGCAAGATGGGCCTCGGCGCGCGCCACCAGTTCGTCCACCGAACTGTCGGCGGGATTCTTGGCAAGCCGCTCGCTGAGCGGTTGCGACGGCAGGTCGGGCGAGCCAAGTTGACTGTACAAGCCCCAGCTGACCAGGGGAACCGCCAGGACCGCGACCGTCGCAACAAGCCTGGTGACCATCGACGGCTGCCGCGCCGCTGCCTTGCCGGCCGGATCTGCCCCGGCCCCGGCATTGTCCAGGCGAAGAATGCGGCGGGAGATTTCGGCACGTGCCTCTTCGGCCTCAGCCGGCTGGATCAAGCCGCGCGCGACGTCGCGGTCAAGCTCGGACAGTTGGTCGCGATAGACTTCAAGGTCATGATCGCTGCTCGCAGAACCACCCTTCGGGCCGCCGGCCAGTGGCAGCAGCACCGCCAGGCTTGCACCCAGCGTGAGAACGGCAGCTATGACCCAGAACAGCATGTTTCTTCCAATAACGGCAGAGCCTTGCCCTGCCAACACAGGCGTCCTGCGACGCTTTGACGGTGGGCGCGGCGCATGTCCTTGATCGATATCAACCGGATCTATCCGGCCGGTCGTTACGTCAGCGGCGTCCAGCTGCCATCGGCGTTGCGGCACGCGGTTCCGCGCGCGGTGGCGCCGGCGGCGCCGGTAAAGACCGTATGGGTGTATTGCCGGCAGTCCTGCGAGCCGACACGATAGGGCTGGGCGGGCACGACTTCACCGTAATGCGCCGACCGGTCGCTCTTCCATGTCACCTTCTGGCCGCCCGTCGTATATTCGAGCGCCTTGTATTCCGCCTCCAGCGCCTTGCGCTTCTCGGGATCGCTCAAGCCGGCACCAATCGATCCGCTGACGAGGCCGCCTCCCATGGCGGAAATGACCGTCGTCGCGATCCTGCCGCTGCTTGGCGGCGTGGCGGCAGGCTGTGGCGCCACCGTGGCGCTCGGGCTCTTGCCCAGCGTCGTGCAGCCGGAAACGGCCAGCAGTGCGGAAACGAGCGCGACGCGAATCTTCATGCAAACAACCGGTTTTCTTGAGTTAAGGCTGGGAGCCGCGCCATCGGGAAAGTCGGCGTGGCCATAGTGTTGATGTTTGTCGGAAATTTGGCCGCGGCCGACGGATCCGGGACCAATCGACACGCCGCCATATCACGCACCGTCGATCAATTGTCGATTGGGCAAAAGTGTCACTGGAGGCTCCGCAATCGAATCACCGCCTTCAACCCGCCCATTCCGGACCGTTCCAGAGCCAGAACGCCTCCATACTCGTTGACGAGGTCGGCGACAATGGCAAGTCCAAGCCCGGTCCCCGGCTTTGTCTCGTCGAGGCGCCGCCCGCGCTTCAGCGCCTCGCGTGCCTTGTCTTCGGGAATGCCCGGGCCGTCATCCTCGATGCTGATCTCGAACAGACTGGCAGCACTCTCCTTGCCGGCGCCGCCCTTCTTGCCGGAGATTGGTGTCACGGAAACGGCGACCGCGCTCTTTGCCCATTTCATGGCGTTGTCGAGCAAATTGCCAAGCAATTCTTCCAGATCCTCGCGTTCGCCGGCAAAGACGATATCGGCTGACGGCAGCGAAAGCGAGAGATCGGTCCGCGGGTTGAGTTTTTGCAGCACGCGCACCATGCGCTGGACCAGCGGTGCCACCGGGGTGCGGTAGACGACGCTGTCGCGTTGCGCCGCGACGCGGGCGCGCTGCAGATAATGGTCGACCTGCTTCTGCATCGAGGCGGCCTGCTCGGCTATGAGCTTGCCTTTGGCGCCGCCGAGCGCGCGCCCTTCGTTGATCAGCACAGCCAGCGGCGTCTTCAGCGAATGGGCGAGGTTGCCGACCTGCGTGCGCGAGCGCTCGACGATACGCCTGTTGTTTTCGATCAGCGCGTTGGTCTCGTTGGCGAGCGGTTCGATCTCGGCCGGGAAGCGGCCGTCGAGCCTTTGGGCGGTTCCTTCACGCACCATGGCGAGGGCGTTCCTGACCCGACGCAATGGCTGCAGGCCCAGCAGGATGGCAATGGCGTTGATGGCGATCATGCCGACGCCGAACAGGGACAGATAGGTCAGCAGGCGACGCTGGAAGGCGCCGATCTCCTGTTCGAGCTCGGTCTGGTTGCCCATGACGCGGAAGCGCGCCGCACGATTCTTCGCATCGAGAACGAATTCGCTCTCGAACACTTGCAGCTCCTCGCCATTGATGCCTTCCGTCGCATAGCTGCGCTGGAAACTGGAATTGAAAGGGACCTCGGCGATGCTTGGCGAGGGGATCGCCCTCGTCATGGAGGAAGAGTGCAGATCACCGCGCACGCCCTCCGACGCAGGTTCCACTGACCAGTACCAGCCGGAGTTCGGCTCCGAGAACCGGAGATCGCCAAGGTCGGGAGCGCCGGTCAGCGAACCGCCTTCGGACACGCCGACCGAGCCGATCAGGTTGAACAGATGCGCCGACAACAGGCTGTCGAAACCGCGCTCGTTCGCCTGGCGATACAGCGTGGTGATGAGGGTGAAGATGACGACGAGGGTAAGGATCGCCCAGACCGTGGAAAAGGCGATCACCCGAAACGCCAGCGAACGCGGCCAGAACCGCGAAAGCGACGTCCCTGTAGTCTGCTCGAGCGGTTCCGCCTTACGCCTCCGGCTCACGCATCCGATAGCCCATGCCGCGAACGGTCTCTATCATGTCGATGCCCATCTTCTTGCGAAGCCGCCCGACAAAGACCTCGATTGTGTTGGAATCGCGGTCGAAATCCTGATCGTATAGATGCTCGACAAGTTCGGTCCGGGACACGACGTCGCCCATATGGTGCATCAGATAGGCAAGCAGGCGGAATTCGTGCGACGTCAGCTTCAGCGGCACGCCGTCGACATCGGCCTTGGAGGCCTTGGTGTCGAGCCGCAGCGGCCCGCAGGTCAGCTCGGACGACGCATGGCCGGCCGCGCGCCGGATGAGCGCCCGGACCCTGGCCAGCACCTCTTCGATGTGAAACGGCTTGGTGACATAATCGTCGGCGCCGGCGTCGATGCCCGATACCTTGTCGTTCCAGCGATCACGCGCCGTCAGGATCAGAACCGGCATCTTGCGGCCGCCGCGCCGCCAACGCTCGACCACGCTGATGCCGTCCATCTGCGGCAGGCCGATGTCGAGCACCACGGCGTCGTAGGGTTCGGTGTCGCCGAGGAAATGCCCTTCCTCGCCGTCGAAGGCCCGGTCGACGACATAGCCGGCATCGACCAACGCGTCCGATATCTGCCGGTTGAGATCCTTGTCATCTTCGACAACGAGTACGCGCATGCGGGGATCACTACCTGTTGAAGAGCTCGGCTTGTTGACGCGTTAAGCCTGTTGACGCGTCCGGTGTCAGATATAGGCCGATTCCAACGGCCTGGGAAACGGCAGGGATCAGTTCAGCGGAACGACGATTTCGGAACGGCGCGGACGCTGCCCTTCCTTGCCCGGAACCAGCACGACGATGACGCAGACCGGCTGGCCACCGCGCGTCGACTGCGACGCCTTGGCCAGCGTGCCGCCATTCTGCTGGGCAACCTGCTGACCGATCGCGTAGCAGTCGGCGGCCGTCGCCTGCGACGCGAACAGACCGGCAACGCAGAGCGCCAGTGTAGCGGTTCGGAAATGGGAGCGAAGCGTTTTCATGATCAGCGTTCTAACGCATCGGTGCTGAACGTGAAATGAACAGTGAACGCCTGCAATCCATGCCTATCTCACCCCCTGAAACGCGAGACAACCGACCTTATGATTTCGCCGCCCCAACCCGGCAAAATCATCCCAAGCCCCAGTCTAGACTGTCTTGCAGCCATATTGAAAGCGCGTCAGTCGTTTTCTTCCGTCACGGCGCGAAAGCGCAGCAGCCCGTGATAGGCTGAAAGGTCCTCGTCGTAACGGGTCTCGGTGAATTCGAGCTTGAGATTGACGTGGCGATGCTCGTCGAGCGAGAGCACCGCATCCCGGAGGCGGGCACTGACCAGATCCATCACATCGAGAATTTCTTTCCTGGCCACGGACTTCGACCAGAAATGCAGCGTGAAAAGCTGCTCGGCGGCGTTCTCCATGCCTGTTGCCCAGTCGTAGACGCTGGTCCGGCCGAAAGTCACATAGGGAAACGCGACGTTTTCCGGGGCGTGGTCGAACAGTTTTGCGCCGCCCAATGCCGCTGACAGGGAACCGTCGCCGTTCAGCGCTTCGAACAAGGCCTTCTGCAACACGGCAGCCGGCGCGGTCATCGTCCTCTCCCCCGCCCGTCACGGCTGAACAGGCCTTTTGCGCCGTCAGCGATTCCTGCCTGCAGCGTAGCCGCGATGAAGTTCTTGCGCCAGATCACGGGATCTCCAGTGCCGCGGCCTCTTCGCGTCAGGAATGTCGGTGGCCAACCTCGCGCTTTCTCATTTGGCATGCAAGGCGTTTGAAAAACGGTGCTATGGAGGGGATTGTTTCTCCGGACATCCGAGGTCGTTTTCGTGCGCGAGCCACCGCTGCTGCCTGTCTTTGGAAAGCTTGGGGTCAAGGCACCGGTTGTAACCGCTGTGGCGCCGACCATGTCGAGGAGCGCGAAGACCATGGCGACCCGCAAGAGGGAGGTTCTATCTTCACACGGGGGCATGGCCTTGAAGCTGTTCGTCGTCGTGTGGACGATCCTTGTCCTGGCGGCGGTTTTCTTCATTACGCAGGCCTGACCAATCTACATTCATCGATCGGAGATGGAAACGAAAGGATCCCGGAATGACAAACCGCTACGCGCTGCGCATGGAGCATCCGCACAGCTGGACCGTCTTCGATGTCTTCACCGGTCAGCCCGTTGAACTCAAGCGCCAGGTCATGGTCGGCATGAACACACGCGATGCGGACGCGATGGTCGATCGGCTGAATAACCGAGACGTCAAGCGGCGGGCCAAAGCGGCCCGCAAGTCCTGAGCCAGCCTCAGCCAGGCACATTTGGGCCTAGCGAAAATCGGCTGCCGTCAGCACATATATGCTCTTGCGGGTCCGGGCATAGGCATTCCTGGCGATCTCATGGATGGAGCTGGACGCCGTATCGAACGCCGCCAGATAGGTGGCTTCGGCAGTTGGTGCCTCTGATGGTGCCTTCGAGATCGCATCCGTGGCGACAGAGAAGGAAATCTGAAACATGCCGTCATGGCCGACGAAACGGATGCGTTTGCCCGCCTCGTCGTAGCTGCGGCTTGGATTGGGAAATGTCAGGCTCATGACTTGATCTCCGTCGATGCAACGTCTACTTTCTTGACCGCTCGCGACGCCCGCTTTTTCTTGGGGGCGACGGGATTGAGGGCCTCCGCGGCGCGGTCGGCCTCTTCCTTGGCCAGCCGCAACGCCCGCAATCTTGCCGTCTTGATGTCCCTGGCCTTCGCCTCGGAAACATATTCAGCCGTTGCCTGGTTTCGTTCCGCGGTTTTCTTCTGCTTTTCCATGAAGCGCGCTTCAGCTTTTTCCATGATATTTTGACTGAATTCCGCCATCGGTAAAATCTCCTTTTTGGATTTAAATGATGAAAGGGAGTTTCCCAATTAAAATAGTAGCTCGGAGTCGAGAAATCAATTTCTGGCCTATTTTTGATTGATCAAATTCCTGAAAAGGAAACTGTGAGATAATACTATTAAACGTTTTACAACGATCAATTAATATTTTTTGGCACTCCTATCAATCGAGTGCCAACGCGCCTATATAAGGGGAGCGGCCGCCTAAGCCGGCCCCAGAAAGAGTCCCCATGAAATTCCGGCCACTCCACGATCGCGTCGTCATTCGGCGCGCCGAAAGCGATACCAAATCCAAGGGCGGCATCATCATCCCCGACAATGCCAAGGAAAAGCCGCAGGAAGGCGAAGTGATCGCCGTCGGGCCGGGCGCGCGCGATGAAAGCGGCGCGTTGATCGCGCTCGATGTCAAGGCCGGCGACCTCATCCTGTTCGGCAAATGGTCGGGAACCGAGGTCAAGATAGACGGCGAGGACCTTCTGATCATGAAGGAGGCCGACATTATGGGCATCATCGAGAAGACCGTAGCTGCCAAGAAAGCCGCCTGATTGGAGCGCTGCGCGTCCTCTTTGGCCGCGCAAAGGACGCTTCAAGTTTTGATTCAGGCGGCGCTGCCAGTGCTTCGCCACAACCAATCGAACTGGAAAAAATCATGTCTGCCAAGGAAATCAAATTCTCCACCGATGCGCGTGACCGGATGCTGCGCGGAGTCGAAATCCTCAATAACGCGGTCAAGGTGACGCTCGGCCCCAAGGGCCGAAACGTCATCATCGACAAGGCCTATGGCGCGCCGCGCATCACCAAGGACGGGGTGACGGTGGCCAAGGAAATCGAGCTCTCCGACAAGTTCGAGAACATGGGCGCGCAGATGGTGCGCGAAGTGGCCTCGAAGACCAACGACCTCGCCGGCGACGGCACCACCACCGCCACGGTGCTTGCCGCTTCCATCCTGCGCGAGGGCGCCAAATTCGTTGCCGCCGGCATGAATCCGATGGACCTCAAGCGCGGCATCGACCTTGCTGTTACCGCTGTCGTCAAGGAAATCCAGGCACGCGCCAAGAAGGTCAAATCCTCCGGTGAAATCGCGCAGGTCGGCACCATTGCAGCCAATGGCGATGCCACCGTCGGCACCATGATCGCCAAGGCGATGGACAAGGTCGGCAATGATGGCGTGATCACTGTCGAGGAAGCCAAGACCGCCGACACCGAACTCGACGTCGTCGAGGGCATGCAATTCGACCGTGGCTATCTCAGCCCCTATTTCGTCACCAATGCCGAAAAGATGCGCGCCGAGCTGGAGGACCCTTACATCCTCATCCATGAAAAGAAGCTCGGCAATCTGCAGGCGCTGCTGCCGATCCTCGAAGCCGTGGTGCAAAGCGGCAAGCCGCTGGTGATCATCTCCGAGGACGTCGAGGGCGAAGCACTGGCGACGCTGGTCGTCAACAAATTGCGCGGCGGCCTCAAGGTTGCAGCCGTTAAGGCGCCGGGCTTCGGTGACCGCCGCAAGGCGATGCTGGAAGACATCGCCGTGCTAACCGCCGGCCAGATGATCTCGGAAGACCTCGGCATCAAGCTCGAAAACATCACAATCGACATGCTCGGCCGCGCCAAGCGCGTGCTGATCGAAAAGGACACGACGACGATCATCGATGGTGCCGGAGAGAAAGTGACCATCCAGGCGCGCGTCCAGCAGATCAAGGGGCAGATCGAGGAAACCACTTCCGACTACGACAAGGAGAAGCTGCAGGAGCGGCTGGCCAAGCTCGCCGGTGGCGTCGCGGTCATTCGCGTCGGTGGTGCGACCGAATCCGAGGTCAAGGAAAAGAAGGACCGTATCGACGATGCACTGAACGCCACGCGCGCGGCGGTAGAAGAAGGCATCGTTCCCGGCGGCGGTGTCGCGCTACTGCGCGCCAAGGCCGTCCTGAACGGGCTGACCGGAGCCAATGCCGATGTGACGGCGGGCATTTCGATCGTGTTGAGAGCACTCGAAGCGCCGATCCGCCAGATCGCCGAGAACTCCGGGGTTGAAGGTTCGATCGTTGTCGGCAGGCTCATGGACAGCAAGGATCACAACCAGGGCTTCGATGCCCAGAACGAGATCTATGTCGACATGATCAAGGCCGGCATCGTCGACCCGGCAAAGGTGGTGCGGACCGCGCTCCAGGATGCCGGTTCGATCGCGGCATTGCTGATCACTGCGGAAGCCATGATCACCGACATTCCAGCCAAGGATGCCGCGCCTGCGGCCGGCGGCGGCATGGGCTACTGATCATCGCCTAGACACGCTTGCAGCGCCCGGCCGGAATGGCTGGGCGACCAATCCCTGCACCAACCAGGAAGGAATTGTTCCGTGGCCACACAAAGCAGCAAGCCATCTCTCGCGCGTCGATGGGAAGATTACCAGCCGGCCAAATCCACGCTTTTGTGGGCATGCGCGGTAACTGTCGTCGCCACTCTGATCATCGGTTTCAACTGGGGTGGCTGGGTGACCGGTGGCACCTCACGCGCACTGGCGGCAACCGCCGGCGACGTAGCGCGCGGCGAGCTGGCCTCGGCGGTCTGCGTCGATCGCTTCAACACGGCGCCCGACGCAGCCGCCAAACTTGTCGAGTTCAAAGCCCTGACAGACAGTTACAAGAAGCGGCAGTTCATCGAGACGGGCGGCTGGGCGACCATGCCCGGGAAGACCTCGCCCGACAGGCTGGGCGCGCAAAGCTGTGCGGTCGCTCTCGCCGCCTGATATCCTCGAGTTCTCCCAGAGAAGCGAGAAAAGCCGCCGGGGCATCTTCCCCGGCGCACGGCCGCCAGCAAGGAGATCGATCCATGATTGCATTCGTCCCGAAGCCAGATGTTGCGGCGAAGACCAAAGTGGCCGAGGAAAGCCGCTTCGATCGCATTCGCAGACTTGCCGCCGATAAGCACAGGAAATCCGATGCCGGCGCGATACGCCGCGACCTGCCGAAGACCGGGGACAAGCGCCCTATCTGAGGCGCGCGCTGACCCTCACGAAACCGGTGCCGCGCCGCCCTGTTCGGTGCGCCGCGCTATGAATTCGTCGAGGACATCTGATGTGGCAGCGGCAGAAGCCGGCGGCCGGAAGTCGGCAAGCAGCCGTTTCCAGACGCCGGTGGCGCGCTCCGTCGCGGTTTTTGACCCGGCCTCGGTCCAGTTGCCGAAATTCGACCAATCAGCCACCAGCGGCTCGTAGAAAGCTGTGCGGTAGCGCGCCATGGTGTGTCCGGCCGAGAAGAAATGCCCGCCCGGCTGCACTTCGGCGATGGCGTCGAAGCCGATCGCGCTCTCGTCGCCGGGCGTCGCCATACAGAGTTCGGCGATCGTCTGCAGCGCCTCGATATCGGTGATCAGCTTCTCGAAGGAGACGCTTAAGCCACCTTCGAGCCAGCCCGCGGCATGGATGCAGACCGTGGCGCCAGCAAGCACCGAGCCCCACAGCGCAAACTGCGTTTCGTGGGCCGCCTGCGCATCCGAAATGTTGGCGGCACTGCCGCCGCCGGACCGCCAGGGAAGACCGGTGAAGCGCGCAAGCTGACCAGCGCCGAGCGTCGCCTTGACGTGCTCCGGCGTGCCGAAGGCCGGCGCCCCCGACTTCATGTCGACGTTGGACGAGAAGGAACCATAGACGACCGGCGCGCCCGGCCGCACCATCTGTGCCAGCGTCAGCCCGGCCAGCGCTTCGGCGTGCTGCAGCGTCAGCGCGCCGGCCACGGTGATCGGCGCCATGGCGCCGGCCAGGCAGAAGGGCGTGATAATCAACACCTGCCCTGCCTTGGCAAAGTCGATGATGCCTTGCGCCATCGGAATGTCGAGCTGACGTGGCGAGTTGGTGTTGATGACGGTGTAGCAATGAGCGCCCGAACGCAATTCGTCCTCGGACAGGCCGCGCGCCAGCCGCAGCATCTCGAACCCGTCCTCGACCTGCGGCGTGCCGCGCGCGAAGACGAACGGCAATTTGTCGGACAGCGTCAGCTGAGCGCGGTTGACGGCATAGTGGCGCAAGCGGTTGTCGACGTCCTGCGGTTCGATGCAAGGGCCGAGCATATGCAGCACGTCGAAATGCTGCACCAGCCGGATGAGATCCTCGAAAGCGGCAAGCGTGCCCGGCCGCCGGCCGCTCTCTAGATCGGTGACGTTCGGCGCTCCTGATCCCGCCAGGAACGTCATCGAGCCGAGCTCGAGCGTCAGGTCGCGGGCACGGTCGCCGGCATGCGCCCGGATCGATTTCGGCGCCGAAGCCAGCGCCGCTGTGACAATGTCGCGGCCGATGCGCACCATCTGGCTGTCCTCGTCGACCGATGCACCGGCGCGGGCAAAGCGAGCGCGCGCCTCAGGCAGCAGCACCTTGACGCCGAGTTCCTCGAGCACGCGCAACGCCGTGTCGTGGATCGCGGCGACCTGATCGGCCGAAAAGATCGGCTGCGGCAGAAACGGATTCTTCAGCGAACGATAGTCCGGCCGGCGGCTGGTCTCGCTGCTGGCCTCGCCGGTTCGTCCGCGCCGACGTTCGCGCCTGAGGTTGCATGCGGCGTCATCGACCATGGCGGATACTCCTCATTGCCGTATTGCCTTGCCCTGGGGATCGTAGGGAGAGGTCGCGATGGCCGCTTGGCCCAGTTCGTTGCAGGCGGGCAGGATACTTGTACTGTACATATGTGTCTAGTACGGTTGTATGCAGCTTCCCTTCATGCCTATTGTGCGGCCATGATCATGATTGCTCCGCAGGACGAGCCGGCGCCCGGCAACATCAAGGTGACGCGCTGGGACTGGATCAATCTTGCGCTCCAGACACTGATTTCAAACGGCATCGAAAGCGTGCGCGTGCTGCCGCTCGGCCAGGAGCTCGGCGTTTCGCGGTCAAGCTTCTACTGGTATTTCGAGAGCCGCCAGGATCTGCTCGACCAGTTGCTTGCCCATTGGCGCAACACCAATACCAAGGCGATCGTCGAACGCGCGATGCGGCCGGCTGAAAGCATCATCATGGGCGTCATGAACGTGTTCGAATGCTGGGCGGACGAGCGCCTGTTCGATCCACGGCTCGACTTCGCCATCCGAGAATGGGCGCGTCGCTCCGACGACGTGCGACGGGCCATCGACCAGGCCGACAATGACCGCCTGAGCGCGATCCGCGACATGTATCGCGGGCATGGCTACGATGAAGAAGATGCCTTCATCCGCGCCCGCGTGCTCTACTACATGCAGATTGGCTATTATATGCTCGACCTCAAGGAACCGGTCGAGGCGAGGATCAGTCATCTCGCTGCCTATCTGCGCAGTTTCACCGGCCAGGAGCCCAGCGAAGCCGACGTGGCGCATTTCCTGCGCTTTATGGCTGCGCGGTGACATCGGACGCCAAACCGAGCCCGCAAGGCGGTGGAAGCGACTTTGGGCGACATGCATTAGGCCCCGCCCCTCGCATCGACAGACCGTACAGCATAAGCCTCCATTGCCCTTGTGAGCGGGGCCAAAATGGACGAATAGTCTTGGTCGGTGCGCGCCTTGAAACTGCCCGCGTGCGGTTTTCAGGTCGCGGCGCCGTGCAGCTGGATTCGTGGAATGGCCAGTCCTTTGGAACCACGCAAGAGAAGAGGCCCAATCGCCGCAAGGTTGCTCGCGGCGGATGCGTGGTTCGATTCCTCGCTCTACGACATCGGCTTCAAGGCGCGCCGGTTCTGGGAAGCGGCCACGATTTTTTTCCGGCGCTTCCGCGTCTCCGGCTGGCGCCGCGGCATTATCGAACTTTTGAGCGAGGGCTTCACGCTCGGCGCCGGCGGTATCGTCGTCATGCTGGCACTCGCCTTGCCGGCCTTCCAGGAAACCGCCGGTGACTGGCGCGCCCAGGGCGACTTCGCCGTCACCTTCCTCGACCGCTACGGCAACGAGATCGGCCAGCGCGGCATCATCCAGCGTGACTCGGTGCCGGTCGACGAGATGCCTGACCAGGTCATCAAGGCTGTGCTGGCCACGGAGGATCGCCGTTTCTTCGATCACCACGGCATCGATGCGCTCGGCCTTTCGCGCGCGATCTTCGAGAATGTGCGGGCGAATTCGGTGGTGCAGGGCGGCTCGAGCATCACCCAGCAACTGGCCAAGAACCTGTTCCTGACCAATGAACGGACGTTGGAGCGCAAGATCAAGGAAGCCTTCCTGTCGCTGTGGCTCGAGGCCAACCTGTCGAAGAAGGAGATCCTGCAGCTCTATCTCGATCGCGTCTATATGGGCGGCGGCACGTTCGGCATCGAAGCGGCCGCCGATTTCTATTTCGGCAAAAGCGTCAAGGATCTGAACCTCGCCGAAGCGGCGATGCTGGCCGGGCTGTTCAAGGCGCCGACCAAATACGCGCCGCACATCAACCTGCCTGCTGCCAGGGCGCGAGCCAATGTGGTGCTGTCCAATCTCGTCGACGCCGGCTTCATGAGCGAAGGCCAAGTGTTGCAGGCGCGGCTGCATCCGGCCGAAATCGTCGATCGCGGCGAGCAGAAGAGCCCAGATTACTACCTCGACTGGGCATTCGACGAGGTCAAGAAGATCGCCGCGAAGTCCGGCCAGCATTCGCTGGTCGCTCACACCACTTTCGACGCCAACATCCAGAAGGCGGCGGAAGAATCGATGGAGTTCCATCTCCGTCAGTTCGGCAAGGAATACAACGTCACCGAGGGTGCCATGGTGGTCATCGAAACCAATGGCGCGGTCAGGGCGATTGTCGGCGGCCGCGACTACGGCGCCAGCCAGTTCAACCGCGCCACCAAGGCGCTGCGCCAGAGCGGTTCATCGTTCAAACCCTACGTCTATGCAACGGCGATGGAGCATGGCTTCACACCGGACTCCGTCGTTTCCGGCGCGCCGATCTCCTGGGGCAACTGGTCGCCTCACAATTACAATGGCGGATCGGCCGGCAATGTCACGCTGCTCACGGCGGTCGCCAAATCGATCAACACCGTGCCGGTGCGGCTGGCCAAGAATTATCTCGGCATCAAGCCGATCAAGGCGATGGCGGAGGCCATGGGCGTGGAATCGCCGCTCGAATCGCACAAGACGATGGTGCTCGGCACATCGGGCATGACCGTGATGGACCAGGCGACAGGCTATAGCGTGTTCGCCCAGAACGGCTTTGTCGGCTCCCGGCATGGCATCACCCAACTCGTCACCCGTAACGGCGAGGTGGTTTACGATTTCGCCAAGGATGCGCCGCCGCCGCACCGTGTGCTGTCGGAACAGGCGCTGAAATCCATGAACACCATGCTGGCGGCGGTGCCGGTGATGGGCACGGCGCGCCGCGCCGCGCTTCCCAACATCGTTTCGGCCGGCAAGACCGGCACCACGCAGTCTTACCGCGACGCCTGGTATGTCGGCTTCACCGGCAACTACACGGCTGCCGTGTGGCTCGGCAATGACGACTTCACCCCGACCAACAACATGACCGGCGGCTCGCTGCCGGCGATGGTGTGGCAGCGGCTGATGGTCTACGCGCACCAGAATATCGACCTCAAGCCGATCCCCGGTCTCGATCATCCGTTCGTCGACGAAAAGATCGCGGCGGAGGAAGCGGAAGAGAAGAATGCCGAGCAGGCAGCGACCAACGCCGCCGAGCGCCCGCCGGTACTGTCCAGCCAGACCACGCGGGCGCTCAGGGACATCACGAAGCTGTTCCAGTCGGCGCCCGTCCTCCAGACACCTGCGACGCCGGAGACTCCGTCGGCGCTTTGATGCCCGCACGACGGGCCAGGGCATCCTCATGCCAGCAATCCACAGAGGTCCGCTTGCCATCGCCCCCTGCCCCGCGATATCCCCGAGCGGCATTCCTCTTTCCCGCGGCTCTTCATGCTCAAGAACGCATTCCTGACGCTCCTCGCGCTTGCCATAGCTATCGGCGGCGGCGGCGGCAGCGTCTGGTACGCTCTCAAGACCCAGGATGGCATCGGTGCGATCAGGATCGGCCAATGGACGGCGTTCCCCGATATCGGCACGCAGGCGGCGGACCCTTATTCGAAAGCCCGCGTGGCGCGCGAGGGGGTCCTCGCACTCGGGCAAGCGGAAGGCCTGTCCTTTGTCGCCGAACGCGATTCCGGCGGCGAATTCTTGAAACGCCAATGCGCCTATGAAATCGAAGGCGGATTCCCGACGGCGCGGTTCTGGACCCTCTATGCCGCCGATCAGTCGCTCGGGGTGGTCGAGACTGGCAAGCCAAGGCCTGCGGCACTTCAATCCTACCAGGTGCTGCGCCAGCCGGATAATTCGGTGGTGATTTCCGTCGGCAGCCGCCCCGCGCCCGGCAACTGGCTGCTTTGCGACGGCGTCGGCCGGATGTATTTCGTGCTGACATTCTACGACACGCCGATCGCCAGCAGCACGGGTCTTTCGGATGTCACGCTGCCGCAGATCGTGAAGGTCGGCTGCAATGCGTAAGCTGCTGCACGCGATCCTGCTTGGCCTGCTTGGCGCCGGTATCGTGCACGTCATCGTGCTGCTGCTCGTCCCGGAATTTTCCGAACGCGATGCCTGGTCGCGGCTGGCCATGGCCTCGGACCTCTATAGGATGACCAAGCTGGACGCGGAGGCCGGC
Organism: Mesorhizobium tianshanense; assembly: GCF_007830515.1. GTDB lineage: Bacteria > Pseudomonadota > Alphaproteobacteria > Rhizobiales > Rhizobiaceae > Mesorhizobium > Mesorhizobium tianshanense. The sequence continues at coordinate 132,674 of NZ_VLKT01000014.1, forward strand.
GGGGCGCCGGTGGTGAAATCCGTCGATCCGCTGTTTTACGCGGCGGCTTGCCGGTTCGATCTGTCAGAGGGGATGGTGCGGGTGAAGGCACCGGGAAACGTCCCGTTCTGGTCCGTATCGGTCTATGACCGCAGCGGCCACAACATCTACTCCTTCAACGACCACAGCGCGACCGGAAGGGTTCTGGACACTATCGTACTGACGCCGGCGCAGATGATCGAAATCCGCAAGGGTGTTCCCGAGGAATTGCAAGGGGCGATCTTCGTCGAGGCGCCCATCGACGAAGGCATGTTCGTCATCCGCTCCTTCGTGCCCGACGACAGCTGGAAGCCGGTCGTGTCACGATTTCTCGAGCAAGGTTCCTGCGAGCTGCAGGACTACTGACGTCAGCCGAAAATATGCGGCGACCGTCCTATACCGAATTCAAAGTCAGAGCGTCGTTTGCGCACCAACAGGACGCGCGGCGCTCTAATGATGCGGAACAGGCATCGTCCCGGACGAGCCCGGCTTGTCCGGACCGGCGCCTGGCCGCGTTTCGCCCGTCAGCTGCCGTTGTTCGTAGCGGACGCCAGGGAAAATGATCACCGCCGCCGGCGTTCCGGTGTTTCGTTCTGCTCGATTGGTTGCCGCCGCTCGCGGCACGAAAGACAGTACCATGCCCATGGTTCGCGTATTCCTCTCGGTTGCCCCGGAGCACAACGCAACGCCTCCAATCTGATTAAGGGGATAGTAGGTTAACGGAACGCTAACGGATCGCCGCTAATTTGATCTTTGTCTGGAGGTCAGGGCGTCCTGACCCGAGGCAAATGCGAAACCGACATAGTCCCGGTCGCGCGTGGTCAAGATTGTGTCGAGTGTCAGGCGTATCCTTCGTGTCATCTTCGGATTTCAGGCAAATCGCTATACGGGCTGAACCGGGGAAGGCCGAAAGGCTCTTCCGCGCCGCGGTGTCTGCGTTCTGTTCGCTCACCCGACCTTCGCGCCGGGAGATCGCGCAACTTGAGGATCTGACACTTCCGCTTTTCGACAATGTGTCGGTCGAATCGCGCCGCTACGTCGCCGCCGCCCTTTCCGAATGCGAATATGCGCCCGCCGCACTGGTGCGGCGGCTTTGCGAGGAGCCGGTCGACATCGCCGCCCCGCTGCTCATCCGATCGCGCGCGCTCAGCGATATCGACCTCATCGCGCTGATCGGACGCCACGGCCTGCCGCACGCGCGCGCCATCGCGCGCCGCAAGGATCTGAACCCGACCATTGCCCACCTGATCAGGGCGCTTGAAAAGCCGACACTGGTGAGAATGCGGCAGCCGGAGGCGATCGCCGAGTCGGAGCCCGAAACCGCCGAAGTGGTCGTGCCCGGTCCCGACAGACAGAAGGCGGCTGGCGTAGCCGTCGAAAATGCACGGCGCCGGCTGCGGTCGATGATGCGTGCCGACGGGGAGAGCGGCGGCGCGACCGCCGGTGCCGAAACCTATGTCAAACTGCGCGAGACGGCGCTGACCGGCAACGCCGCATTCTTTCAGACAGCACTCGCCGACGCGCTCGAAATCGATTTTTCAACGGCGCGGTCGCTCATCGCAAATCAGAACTACACGTCGCTGCTGGCCGCCCTGCGCGCGCTCGATCTCGGCGAAGACAGGGCATTCCTGATCACCGTCGCCGTCTATCCCGCGGAGTTTCCGCATCCGCAGGCTATCCGCATCTTCCTCGACCGGTACCGACTGCTGCATCGCGACGCTGCGCTGGACAGGTTACGCGGCTGGAAAGCCGAGACACTGTCGAAGGCCATTCACAATACATGGCCCGCTGCGGCGAACGCTGACATCCGCAAAGCGGACAGCGACAATGCTGCCGCCAGCGTTAAGGCGCGCCGCTTCTGAAGAGATTCAAGTGGGCGTCCTAAGCCCTTGTTTTCCTGCATATCGTTAGAGCGACTTGACGGAAATAAGCTCCTCGACAGGAACAGAGCCGGCCTCGATCTCGACCACCCAGATGTCGGGATCGAATTTCTTCTCCTTTTCCAGCCGTGCGTCAAAGACGGCGGCATCGTCGCCGGCGCCAAGCAGGCTGAAGAAACGGTCGTCGGGCTTGGCTGAATCGTAACTCGTCTGCGGCGCCGGTCCGAACAAGGCAACCTCGCCCAGGCGGCCACGCGCCAGCACGAAGACGGCGCCGGCCTCGGTCGCGCCGCGCTTGACCACGGCGGCAAAGCCGCCGGCGCCGAAAACCCGGCGCAACAGGGCCGACACCCAAAGATCGGTGGTTATGCGCATGGCAGGATTCTGGGCGACATCGGACGGTACTTAGAGCAAAGGCCCGCAAACCGAAATCGGTTGTTGCCCGGCCGGTTGGCGAGGCGGCGCCTCAATCATCGCATCAATTGGTCAGGCCGATCTCGCGCATCTTGGCGTAGACGACCTCGTCGGGCTCGCCGGTCTCCGGCAACCCGAACAGCGACTGGAACTCCTTGATCGCCGCCTTGGTGCGTGCTCCGACCACGCCATCAAGCTGCATGTCGTCATTGCCGAATGCCTTCAACCCGGCCTGGATCTTGATGATGCGGGCGTCTGGTGCAGGAACTGACGCATTTGCCGGCGCCGAAACGGGAACGGCGATCGTGTCGCCCGGCCGGGGTGCCGGCCGCGGCACGATCGTCGAGGCGGTTGGCGTAGCGCCCAGTTGATCGAGCAGAGCGCTGTCGATCTCGCCGGAAGCATTGAGCCCGACCTTCTGCTGATAGGCTTGTATGGCCTTGCGCGTGGCGGGACCGGGAATGCCATCGACCGTGCCGGTATAGAAATCGAGGTCTTTCAATATGTTCTGGACTTGCTCGACGACCGGATCGCTTTTGATCGGCGCCGGCTCCGGGCCCGGCCGCACGATGTTGATGGTGGTTTCGGGTTCGACGGCGGCCGTTCGAGGAAAGCCCTCCATGCTCCTGGTCACGAAAAACGCGCCGGCATGGGGAAAGGGCTGGTACCAGAGAGCGTTCGCCGAGACGTAGAACAGCGTCACCAGAAAGGCGGTCGAACCGCCGACCAGAACCGGATTGCGAGAAATCAGGCTGCCGACCGCGACCGCGCCGCCCTGGAAGGCATTGCCGCGGCGCTTCACCGCCTTAGGCTGTTTTGCGGAGCGAGCCATCCTTGTCCCCTTTTGTCTCCCCTTCCGTTCTGGCCGCAGGCATCGGCAGCACGCCAGGCTTATCCGTCGAACGTCCCCTCGGTCCGTTCACCGGCAAGCTGATCGTTACCGTGGTGCCCTCGCCCGGCATGCTCTCGATCGACATCGTGCCCTCGTGCAGCGCCACCAGGCCCTTCACCAGCGACAGACCGAGCCCGGTTCCCTCGAAGCGGCGTGTATAGTCGTTCTGGATCTGCATGAACGGCTTGCCGAGATTGGCAAAATCTTCCTCGGCGATGCCGATGCCGGTGTCCCTGATCCAGAAATGCAGTCGCGAACCGATCCGCTTGGCGCCGATGACGACATCGCCGCCATCGGGCGTGAACTTGATCGCGTTGGAGACGAGGTTGATGAGTATCTGCTGCACGGCACGACGATCGGCGTTTATCTCGCCTGCATCCGGTGCGATCTGAGCCTGCAGATCGATGTTCTTTGCCTCAGCCTGCAAGCGCATCATCGACTGGCACATTTCGACCGCTTCCACGAAGCGGAACGGTTCCGGCTCGGTCGCGTAGGCGCCGGCTTCGATCCTCGACACGTCGAGTATAGAAGTGACGACGGCAAGCAGATGCTGGCCGGACTCCTTGACCAGGCCGACATATTCCTTCTGGCGCGGATCCTTGAAGGTGCCGAACATCTCATGCAGCAGCATGTCGGAAAAACCGATGATGGCGTTCAACGGCGTACGAAGCTCATGGCTGACGACCGCCAGAAACCGGCCCTTCGCAACTTCGGCAGACGCGGCCGCCTCTTTCGCAGCGGCAAGCTCTTCGCGCAATCCGGCGACTTCGTCGTTTTCGCGCAGGACGAACGTGAAGATGTCCTCCTGCTGTTCGGCCCGCGTCAGCTCAAGGGAAAACGGCCGGTAATTGTCCGCTGTCGGGCCGTTGCCGTTTTGCGGCAGCCGGACGCGAAGATCGAGCCGGCGCGCTGGCGCGCCATCGCGCATGTCGGCCAACGCGCTGAGATATGCGACGCGATCGGACAGATGGATACGATCGAACAGGCCGGTACCGAACAGCAGTTCCGGTTGCAGCTTCAGGATCGTGCGCGCCTTTGCCGACGCATCCAGAACCTCGCCATGCCTGCCGACCCGCAGGACAACGGCGTCGATGAGGGTCTCGAGCCGATCGTCGGTCGCCGGATCAAGCTGCGCGCCGGCCGGGTTGCCAAGTGCCGCGATACGCGGAACGAGGGTGAACGCCCAGGCCAGCGGCAGCAGCCAATGCCACGCGGCGATTTCCGCCGCGCCGAACGGGAAGACAGACCCGGCAAAAGCCTGCAGCAGGATAGCGACACATGCGGATACTGAACCCCACAGTGCAGCGCGACGAGACGCGCCGATCCACCAGGCTTCGAACGGCAGCGCCACGACAAGCATGGCGACCGGCGAGGCCAGACCTCCCGCCGCGGCAATGACACCGGCAAGAGCAAGACTGCCCATCGCCAGGGCGGCTTGGCCGGCGAACGCCATCCTGCCCGATGCCGCCACCAGCAAAGCGGTAAACCAGCAAAGGCCGAAAGTCGCAAAGATCGCAGCCATGGTCACCGCCGCGCCCAGGCCCGAGGTGACCAGCGTGACTGCTGCCCCCGCGGCGACGAACGGAGCGGCCAGCATGACACCGATAAACCGGCGCTGGCGCCGGCGGTCGTTCTGTCCGAGGACCGACGGATGAACCATACGTTCGCAACCGGCTGCCATCGCGCCGGGCAATTCAACGTATCTGGCCCTGATCGAACTCAACTCAACGCACTCGCACCCGGTCGTGAACAGCTCTGCTTCGCAGGTCGCTTCTTGTTTGTCTGAAACTCGCATCCAGCGTTTAAGGAATGGATAAGGCGGGGCTGACCAATGCCAGGCCTGAAGCAAAAATATTGGGAGGCCGGCGCGGCAAAAGCTGGGCAATTGCAGCCATAGTAAATGGAGGGTTATCCGGGCGGACCGCCCCTGCGCCTGCCGCAGTCGCCATCGGCGCGCCGCGCTTCGAGCAAATAACTATAGAAAACAGTTGGATGGATGGTTAACCTTACGTGAAGAAAATCCGCTGGATCTAAAGCAAATCCATTGCAAAATGCTTCGTTTCGAATTTGCCTAAAAATTGAGGAAAATTTTCGCTGACAAGGCAAGCCGTCCTTTGCGCGGCCATGCCACTATCGTATCCATAAATGAGGTCATGCCGCACGAATGCATGATCCGGTCACGGATGAGAGGGCATACAGATGGGCTTTCTGATAAGGATGGCTTTCTGGTTTTCGCTGGTGCTTCTGGCGCTGCCGCTGAATGTCGGCTCCGACGAGGCAGGCCACCAAAGCGTCGGGCCGATCCAGGCCTTGTTTGCGGCACGCGAAGCAGTCGGCGACATTGCCGGCATATGCGAGCGCAAGCCCGACGTCTGCGAGACCGGCAAGTCCGCAATGCACACGATCACCGCCCGGGCCAGGGAGACCGCCAAGATCGCGGCCGCCATGCTGGACGACAAGACCGCCGAACCCGACACGGCGACAACGACCGGCAGCGTGCCCGTGGCCGTCGTCTTGCCCGCGAAAGTCGACTTGCCTGTGAAAGTCGACTTGCCGGCGAAAAACTGAGCTATTTTCAGCTGTATCTGTCGCTGCACCGCAGGTCGCCCGCCCTTTCGACGCCTATGGTGTTTTTCCTCTTTTTCCGTGACGCGGCGCCGCCGGATGACTATATCCGGGGTAATGACCACGACGATCCAAACGATCCGCGACGACTTCTCCCTGCTTGACGAGTGGGAAGACCGCTATCGCTATGTAATCGAACTGGGCGAGGCCCTGCCACCGTTTCCCGATGAGGAACGCACCCCCGCCAACAAGGTGCCCGGCTGCGTCAGCCAGGTCTGGCTGACCACAGACTATGGGCCAGGCGCCGACCCGGTCGTCACCTTCGTCGGTGATTCTGACGCCCATATCGTGCGCGGCCTCGTCGCCATCATGCTGGCGCTGTTTTCGAGACGTCCCGCCAGCGAGATTCAGACAATCGACGCGGAAGCCACGCTGAAGGCACTCGGCCTCGACGAACACCTGTCGCCGCAACGCGCCAATGGTCTTCGTTCGATGGTCAAGCGCATCAAGCGCGACGCCGAGGCGGCCTTGAGGCAGACTGCCTGATTAGACGAACAGCGCGCGCTTATCCCGCACATTGGAGAGCCCCGCATCTGGCGCGACGCGTATCGATTGCTCCAGCAATGCCCTAAAAAGCAAAACGGCGCCCGGAGGCGCCGTTGATTGTTCGACCCAGGTTGAGAAGAGAGCCTGCTTCAGCGCCCCTTGCGCTTGCGGCCGAGTCCCATCTTCTTGGCAAGCTGCGAGCGGGCAGCAGCATAGTTTGGAGCAACCATCGGGTAGCTCGCGTCCAGATTCCATTTTTCACGGTACTCGTCGGGCGTCAGACCGTAGTGGGTCATCAAATGACGCTTCAGCGACTTGAACTTCTTGCCGTCTTCAAGACAGACGATGTAGTCGTCATGGACGGAGCGTTTCGGGTTTACAGCCGGCTTCTGCTTATCGGCAGGAGGTTGTTCACTGGCCCCGCCCACGCGCCCGAGGGCAGCATGGACATCGGCGATAAGGCTCGGCAGCTCGCCGACCGGCACCGGATTATTGCTGACATAGGCGGCGACGACGTCGGCCGTCAATTCGATCAGCGCATCACTATTTCTGGAAGGTGTCTCGACAATATCCATGGCTTTATGGCCCCAACGAGAATTGTTTCTATCTGCGCCCTATTTTTGATAGGTCGGGCATTGCGCGAAATTTTTGCAGGAAAGAGCCTCTGCGATTCGCGTCGCGGTATCCTAATGAGGCAGTGAACCAAGTAAGTCAATTCGCTTCTTGTGCTATATTCACCAACGTTAGTCGAATATTCCACGACCAGCTTCAATCTTTCGTGCACTCTGTAACTTTTCGATATTTTCCGGTCAGACCAGCAACGGCTGACGCTGCGTCACGCTTCCGTTACATCCGTATGGCCAGTAAAAAGATGTCAATGCTTGGCTATGCTTGGTTGCGATGCAGGCTATCTGGTTGTTTTCACAATCCGCGAAACCACAGGTTGCGATTTGTTTCTGCTTTCTGTGAGCAGGCGCTGCGGACAGGCACCGATCCATCAATGTGGGGTGATGTATTTTCCATAGGCCCAGCCGGTGACGAAATTGCCGTTCCGTGCCGGATCATGCCAGACTTCGCACCAGCGATAGCGGATCTTCTGTTTCTGCTTCCAGGCCGGCTGATCGGCTATGTCGAGCAGGTTTCTGCCGCCGGTGCATTTCCCGGTCATCTGCAAAACGGCACCGTTGGGATAGGCGGCCTGCTTCAGGGATGACCCCGCCGGATACTTGCGCACGTTGAGCGTGTCGCCAAACGGCACGTTGGTCACTTGCCAAGCTGCGAACACGGTTGCATGAGACTGGCCGGTAAAGACCAAAACGGTCGAAGCGACGGCGAGAGCCGTGGCAGCATGAAAACGGAATTTCATTTTTCTGTCTCCTCCGGCTCATCTTCTGGAGCCCGGCGAAACATGCGTTCCGGCTCTTGAACCCGCGCTGATCGGCGTGTTCATTCGCCGTTCAAATAATTTCCACAGCGAGGCGCAATGACCAGAACCCCAGCATTTCCAACTGTCAGCCCACCGCAGCCAGAGAAGCGACCGGTTTTCGACATACATCATGGAGTAACCCGGACAGACGACTATGCCTGGCTGCGAGCCGAAAATTGGCAAGAGGTGTTCAGGGATCCGTCCCTGCTCGACAGCCGGATCCGCGCCCATCTCGAAGCCGAGAACGCCTATCAGGCGGCGCTGATGGCCGACACCGCCCAATTGCGGAAGCAGCTTTTCAAGGAGATGAAGGGCCGCATCAAGGAAGACGATTCTTCTGTGCCGATGAAGGATGGGCCCTATGCCTACGGGTCATCCTTCAAGCTTGGCGGCGAACAGCCGCGTTATTTCCGCATGCCGCGTGATGGCGGCGACCAACAGATCCTGCTCGATGGCGACCTCGAGGCCGAGGACAAGGCCTATTTCCGCCTCGGTGGCGTCGACCACTCGGCCGATCACGGCAAGCTTCTTTGGGCATTCGACGACAAGGGCTCCGAATTCTTCACGCTTCGTGTGCGCGATCTTGCCAGCGGCAACGACCTGACGGACCGGATTCCGGATACCGGTGGTGGCGGCGTGTGGGATGCCGGCAATGACGGGTTCTTCTACACCCGCCTCGATTCCAACCATCGCCCCTCCAAGGTGCTGTTCCACGCCCTTGGCGACGACCCGCAGAATGATCGGCTGATCTATGAGGAAACCGATCCCGGCTTCTTCATGAATGTCGGCGGCACGCGCTCCAACGAGTGGATCATGATCGGCATCAGCGATCACGAGACCTCGGAATACCGGCTGATGAGGGCCAGCGAGCCGTTCGCCGAACCGAAGCTGGTTTCGCCGCGCGAGACCGGCCTGCAATACGACCTCGAAGAGGGCGGCGACATCTTCTTCATTCTCACCAATGCCGACGGCGCCAAGGATTTCAAGATCATGACGGCGCCGGCGAGTGATCCGGCGCGCGCCAACTGGCAGGAACTGGTGCCGCACGAATTGGGCCGGCTGATCCTCTCGGTGATCGGCTTCAAGGACCATATGGTCAGGCTCGAACGCAAGGAGGGCCTGCCGCGCATCGTCGTGCGCGACCGCAAAAGCGGCGAGGAACACCTCATCTCGTTCGACGAGGAAGCCTTCTCGCTCGGCCTGTCGGGATCGTATGAATACGACACCGAGATCCTGCGCTTTTCCTACTCGTCGATGACGACGCCGGCGCAGGTCTTCGACTACAACATGCGCACCCGCGAGCGCGTGCTGCTGAAGACCCAGGAAGTCCCGTCCGGCCACGACCCGGACCACTATGTGACGCGGCGGCTGATGGCGCCCGCCGCCGACGGCGAACTGGTGCCGGTCTCGCTTATCCATCACCGCGAAACGCCGCTCGACGGAACAGCGCCTTGCCTGCTCTACGGTTATGGATCCTACGGCATCACGGTGCCGGCCGCGTTCAACACCAACTGCCTTTCACTGGTCGATCGCGGCTTTATCTACGCCATCGCCCATGTCCGCGGCGGCAAGGACAAGGGCTATGGCTGGTATGACGACGGCAAGCGGGCGCACAAGATGAACACGTTCACCGATTTCATCGCAGTCGCACACCACCTCGTCGCCGAGCGCTACACGGCCCATGACCGCATCGTCGCACAGGGCGGCTCGGCCGGCGGCATGCTGATGGGCGCGATCGCCAACATGGCGCCGGAATGCTTCGGCGGCATCGTCGCCGAGGTTCCGTTCGTCGACGTGCTCACCACCATGCTCGACGCGACCTTGCCGCTGACGCCACCGGAATGGCCCGAATGGGGCAATCCGATCGCTTCGGAGGAAGACTACCAGACGATCGCCGCCTACTCGCCCTACGACAATGTCGCAGCGCTCGACTATCCGCCGATCCTGGCGCTTGCCGGCCTTACCGACCCGCGCGTCACCTATTGGGAGCCGGCCAAATGGGTGGCGCGGCTGCGCGACCGCAAGAGAGGCGACAATCCGGTGCTGTTCAAGATCAACATGGACTCCGGCCATGCCGGCGCATCCGGCCGGTTTTCCAGGCTCGAGGAGATCGCCTACACCTATGCCTTCGCGCTGAAGGTGGCGGGCAAGGCCGATCTTTGAACGGCATAGCCTTCGAAGTCGACGACGCGCTACAACACTGGCGATTAGCCATCAGCCGCCATGCCTTCGTCCCAGAGCGCGGCGAACGCGAAGCAGAGCACAGACCCAGGGATCCGTTGGCCGAAGAATGCAACGGCTTATACTGGAATAGAAACGCTCCGTAGCGATCCTTCGCGCCCCCCTCTGTCCTGTGGACATCTCCGCCACTTCCGGACATCTCCCCCCTCGTGGGACCGTTGCGCAGTTTCAGGAGAGCGCTGGCGGGAACGGGTTTGGCGCCGGTTTTCGTTTGTTTTTGGGTTTTGGGGTGTCCTGTCTGGGGTTTCAGGCGGCGGTCCGGCCCTGTGTGGCCGGAATCCGGGCGCACCTATCCTGTGATGGCGGCCCATCGGCGCATGTTGAAGGCGATGGCCGCCATCGTCACCTGGGCGGCTGCCTTGGCCAGCCCGACATAGCGGATCGTGGTCAGCTTCATGCGGCGCTTGAGCGTGGCGAAAGTGGTCTCCACCGCAGCCCGCCGTCTGGCGATCAGGCGGTTGTAGCGTTTGAGCCGCGGCGGCAGCTCGGGATGGTGCTT
>NZ_VLKT01000015.1 GCF_007830515.1 Mesorhizobium tianshanense
GCTCAGTCCGGAATTCCGGACACGGCACAGATCTCCCGAGGTAAGATCGACCGCCTTCCCCGCACACCCGCCGGATTTACCACCCCGGTCCTTGATGACCATGGACTTCGCGGTCATGTGCCCGCTCGTCCGGCCGGGTAGGCCTCGTATCCGGTTCTTGTCCATCGGGTCGCGGGTTTGCTCCACGCTTCCTTCAGACCCCGCCTTGCGACGACGCCCTTGCGCTTCGCTAACCCTTCGCCGCCATCAGGCTGGGTAGAGGACTTACACCTCCAAGCTGTCGATCATGCTCGGCACACACAAAAAACCCGCCTCGGCGGGCGGGTCACTGGCGCAAATCAGCACCGTGTTGGAATTACTATCATAACTGCCGGCACAAAGCAAGAACAAATACGCTATGCCTCAGGGGCAATCGATTCAGATTGGCGCTGCCCCTCATCGCCCTGCCGGGCACTTCTCCCCGTATAGTGACGGGGAGAAGGACGCCTTCGCAAAGGATTTCGCCAATCTCCAGCGATGGAGAGAGGGCGCCGAGGTTGCGGCCATCTCTTCTCCCCGTCACTATACGAAGGTGCCGGCAGGCGGATGAGGGGCAGCGCCAACCTCGACAATCGCCAACACGAGTTGGACGAGCTATCTCTCCACCGATGCCATCTTCGCCGCGATGTCGCGCAGAAAAGCCTCGTCGGCGGCCGTGCGCGTTTTCCTCGACGCGACTAGACAAGCCTGCGAGCGCAGGATGACGCCGTCGGCCAGCACCTTCAGATGGTTGGCGCGCAGCGTCGAGCCTGACGTGGTGATGTCGACGATGACGTCGGCCAATCCCGCCGCCGGCGCGCCTTCGGTGGCGCCCAGGCTCTCGACGATGCGATAGACCTGGATGCCGTGCTTTTGCGAAAAGAACTGCTGGGTCAGCCGCCAGTATTTGGTGGCGATCCTGAGCCGCCGGCCGTGGCGCTGGCGGAAATCGGCAGCGACGTCGTCGAGATCGGCCATCGTATCGACATCGAGCCAGATGTCGGGCACCGCCACCACGACATCGGCATTGCCGAAACCGAGGCGGGCGACGATCTCCGCACGTGTCTCCCAGTCGGCAAGGGTCTCGCGCAACAAATCCTCGCCGGTGATGCCGAGATCGACCGAACCCTGGCCGATCTCGCCTGCAATTTCGGACGCCGACAGGAACGCCACCTCGACGCTTTCGACGCCTTCGATGCGGGCGCGGTATTTGCGCTCGTCGCCGGGCAGGCTGACGGCAAGCCCGGCGCTCGCCAGCACCTGCAGCGCCTGCTCCTTGAGCCGGCCTTTCGACGGGATCGCCAGCGTGATCATCGTGCGCTCTCCCGCAGTGCTTCGATGCGGTCGAGCCAGACGGAAAAGCCAACGCCGGGAATCGGTGTCCTCGCGCCGAGCAGCGTCAGCAGCCGGTCGTAGCGGCCACCGCCGGCCAGCGGCCGGTCGCTGTCTTGCGCCGCGATCTCGAAGACCAGGCCGGTGTAGTAATCGAGCGGGCGGCCGAAGGCGGCGTCATAGCGGGTTTTTTCGACTGGCAGGCCATGCGCTTCAATCGCCTTGGCGCGCGCCGAAAAATTGTCCAGCGCCGCGCCCAGCGAGAGGCCGGCACCGGTCGCGAAAATTTCGAGCGCCTGTGCCGCACTGTTGAGCGGCACGTCGATCGCCAGAAAATCCTTTAGCGCCGAAAACGCCTCGCTCGACAGCCTGACGCTGCGCAGTTCGGCCTTCTCGATCAGCCGCCGCGCGATGTCGGATGGCGAGCGTCCGACCGACGCCGACAGGCCCGCCTGCTCCATGCCGCCGGCGATGTGGGACGAAAGCCCTTCCAGATCGCCATCGAGGACAAGGGCAGCGACCGGGCCGGAAAGCTGGCCGTTGCGCGGCGGGTTGGCGAGGTCGGCAAGGGCAGCCTCCAGCATCGCCGCCGAGCCGAAGGCGCGGGCCAGCCGCATGCGCCAGCCGCGCGGCAGGCCGAGCGCTGCGAGCACCGCCTCGAATATGGTCTGGTCGCCGAGCGTGACTGACAAAGCCTGGCCCGGCAGCGCCAGCGAAAGCAGCGCATGCGCATCGGCCAGCGAACGGGCGTCGGCTTGCGGCGTGTCGCGGTCGCCTAGATCCTCGATGCCGGCCTGGAAGAATTCATTGCCGCCCTCGCGGCGCTGGCGAAACACCTCGCCGAGATAGGAATAGCGGCGCGGCGTGCCGGCCTGGCTGGCGATGTGGTCGAGGCAGACCGGAATGGTGAATTCCGGCCGCAGGCAAAGTGTGACGCCGGTCTCGCTTTCGGTGAGGAAAATGCGCCGGCGCAGATCCTCTCCGGCCATGTCGAGGAACGGATCGGCCGGCTGCAGCACCGCCACCTCGACCGCATGCGTGCCGCGCGCGGCGAACAGCTTGGCGATGTCCGATGCGATGGCGGGATAGCGGGAGGTCACGAGACGCCACCTTGCCTTCTCCCCTTGTGGGAGAAGGTGGATTGGCGCGCAGCGCCAAGTCGGATGGCTGGACGGCGTGCGGAGGTCGGCGCTCTACGGCGCCCCCCTCTGTCCTGCTGGACATCTCCCCCACACGGGGGGAGATCGGCTGTCATCGCCGCTTTCGCCAATCGCCGACGCTGGACAGCTCGAGCCGCCGGTGAAGCCGCCAATCTCCCCCCTAGTGGGGGAGATGTCCGGCAGGACAGAGGGGGGCGCGACGAAACGCGACCGCTACTTGCCACGCGCCCGTTCCTCCGCCTGCGCCGCGAGTATCTTCCTCACCTCGGCGACCAGTTCGCTTTCCGCCACCGTCACCTGTGCCGGCCGTGCCGCGCGCCATTCGGCGTTGTCGGTAATCTCCGCCGACATGCGGGCGCCTTCGATCAGGTCCTTGATCTGCACCTCGCCCTTGGCCCGCTCGTCGCCGCCCTGGATGATGGCGACCGGGCTGCCGCGGCGGTCGGCATATTTGAGCTGCGGCTTCATGCCGGCGCCGCCAAGATACATTTCGGAGCGGATGCCGGCGGCACGCAGCTCGGCCACCATCTTCTGGTAGCGGCCGAGGCTTTCCGTATCCTTGTCCATGGTGAGCACGACGACCGGCGCGATGACATCCGATGTATCGAGCTTGCCGAGGTTCTTCAGCGCGGTCATCAGGCGCGAGACGCCGATGGAAAAGCCGGTCGCCGGCACCGGCTCGCCGCGAAAGCGCGAGACGAGGCCATCATAGCGCCCGCCGCCGCCGACCGAGCCGAAACGCACGATTTTTCCCTCTTCGTTGGGGATTTCGGCCAGCAGTTCGGCTTCGTAGACCGGGCCGGTGTAGTATTCGAGGCCACGGACGACGGAGGGGTCGATCAGAATTCGTTTTGTTCCATAACCGCTAGATTGAAAAATTGAAGCCAGTGTATCGAGTTCATTCGCAGCCTCCTGACCTGTCTGATTGTCGGCTCCACGGTTTCGGATCATCTGCACTAGATGTTTGTTACTGAGACACAGCGCCTCTGGATCGTTCGCTTCCCTTCCGTCCAAAATGAAATCGTCCTCAGCAGCGATCCCTTCTGACTTTGTGAATCGAGCTCCGGTAGCGAAGAACAGCACCGTCGCTTCCAACTTCTCAATTTGAGGACCGGTCAGCCCCGCACCCTTGGTAAAATCTCCCTCGCCTTCCCTGCCGCCATCCCAGCGGCCCTGTCCTAGCAGCAACCGCACGCCATCCGGCCCAAGCTTATCCAGCTTGTCGATTGCCCTCAGCACAGTCAGCCGGCGCCCGGCATTCTCGTCGCCGCCGAGACCGATCGCCTCCAGCACTCCGTCGAGCACTTTCCGGTTGTTGACCCGAATAACGTAGTCGCCGCGCTTGATGCCCAGCGCTTCCATCACGTCGGCCATCATCATCGCCATCTCGGCGTCCGCCGCAACACCCGGCGTGCCGACCGTGTCGGCGTCGAACTGCATGAACTGGCGGAAGCGGCCGGGGCCGGGCTTCTCGTTGCGGAACACCCAGCCGGAGCGGTAGCTGCGATAGGGTTTCGGCAGGCGCTCGTAGTTCTCGGCGACGAAGCGGGCCATCGGCGCGGTCAGATCGTAGCGCAGCGACAGCCATTGGTCGTCATCGTCCTGGAACGAGAACACGCCTTCGTTCGGCCGGTCCTGGTCGGGCAGGAACTTGCCCAGCGCATCGGTGTATTCGATCAGCGGCTGGTCGACAGGCTCGAAGCCGTAAAGCTCGTAGACCGAACGGATCGTCGCCATCATCTTCTCAACGGCGCGGATGTCGTCGGCGCCGCGGTCGACAAACCCGCGCGGCAGCCGCGCTTTCATTTTTTCCGATTTGTCGGCCATAGGGTGGGTACTTTTCGCTAAGTAAAACTGACTTATTTCGAGTAGGCGTGTCCTAACCGAACCTGTCCGGACCGGCAAGGGTTTGCACCTTTCCTGAAACAAACCACGCGATAAACGAAACAATTCCGCCATAAGCGCGGCATCCTGCCGACACAATCGCAGCCGATAAAGCGCGCCGAAACAAGGGGTTCGGGCCATGACCACGGCACGGAAATTCGACATCATCGACAGCGGCGCCCGAGAGCTGCCCGCCCGGTTGCGGCCGGCCGATGGCCATGCACCCCAACCGGCCGGCCAATCGGCGGGACCATTCGACGTCGCCGCGGACGAGCACCCAGGACCGACCATGCGCGATGCGCTGGTGACCAGCCTGCTGGTGATCTATCCGGCCTTCGCCACGTTGGCGGCGATCATCGCCGGACTTTTTCTGGCCGGCGCCGGCGGCGCTTGAGCTATTTCGGCCGCTTGAACGCCTTCCGCTCCTTCTCCACCTGCTCGCGGCAGACGCAGCCCTCGAGGTGGTCGTTGACCAGTCCCATGGCCTGCATGAAGGCGTAGACGGTGGTCGGGCCGACGAAGCTCCAGCCGCGCTTTTTCAGCTCCTTCGAAATCCGCACGGAGACCGCCGTGGTCGGGTTGGCGCGCAGATGGGCGAGATCGACGATTTCGGGCCGTTCGTCCGGGCCGGGTTCGAATTTCCAGAACCAGGCCGCCAGCGAGCCGGCCTCGTCGGCCAGTTCGCGGGCACGCTTGGCGTTGTTGATGGTCGAGACGATCTTGCCGCGGTGGCGAATGATGCCAGCATTGCCGAGCAGGCGCTCGACATCGTTATCGGTGAAGGCTGCGATCCTGTCGATATCGAAGCCGGCGAAGGCCTCGCGGAAATTCTCGCGCTTGCGCAATATGGTCAGCCAGGACAGGCCAGACTGAAAGCCTTCGAGGCAGATCTTTTCGAACAGCCTACGGTCGTCGGTGACCGGCCGGCTCCATTCGTGATCGTGGTAATGCAGATAGTCCGGCAGATTGCCGTGCCAGAAGCAGCGCGCGATACCGTCGGGGCCGGCGAGCAGGCCTGTGTTCTCATCCATGGCGAAATTCCATTCGTTAAGGCGCTTTCTGCACCGCTTTACCCCGGCTTTACCAGATTCCTGAACCGGCCGGTAACCACACCAAGAGGTTTACTGACAAAGGAGCATTTTACGCATTCCGATTCACGTTTCGGTTGCCGCTCCGCGCCCAATGTCCCGGAAACCGGGGACGCTTTTCGCCCCGGCATGTTCGACGATCAAGGTGCGTTCCGATGAAGAGATTTTTGTTCCCGCTGCTCGGCGCCGCAGCCGTGCTGGCCGCTGCCGCCACATCCTCCAGCGCCAATGACCGTTATGCCGACCGGCCGCCGGTGGTGGTGAGCCCCGACCTCTCGGCGCCCTGGGTGCTGCAGCTTGGCCACGCGCCAGGCATCGTCCGGCAGAACCGGCAAGACCTACAAAAGCCGCAGCGCCGTTATCACCGGCAGGCGCAACCCGCCCGGCTGCACACGGCGGCGATGCAGGCGCCGGCCAAAAAGCGCATGATTGCGCGCCCGCAGATCAACCCGATCTACCTGCCGCAGGAAGTTGCCTATGACAGCCCGCACAAACCAGGCACGATCGTCATCGATACGAGGGAGAATTTTCTCTATCTGGTCGAGACGAACGGCAAGGCGCGGCGCTATGGCGTCGGCACCGGCAAGCCGGGCTTCGAATGGGCCGGCAAGCACAAGATCACGCAGAAGAGGGTCTGGCCCGAATGGCGACCGCCGGCGGAAATGATCTCGCGCGAGGCCGCCAACGGTCGCTATCTGCCGACCTATGTCGCCGGCGGCGTCGAGAACCCGCTCGGCGCCCGCGCGCTTTATCTCGGCTCGACGCTCTACCGCATCCACGGCACCAACCAGCCCTGGACGATCGGCGGCGCCGTGTCGTCAGGCTGCATCCGCATGCGCAACGAGGACGTCGTCGACCTCTATGAACGGGTCAATGTTGGCACGACGGTCGTGGTGATATAATCGTGGCTGCGAATCACATGGTCCAGAAAGCGGATCGTTTTTGAGACCAGTCGAAGGTTAACGGGGGACGGGCCGTGTGGGGATGCGGCCAGTCGCGAAAGGGCAGCGCAATAAAACGCGCTGCCCTTTTCGTTTCTGCTGACATCCGGTTGGCGGGTCGCAGGCTCGCCGGCATGTCGCGCGACAGGCATAGCGGTTCGCTTTCATGCTGCCATTTTCCCAAGAGTTTTGCTATGTCGGCGGCAACACTTCCAGACAGAAGGTTCGTCCATGTCCCTGTCCGACGACAGCCGCTATCTCAGGGGTGGCCCGGTCGCCCAACGCATCATCGCCGCCGTGCGCGAGAATGCAGCAATCGCCACCGCCGAAGGTTTTCCGCCCAAACTGGTGTCGATCACCGTCGGCGACACCGCCGCGGTCGACGTCTATGTGCGCAACCAGCGGGCGAAGGCGGACCTTGCCGGCGTCGGCTTTGAGGAGAGGCGGTTTAGCGCCGACATCACGGCCGGCGAACTCGAAGCGGCGATCCATGGCCTGAATGCCGACCCGCGCGTCACCGGCATCATCATCCAGCGGCCGGTACCGGTGCATATCCCGATCAGGACGCTTCAGGCGGCGGTGCATCCGCTCAAGGACGTCGAGGGCATGCACCCGGCCTCGATCGGCAACATCGTCTACAACCAGCTCGACCTTGCGCCGTGCACGGCGGCCGCCTCGGTCGAACTGCTCAGGGAAACCGGGCTCGACCTCAAGGGGCTGGAGGTCGTGGTCGTCGGCCATTCCGAGATCGTCGGCAAGCCGATCGCCTTCCTCTTGATGAGCGAGGGCGCGACGGTGACTGTCTGCCATCACATGACGCGCTCGGTGGCGGCGCATGCGCGGCGCGCCGATGCGCTGTTCGTCGCGGTCGGCAAGCCGCGGCTGATCAAGGCCGACATGGTCAAGCCGGGTGCTGCCGTCATCGATATCGGCATCAATGCCGAGATCGGACCGGACGGAGAAAGCCGCATCGTCGGCGACGTCGATACCGAGAGCGTTAGGCATGTCGCGTCCTGGATCACGCCGGTGCCGGGCGGCGTCGGTCCCATCACCGTGGCGATCCTGCTGCGCAACACGATGGTGGCGCTGAGCCGCCAGCGCGCGCTCTATCAGGCGACCTACGGCGTGGTGGACAAGCTCGCGGCGGAGTGAAAGCCGCCGGGAGCCACGTCACTCCGCCGCCACGGCCGCTCTGTTGTCCGAAACGCCTTCCGGCTGTGGCCCGCCATAGGCCCAGTCGAGCAGTTTTATCGTGTGCACCACCGGCAGCTTCGCGGCTGAAGCGATCTGCGTGATGCAGCCGATGTTGCCGGTGGCGACGATTTCGGCGCCGGTGGCCTCGATATTCCTGACCTTGCGGTCGCGCAGCCGAGCCGAAATCTCGGATTGCAGGATGTTGTAGGTGCCGGCCGAGCCGCAGCACAGATGCCCTTCGCGCGGCTCGCGCACGACGAAGCCGGCCTTGGCCAGAAGCTCCTTGGGCTGGCGGGTGATCTTCTGCCCGTGCTGCATCGAGCAGGCGGAATGATAGGCGACGACCGTGCCGGGCTTGCGCACCGGCTCCGGCAGGTCGAGGCTTGCCAGATATTCGGTGATGTCCTTGGCCAGCGCCGAGACGCGCGCCGCCTTGTCGGCATAGGCCGGATCGAGGCGCAGCATGAAGCCATAGTCCTTGATGGTGGTGCCGCAGCCCGACGCGGTGATGACGATGGCGTCCAGACCGCCTTGTTCGATGGCCCGCGTCCAGGCGTCGACATTGCGCCTCGCCGAGGCAAGAGCTGCCTCCTCGCGGCCCATGTGATGCACCAGCGCGCCGCAGCAGCCTTCGCCGTCAGGCACCACGACCTCGACGCCCAGCCGCGTCAGCAATGCGATCGTCGTGTCGTTGATGGCGGGATCGAGCACGGATTGCGCGCAGCCGGTGAGGATGGCGACGCGGCCTTTTCTCGTGCCGTGCCCAGCATGGATGCCCGGCGACGCCATTGGCGAGGCGGCGGGAACCGAGGCCGGAGCG
This sequence comes from Mesorhizobium tianshanense, assembly GCF_007830515.1. GTDB lineage: Bacteria > Pseudomonadota > Alphaproteobacteria > Rhizobiales > Rhizobiaceae > Mesorhizobium > Mesorhizobium tianshanense. The sequence goes on from NZ_VLKT01000015.1 coordinate 8,438, forward strand.
AGCTTGAGCATCGCGCCCAGCGGCTTCAGTGCCGGGATCTTTTCGAACAGGCCGGCGAATGGCTGGCCGAGCTTCGCCAGCTTGAGCGCGGCGCGAAAACGCGAGGGATAAGGCAGGACAAAGGCCAGCATGGCGCGCGTCAGGCGATCGAGCAGCGGGCGCCTGTAGGTTTCCTCGATATGGGCACGGGCGTGGTCGACCAGATGCATGTAGTTGACGCCCGACGGGCAGGTGGTCATGCAGGCGAGGCAGGACAGGCAGCGGTCGATATGGGTGACGATCTCCTTGTCGGCGGCGCGGCCGTTCTCCAGCATGTCCTTGATCAAGTAGATCCGCCCACGCGGCGAATCCAGCTCGTTGCCGAGCGTCACATAGGTCGGGCAAGTGGCCGTGCAGAAGCCGCAATGCACGCATTTGCGCAGGATCTTTTCCGATTCGGCGACATGCGGATCAGCGAGCTGGGCAAGCGAGAAATTTGTCTGCACGCAAAGGAATCCTTACCGTTTGAGCATGATCTCCAGCGAAAACCGGTTCCCACTTTTTGCTACGCTGACCTTCGGTTCGGGATCATGCTCTAAAGTCCGAGGAACCAGCTTTCCGGGTCTTTGACCGGCTCGCCGCGCTGCAGCGCCTGCAGGCCGAGAATGCAGCGCGCGATGAACCAGACGGCGACGGCGAACATCAGCACGACGCCTATCGCCACCATCATCAGCACAACCGAGATCAGCGCATAAAGCAGGCCGATCCAGAAGGTACGGATCAGGAATGTGTAGTGGCTCTCGACGAAGCCACCTGATTTGCCGCGGTTGATATAGGCCAGAACGATGCCGACAATACCGGTGACGCCGATGACCAGGCTGGCGAGATAAAGGATGTAGATGACCAGTGCATTGGTCGGACCGGGCTCCAGCCAGCGGTCGGTCTGGCGCGGTGCGGGCTTGCCGGAATCGGTCGGGCCTGGATTGATATCGCTCATGATGCTGCTCCCTCGGTTGCCGGGCCAAGAGTAGCAGAGCCTGCAGCCGGCGTCATACGACCGGGATTGAGGATGTTCTTCGGGTCGAATTCGGCTTTGAGCCTCGCCGACAAAGCTGCCAGTTGCGGCGCCTGCGGCTCGAACACCGGCACGGCGGCGCGATGCGAAGGGGCGGCGCGCACCAGTGTCGCATGGCCGCCGCCATACTGTCTCACCAGTCCGCGCAGAAGATCGGCTTCGGGATCGCCATGCTCCATGCGCAGCCAGATCAATCCGCCCTGCCAGTCATAGAAGGCATCGACGGCCGCCTGCATGCGCAGCGCCAGAACCATCTGGTGGCCTTGCGCCGGCGCCATCGACACGCGCCATACCGGCTTTTCCAGGCCGTCGGCAAACGGCGCGCAATCTCTGATATCGCGCCAGACGGAATGCGAGATCTCGCCCGAAATCTCCTCGAGCGGGCCGGCATTTGCGAGCAGGGCCTTCAGCGCGGCAATGCGATAGGCGACCGACGGGCCGAACCCCTCGACGCGCAACAGCGTCGCCGCGGCGCTGCCGAGACTGCCGCCGGCGACCCGTGCGGCAACGCGTTCTGGAAGGTGGGCAGCGCTCGACACTTCGGCACTGGAGCCGAGCGCCAGCGCCATGGCGGCGGCGGCATGGTCGTCGAGCAGGCCGCGCAGAGCGAGCGTGACTTCGGTCTCGGCTGATGGCAGCACCTTGAAGGTGACGTCGGTGAGGACGGCCAGCGTGCCCCAGCTGTTGGCCATGAGCTTGGACAGGTCGTAGCCGGTGACGTTCTTGACCACGCGGCCGCCGGACTTGAAGGCCTCGCCGCGACCGGAAACGGCCGATATGCCGAGGATATGATCGCGCGCCGCACCCGCCTTCAGCCGGCGCGGGCCGCAAAGGTTCGCGGCAAGTGCGCCACCGATGGTGCCTTTGCCCGGTTCGCCGCCGAGCAGCGGTCCGTAATCCAGCGGCTCGAAGGCCAGCTGCTGGCCGTTTTCGGCAAGCAGGCTTTCGATCTCGGCAAGCGGCGTGCCGGCCTTTGCCGACAGCACCAGTTCGGCCGGCTCGTAAAGCGTGACGCCGGACAGCTTCGACAGGTCGAGCGTGTGTTCGGCCTGCAGCGGACGGCCGATGCCGCGCTTGGAGCCATGGCCAAGGATTTCGAGCGGCGAGTCTTCGGCGGCTGCCCAAGCGACGGTGGACAGGACTTCTGCTGCGGTGGATGGGGTGAAGGTGGTCATGGGACGGAGGCGCCAATGGCAAACGCGGAAACGCCGTGTTCCTTCGCGCCCCCCTCTGTCCTGCCGGACATCTCCCCCTCTAGGGGGGAGATCGAATGTCGCGTTGGGTTTCGCCAATCCACAACCTCGAAGAAAGAGCGAGGCGCGCAAGCTGCCAATCTCCCCCCTTGAGGGGGAGATGTCCGGCAGGACAGAGGGGGGTGTTCAAGCACCAACGTACCCACTCAAAACCTCGGAATGTCCGGAAACGCCAGTTGCCCGCGATGCACGTGCATGCGTCCGAGCTCGGCGCAGCGGCGCAGTTGCGGAAACACCTTGCCCGGATTGAGCAGATGGTTGGGATCGAAAGCGCATTTGACCCGCATCTGCTGGTCGAGGTCGATCTGGTTGAACATTTCCGGCATCAGATCGCGCTTCTCCACCCCCACTCCGTGCTCGCCGGTCAGCACGCCGCCGACCTTGACGCAGAGCCGCAGGATGTCGGCGCCGAAACTCTCCGCCTTGTCGAGCTCACCGGGCACGTTGGCGTCGTAGAGAATCAGAGGGTGCAGGTTGCCGTCGCCGGCGTGAAAGACATTGGCGACGCCGAGTCCGTATTTCTCGGAGAGTTCGCGCATGCCGTGCAGCACGCGCGGCAGTTCCTTGCGCGGGATGGTGCCGTCCATGCAGTAATAGTCGGGCGAGATGCGGCCGACCGCCGGAAAGGCAGCCTTTCGCCCGGCCCAGAACGTTAGCCGCTCCTGTTCAGATTGCGATACTCGACAGGTGGTCGAGCCGTTCCTGTAGGCGATGGCTTCGACAAGGCCGATCAGGTGATCGACCTCGACCCCCGGCCCGTCGAGCTCGACGATCAGCAACGCCTCGACATCGAGCGGATAGCCGGCATGGACGAAATCCTCGGCTGCGTGGATCGCCGGGCGGTCCATCATCTCCATGCCGCCCGGGATAATGCCGGCGCCGATGATGTCGGCGACGCATTGGCCGCCCTGCTCACTGGTCGGGAAGCCGATCAGCAGCGCACGCGCCGTCTCAGGCTTCTTCAGGATACGCACGGTGACCTCGGTGACGACGCCGAGAAGCCCTTCGGAACCGGTCATGACTCCGAGCAGGTCATAACCTTCCGCGTCGAGATGCTTGCCGCCCAGCCGCACCACCTCGCCATTCATCAGCACCATCTCGATGCCGAGCACGTTGTTGGCGGTGAGGCCGTATTTCAGGCAATGCACGCCGCCGGAATTCTCCGCGACATTGCCGCCGATCGAGCAGGCGATCTGGGAGGATGGATCGGGGGCGTAGTAGAAGCCCTCCTGCTCGACGGCGGTGGTGATGCCGAGATTGGTGACGCCCGGCTGGGCGACGACGGTGCGGTTGGGAAAATCGATCTCGAGGATGCGGTTGAAGCGGCTCATGACCAGCAGCACGGCGTCTTCGAGCGGCAGCGCGCCGCCGGACAGCGAGGTGCCGGAGCCGCGCGGCACGACGCGGATGTTGCGGTCGTTGCAATATTTCAGCACGCGGGAAACCTGCGCCACCGTTTCGGGCAGCACCACGACCAGCGGCAATTGCCGATAGGCGGTAAGGCCATCACTCTCGAAGGCGCGCATTGAATTGGCAGCGTCGACGACGCCTTCGCCGGGCACGATGATGCGCATATCGGCGACGATCTCGTCGCGCCGGCGCATCGTGGCGTCGTCTGGCTTCGGCATCAGCAGGCCGGACATCGACAGTCTCCTTCGATCGACTGGTAAAAATCTTTTACCAGCGACTTGTGTCTGTTGCAAATCCTGCTTTGGCCGAACTCGAGCGCCGATGCTGGGCAGCCTTCCGCAGCGGCAATCTGCCGCTGAGGTTTCTCTCTCCCCCTGGTGGAGGGTAATCGCATGTGGGATCCCCCTCATCCGGCCGCTTCGCGGCCACCTTCTCCCCGCTGGGGAGAAGAGGCTGGCATCAACGCTGGCGACCTCCTCTCCCCTCGGGGAGAGGTCGGATTGCCCCGAATTGCCCTTCGCAATTCGGTTGGCAATCCGGGTGAGGGGCACTTGCCCATATGCGGATGCCCTCCCCACAAGAAGAGGAGGGTGACCCAGGTCCTACTCGCCCGCCTGCTTGGCGGGTTCGGAGTGCAGGCGGCGGACACGGCGCACGCCCCACCAGACGAGCAGGATGGCGAGCGGCACCGAGGCGGCGGTGACGACCTCCGGCGCGAAGGCATGGCCGAAGATCGAAGCGCCCTTGGCGACGTAGCCGATGAGGCCGACGACGTAGTAGGAGACGGCGGCGACCGAGAGACCCTCCACCGTCTGCTGCAGCCGCAATTGCAGGCGGGCGCGGTTGTTCATCGAAGCCAGCAGATCGCGGTTCTGTTTCTCGACCTCGACATCGACCCAGGTGCGCAGCAGCGTGGTGGCGCGGGTGAGCTTCGTCGACAGATTGGCCTGACGCTCCTCGACCGAACGGCAGGTGCGCATGGCCGGCGCCACGCGGCGCTGCAGGAAGCCGCCCCAGGTGTCGTAGCCAGGCACGGCCTCTTCCTCAAGCGCCTCCAGCCGTTCGCGGACGATGCCGTCATAGGCGCGGCTGGCGCCGAAGCGGTAGAGGCTGGAGGCGGCATCGGCCTCCAGCTCGGCGGCAAGCTCGGTCAGGTCGGCAAGCAGCGTCTGGCTGTCGCGGGTTTCGGCGACCTTCATTTCCAGCGTGGCCTGCGCCAGCCGGTCCTCGATGCGGCGCGTGCGTGCGGACAGCGTCAGCGCCAGTGGCAGGCCAAGCATGGCCAGCGTGCGGTAGGTTTCGATGTCGATCAGCCGTTGCGCCAGCGCGCCGGTGCGTGCCGGCGTCAGGCCGCGGTCGAGCACCAGCATGCGGGTCATGCCGTTGCCGTCCTGGCGGAAATCGGTGACGATGGCGGCGTTGCCGCGCTCGACCAGCGAATAGCAAAGGCTGGTCGGGTCGAAGCTGGCGATCAGCTCCTCGCTCGTCTGCGTCCACTTCCTGATTTCGAGCCTGATGCCGGAAATCACCGTTCCAGGCGGGGAAAACCCGTGGCCGAACGGCGAATCTTCCTGAGCCCTGCCGTTTTCTGCGAGCGGCCCTTCCCATAGATAGGTCGAGAATTCCGTGTGCCGCTCCCAGCGCAGCGAGCCCTTGCCCCACTTCATCGCGTGGTGGCGGGCATGAGGGTCGGGCGCGGCGATGCCGAGGCGCCGCGACAATTCGGAAAGCACGGCCTGGTCGACGCCGGAGCCAGCTTCGGTCATGAAGGAAAGCTGCACCAGCACACGCGGTTTCTCGACCAGCGGATGCGGACGGGCATGAACCTCGCCGAGCGCGCCAGGCCGTCCCTCATGCGCCGGGAAGCCCATGACGCTGCCCTTGACGCGCGGCTGAAATTCGAGGTTTGACGAGTCGTCGTCTGGCACGGCTGGTCCCCCGGGCTTCTATGAACCCTTTTGGCAATCGCGTCCCTCTAGAGCCAATCCCCGGGGGACGCAAACAACAAGTTAGCCGAAAGCAATCTGCCGCGGCGGCATCGAACCCGACCAGATCGGGCAAAGTGGATAAATAATTTGACCAGTTGGCGCCGCTGGCTTTATCCTGCGCGACACCGGTTCAATCCCAGGCGCCCCGTTGAGCGACATTTTCTCCAGGATCGAGCATTCCCGCACCGCCGACGAGGTGGTGCAGCAGATCGAGAACCTGATCCTCGAAGGCGTTCTGCGCACCGGCGACAGGCTGCCCGGCGAGCGCGAGCTGGCGCGCCGGTTCGAGGTGTCGCGGCCGATCCTGCGCGACGCACTGAAGGCGCTGGAGGGGCGCGGGCTTTTGACGACGCGGCCCGGCGGCGGCACCCATGTCGCCGATGTCATCGGCCAATTGTTCACCAAGCCGGTGACGGACCTGATCTCCATGCACCGCAAGGCGGCAACCGACTATCTGGAGTATCGCCGCGAGATCGAGGCGGTGGCGGCCGAATATGCGGCGCGGCGCGCCACATCGGACGATCTGGCGCTGCTCGACCGCATCATGGCGCGCATGGACGAGGCGCACCGGACCGGCAATTTCGACGACGAGGCGGAAATCGACGTCGAGTTCCACCACGCGATCTGCGAATGCGCGCACAACATCATCCTCCTGCACACGCTGCGCTCATGCTACCGGCTGCTGTCGGAGGGCGTGTTCCAGAACCGGCTCCTGGTGTTCAACGTGCCGGGCGCGCGCGAGGCGCTGCTTTCGCAGCACCGGGCGATCCATGCGGCGATCAAGGCCGGCGATCCGGCGGCCGCACGGCAGGCGGCGATGGACCACATCACCCATGTCGAACGCGCCATGGTCGAGGCCGAGCGCAGCGGTGACTGGCAGCGCGTGTCGCGGCTGAGGCTCATGCAGCGCTCCGAAGCCGGCGACAGCGAGCCGGCCAGGAAACGCTCGTGAGCGCCAGCCAAGAAAAATCAACAACCACGAATTAGCGAAGAAACCAGCGGGAAGCCCATGAGCATGATCCTCACCATCGCCGACCTCAAGGACCTGGCGCGCCGCCGCGTGCCGAAGATGTTCTTCGACTATGCCGATTCAGGTGGGTGGACCGAAAGCACCTACCGGGCCAACGAGGAGGATTTCCAGAAGATCAAGTTCCGCCAGCGCGTACTGGTCGACATGAGCAACCGCTCGCTGGAATCGACCATGATCGGCGAAAAGGTGGCGATGCCGGTGGCGCTTGCGCCGACCGGCATGACGGGCATGCAGCATCCCGACGGCGAGATGCTGGCGGCGCAGGCGGCGGAGGAATTCGGCGTGCCGTTCACGCTGTCGACGATGAGCATCTGCTCGATCGAGGACGTCGCATCCGTGACCAAGAAGCCGTTCTGGTTCCAGCTCTATGTGTTGCGCGACAAGGATTTCGTCCTCGATCTCATCGACAGGGCGAAAGCGGCGAAATGCTCGGCGCTGGTGCTGACGCTCGACCTGCAGATCCTCGGCCAGCGCCACAAGGATATCCGCAACGGGCTTTCGGCGCCGCCGCGCTTCACGCCGAAACACATCTGGCAGATGGCGACCAGGCCGGGCTGGTGCATTGGCATGGCAGGCACCAAGCGCCGGACCTTCCGCAACATCGTCGGCCACGCCAAGGGCGTCGGCGACCTCACTTCGCTGTCGTCGTGGACGACGGAGCAGTTCGATCCGCATCTGTCGTGGAAGGACGTTGCCTGGATCAAGGAACGCTGGGGCGGCAAGCTGATCCTGAAGGGCATCCTCGACAAGGAGGACGCGCTGATGGCGGCCAAGACCGGCGCCGACGCGATCATCGTCTCCAATCATGGCGGACGCCAGCTCGACGGTGCGTCGTCGTCGATCGCAGTGCTCGAAGAGATCGCCGACGCGGTCGGCGATACGATCGAGGTCCATATGGATGGCGGCATCCGCTCGGGCCAGGACGTGCTGAAGGCGCTGTGCCTTGGCGCCAAGGGCACCTATATCGGCCGGCCTTTCCTTTACGGCCTGGGCGCGCTCGGCAAGGACGGCGTCACAAAAGCCTTGGAAATCATCCGCAAAGAGATGGACATAACGCTGGCGCTGTGCGGAAAGCGTCTGGTGACCGACATGGGCAAGGATCAGCTTCGGCGTTAGACGCCCGTGACGGTCCGATCACGGAGACAGCGGAAGCATTGGCGGAGCAAGGCATTCACTTTCTCGACGCGCGCGGACCGGACGGTATGCGCGTCTACGCGATCGGCGACGTGCACGGCCGGCTCGATCTGCTGGTCGCCATGCACCGCCGGATTGCGGCCGAGATCCATCAGGCGCGGCCGGCCGACTGGCGTGTCATTCATCTCGGCGACTATGTCGACCGCGGCCCGGACTCCAAGAGCGTCGTCGATTTCCTGATCGAAATTCGAAAACGCGACCCGCGCTACCTGATGCTCGCCGGCAATCACGACATCGGCTTCCTCGACTTTCTCGAAGCTCCCGATCCGGATGGGCTTTTCATACGCTATGGCGGCATCCAGACCGCGCAATCCTATGGCGTGGTGATCAATGAAGGCGGCAACGCATGGTTTGGCAGGTCCGAGGCGGCACTGCGGCAGGGCCACGCGGCGCTGGTCGAGGCCGTGCCGAAAAGCCATGTCGACTTCCTGCGGTCGCTGCCGTTTTCACTGACGTTCGGGGACTTCTTCTTCTGTCATGCCGGCATCCGGCCCGGCATTGCGCTGGAAATGCAGAGCATGCAGGACCTGATCTGGATCCGCGACGTCTTCCACAACCATTCAGGTCTCCACCCGAAGATCGTGGTGCATGGCCATACGCCGGTGCCAGAGCCGGAAGTGATGGTCAATCGCGTCAATATCGACACGCTCGCCTGGCAGTCGGGAAATCTCACTGCGCTCGTCGTGGACGGCGCGGACAAGCGTATCCTGCTGGTATCAGGAGAGAAGGCTTAAAGCGCGTCGCGTTTCAAGCCTCTTTTGTGCATGTCATTAGCGAAGCGCGGCGGTGACGCCGTAGCCGTCGACGGCGTTGTGGTTGCTGGCTGCGTCGCTGGCATAAATGCCGAGGCCGCCCATCATGATGGCGGACAGCATGGCAAAGGACAGAAGCGCTGCTTTCACGGACGTCATCTCTTGTTGGGCTTTCTGCATCTGTGCACGAGGCGGGTTACCAATGAGTTGAAACGGAAAATACGCCTCAAAGTTTCGACGATTTCGCGCTTCTAGGCATGTTCTGTATCGGAGGTGTGTCGCGCGAGTGACACAAAAGGTTCATCGCGGTTGCACACAAGATGCAGAGCGCGTGCCTTCTAGGGTGGCGGGCGGCCACAAGCCAAGGACGAAACAAGCTGTCCACAGCGGATTTTTGCCGCCGTGCCAAATATGCAACGTCGGCAGCGACAAACCGTCAGATCGTCGCCACCCAGGCGCGGGCGATGGCCAGCCCGGCGGCATCGGCGTCCGGTCCGTTGCGGGCCATTTCGTCGTCGAGCCGGTCGCTCCAGTCCGGATGCCGCTCGGCAATGAGCGGGGCGAAGGATGTGCTCCAGTCGCGGACCATCGGCCGGTCCGCCTCGAAATGGAACTGAAAGCCATAGACGGCGCGGCCGATGCGAAATGCCTGGTTCTCGGCGACATCGTTGCCGGCGAGCCGCACCGCATCTTCAGGCAAGACAAAAGTGTCGTCGTGCCATTCGAAGATGGGGAAATTTTCGGGCAGCGCGGCGAGCACCGGGTCGGTCTTTGCAGCCGGAGTGAGCGAGACCTCATGCCAGCCGAATTCAGAGGCGGCGCCGATCCGGTTCTCGCCGCCGAAGGCGCGCGCGACCAGTTGGCTGCCAAGGCAGATACCGAGCACGGCGCGATCCTTGTTCGCGAAATCGCGCGTCAGGTCGAGCAGTTCAGGAAAATACGGGCAAATCTCGTCGTCCAGCGCGTTCTGGGCGCCGCCGAGCACGACCATGGCGTCGTGCGCATCGCCGTCCTGCGGCAGCGTCTCGCCGCGATAGGGCCGGCGCAGGTCTATATCGGCGCCCGCCTCGACAAGCGCGGCGCCGATCTGGCCAAGGCCCTCACTGTCGAAATTCTGGACCACCAGCACCCGCATCGAAAAACCTGCTGACATGAAAATGATGCGACGAGCGATATCATGCCGTCGTCGTTCCAGCCAAGATGCGTATTCGGGGAGAAAGCTATGCCACTGCAGAACCGGGTCGACCCGTTCGGGGTGATCCACGCCGTGCCCGAACGCGGCCTGTTCATGGGCAATCGCGGCATCATCCATGACCCCGAAACGAAGACGCTGCTGAAGAAGCGCTGGGCACTGCATGCCTGGATCATCTGCGTCTGCGAATTCCGCAACGTGCGGCGCGAGCCGATGGGCAGAAACAGGCAAAGCGACGACCAACCGGGAGGCAAAGCAGGCTGGACCGAGCTGTTCTTCCTCGATGAAGTGACCGCGCTGTCGGCCGGGCATCGGCCCTGCTTCTTCTGCCGGCGCGAGCGGGCGAGCGACTTCGTCCAGCGCTTCGGCGCAGCCTTCGGCATTGCCGAGCCGCGCGCGCCGCAGGTCGACAAGCGGCTGCACCAGGAGCGGCTGGCGTCGGGCGGGCGACCGCCAATCGTGACGGTGGATGAGCTTGCGGGGCTGCCGGACGGCGCAATGGTTGCGGACGGCGGCCACGCCTACGCGATGCGTGGCGGCAAAGCACTGCGCTGGTCGTTCGCGGGCTATGGCGATCCGGCAAGGTTCGGCGGCTTTGCCAGCCTGCCGCTTCGCCTGCTCACGCCCGCCACCACCGTCTCCGTGCTGAGGCAAGGCTACGAACCGGTATGGCATCCTTCCGCCGAGGCTTGACGCCGGAAGCCGGCTCGCCCATTCCTCGGCGATGCGCGCCAATTACAAGATGCAGCGGCTGTTCGTGCCGGACGACCTCGGACCTGATATCGAGTTCCAGGCGAGCCCGCAGCAGGGCCATTACCTGATGCATGTGCTGCGGCTCGTCGAGGGCGCTGAAATCCTGGTGTTCAACGGCCGCGACGGCGAGTGGTCGGCGGCAATCGCCGCGAAATCGAAAAAGGCGGTGCGCCTGAAGGTGCTGACGCTGCAGCGGCCACAGCCCTCGCTGCCCGATCTCGTCTACTGCTTTGCGCCGCTGAAGCAGGGCCGGCTCGATTATCTGGTGCAGAAGGCGGTCGAGATGGGCGCCGGCATCCTGCAGCCGGTCGTCACCCAGCACACGCAAGTGGCAAAGCCCGGCATCGAACGCCTGCGCGCCAACGTCGTCGAGGCTGCCGAGCAATGCGGCATCCTGGCGGTGCCGGACGTGCGCGAAGCGGAAAAGTTCGAACGCCTGCTGACAGGCTGGGACAAGGAGCGGCGGTTGATCTTCTGCGACGAGGACGCCTCGACCAACAATCCCCTGCCCGCGCTGCAGGCGGTGAAGGAAAGGAAGCTCGGGCTGCTGGTCGGGCCGGAAGGCGGATTTTCCGACGAGGAACGAAGGATGCTGAGGGCGCTGCCCTTCGTCACCGCCATTCCGCTCGGCCCGCGCATCCTGCGCGCCGACACGGCGGCGGTGGCGGCGCTGGCGATGATACAGGCAACAATCGGGGATTGGTGATCAATTCCCGTTACCCGTGGCTCAGGATTTTTCGCTTGATCGTCTACTGACATTTCGTCCATCTAGCGCCGGCGGTCGTCCGACCGCCTGCAGCGCCGCGCGTCCTTTCGGACGCGCATAGGACGTTGTAGCACTTTGGGCTGGCGCATGATCCCCAGCGAAAATCGATGTCGATTTTCGGGGTCCCGCGCCGAGAGGGCTTTTCATGGCGCGCGACACAACCGATTTCCGGCCCATCGAAGGTGTCGACGAGCTTGTCGAGCATCTGGCCGAAGGCAATAAGCCACGCGACAAATGGCGCATCGGCACCGAACACGAGAAGTTCCCGTTCTATGTCGACGGCAATGCGCCGGTGCCCTATGGCGGCGAGCGCGGCATCCGCGCCCTTCTCGAAGGCATGCAGGAAAAACTCGGCTGGGATCCGATCATGGATGCCGGCCGCATCATCGGCCTGGTCGAGCCGACCGGCCAGGGCGCGATCTCGCTGGAGCCCGGCGGCCAGTTCGAACTGTCCGGCGCGCCGCTGGAGACGATCCACCAGACCTGCCGCGAAGGTAACGCGCACCTGGCGCAGGTGCGCGAGATCGCCGAGCCGATGGGCATCCGCTTCCTCGGCCTCGGCGGCAGCCCGAAATGGTCGCTGGCCGAGACGCCGAAAATGCCGAAATCGCGCTACGAGATCATGACGCGCTACATGCCCAAGGTCGGTACCAAGGGCCTCGACATGATGTATCGCACCTGCACCATCCAGGTGAATCTCGACTTCGAGAGCGAGGCCGACATGCGCCGCAAGATGCAGGTGTCGCTGAAGCTGCAGCCGCTGTCGACGGCGCTGTTCGCCAACTCGCCCTTCACCGAGAGCCGGCCCAACGGATTGCAGAGCTGGCGCGGTGACATCTGGCGCGACACCGACAACCAGCGCTCGGGCCTGCTCGAATTCTGCTTCTCGCCCGATTTCGGCTTCGCCGACTATGTCGAATGGGCGCTCGAAGTGCCGATGTACTTCGTCATCCGCGACGGCCGCTATCATGACATGACGCATGTCACCTTCCGCCAGTTCATGGCGGGTGCGGCCCGCAACGAGGTACCCGACGGGCTGCCGACGATGGGCGATTGGGCAAACCACCTGTCGACACTGTTTCCCGACGTGCGATTGAAGCGGTTCCTTGAAATGCGCGGCGCCGATGGCGGGCCGTGGCGGCGCATCTGCGCGCTACCGGCCTTCTGGGTCGGGCTGCTCTACGACGCGGCGGCGCTCGACGCTGCCGAGGCGCTGACCTCGAGCTGGACCTATGAAGAGGTGCTGGCGATGCGCAACGCCGTGCCGGAACAGGGCATTTCGGCGCCGTTCCGCAACACGAGCCTGCGCGAAATCGCCCGCGAGGCGCTCGTCATCTCGCGCATGGGGCTGAAGAACCGCGACCGCAAGAACCGCGACGGCTACGACGAAACCTCGTTCCTCAACACGCTTGACGAAGTCGTGGCGCGCGGCACTACCAGCGCCGAGGAGCTGCTCTCCGCCTATCACACGCGCTGGGGCGGCTCGATTGAGCCGGTTTTCATGGAATATGCGTATTGACGAATATGCGTATTAACCGTTCGCTAGCCGCTTGGCCGACCGCTCGGGAAAAGTCGCTTCAATCAGTGATGGAAACGAATTAGGCTCTCTCCACGAGGATTTTCCCGAGGAGAAAACCAATGCCTTCCTTGTTCGACATTTTGGCGCAGGCCCAGAACGGTAACGGCATGCAGGCTCTGGCCCAACAGTTCGGGCTTTCGCAGCAGCAGGCGCAATCGGCGGTCGAGGCTCTGCTGCCGGCCTTTTCACAGGGGCTGAAGCGCAACACGTCCGACCCCTACGGGCTCGGCTCCTTCATGACGGCAATGGCCAGCGGCCAGCACGCCAAATATTTCGAGGACGCAAGCCGGGCCTTCTCGCCGCAGGGCGTCGATGAAGGCAACGGCATTCTGGGGCATCTGTTCGGCTCGAAGGACCTGTCCCGCGCCGTTGCCAGCCAGGCTGCGCAGGCGAGCGGCGTCAGTCAGCAGATCTTGCAGCAGATGCTGCCGGCCGTGGCTTCGATGATGATGGGCGGGCTGTTCAAGCAGACCACAAATCAGATGCAGGCGGCCGGCGGATTCGGCGGCGGCGGCAATCCGCTCGGCGAGATCATCGAGCAGATGATGCGGCAGGCCGGTGGACAAGCGCCGGCACCACAGCAGCGGCAGGCGCCACAGCCCGCGAGCCCGATGGACAATCCGCTCGGCAAAGTGCTGCAGGACATGTTCGGCGGCGGCGCGCAGCAGCCGCAAAGCCAGCCGCAGCAGGCGCCCGATCCCTATGGCGACAATCCGCTCGGCAAGGTGCTGCAGGATATGTTCGGCGGCGGCGCGCAGCAGCCGCAGGGCCGGCCGCAGCAGACGCAGAACCCCATGGGTGATAATCCGCTCGGCAAGGTACTGCAGGATATGTTCGGCGGCGGCGCGCCGCAGCCGCAGCAATCTCAGCCGCAGTCGCGTCAGGCGCCTCCGCAGCCCCAAGCGCCGCAGCCACAGACGAATCCGAGCGGCAGGCCGAGAAATCCGTTCGACGATTTGTTCGGCAAGATGTTCGAGACGGGCGCGCAGCAGCGCGACGATTACCAGAAGGGCATGGAATCGATCTTCGATCAGTTCAAGCGAGGAATGGATCGGCGGTAGGGCTTGTCGCTGACCCACGCGACGCAGCCCCAAGGATGACGAAGCTGAGGAAAAAATGCCCGATCCTTGGGAGGACCGGGCAGTGCGCAGGCGGGCCGGGGGGAACCGGCGGGAGTGGGCGCCTGCGATAGATCTTGGTCGCGTCGAGCCTCAAAAAAGTTCACCGCGACCGAAAAAACAGCACGCAAACCAATGCGATCAGACGACCTTGCGGGCGAGATCCTCGACCGTTTCGGCGCGAGCGGTCGCAATGGCGCGAAGCCTCGCGGTTGGATCGCGGCCAAACGGCACGTCGATGGCGACATGAAGGTCGGCGCGCGTCAAGCCGATGTCGGCAAGTTCGGCGTCCGACATATCGCCAAGACGATAGAAGGCGCGGCGGTTTTTCCAGGCGCGGTAGACGTTGGAGATGGTGTTGACCACGCGCGTCGCAACGGCCGGACGCGACGTGATACGCGGGGTCTCGGTGGCGAAATCGAACGTAGCCATGTCAGTCTCCTTCATATTCGAACGGACGAAGCCGGGCGATCGGCGCTTGAAACAGCGGCCGTTCCGGTCCCGATTCACATGCCGTCATGTGGACAATGCCGAATCTGCCATCACCTGATTGATTAATCCAACGAATGTTTCTAATCTTTAGCATCAACACTAGTGATGGATTGGACCGATGAAAGCGCCACTCGATCTGGATCAGTTGCAGACCTTCGTCTCGATCGTCGACACCGGCAGCTTTACCCGCGCGGCAGAAGAGGTGCACCGGACCCAGTCGGCGGTGTCCATGCAGATGCGCCGGCTGGAAGAACGGATCGGCAAGCCGCTGTTCGAAAAGGACGGGCGCACCAACAAGCTGACCGAGGATGGCGACAGGCTGCTCTCCTACGCAAGACGGCTGCTGTTTCTCAATCGGGAAACGTTGGCCGCTTTCGACGACCGGCGGCTCGAAGGCACGATCCGCATCGGCACGCCGGACGACTATGCCGATCGCTTCCTGCCCGAGATCATGGCCCGCTTCGCCCGTTCCAATCCACGCGTCGAGCTGACCGTCATCTGCGAGCCGACGCCGGGGCTGGTCGAGCATATCAAGCGCGGCAATCTCGATCTGGCGCTGGTGACGCACAATGACGCGCACGGCCAGTCGGAAGTGGTGCGGCGCGAACCGCTGCTGTGGGTCACTTCGGCCAACCACGCGACACATGAGCAGGACACACTGCCGATGGCTTTCGGCCGGCCGAACTGCATCTGGCGGCGGGCCGCCGTCGACGTTCTCGACCGGCAGAATCGCGACTACCGCATCCTGTTCACCAGTTTTTCGGCAACGGTCATCACCGCCGCGGTGCTTTCGGGCCTGGCGATCTCGGTGCTGCCGGAATGCGCGCTGCGGCCCGGCATGCGGGTTCTCGGCGATGCCGACGGGTTCGGGGCGCTGCCCGATTGCCGCATCGGCATCATGCGCGGCCAGACGTCGCGGCCGGAGATCGTCGACGCACTGGCCCGTCACATTTCGGAAAGCCTCGACAACATTTCCGTGCCGCTCGGCGACGAGACGGGAACCTTCGACTTCGCCGCGCTCGCTTTTTCGAAGATGAAGCGGACCAAGCCGAACCAGATCCTGCCGGGCTGGTGAAGGACCCCGCAATTTGGGCCGGCACCGAACACAGCCGACTTGACGCGGACGCTCAACCGCCCCCCAATCGACCCATGAGCGACACTGCATCCGAATCACGCACCAATGCCGCCGAATATACGGTGAGCGAGATTTCCGGCGCGCTGAAGCGCACGGTCGAGGATGCTTTCGGCAATGTGCGGGTGCGTGGCGAGATTTCCGGTTACCGCGGGCCGCATTCGTCGGGCCATGCCTATTTCTGCCTGAAGGACGACCGCGCGCGGCTCGACGCCGTGGTGTGGAAGGGCACTATGGGCCGGCTGAAATTCCGTCCCGAAGAGGGCATGGAGGTGATCGCCACCGGCCGGCTCACCACCTATCCCGGAAAGTCCAACTATCAGATCGTCATCGACAATCTGGAGCCGGCCGGCGCCGGGGCGCTGATGGCGCTGCTGGAAGAGCGTAAGCGCCGGCTGCAGGCCGAAGGCCTGTTCGATGCCGGTCGCAAGCGCCTGCTGCCGTTCATGCCGCGCGTCATCGGCGTCGTCACCTCGCCGACAGGCTCCGTCATTCGCGACATCATCCACCGGATCAAGGACCGGTTCCCGCTGCACGTGCTTGTGTGGCCGGTGCGGGTGCAGGGCGAGACGACGGCCAAGGAAGTGACGGCCGCCGTCAACGGCTTCAACGCGCTGCCATGGGACGGCGCTATCCCGCACCCCGACCTGTTGATCGTGGCGCGCGGCGGCGGCAGCCTCGAGGACCTCTGGGGGTTCAATGACGAGACGCTGGCCCGCGCCGTCGCAGCCTCTCGCATTCCGGTGATCTCCGCCGTCGGCCACGAAACGGACTGGACGCTGATCGACCTGGCGGCGGATGTGCGGGCGCCGACACCGACGGGCGCCGCCGAGATCGCCGTGCCCGTGCGCGCTGACCTCGAAGTGACGCTGGCAGGCCTTGGCGCGCGGCTCAAGACCGCGGCATCGCGCAATTTCGAACGCAAGCGCCAGGCGGTGCGTGCAGCCGCCCGTGCGCTGCCCTCGCCCGACCAGTTGCTGGCATTGCCGCGCCGGCGCTTCGACGAGGCGACGAGCCGGCTTGGCCGGGCGCTGTCCGTCAGCATCGACCGCAAGCGGGCCAGGCTTCAGGCGCAGCGGCTGACGCCGGCCACTTTGTCGCGACGCATGAACGAGGCCCGCACATTGGCCGGCCGTGATCTCGCTCGCGCGCAAGCAGCGTTCTTCGCCATCGTGCGCGAGCGGCGAACGCGGTTTTCGCGCACGGCGGCGCGGCTGTCGCCCGCGCCGATCGCAAGGCGGCAGAAATTGCAGGGAGATGCCCTGGCGGCTTTGTCACGGCGGCAGGACCGGGTGATCTCGGTGCGGCTCGAACGTTTGCGCGGGAAACTGACCCAGGCCGACCGGCTGCTGGCGACGCTGTCGCACAAGGCGGTGCTGGCGCGGGGCTTCGCCCTGGTGAAAGACGCCGACGGGGCGGTAATCAAGCAGGCGGCGGACGTGGTGTCGGGAATGGCGCTTTCGCTGGAGTTCGCCGACGGAACGGCCGATGCGGTTGCGACCAGCGGTGCCGTACGGCCGAAAACAATTGCAAAGCCGACCGCCAAAGCCAAGGAGCCTGGCAATCAAGGTTCCCTGTTCTGAGTGCCGATGATTTCCAGGCGCGTGACTTCCGAATGGCTATGACTTCCGAATGCCTATGATTTCCGAGTGCCCATGACTTCCGAGCGCGAATGACCGACAATCCGCATCACCAGAGGACGCTTTCCGACAGGCCGCGGGCGAGAAGTTTCGGCATAAGTTTTGACGGCACGCCCGGACCGTTCAACGCCATCACCGATGTGCCTGGCGTTGCGGTCGGTTACTCGACTCTGATTTCGGGCGACGGTGCGCTGGTGGTCGGCGAGGGACCGGTGCGCACCGGTGTGACCGCCATCCTGCCCAGACCGCGCGCCGACCTGGCCACGCCGGTTTTTGCCGGCACCTTCAGTCAGAACGGTAATGGCGAATTGACCGGCTCGTACATGATCGAGGAGACCGGTGCCTTCAATTTTCCGATCACCATCACCAACACGCATTCCTGCGGCGTTTCGCGCGATGGAACGCTGCGCTGGATGCAGCGCGTGTTGCCGGCCGCGCTCGACAGCGCCTGGGGCCTGCCGGTGGCGGCGGAAACCTATGACGGTTTCCTGAACGACATCAACGGCCACCATCTCAGGTTCGAGCATGTCGCCATGGCTCTCGATAGCGCGACCAGCGGATCGATCGAGGAAGGCAGCGTCGGCGGCGGCACCGGCATGATCGCCTTCGATTTCAAGGCAGGCTCCGGCACGGCATCGCGCATCGTCGAATGGCAAGGCCGGCGCTACACGGTCGGCGCGTTCGTGCAGGCGAATTTCGGCGAGCGGAGCAATTTCACCATTCGCGGCTTGCGCGCCGGACCCGATCTCGTGGAACCGGCGATCCGCGAAAGCACGCCGCGCGCCGAAAAGGGCTCGATCATCGGGATCGTCGCCACCGATGCGCCATTCCTGCCGCATCAGATGAAGCGGCTGGCTCGCCGGGAGCCGCTCGGCGTCGCCATGACCGGCGGCTTCGGCTATCATAGCTCGGGCGATATTTTCCTGGCCTTTTCGACCGCCAACCGCGAGGCGGCATTGGCGCCGTCAGGCCGCACCGCCAGCGCCGATTTCATCCCGGATACCGACATCGATCCGTTCTTCGACGCCGTGATCCAAGGTGTGGAGGAAGCGATCCTCAATGCGCTGGTCGCCAATGACGACATGACCGGGCGCGACGGCAATTTCGTGCCGGCGCTGCCGAAGGCATGGCTCGAGGGTAAATTCGGGGCAGGCCGCGGGACGTAAGGCGGCTGGTGCGTCACACGCGTCGCGTAGGAAATGGTTGAGCCCGTGGGCCGACGTGCATTAGTCCGAATTCTTTTCGTCCTGGTCGGCTTCGGCCGCCTCTTCGAGCTTCGAAGCGATAAGCTCCTGAATGTCGCCGACCTCTTCCTGGATGTCCTCCAGCGGTATGCCGGCCTCGGCCGCCTTGGCGGCGCATTCCTTGGCGAGGGTCTCGGCTTGCTCCTCGATCCTGTCCAGCGAGGACTGGCACTGGACCTTTTCGCCGATCCACTCCTGCAAGAACTCGATCGCGTGTTCACTCATACTGCTGTTCCCTGGCGGCTGCGCCGGTTGGTAATCATAAACATCGGCATCCCCGAAAAGATGCATGCTCCCATTCCAACCGAGTCGTCGTCGCCCGGCAAGCCGATCTTGTCCAAGCTCCACAGAGCTGAAGGAAATCGAAGGTTCAAGGAGCACGTTCTAATTCTTGAGGAGATTCTAGCTCTCGAGGAGAGCGTTACCGTAGGCTGGGATCGCTTGCGGCCCCAAGATACTGTTTCTATTTGCTTTTTCCGGCCCCAAGGCCGATTTGCATCACAATAGGTGTCACAATACGAAGCACATCTACGGCACTCTCGCCGGCACAGCTCAAGGCGAGCCGTCGAAGCCGCCGCTATATAGGGACATCCTCATGCAATGTCGACCCTGCTCGGCATCCTGCTTCTTTCCGTCGCGCTGAAGGATCCGACTTGCAGCTTTCGCAAGGTCCCGGCATGCCTGATGGCCCCTCGGCACGCTCACCAAGGATTCACTCGAGACGTGAGTTGCAATCGAAAATCCCGGCCTATCCGCCAACCATCAGCTTGACGACTTCGTCATGGTTGGTTTCCGATATTTTGCGCTCGCCGGCCTGGACGCCGCGGCGCAGCACGACGATGCGGTCGGAAACGGCGAAAATATCCTGCAGATTGTGCGAGATGAAGATCACGCCCCGCCCTTGCGACTTGAGCTGGTGGATGAGCGAAATGACCTTGCGCTGCTCCGGCACGCCGAGGGCCGCGGTCGGCTCGTCCATGATCAGGATCTGCGCGTCCCAATAGACGGCCCGGCCGATGGCAACAGCCTGCCGTTGACCGCCGGAGAAATTGCTGACTGGAGCGTCGAGCCGGCTGACATGGAAATCCAGCCGCCCCATGGTCTTCTTGGCGGCGACCGCCATGGTCTTGCGATCGAGCACCGGCAAGAAGCCGAAGGCCTTGCGCATGGGCTCACGGCCGAGGAAGATATTGGCTCCAATGGACAAATTGTCGGCGAGAGCGAGATCCTGATAGATGGTTTCGATGCCTTTCTCGCGCGCCTCATGTGGCGTCGCAAAGGTCACCGGCTGGCCCCTCAGCAGAATTTCACCGCCACTCGGTTGAAAGACGCCCGATATCGCCTTGATCAGCGTCGTCTTGCCGGCGCCGTTGTCGCCCGCCAGGGCCACCACTTCGCCGGGCCGCACGACCATGGAGAAATCGTTGAGCGCCCGGACGGCACCGAAGTGCTTGGAAAGGTTCCGGACTTCCAGGAGAGGGGTGGTCTGGCCTGAGCTATTCATCCTGACGGGCTCCACTGAACCGGCGCTGCGCCTGGTCGATGAGAACGGAAATGATGATGACGAAGCCGACGGCGATGAACTGCCAGAACGGCTCGACATTGACGAAAACCAGCCCGTATTGAATGACCGCGATCACCAGCGCACCGGCGACCGTCCCGAAGATGGTGCCGGATCCGCCGAACAGGCTGGCGCCGCCGATCACGACGGCTGCGACGCTGTCGAGCAGTAACGGCTCGCCGGCCTGGGCCGCGCCCGCGGTAAAACGCGCTGCATAGAGCGCGCCACCGAGGCCCGCGCACATCGCCGAAAGCACATAGAGGCGCAGGGTATGGCCTCTGATGTCGATGCCGGCACGACGCGCCGCCTGCACATTGGCGCCGATGGCGTAGTTGTGCTGACCGAACCGGGTCTGGCTCAGGATGTAGTGCATCACGACGACGAAAACGGCGGCGATGATGACGAGATAAGGCACACCGTAGAGCCTGCCGTTGCCGAGCAGCGCGAACCAGGAATTCTGGACCGGCACCGTCGTGCCGCCGGCCAGGAGGAAAGCAACGCCGCGCGCAACGCCGAACATGCCAAGCGTGCCGATGAAAGGCGGAACTCTCAGGCGCGAGATCAGCAAGCCGTTGATGACGCCAGGCACCCCTGCGACAATCACGGCCGCCAGAATACCCGCCAGCATTGCCAGCGGCAGCGGGATTACGGCTCCCGCCATGTTCGTAGCGTGGGCCGCGACGACCGCCGCAAGGCCCATGATGAAGCCCAGCGAGAGGTCGATGCCTCCCGAAATGATGACGAATGTCTGTCCGGTCGCAAGCAGCAACGGCGCCACGGCAAATATCGCAATGGACTGCAGGTTGAACGGATTGAGCATGAAGGTCGCGCCGAAGGAGAGCCTCGACCAAACCTCGAAACAGATGATCAGGCCGGCGAGAAACAGCCAGGCGCGCCCCTCGGCGATGCGTGCGAGCCAGGTCCTGGCCGGATCACCATGGTCGGCCTGAGGAGCGATATGGGTTTCGCTCTGCTCGATTGGTGATGTTGAGGTCATTGGCATATCCGATCCGCGGCGCGGCCTCCGTCAACAGGGGCCCAGAGACCCGGCGCAGGTCTCCTCCCGGCAAGCCGGAAGGAAACCAAGCTGGTTTGGACTCATTCGGAATAGAGGTACTTCGAGATGTTCGGATCAGCGATGTTCGCCTTGTCCATGATCGTGAAGCCGGTGCCGATCGCAACCGGGATCGATTGGCCGGTCAGGTGGGCATAGGCCGAAACGACACCAAAATAGCCGATCTCGGCGGGATGCTGGGCAATCGCAACGTCGACCAGGCCGGTGTTGATGTTGTCGACGATGCTGGTCGGTGCGTCGAACGCCACGACCTTGACGGTGCCGGTCTGTCCAGCTTGCTGGACGCCATTCGCCGCGCCGAGCGCGGAGAACAGATTTGCACCGAACACGCCAACGAGATCGGGATTGCGCGCGAACACAGCCTGCAGCTGCGAGGCGGCCTTGTTGGCGTCGTTGTCGTTGAACTGGGTCTCGAGAACGGTGATGCCGGGATGGTTGGCCGCCATCTCCTTCTTGAAGCCCTCTTCACGCTGGTCGGTGGTCGAAATGCCGGGCTTGACGTTCGAAACGTAGACCTTGCCCTTGTCGCCTATGGCCTTGGCCAATGCCCGGGCGGCGATCTCGCCGCCCAGAATGTTGTCGGAAGCAATATAGGACAGCGGGAAATCCGCCTCGCCGGCACCGGTCTGGTAAACGCCGCTGCCGATGAAGGTGTCGACGGTGATCACCGGAATGCCGGCATCATTGGCCTTGCGGAGCGGCTCGACCAATTGAACCTTGTCGGTCGGCGCGATCAGGATGGCGTCCGGCTTCTTGGCGATGACCGCGTCAAGCACCGGGACTTGCGTTACCGGATTGAAATCCGGGGCGCCCTGGAAAACCAACGTTACACCAAGGGCATCGGCCGCTGCCTGAGCCCCCTTGCGCATGGTGATGTAAAAGCCGTCGGTGGTAAGGCCCGGAACGAGAGCAATGGTGAATTTCTTGTCCTGCGCCAAAGCAGGCGTGATCAGCGCCGTGGCGCAGATGGCGAGAGCCGCGAGAGCGGCAACAATCTTCTTCATAACATCCTCCTCATTGTGTTGGCAGATTTGCCGTTGCGACTGACATCGAAATGGCCGTCAATGCGTTCCGGCTACGTGAAATGCTTACGGCGAGAAACGGTCTCGCCTGCTTGCCGTTATGGGCAGCTCCTCCCAAGCGCCCCTGTCGTTAGGTCAGCCGGTCGAACCCGACCAGCCGGATGCGCGCAGTCCCGTTTCCAGCCTCCGCAAGGTCCCGGGAACAGCGCGGCTCGGCGCGCCTGCGTGCCTAGCTGCAAGGTTGTAACACTTTGCTGAAAGAAATTGCAACAGGGTATTTCGGGGTCGAAACGCGCTCAAACCAGACCATGTGTGTGCTCCGCAGAGTCCCGCACACTGACTATTGCCCCAACTCTTTGCCGATACAACCGATGACTCGCGGCGGGTTCGCGAGCGGCGTTTGGTGTCGATCAGTTTGGGATCGATCAGGCGTGCCGATGTCACGCATCGGCGCGCCACTATCGGGGCGAGAGAGCCTCGAGGATGGCCTGGGCCGTCATCGTGTCCGTTACCAGAGCGTTGATAAGCCTGGCGCGGGCGGCACCGATGATGGCCGACGCCTTCTCCGGCGAGGCGGCAACGCCGATCGCCAGCGGAACGGCTCGAAGCTGGACCGGCGACATTGCGATCATCCTGCCCTCGCCCTCCCACGGGATAAGGGTGCCTTCGGCGTCGAAGTAATGGCGGATGACGTCTCCAGCCGCATGAAACAGGGCCTGTTCGCTCAGCGTGGCCGCGCTCGCCTCGGGCGGATTGATGGCATGGGGCAGGCCGATGCCGACGATTGCAACGTCGGTCCGGTCCCAAAGCGCGACGCTGTCGTGGATGGCCGCATCGCCAAGGAAGACCTCACGCAATTCGGAGGACGGCAGATAGGGCGCATGGATGAAATGCGGCGTCCCGCCGAACTCTTCGGCGGCGAGCCGCACGAACTCGTTGATCTGAAAATGCGGCGCCTGCTGCTGCATGCCGCCGGTGGCAGCGACGGTAAGAACGCCGGGAATGCGCGGCAGGCCGGCCCGGATCACTTCGCGGATGGCTCGCCCCCAGCCGATGGCGACCACCGAGCCGGCCGTCAGGTCCGCTTGCTTGAGCAAGGCGCCGAGCGGTGCAGCGAGCGCCGTCAGCGCACCGGCTGCCGGCGTCTCGATGACCGCCGCGTCGCGAAGTCCGAGTCCGTCGATCAGCTGCGTTGTGATGCCTTCGGGCGTTGCAAGATCGAGAACCTCGATCCGCACGATGCCCTCTGCCCTGGCCCGCTGCAGGAGACGCGATATGGTCGCGGTGGAGACGCCGAGCCGCCGCGCGATATCGACCTGCGACATCTCCGCCTCGTAGTGCAGTTTGGCGACCGTATGCAGCATCGTCCGCGATGCGGCAACATCTTGTGCGGGAGGGACAGACAGCTTGCAATTCCTTTCAGCAATGTGTTACAGACCCGTCGACCGATGGGAGTTATCGCGCAAATTCGGCAGACTCGCAACGTAGGTTCGTTTCCACGGAGCATTGCGGACCAAGGCCACATTTCTCGATTCGATAGCGCATCAAAGCGGCAAAACCTCCTGCCGACAGGCAGGTAAAACTGAACCTTTCTTGTTCCACGGACCCGCGCCCTGGTGAACGGGCGCCAACATCGGACAAAAGACCATGACAAAGATGACGACCGCAGAGTTGCGCGGCTACCAGCAGATATGCGGCAAGGACGGGGCCATGATGGCCATCGCCTGCGACCAGCGCGGCGGCATGCGGACCTTGCTCGCATCGGACCCTGCGCAACAGGCCAAGATCACCAACGACATGCTGGGCGACACCAAGTCGGACATCACGCGATACCTCGCCAGTCAGGCGTCCTGCGTGCTGCTCGACCCGCTCTGCGCGGTGCCGCGGGTTGTCGATGAAGGGGTACTGAACCGCGATACGGCCCTGCTCATCGGCCTCGACGCCTCGGGCTTCGACGTCTCGCCCGCCGGCTACCGCCTGTCGCGCCTCGCTCCCGGCATTGACGCGCGCCGCGTCCGCGAGCTCGGCGGCACCGGCGGCAAGATCATGGTCTATCTCAGGGCCGACCGGCCGGAGGCGAATGAGCACAATGTCGCCATTCTGCAGCAATGCATCGCCGACTTCGGGCAAGAGGACCTCCTGCTCGTCGTCGAGTTCCTGACCTATCAGGTCGAAGGCGAAAGCCTTGAAGATTACACGGCCAAAATCCCATGGCTGGTCGAGGAGGGCACCCGGATTTCACTGGAATGCGGGGCAAAGGTGCTCAAGCTTCCCTACCCCGGAACGCCGGAGGCCTGCGCCAGGATCACCAGCATGGCCGGCGAGGTGCCATGGGCGGTGCTCTCCGCCGGCGTTAACCACGCGACGTTCCTGGGCCAGGTCGAGATCGCGATGAAGAACGGCGCGTCAGGCGTCATCGCCGGCCGGTCGCTGTGGAAGGACTGCATCTCGCTGGACCGTGACATTCAGCGTGAAAGGCTTAAGACCATTGCAGTGTCGAGATTGCGCGAGCTTCAGGCGGTGATCGGAAACTACCGGCAGAAAGCCGCCTAGCCATTCGGCGTTCACACCAGGCACGCACGGGACGTCATGCCTCTTAGTTCGATGGCCATCGGGATCGATATTGGCGGCACCAATCTGCGCGCCGCCCGCATTTCCGGCACAGGCGAAATCCTCGACCGCGTGTCCGAAAAGAGCGCGCCGGACCCGGAGCTTGTGCTGTCGCGGATCGCCGAAATGGTACGCCGGCTCGATTCTCCCGAAGTTGCCGCCATCGGCATTGGCGTCCCCGGCCGCGTCGATGCGCGGCGTCGCGCGGTCTTGTCCGGAGGCTATGTCAACCTCGCCTCGGTCTCCCTTGCCCAACGGCTGGAAAGCACGGCGGGCAAGCCCGTCGTGATCGACAATGACTGCAACATGGCGCTGATCGCCGAGATGGCTGTCGGCGCCGCCAGAGGCCATGAGAACATCGCCATGTTCACGATCGGGACCGGCATTGGCGGTGCCGTGGCGCAGGACCGGCGGATCGTCCGCGGCAACGGCACGGCGGGGCAGCTCGGCCACATCGCCGTCGACATATCGGGCGAAGCCTGCGTCTGCGGCCGGCGCGGCTGCGTTGAAACCACCAGCTCAGGAACCGCGCTTGGCCGTCATATCGCGCGGGCAGGCCTCGGTCCGGATGTTTCGGTCGATCAGCTTTTTGCCCGGGATGCGGGCGGCGACACGCTGGCGCGCGGCATCCTGGAAGCCTGGGCCAAGCCGCTGCGTGCGGCAATCGATACGGCTGTAGCCATGTTCGACCCCGACCTTGTGCTGCTCGGCGGCGGACTTGGCCTGGCGGCCCACAGGGCGCTTGCCAGGGCCCCTGCTTTGGCGCCCTGGTACCAATGCCCGGTGGAACCGGCGCAACTCGGCGACGATGCCGGCGTTATCGGCGCCGGTCTGCAAGCCCTGGCAGCGCAGGCGACAGTTACACAAGCGTCGCCAGCGTCTTTGCCATCCGCCCCGCTCAACCCAGGCCGGCGTACCGTGGCCGGCCGGCGTGCCGTGCCCGGCCGGCGCGCCGTGCTGGTAAACGGCATCCCTGCCAGCGGCAAAAGCACGGTCTCGCGCGGCATTGCCGAGCGCATGGGATGGCCATTGCTTACGCTCGATACGATCAAGAACCCGTTCCTCGAAGCGCTCGGCGGCGGCGATCGTGAATTCAACCGCACGCTCGGCCGCGCCAGTTACCAGGCCATCTGGTCGGTCGTCGGCGAAGCGCCAGCGGGCACCATTTTTGTCATCGATGCCTGGTTCGGCTTCCAGCCACGCCAGGTGCTCGAAGATCACTTGCAAAGGGCCGGTGTCGAGCAGACCGCCGAAATCTGGTGTCATGCGCCCGGCGAGGTTCTGGCCGAGCGCTATCGCGCACGGCTCGACCAGCGTCCTGCCGGCCATCCCGGAGCGGCCTATATCCCCGAGCTTATCGAACTGGCAAAGCGCGCCGAGCCGCTGCGACGCGGACCGCTGTTCGACGTCGACACGACCAAGCCGATCGCTTTCGATGCCATCACGCAATGGCTGCAGGCGATGATTGTGGCTGACACATAGGCAACGCTGCCGCCTAACAAATTCAGTGATTTAACGGATAAAGCGATGGTACCGTTGGCTGGGATCGAACCAGCGACCTCCGGATCCACAATCCGGCGCTCTAACCATCTGAGCTACAACGGCACGTTTGCCTGAGCGGACCGAGATGGAATTCTCCGGGACCCGCTCTGTCGTTCGGCGATGCGTCCATACGGGCTATCGGAGTTTAATTCAAGGCTTTTGGCCGCGCATGACCCCGAAAATCAGAATCGATTTTCGGAAAGGATCCTGCGCAAAAATCCAAAGTTCTACAGCGTCCTTTGTGCGTCCAAGAGGACGCGGGCGCTGTAGGCAAAGATTGCCCGGCGACGGCGCGTCACCTTTCGCCGCGCAAAGAAAAAGGCCGGCGGGAGGAGGTGCCGGCCTTTTCCTGTTACGAGCCAGCGGGAGGAGGTGCTGGCTGGTCACCCCGGAGGGCAGAGGGAGGAGGTTCCACCCGCCGGGTATTCGCTCTGACCGCTATATCTCACATAATCTTATTCGAAAAAATGCGACCTTTTGTTGCATCTTCGAAACATGCGCAAATATTAGGCGGCTTTAATTTCCTTCAACGCCTTCTCGAAGGCGGTCTTGATCGGCTTGGTGACGTCCTCGGCCGCCTTGGAGGCGACGGTCTGGAAATCCTTTGCCTGCTCGACGGTCATCTCGACGCGCTTGCGCAGGAATGCGGTCTGCAACTCGACTGCTTCCGACAGCGACTTGGCGCCGATCAGGGCTTCGAGATGCGAAAAGCCGGCTTCGGTGTTGGCGCGCAAAGCAGCGATGGCCTTGAGCGACAGGTCATTGGAAGCGGTCTTGACGGTCTCAAAGGTCGATTCCAGTGCCTTCTGGGTATCCTCGGCGCCGGTCTTCAGCTTGGCATAGGCCTCTTTCGACTGCTCGACGCCCTTTTCGGCGAAAGCGCGGATCTGGTCGGTGGCCTTGGAAGCGTCGAAGCTCGGGAATTCAACGTTTTCGATCGTCTCGGCGGTCTTGGTCCTGGACATTTTCCATCCTTTACAGTGGCAGCGGCTTTGAAGGAAAGCCGTCTCGTTCATGTATGATGGCAATATAAAGGCAAATTTTGTGCATTGCAATATCTTTGTTGCAGCGCACCATAAATTCTTTCCCGGCGTTAACCACGAGCCCAGAGATTCCTGCTGATGCACGCTATGGCTTGTGGACCTTCGTTCCATCGGCTTTTATTAACAAAGTGTTAACTGCAAACTGCCGGCTCCGTGCCAAGAGGGTTCGCCAAGCGCATGCCGTCCGAAAACTACTCTTTCCTCGACGTCGCCGTGCTCGACGAGGTCCGCCAGCGCTTTGCCGCCGGCAACGCGATCGCCCTTCTGTCGGCAGACCTCGAACAGGTGATCTGGGCCAACGGACCAGGGGCAGCGGTGTTCGGCTACCCCGACATCGAGGCCATCATAGGCGCCTCGACAGGGTTGCCGCTGATCGTCAGGCGCCAGATTATGGCGACAGGCGGTTTTCCACAGATCGGCCGCGACCGCGCCATCACGATCCGGTTGGCGACCGGCCTGACCAGCCGCGCGGTTGGCTTTCTGGCCAGCGCGGTGACGATGCCGGACGGCGAAAACGCGATCATGCTGGCGGTGCCGGCGGCGCAGACCGGCTCGCGCAGCGCCGCCGAGATCGCCGCTCGAGCCATCAGCGGCTTTACCGAAGACAGTCACTTCATCGCCTTCGTCGACGCCAAGGGCAATATCGAGGCCGCTTCGGATGGCTTTTCGGCGCTCGGCATCTTGCCCGAGACGCTGGTGGCGCTTGTGGCCGATGTGGCGAACGAGAGCGACCGTATCGTCAAGCGCCTCGTTCCAGGCGGCACCACTTCCTATCCGGCCGGTCTTGCCCGGCTGACGGATGAACGGCACCTGCTGGTGGTGATCGACGAGGACCAGCTCGATGCCGAAGCCACTGCCGGCGAGCGCGACGCGGAGACGGAAACCGGCACCGATACAGCAGCGGCGGATGCCGCAGTCCAGCCAGAAGCAGTTCAGGACAACGTGCCGACAACGACAGTCGCGGAAATCGCTCCATCGGCCGTCGAAGACATCTCGGCATCGGCGGAGCACGGCATTTCCGATGTGGCCGAGGAGAGCCCCGACGCGGCCGGCGGACCGCCCGCGCAGCATGACCATTGGTATTTCAGTCCCGACGAGGATGAGGCGCCGGACCAGCCGTACGCGTCCAGGGATGTCGAGGCGCCGGCCGTGTCGGATGCATCGGCGGAAAATACCGTACAAGAGGCCCCAGCGGCCGCCTCCCCGGCCGAACGCCGCATACCGGCGATCGACCGCGCGGCTCCCCCGCTGCGTTTCGTCTGGCGCACCGACGCCGAGGGCAGGTTCAGCGCCCTGTCGCTGGAATTCGCGAAGATCGTCGGCAAGCCTGCCGCCGATGTGATCGGCCGGCGCTTCAGGGACGTCGCGGCCACGTTCGGCCTCGATGCGTCCGGCGAGATCGCCGGCCTGCTCGACCGGCGCGACACCTGGTCCGGCCGCTCCGTGCTGTGGCCGGTGGCCGGCACCGATTTCAAGATACCCGTCGATCTGGCGGCGCTGCCCGTCTACGGCCGCAGCCGCGCCTTCGAAGGTTTTCGCGGCTTCGGCGTTGCCCGTACCGGTGATGCGGTGGCCGATCCGGAAGCGATCGGGATGGCACTTGTCCCCAATGGTGCGGCGCCCGCAGCCGTCGAGCCGGAGGTCACGGAGACAGCGCCCGAAGCGCCCGAGGAAACCGACGATCCGTTCAAGGGCGAGGTGCCGGCGCTGACCATCGTGCCGAAGCCGGAACGGCGTTTTGCCGACAAGGTGATCCGGCTGGCGGAGCACAGGCAGCCGGCCAACGACAAGGGGCTGTCGACGCTGGAACGCAGCGCATTCCGTGAGATCGGCGAGCGGCTCAAGAGGGACAGCACAACCCCGGCCGAAAAGCCCGATGCCGAAAAGCCGGCAGGACCGGCTGCGGCGGAATCGACCGAAAGCGATGCCGAAGACGAGAAGGATGTCGCAAGGCTCGACGGCGAGCAGCCGGAAGCAACGGTGCCCGACATCTCAGGCTCGCTGCTCGACTACGCCGACCGGGACGATGCCGCCGACACCGGCGACGGTGCGCCGGTTTCCGAGCCGGACGAGGCGACGCTGGAAGTCGCTGAACCGATGGACACGGACAGCCGATCGACCGCCGTCGAAGACGACGACTCGATGACGGTCGCCGATTTCCGCGACGCGGAAGACAGCGAGGACTGGGCGCGGTCCGATGACGAGATCCGTCTCTCAACCGATGACATCGGCGATGCCGGTGACGTGGAGCCGGCGCCCGTCGAGCGGCCGCGCCTGCAGGTGCCGCCGCTCAAGCTCGAAGGGTTCGTGCCATCGGCTTTTTCGGCGGGAGACGACAACAAGGCTCCGGATATCTCTATCCTCGGCAAGCTGCCGGTGCCCCTGCTCATCCATTCTGGCGACGACCTCCATTACGCGAATGAGGAATTCCTCAGCCTGACCGGCTATGACACGCTCGACGATCTGGAGGATGCCGGTGGCCTCGGCGCGCTGTTTGCCGATCCTTACGACGACAGCGCTTCCGACGGAACCGATCACGCGTTGCGGTTGAAGGCGCGTGACGGCCAGGAGTTCCCGATCGAGGCCATTCTGCGCTCGGTTCCGTGGCGTGGCGGCAAGGCGCTGATGCTGGTCGTGCGCCGGTCCGGCGACGACGACGCACCAATTCCGCACGGTGCCGCCGACGACCAGACGCAGCCGGACGTTTCCGAGCTCAAGGCACGCATCGGCGAGATGCGCACCATCATCGACACCGCGACCGACGGCGTCGTGCTGATCGGCCGTGACGGAACGATCCGCTCGATCAGCCGCCCGGCGGAAGCGCTGTTCGGTTTCGACAGCGACGAGGTTACCGGCAAGCCCTTCGTCTCGCTGTTTGCGATCGAAAGCCAGCGCGCGGCGCGAGACTATCTCGACGGACTGTCCGAGCCCGGCGTGGCGAGCGTGCTCAACGACGGCCGCGAGGTGATCGGACGCGAGGCGCAGGGGCGCTTCATTCCGCTGTTCATGACCATCGGCAGCCTGCCCAACGACAGCGGGTTCTGCGCGGTGGTGCGCGACATCACCCAGTGGAAGCGGGCCGAAGAGGATCTGACCCAGGCGCGCGCGGTGGCCGAACGCGCGTCGTCGCAGAAGACCGACTTCCTCGCCCGCATCAGCCACGAGATCCGCACGCCGCTCAACGCCATCATCGGGTTTTCCGAGTTGATGGTCGACGAGAAATTCGGGCCGGTCGCCAATGACCGCTACCGTGACTATCTGCGCGACATCAACCGGTCGGGCAACCATGTGCTCGACCTGGTCAACGACCTGCTCGACATTTCGAAGATCGAGGCCGGCCAGCAGGAGATGGCCTATGAGGCTGTGTCGCTCAACGACACGCTGGCCGAGACGGTGGCGATGATGCAGCCGCAGGCCAACCGCGAACGTGTCATCATCCGCTCCAGCTTCGCCTCACGGCTGCCGGAAGTGGTGGCCGATCTGCGCAGCGTGCGCCAGATCGCGCTGAACATCCTGTCGAATGCCATCCGCTACACGCAGGCCGGCGGCCAGGTGATCGTATCGACAGCCTACGAGATCTCCGGCGACGTCGTGATGCGCGTGCGCGACACGGGCATCGGCATGAGCCAGTCCGAGATCGAACAGGCGCTCAAGCCGTTCAAGCAGATCAACGCG
Organism: Mesorhizobium tianshanense; assembly: GCF_007830515.1. Taxonomy (GTDB): domain Bacteria; phylum Pseudomonadota; class Alphaproteobacteria; order Rhizobiales; family Rhizobiaceae; genus Mesorhizobium; species Mesorhizobium tianshanense. The sequence goes on from NZ_VLKT01000015.1 coordinate 39,563, forward strand.
CTGAAGCGCGGGCGCGGCGACGGCACCGGCCTCGGGCTGCCGCTGACCAAGGCCATGGTCGAGGCGAACCGTGCCCGGTTCACCATCAACTCGACGCCCGGCGAGGGCACCCTGGTCGAAGTCGCCTTTCCATCAACCCGCGTGCTCGCTGAATAAAGAAAAGGCGTCCAACCGGACGCCTTGAATGATAGGATTGCTGTCACAACGGGGGCTTGAGCGAATTCAGATCCTCTGGGGAATTCGAGGAACGGGATTTCTCCCTCAAGTTACGCACGACTATCGACGTCGGCCCTTAACAAAACCTTACCGGCGCCGCGGAAAATTTACCAATGTGTACCACTCATGAAATCTAGGTAAATTCGAGCGAGATATTTTGTTAACCATGCTGAAGCGCCCATCGCTTCGTCATCATGGGCGGAGAGCAAGGAGCGGAGCGACGCAGCGCAGACCTCCGGGATGACGAAGTTGAGGGGCTTCGGCCAATCTCGAACGTTTGCGATGGTTCACTCAACGAACCATGAAACCAAACAGGCCTGCAACCTGTCAAAGTTACTCACTTCGAGGAACTAGTCGGCCAGTTCCGGCAGGTTGCGAAACAGCTCGAGCGCTTCGGGATTGGCCAGCGCCTCCTTGTTCTTGATGGCACGGCCATGCACCATGTCGCGCACCGCAAGCTCGGTGATCTTGCCGGATTTGGTGCGTGGAATGTCGGTGACGGCGACGATCCTGGCCGGCACGTGGCGAGGGCTCGCCCCGCTGCGGATTTTCGTCCGGATGCGCTTTTCCAGCTCGGCGTCGAGTTCAACGCCGGCAGCCAGCCGCACGAACAGCACGACCCGCACGTCGTTGTCGAAATCCTGGCCGATGCACAGCGCCTCCAGGATTTCCGGCATCTGCTCGACCTGATTGTAGATCTCCGCAGTGCCGATCCTGACACCGCCCGGATTGAGCGTCGCGTCGGAGCGGCCATGGATGATCAGGCCGCCATGGGCGGTCCATTCGGCGAAGTCGCCGTGGCACCAGACATTGTCGAAGCGCTCGAAATAAGCGGCGTGGTATTTCTTGCCTTCGGGATCGTTCCAGAAGCCGATCGGCATTGCCGGGAACGCCTTGGTGCAGACGAGCTCACCCTTCTCCTGCCTGAGCGGGTGGCCGTCGTCGTCCCAGACGTCGACGGCGAGGCCAAGACCGGGTCCCTGGATCTCTCCGGTCCATACCGGTTGCGTCGGCACGCCGAGCACGAAGCAGGAGACGATGTCGGTGCCGCCGGAGATCGAGGCGAGATGCACGTCCTGCTTGATGCCGTCATAGACGAAGCGGAAATCCTCCGGCGACAGCGGCGAGCCGGTGGAGGAGATCGTGCGCACACTGGAAAGATCATGCGTGCGGATCGGTTTGAGGCCGGCCTTGCGCACTGAATCGATGAATTTGGCCGAGGTGCCGAAATAGGTCATCTTCTCGGCGTCTGCGAAGTCGAACAGCACGTTGCCGTCGGGACAGAAGGGCGAGCCGTCATAGAGCAGAAGGGTTGCGCCCGACGCCAGGCCGGACACCAGCCAGTTCCACATCATCCAGCCGCAGGTGGTGAAATAGAAGAAGCGGTCGCCGTCGAGCAGGCCGGCATGGAGCCGTTCTTCCTTGACGTGCTGGATCAGCGTTCCGCCGGTCGAATGGACGATGCATTTGGGGATGCCGGTCGTTCCGGAGGAAAACAGGATGTAGAGCGGATGCGCGAACGGCAACCTCTCGAAGGTGAGCGGCTTGGCGGCGAAGGATGAGAGCGCCTCGTCCAGCGCCGTCGCTCTCTCGATGGTCGCCGCCACATCGGTCGACGTGCCGAGATAGTCGACGATCAGGATCTTGCGGACGGTGGCGAGCTTTGCGGCAACGGCCGCGATCTTGTCGGCGACCTCGATCGCCTTGCCATTGTACCAGTAGCCGTCGGGCGCGATGAAGACGACAGGCTCGATCTGGCCAAACCGGTCCAGCACGCCCTGTTCGCCGAAGTCGGGAGAACAGGACGACCAGACGGCGCCGATCGAGGCTGTCGCCAGCATGGCGGCGACGGTCTCCGGCATGTTGGGCATCATGGCGGCGATGCGGTCGCCGTTTTTCACTCCGAGCGACAGGAAAAGCTGCTGCAGCTGCGAGGTCAGCGCATGCAGCTCGTTCCAGGACAGCCGGCGCTCGACCTTGTCCTCGCCGCGAAAGACGATTGCGTCACCTGCCCCGGTTTTCTGCAACAGGTTCTCGGCGAAATTCAGCTTCGCATCGGGAAAGAAGGCGGCGCCCGGCATCTTGTCGCCATCGACAAGCACGCGCTCGCCCCCGCTGGTCCCGCCCCCACCGGCCCCCTTGTCGCCCACGATCCCGCAGAAATCCCAGACCAGGCTCCAGAACGCCTCGCGATCGTCGACCGACCAGCGGTGAAGCTCGGCGTAAGAGGAAAAATCCTTGCCGGTCCTGGCCGCGGCAGCCTTCATGAAGGCGGTCATCGGCGCGGCGTCGACCTGGTCTTGCGTCGGTGTCCAGAGCGGTGCGTCGCCAGCCATATCGTTCCTCCTTAAAACGCGCCGCGTATGGCATCGCTTATGCATATCGCAGCGCAGCAGAGCAAGATTTTGTTCGGCCGACCCGACGCGGATGTGCGCAAATGCCATCGCGGGGCCATAAAGACTTGAAATGCGTCGGCCCTAAGTCGTAGTGACGACTGAGTTACACCCGCCGGGCGATTTTTGTCGGAATGGAAGCATACGGGGCGACATGCCATCACCTTTGATCCGGCGCGGAATATGGGCGATCGGCGTTGCCGTGCTCGTCATCGCGCTGGGCGTCGCCGCCCTGCCGCTCGTTGCCTCGACCCGCATCGTGCGCGACCGCATCGCCTGGGAAATGAGTGCGTGGAGCGGTTTCAGGGTCACCATCGACGGCGCGCCGCGGATCGAGGTCTGGCCGAATTTTCGGGCCATCCTGACCGACGTGACGCTTTCGCAATGGACAGAGACCGACGCGCCGCCTGTGATCGAAACCGAACGGGTCGAGGTCAGTCTCTCCGCCATGTCGGCGCTGCGTGGCAACGTGGTGTTTTCGACAGCGCGGCTGATCCGGCCGACAATCAGGGTCCAACGCGCGGCAAATGGGTTTTTCCTGCCCGCCCTGCCTTCGGGCGGGCGCATCACGCGTTCCATCGACACTGCTCGCGCCGTGGTCAGCGCCAATCCAGCAAAGCCGGACCTGAGCAAGCTGCCGGCGGATCCGTTCGGCACCGTGGAGTTCAGGGACGGCCGCGTGGTGACCTCCGTCGATGGCAAGGACGCCGAGATACTGAGCAGCCTGAGCGGCCAGGCGAACTGGGCCGCGCTGAACAGCAACGCGACGCTGTCGGCGACCGGAATCTGGCGCGGCGAAAGCGTCGCCGTGGATGCCGCATCGCCAAACCCGCTGGTGCTGTTTGGGGGAGGTGCTGCGCTGATGACGCTTTCCTTCAAGGCAGCCCCTGCCAGTTTTTCGTTCGACGGCGTGGCCAGCATGTCCGAGAACGCCTATTTCGACGGCCAGGCGAAATTTGCCGCACCCTCGCTCAGGCGCCTGCTCGAATGGTCGCGGGCCGGCATCGCGCCGGGCGCGGCAATCGGCTCGGTCTCCGTTTCCAGCAAGGTCACGGCGACCTCCAGCCGCATTAAATTCGAAAACACCGAGATCGCTCTGGACGACAATCCGGGAATGGGTGCGCTGGACTTCTCCTTTGGCGAGGCGCGGCCGGTCATCTCCGGTACGCTCGCCTTCGACACGCTCGACCTGCGGCGGTTTCTCTCCGCCTTCACGCCCCTGGCACCCACGAGCGGCACTGGCCCCGGCGAAATCGACACAAGCGTCGCCGACCGGATCAATCTCGATCTCAGACTGTCGGCAGCTCAGGCCACCGCAGGCGCCATCCAGCTTGCCGAGGTCGCCGCCACCGCCCAGGTCAAGAACGGCCTTGCCGTCTTCGATATTTCCGACGCCTCGGCCTTTGGCGGCAACATCCAGAGCAGCCTTCGTTTCGACCGCAAGCCAGGAGGCACGCAGGTCGAGATCAGGCTGCTCGCCTCCGACATCGACGGCGGCGCTTTTGGCACCGCAGCCGGGATGACGCGACTGGTGCCGATCGGCACGGGAACGGTTTCGGTCATCCTCAAGGGACCGGGCAGAACCTGGGATTCCATTTTCGAAAACGCCGACGGCTCGGTTTCGGCAAAATTCGGCAAGGGCGCATTGAGCCGGCTCAACCTGCCGGCGTTTCTCAAACACACCGAACAGGGCGGATTCTTCGCGCTCGACGATGTCTCCGACGGAACGCTGCCGATCGACGGAGCCGAACTCAAGGCCAATATTTCGAACGGCGTGGCGAAGATCGAGAAGGCCGAAGCCATTTCGGCGCAGTACAAGGTCTGGCTTTCCGGCATCGCCTCCTATGGCGGACGAGGGCTGGCGCTGTCCGGCGGTATCATTCAGGCGGGCCAAGCGGCCACGCAGACGAATGACCAGGGTCCCAACCAGTCTTCGTTCTTCGTCGGCGGGACATGGAGCACGCCGTTCATCTCGCCGATAAGCCGCGGGATTTCCGTACAGTAGGCAACGAAGCCGCCGCGGTCGTCGTCGGAAGCGCTTCCCGGCGGCCTGCAGCCGCCGTCCCTTTCGTCATCCCCGCTGAGCGGCTTGCTCATCGCGCTGGCGCTGCACCTCGCGACGCTTGTTGGCGAGCGAAGCGATGATGACCCCAACCGCCACGACCGCGATCAGGATGGTGCAGGCGGCGTTGATCTCCGGCGTCACACCGAGACGAACCTGGCTGTAGATCTTCATCGGCAGCGTGGTGGCGCCAGGCCCCGAGGTGAAGCTGGCGATGACCAGATCGTCGAGCGACAAGGTGAACGCCAGCATCCAGCCAGACACGATCGCCGGCATGATGACAGGCAGCGTGATCTGGAAAAAGGTCTTCACCGGCGGGGCGCCAAGATCCATCGCGGCCTCTTCCAGCGAGCGGTCGAACGTCATCAGGCGCGATTGCACGACTACGGCGACGAAGCACATGGTCAAGGTGATGTGGGCAAGCGTGACGGTGAGAAAGCCGCGGTCGAGGCCGACGGCGACGAAGAGCAGCAGCAGCGACAGGCCGGTGATGACTTCCGGCATGACCAGCGGCGCAAAGACCATGCCGGAAAACAGCATCCGGCCCTTGAAGCGCGTGTAGCGCGTCAAGGTGAGAGCCGCCAACGTGCCGAGCACGGTCGCCACGGTGGCCGAGATGACGGCGACGCGGGCCGTTACCCAGGTGGCGTCCATAAGGCCCTGGTTGTGGAACAGCGAGACATACCATTTGGTCGAGAAGCCGCCCCAGACGGTGACCAGTTTCGATTCGTTGAAGGAGAAGACGACGAGCAGAACGATCGGCAGGTAAAGAAAGGCAAAGCCCAGCACGATCGACGTGATGTTGAAACGGCTCCAGGTCGGGTTCATTTGTCCTGCTCCTGGGCGCGGGCCTGGGCCCGCTGGAAGAGCATGATCGGCACGATCAGCAGCAAAAGCAGGATGACGGCGACGGCCGACGACACCGGCCAGTCGCGATTGGCGAAGAACTCGTTCCACAGCGTCTTGCCGATCATCAGCGTCTGCGACCCGCCGAGCAGGTCGGGAATGACGAACTCGCCGACGGCAGGAATGAACACCAGGAGGCAGCCGGCGATGACGCCGGGCAGCGACAGCGGAAAGGTGATCTTCCAGAAGGCGCTGGTCGGCGGGCAACCGAGATCCTTGGCCGCCTCGATCAGCGAGTAATCCATTTTCTCGAGGGCGGAGTAGAGCGGCAGCACCATGAACGGCAAATAGGAATAGACGATGCCGATGAAGATCGCCGTGTAGGTGTTGAGGATGATCAGCGGCTGGTTGATGACGCCGCTGGCGAGCAGCAGCTGGTTGAGCAGCCCCTCGGGCTTGAGGATGCCGATCCAGGCGTAGACACGGATCAGGAACGAGGTCCAGAACGGCAGGATCACCAGCATCAGCAAAGTCGGGCGGAGCGTCGCCGGCGCGCGGGCCATGCCATAGGCGATCGGGTAGCCGACAAGCAATGTCAGCACCGTCGAAATGGCGGCGACGATGACGCTCGTGACATAGGCGTTGACGTAGAGCGCGTCCTGCGTCAGCCAAGTGTAATTGTCGATGCTGAGCTGTTTCAGCTGATCGAGAAGACCGGAAAGGCCATCGCCGAAGCCAAGCACCGGGGTGTAGGGCGGTATGGCGATCGCCGTCTGCGACAGCGAAATCTTGAAGACGATGACGAACGGAATGAGGAAGAAGAAGACCAGCCAGAGATACGGGATGATGATGACGAGGCGGCCAACGAAGGCCTCTCCCAGTCTGGCCAGGGCGGATTTGCCCGCATCGGCGGCCGAGGAGGTTGTTGCAGCGGTGACAGCGGCATTCGACATGGCTGTCCCCTATCGCGTCAGCACGACGCCGGCGTCCGGCCGGAACGACACCCAGGCACGGTCATTCCAGCTCAGCGGATCCTCGGTGATGCGTGCGGCGTTCATCGTGCTCGCTCGCACCACGTGGCCGTCGTCCAGCCTGACGTGATAGACGGTCATATCGCCGAGATAGGCGATATCGTAGACCTCGCCCTCGATGGCGTTGACGGCGCCGTCCGGCTTCTTCGACGACACCTTGATCTTCTCCGGCCTGATCGCGAAGGCGACGGCCGCGCCAATGGCGGCGTCGCCGGCATTCTCGGTCCGGATGGTGATGCCGTTGCCCGTGTCGATGCTTGCCGCGCCGGCATCGCCACGCGCGATCTTGCCTTCGAACATGTTGACGTTGCCGACAAAGCCGGCGACGAAACGGGAACCCGGCGCCTCGTAGACTTCCGCCGGCGTCGCCACCTGCATCACCTCGCCCTTGTCGATGATGGCAATGCGGTCGGCCATGGTCATCGCCTCTTCCTGATCGTGGGTGACGACGACGAAGGTGAGGCCGAGTGACTGCTGGAGGTCCATCAGCTCGAACTGTGTTTCCTCGCGCAGCTTCTTGTCCAGCGCGCCAAGCGGCTCGTCGAGCAGCAGGACCTTCGGCCGCTTGGCGACCGAGCGGGCAAGTGCGACGCGCTGGCGCTGGCCGCCGGACAATTGATGCGGCTTGCGCTTGGCGAACTGCTCAAGCTTGACCAGCTTCAGCATCTCTCCAACGCGCGCCGCGATCTCGGGCTTCGGCATGCCGTCCTGCTTGAGGCCGAAGGCGATGTTGTTCTCGACCGTCATATGCGGGAACAGTGCGTAGGACTGGAACATCATGTTGACCGGCCGCCGGTATGGCGGAATGCCGCGCAGATCCTGGCCATCGAGCAGGATGCGGCCGGCGGTCGGCTCCTCGAAGCCGGCGAGCATCCGCAGAAGCGTCGATTTTCCACAGCCCGACGCGCCGAGCAGGGCAAAGAACTCGCGCTCGAATATGGTCAGCGACAAATTGTTGACGGCGGTGAAGTCACCGAACTTCTTGGTGACATTGTCGAACTGGATGTATGGCTTGGCGTTCGGGTCGTTCCATGGCGCGAAATCCCTGCGGATGCTGCCAAGCGATTTCATGTCCCACTCCGTCTTGCGTTCCATCCCCAAAAGATCTGACCCCGGCGCACTGCCCCGGGGTCGTTGATTGCCGCTTACTGCCCAGTGACGATCTTGGTCCAGGTGCGGGTGACGACGCGCTGGGTCTTGGAATCGTAGGGGGCGATGGTGAACAGCTTCGCCAGCGTCGCCTCGTCCGGGTAGATCGCCGGATCCTCGAGGATCTCCTTATCGATGAACTGCTGCGACGCCTTGTTGCCGTTGGCGTAGAAGACATAGTTGCTCGACTTGGCGATCACTTCCGGCTTCATCATGTAGTTCAGGAATTCATGCGCCTCGGCGACATGCGGCGCGTCGGCCGGGATCGCCATCTGGTCGAACCACATTTCGGCACCTTCCTTCGGCACGGAGTAGCTGATCTCGACACCCTGGTTTGCCTCCGTCGCACGGTCGCGCGCCTGGAAGACGTCGCCCGACCAGCCGACGGCCAGACAGATGTCGCCATTGGCCAGCCCGTTGATGTATTCCGACGAGTGGAACTTGCGGATGTAAGGCCTGATCTTCAGCATCAGTTCTTCCGCCTTGGCGAAATCGTCCAGCGACGTGGTCTCGGGATCGATGCCCAGATATTTGAAGGCGTTCGGGAGAATGTCGCTCGGGGAATCGAGGACATAGACGCCGCAGTCCTTCAGCTTGGCCAGCTTTTCCGGATTGAAGAACACGTCCCAGCTGTCGATCGTGTCGGTGCCGAGCGCTTCCTGCACCTTCTTGGTGTTATAGCCGAGGCCGACCGTGCCCCACATGTAGTTGATCGAATATTCGTTGCCGGGATCATACTTGACCGTCCGCTCCGCGATGATGTCCCACATGTTGGAAATGTTGGGCAGCTTCGACTTGTCGAGCTTCTGGAACACGCCCGCCTGGATCTGGCGTGCGAGGAAATTGGCGGTCGGCACGACAACGTCGTAGCCGCTGCCGCCGGCAAGCAGTTTCGTCTCCAGGAGCTCGTTGGAATCGAAGGTGTCGTAGGTGACCTTGATGCCCGTTTCCTTGGTGAACTCGTCGATGATCGAACTGTCGATGTAATCCGACCAGTTATAGACATTGACGACGCGGTCCTGGGCATGAGCCCCGAGGGTGAAAAGCGTCAGAAATGCCGAGGTTGCCGAAAGCCAGAACGCTTTGCGGGTCATGCGTCTCTCCTTTGATGAGTGTTCCGTCGCCAGCTCTCGCAGGGCTGCGCGGCTGGCATTTGCTTCAGATTATTGGGCTTTCCGGCAAGCGACAAGCGCGAACCGCCGACGTGGTTCGACGTGCAGCGGCCGAGGCCCCCGTTCCCATATCGTGATCCAAGTGGTGTTCCGGCGCCGTCAGAGGCTCTCGCCACGGCGCGGGCAGGGATACGACGATGTGGTCCGGTCTCGATCGGGCCGGAGGGGAGACTTGGCAAGATACGCCTGTCTTGTTGTTGCCGTATTGCAGCCTGCCCGCGCGGCTGCGGCGTTGTCAATGGCTCATCTCGCTTTGGCGCGTGCGCTGCATCAATTAGGCGACGGCATGCCCGTGACACCCGGCCGCACGGGCCGCGTCTGACGTTTGAATTCGAGCCCGATATGGACGAGCAGCGCCGTGACCACGACCGTACCGCCAATGATGGTGCGTTCCGACGGCACCTCGGAATGGATGAGCCAGACCCAGATCGGGCCGAGGATCGGCTCGAAGGTGCCGAGGAGTGCTGCGACAGCCGCCGGAACAAGCCGGGCGCCGGTGGCGAAGAAGGCAAGGCCGAGACCCAGATTGACCACGCCGAATGCAAACAGGAAGCCCATGTCGCTGCTGGAAACGCCGAATTGCGATGCCTGGGACGCCGCGAATACGGCAGCAAGCATCGTGCCGAGGCAGGTCGCCGGCGTCATGCGCACATGGGCAAAGCGCCGGGTGATGACGGTGGCGATCGAAAACATGACGGCGATGAGCAGCGCCAACCCGTCGCCGATGGGAGACACGGCACCATCAAGCGATTCCGATACCATGATGGCAACGCCGGCAATGACGGCGGCGATCGCCACCCAGGTCGCCGCGGCCACCCGTTCGCGAAACAGCACCCAGGCGAACAGCGCCGCCAGGAGCGGCACGCCGGCCTGCATCAAAAGGATGTTGGCGACGGTGGTGTAGGCAAGCGCCACGACGAAGCAAGTCGATGCGGTGGCGAAGCAGAACGCCACGGCAAGGCCGGGCAAGCCCATGCCGCGGAACAACTTCACCGTGCCGCCCCAGCCGTCGCGCCAGATCATGAAGCAGATCAGGAAGGCGGCGGCCCAGACCGAGCGCCAGAACACCACAGTCCAGCTGTCGCCGGCGTCGATTAAGCGGGCAATAGTGCCGCCGAAGCTCCACATCAGCGCCGACAGGAATATCAACAGGAAGCCGACACGCTCGTCACGCGGCGAGACAACGGGCGAAACGGCAATCGGTGATGATGCGGTATCGGTCATGGGGCGCGACTGTCGGCGATTTCAGGGCGGCACGATGCGCAACGGACGACAAGAACGTGCCTCATTCGCGTAGCGCAAAGACGATGGCGGGGCGTGATCCACCGAACGGCGACGGTTGTGGCAAAGACGGCAGATCGCCTGCCGCGGCCTCACTGAAAATCGAAGGCGCTCAACCCGGTCACCATCTCGTCGAGGCCGAGCGGGCGCGTCACCGGCGGCTCGGCGCGGGCAAGGCAGCCGATGCGTTCGCACAGCCGGCAGGCCGGGCCTACCGGTGTGGCCGGATTGATGCCCTGTCCGGCTTTTCCAGCTGCGGCGGCGGCCGGCCCCGGCAGTGCCGTGCCATAAACGATCTCATCGCGAAAGCCGATGTCGCAGCCCAGCAGAAGTGCGGTACGGCGCGGGCGCTCCGAAAATGAGCCTTGCGGCCCTTCAAGCGTGCGGGCGATGCAGAGGAACTCGGCGCCGTCGGGCATTTCCACCGCCTCGACGAAGATCTGGCCGGGTTGGGTGAAGGCGGCATGCACGGGAAGCTTTGGGCAACCGCCGCCGAAGCGGCTTTGCGGAAAACCCTGGCTGCCCGCCCTGCGGAAGCGGCTGCCGGCATTGTCGACCTCGAGCATGAAGAACGGCACGCCAGACGTGCCCGGCCGCTGCAGCATGGTCAGGCGGTTCGCCGCCTGCTCGAAGGAGACGCCGAAGCGCGAGCGCAGCACGTCTATGTCGTAACGCGCACGGTGTGCTGCCGCGTGAAACGATTGATAGGGCATCATCAGCGCGTGGGAGGCATAGCGGCCAAGCTCGAAGCGGGCGAGCCGGCGGGCCTCATCCGTGGTCAGCTTCAGCGCCTGAATCTCGCCTGCCACCGCGACCGTCATGCGGATCAGGCAGGCCTCCATCGCCACCTCGCGCAATTGGTCGAATGGCGACAGGCGCTCCGACAGAAACAGACGCTGCGAGTGGCGGTCGTAGCGGCGGCGCCAGTTCGGCATGGTGGCGACCGGCAGCACCTTGACCACGATGCCGTATTCGCGCTTCAGCCAGGCCTTCAGCGCACTGAGCAGATCGTCGCCGGGATCGAGCACCGACGTGAATGCCTCGGCTTCCGCTTCGAGCGCGGCAAAGTGGTTCGGCCGGCGTTCGAATATCTCGTGCACCTCGTCGATCGGCAAGCGGGCGCCGGAGAGCGCGGTGGCCCGGCCCTCACGCGCCAGAAGCTCGTTGAGATCTGAAAGGCGCTCGGCCTGCTCGCGATAGGCGCGAAACAGCTTTATCACCCCAGCGGAAGCGTTGGGCGCCGCCTCGGCAAGCTCGATCAGCTCCTGGTCACCAGGCAACTCGCCGACCAGCAGCGGATCTGAAAACACTTCCTTCAAGGCGGCGACCGACCCCCTCGCCTCGCCCTGCAGTTCATGCGGGTCGACCTTGTAGACAGATGCCAGCTTGAGGATCAGCTGGACCGTCAGCGGCCGCTGGTTGCGCTCGATGAGATTGAGATAGGACGGCGAGATGCCGAGCCCTTCGGCCATCGCCGTCTGGGTCAGGCCCTTGGCGCTGCGAATGCGGCGGATGCGCGGCCCGGCGAAGATCTTCTGGTCGGCCACTCGACTGTCCTTGACAGAAATTTACATCATTTTTGAATGGCGGCGCCATGTCACCGTTTTACAATCGTGACAGATTTACAGCGACTGGCTGTCAAACGCAACACAGGTTTTCCCTTATTTTCCAGCAAAGCTCACGGTTTTTCTCGCCTGTTTCGCGTCGAAATGTAAATGGTGTCACACTAAACGGCGCGGAAATTTCCATGAGGCGACGTTTTCTATCCCAGCAACGATTTATCCGGAGCGACCAAATGACCGATTTTTACAACCTCGTCCCCTCGGCGCCGGAAGGCCGCTTCGACGGCATCGAGCGGCCCTATTCGCCAGACGATGTGAAGCGGCTGCGCGGTTCGGTCCAGATTCGGCAGAGCCTCGCCGAAATGGGCGCCAACCGGCTTTGGCAGCTCATCCACGAGGAGGATTTCGTCAACGCACTCGGCGCCATGTCGGGCAACCAGGCGATGCAGCAGGTCCGGGCCGGGCTGAAGGCGATCTACCTGTCGGGATGGCAGGTCGCAGCCGATGCCAACACCGCATCCGCCATGTATCCGGATCAGTCGCTCTATCCCGCCAATGCAGCGCCCGAACTGGTCAAGCGCATCAACCGTACCCTGCAGCGCGCCGACCAGATCGAGACCTCCGAAGGCAAGGGACTTTCGGTCGACACCTGGTTCGCGCCTATCGTCGCCGATGCGGAAGCCGGCTTCGGCGGACCGCTCAATGCCTTCGAGATCATGAAGGCCTTCATCGAGGCGGGCGCCGCCGGAGTCCACTACGAGGACCAGCTGGCGTCGGAGAAGAAATGCGGCCATCTCGGCGGCAAGGTGCTGATCCCGACCGCCGCACACATCCGCAACCTCAACGCCGCGCGGCTTGCCGCCGACGTCATGGGTACGCCGACGCTGGTCGTCGCGCGCACCGACGCGGAAGCGGCAAAGCTGCTCACCTCCGACATCGACGAGCGCGACCAGCCCTTCGTCGACTATGACGCCGGCCGCACGGTGGAAGGCTTCTATCAAGTCAGGAACGGCATCGAGCCTTGCATCGCGCGGGCCGTCGCCTACGCGCCCTACGCCGACCTGATCTGGTGCGAAACCTCCAAGCCCGACCTGGCGCAGGCCAAGAAGTTCGCCGAGGGCGTGCACAGGCACCATCCCGGCAAGCTTCTCGCCTATAATTGCTCGCCGTCGTTCAACTGGAAGAAGAACCTCGACGATGCCACGATCGCCAAATTCCAGAAGGAACTCGGCGCCATGGGCTACAAGTTCCAGTTCATCACGCTGGCCGGTTTCCACCAGCTCAATTTCGGCATGTTCGAACTCGCCCGCGGCTACAAGACGCGGCAGATGGCCGCCTACTCCGAACTGCAGGAGGCCGAATTCGCGGCGGAAGCCCACGGCTACACCGCGACAAAGCACCAGCGCGAAGTTGGCACCGGTTATTTCGACGCCGTGTCGATGGCCATCACCGGTGGCCGATCTTCGACCACGGCCATGCATGAGTCGACCGAGCACGCCCAGTTCAAACCGGCGGCGGAATAGCAGGAAACGCAACGAACAGAAAACCCGCCCCAGAGGGCTATAAATACGCACAAGGAGAAGACCAATGGCATCGATAAGCCGCGTCAAGGAACGGGCCGAAGAACAGGCCACCACTATGAACGTCGACCAGCAAGCGACCATCCGCATGCTTGCGAACGACCTGCACAGGCTCAACCAGTCGGTGATGAAGGCGGTCGAGGCCGGCGTGTCGGTGGAGCTCGTGCGCTCGGCAAGACATCATGGCGGCGACGGCAACTGGGGCGACCTGCTGATCCCGGTGATCGTCACGCAACGGAGCCCAGGCTGACTGGGGAGCCCGTTGTGGATCCGGCATCACCTGCGCAGTCTCTGCGCAGGTGATTTGCGTTCGCACGACCGGTTTTGCATTCAGGCCGGGAACAGAACTTGGTTTGAATTTTAACGTTTCTTGCGATATTCTCGATATCCGCCATTTCAGCTTGACACGGGCAGGGATCTCACGGCAATTGTCTCCAAAGTTTCAACCCTGCATTGAAACCAGACGAGTGCCCGCCCGCTCATGCACCCCGTGAATCGCGAGACCAGTACTGCGAAGCACCTGAATTCGGGGAGCCGGAACATGCTCGCCGACTTCAGCCGCGTGCTCGTCGTCGGAAAGTCGCCGGTCAACCGGGTGGTGGTCTCGAAAATCGTCGAACGATCCGGGCTCAAACCGATCTCGGAATCGCCCGAAACGGCGGCGGCGACGTTGCGATCGCTCATTCCCGGCGCTGTCGTCCTCGATGGCGGAGCGGACAACAAGGACTGCGACGCGCTGATGTCCGGTATCGATACGTTGCGCCGCACGTCGGGCAGGTCGGTCCCCTCGGTGATCCTGCTCTCAATCAAGAATGGCACACCGGAGAGCCTCGGCCTGTCGAGCATCGTCGATGCGGTGGTATTCAAACCGATCACGACCGAACGGCTGCAGCCGGTGATCGACCATTTCATCGGGCTCGGACGTAGCTAAGCAGGCATTCGTGGGCTGACCCACGAATGCCTGCTTAGATTCTTTTGTTTGTCGCAGGTTCTTGTCGCAAAACCGTGGGACACTTTTGCGGAACCTGCTTAGAGCGCATCCGATCCGGCTCACACGCCCTTCCCCGCTTCTTGCGATTGGATCTGGATATCTTTATGTCAGTATGCGACCGCCTGACAGCGAACCCAGTCCCATGTCCTTTTGCAATTGCGACGCATCTGGGATAGCACTTTCGAACAATCCGCAGGCATGTTCCGACTTCGCGACATGGCTGTCGATATTGGCGGATCATGACATGTCCTCAGAACAGACCATCGCCGCGCTTTGCAGGAAACTCGGACTGCGCATCACCGGTCCGCGCCGCGTCATCATGCGCGTCCTAGCCGAATCCAGCGACCATCCGGATGTGGTGGAACTCCATCGCCGTGTTGTCGCCATCGAGCCGACGATCGCGCTCGCCACTGTCTATCGCACCGTCAGCCTTCTGCGCGAAAAGGGCATTCTGGAGCGGCACACCTTTGGCGATGGGCGCGCCAGATACGAAACCGTCCCCCGTGAGCATCATGATCATCTCATCAACATTGAGACGGGAGATGTCGTCGAATTCCAGTCGGCGGAGATCGAGCGCCTCCAGGAGGAAATCGCTCGACAGCACGGATTCACGATCATCAGCCACAGGCTGGAAATCTACGTGAAGCCGATCCAGAAAACGCGACGCTCTCGTCAATCCGGATGATGAACGGATTCATGCGACGCGCTTTAAGTTCTTGTTTTTATGCATGTCATTATCGCAAAACCGCTGCACACTTTTGCGCGACATGCATTAGCCTTCCTCGCCAATCTCCCTTCGGCCCACTTTGAGCGTGGTGGCGGCGAAGGCCGCGATGAAGGCGGCGGACAGCATGAGAACGATGGTCGGCGCCGGTGCGCTATCGATGAAGAAGGACAGGTAGACGCCGAGAAACGACGCCGCGACCGCGATTGCCATCGACAGCATCAGCATGGTGCTGAACTTCCTTGTCAGCAGGAAGGCGATGGCGCCAGGTGCGATCAGCATGGCGATGGCCAAGATGATGCCGACCGCTTTCAGCGCGCCGACGACAGTGAGCGAAATCAGACAAAGCAGGCCGTAGTGAAGCAGGTTCACCTGAAGACCAACCGTGCGAGCCTGAGCCGGGTCGAAGGCGTGCAGCAGGAAGTCGCGCCACTTGATCCCGATGATGCCGGCCGTGAACGCGGCAATGAGTCCCGTCTCGACGATGTCGCGCAGGCCGATGCCCAGCATGTCGCCGAACAATATGTGGTCGAGATGCACGTCGGACTGGATCTTCACGTAGAGCACCAGGCCAAGGCCGAACATGCCGGAGAAGACGATGCCCATTACCGTGTCCTGCTTGATGCGGCTGTTGTCCTTGAGGAAGCCGGTGGCGAGAGCACAGAACATCCCGGCGGCGAAGGCACCGAGCGAGTAGGGGAATCCAACGATGTAGGCGATGACCACACCGGGAAAGACGGCGTGGCTGATGGCATCGCCCATCAGCGACCAGCCCTTGAGAACGAGGAAGCAGGAGAGCATCGCCGTCGGCACCGCGACCAGAACCGAAATAATCAGGGCATTGACCATGAAGCCGAACTGGAAAGGGGTAAGCAGCGTATCGAGGATGCTCATAGGCCTGCCCCCAAGGCGCTGGCCGCGCGGCGACGGGCTGCCAGCATTCCATGCTTGGGAGCGAGGAAGAAGGCAGCGAGAAAGATCAGCGTCTGCAACACGACGATGATGCCGCCGGTGGCGCCGTCGAGGAAATAGCTGGCATAGGCGCCGGTGAAACTCGTGGCCGCGCCGATGACAACCGCGATGACGAGCAGGCGTGGAAAGCGGTCCGTCAGAAGATAGGCGGTCGCGCCGGGGGTAACCACCATGCAGATGACGAGGAAGGCGCCTACGGTCTGAAGCGCGGCGACCGTGGAGGCCGACAGCAGCATGAAGAACATGATCTTGAGTGCGCTCGGGTTGAGGCCGATCGAGCGGGCGTGGCTCTCGTCGAAGAAGACCACCATAAGATCCTTCCATTTCACCAGCAGGATGGCGAGCGAGACGAAGCCGATGATGGCGAGCTGAAGCGTGTCTTCCGGAGTGATGGCCAGGATGTTGCCGAGCACGATCGTCTGGATGTTCACGGAGGTCGGTGACAGCGACACCATGAACAGGCCGAGGCCGAAGAAGGAGGAGAAGATCAGGCCGATGATGGCGTCTTCCTTCAGCTTGGTGCGCTGGTTGAGGAAGAGCATTGCCGCAGCGGCGAGCCCGCCGGAGAAGAAGGCGCCGATCGAGAAGGGAAGGCCCAGCATATAGGCGCCGGCGACGCCCGGCACGATCGAATGCGAAAGCGCGTCGCCGATCAGCGACCAGCCTTTCAGCATCAGATAGCAGGACAGGAAGGCGCAGACGCCGCCGACCAAGGCGGACACCCACATGGCATTGAGCATATATTCGTAGCCGAACGGCTCGAGCAGGATACTCATTCGTCCGGTTCCCGCATCTTTTGCTGCATGGCCCCGTTCTCTCCGTAGAAGACCAGTGGCCGCTCGTCGTCGGTGATGACGGCAAGGCGGCGCTTGTCGTCGTCCTCATGCAGTCCGGCGCCGCCCAGCACGAAATGACGCAAGACGCCGCCAAAAGCCTTTTCCAGGTTCGCCTGCGTGAAGGTCTGGTCTGTCGGCCCGTAGGCAAGGACCGTGTTCCGGAGCAGCACGGCACGGTCGCAGAACTCCGGCACGCTACCCAGATTATGCGTCGAGACCAGCATCACTCGACCTTCGTCCCGGAGCGCGCGCAGCAGTTCGACGATGGCGTCCTCGGTCCTGACGTCGACGCCGGTGAATGGCTCGTCGAGCAGGATGACGCGTCCGTCCTGCGCCAGCGCCCGAGCGAGAAAGACGCGCTTCTTCTGCCCGCCCGAAAGCTCGCCGATCTGGCGCTTGCGGAAATCGCTCATGCGGACACGCGCAAGCGCGGCCGTAACCGCCTCACGATCAGCCGCCTTCGGAAGGCGCATCATGCCCATATGGCCGTAGCGGCCCATCATGACGACGTCCTCGACCAGTACTGGAAAGTTCCAGTCGACCTCCTCGGCCTGCGGCACATAGGCGACGACGTTCTTCCTCAGCGCGGCCGCGGCCGGCTGTCCGAGAATAAGAATCTCCCCCTTGGCCAGCCGCACGAAGCCCATGATGGCTTTGAACAGCGTCGACTTGCCCGAACCGTTGACGCCGACCAGCGCCGTGATCGTGCCCGTCGGAATTTCAAAGCTCGCATCCCGCAGCGCCGTGTGGCCGTTGCGGTAGGTGACGGTCGCGCCCCGGACGGCGAGACCACCCCCCGCATCCTCAGACGCGGGGGCAAGAGGCGGAACGGCTGCGTTCATTGCGACAGCCCTGCGGCGAGGCCTTTCTGAATTGTATCCGATGTCGCACGCAACAGGTCGATATAGGTCGGCACCGGGCCGTCCGCCTCGCTGAGAGAGTCGACATAGAGCACGCCGCCGTAATGCGTTCCCGTCTCGCGCGCGACCTGCCGGGCCGGCTTGTCCGACACGGTGCTTTCGCTGAAGACGGCGACGATCTTGTTCTCCCTGACGGCGTCGATCACCTTGCGAACCTGCTGCGGGGTGCCTTGCTGGTCAGCGTTGATCGGCCACAGATAAAGCTCCTTCAGCTCGAAATCGCGTGCGAGGTAGGAGAAAGCGCCTTCGCTCGACACCAGCCAGCGCTTGTCCCGCGGGATCGAGGCAAGCTTATCGCGGATCGGCGCGACGGCCGCTTCTATCTTTGCCTTGTAGGCTTCCGCATTGGCCTTGTAGGTCTCGGCATGCGCCGGATCGTGCTCGACGAAGGCGTCGCGGATGTTGTCGACGTAGATCAGCGCGCTTGTCGGCGACATCCACGCATGCGGGTTCGGTTTGCCCGTATAGGGTCCCTCGGCGATGCTCATCGGTTGGACGCCCTCGGAGACGATAACGCCGGGCACGTCACTGAGGTTCTGGAAGAATTTCTCGAACCAGAGTTCGAGGTTGAGCCCGTTCCACAGAATGAGCCGTGCGCCCTGGGCGCGCTGAATGTCACCCGGCGTTGGCGCGTAATTGTGGATTTCCGCACCCGGCTTGGTAATCGATTCCACGATTGCTGCGTCGCCCGCCACATTCTTCGCCATGTCGGCGATGACGGTGAACGTCGTCACAGCCTTGAACTTTTCCTGCGCTTTCGCTGGGCTTGAAACCACTGTCGCAGCGAACACCGCAGCCATCAACCCGACGACAACCCATCGCCCGTATCTCTCGATCATCAATATCTCCTGTCGCGATTTACTCTCATGTCCCGCCGGTGGCCGCCCATATGCGACTGCGACGCACGCTTTTCGCATATTCTGCAATTGCGACTGATTTGCAAGTAGAAAGCGATTCGACGTCGTGGATTGTACGCGGTCGCGCGATTTGGCGTTAGCGACAGCGCGGTCCTATGGCGGAGTGGACAACAAGATTGCGACGCGTTGATGTCCGGCATCGACGTCCGGTTCGACGCCGAGACACGCGATCAGCCGGCTTTCCCGATGCTTTCGATCAGCCGGGGCAATTCGGAGAGATCGGCTATCTGGCGGAAGCGAGGCGCGGTGACCGGCGGCTCGACATGCTCCAGCACCCAGGTCAGTTCATGCGGCACGTGGATGCCCCAACTGCCGGCCTCGATGGCCGGCACCACGTCCGACTTGAGCGAATTGCCGACCATCATGCTTTTTTCGGCGCCATCACCGTGACGGCTGAAGATGCGGGCATACGTGGCGGGGCTCTTGTCGCTGACGATCTCGACGGCATCGAACAGGTCACCCAGACCGGATTG
Source organism: Mesorhizobium tianshanense (assembly GCF_007830515.1). Classification (GTDB taxonomy): domain Bacteria; phylum Pseudomonadota; class Alphaproteobacteria; order Rhizobiales; family Rhizobiaceae; genus Mesorhizobium; species Mesorhizobium tianshanense. The sequence continues at coordinate 58,688 of NZ_VLKT01000015.1, forward strand.
CGCCAGCTTGCGTTCCTGATCGAAGAGGTCGCCCTTGGTGATCAGCACCAGGCGATACGCACCTGCCAGCTCTTCCACGGCTTCGCGCGCATGGGGCAGCGCCTCGATCGGATGGCCGAGCATCTCGCGGCCCGCGGCAAGAATCTCGGCGATGACCGAGGCCGGCGCGCGGCCCCCGGTAATCTCGATCGCCGTTTCGATCATCGACAGGGTAAACCCCTTGATGCCGAAGCCGTAGACGGCGAGGTTGCGCTTCTCGGCCTCCAGCAATCTTGCCGAAATGTGCTGTTCCTCGGCATGATCGGCGAGCAGCGCGGCAAAGCGCCTCTCGGTCATGCGGAAGAACTGCTCGTTCTGCCAGAGCGTGTCGTCGGCGTCGAAGCCGATCGTGGTCAATTCATGATTGTTCTGCATTCGACGTCTTCGAACCGAGGCAACTGGATTCGCATCGAACCTAAGCCGCCTGGAGCGATTTTCAACTGCGCGGGCGAACGCAGGCCGGCTCCCCTTCCCTTCCATCACCGGCCCCGGCTATACTCCCAAATCCGAAACCCAATCTGGTGATTGATGCCGCCTGCAAAAAAGGAAGTCCGTCCGTCGAGCCGCGGAGGACGCGCCCGCACGCCTGCCTTCGTGAAAAATCAACGCGGCGTGAAGAACTGGAAGGAAGCCAGCGCCTGGCTGGAATGGCGCGGCATCGAAGATATCGAATGCATTACTCCCGACCAGGCGGGTGTTGCCCGCGGCAAGATGATGCCGTCGAAGAAATTCACCTCCAACACCTCGCTGGCGCTGCCTTCGGCGGTGTTCATGACGACGATCTCCGGCGGCTACCCGGAGGATGGCAACGGCTTCCACTATCCGGAGGATGACGGCGACCTCAAGCTGATGCCGGACCTTTCGACACTGACCGTGGTGCCATGGGAGGAGGATCCAACGGCGGCGGTCATCTGCGACCTGGTCCACCAGGACGGCCGCTCGGTCGAGTTCACGCCGCGCAACGTGCTGAAGCGCGTGCTTGCCGCCTACGACAAGCGCGGACTGAGGCCGGTGGTGGCGCCCGAGATCGAGTTCTACCTGGTGCGCAAGAATCCCGACCCGGATTATCCGCTGACCCCGCCGGTCGGGCGCTCCGGCCGACCGATCGGCGGCGGCGCCGGCTATTCGATCGCCGGCGTCAACGAGTTCGACGAACTGATCGATGACATCTACCATTTCTCCGAAAGCCAGGGCCTGGAGATCGACACGCTGATCCACGAGGAAGGCGCCGGCCAGCTCGAGATCAATCTGCGCCACGGCGATCCGATCGAGCTCGCCGACCAGGTGTTCATGTTCAAGCGCACCATCCGCGAGGCGGCGCTGAAACATGATATCTATGCCACCTTCATGGCCAAGCCCATCCAGGGGCAGCCTGGTTCGGCCATGCATATCCACCAGTCGATCATCGACAAGAAGACCGGCAGGAATGTCTTTTCTGCCGAGGACGGCTCGGAAACCGACGCCTTCTTCCATTTCCTCGGCGGGATGCAGAAACATGTGCCGAACGCGCTGGTGATGTTTGCGCCCTATGTCAATTCCTACCGCCGGCTGACGCAGTCGGCTTCGGCGCCGGTCAACAACAAATGGGGCTACGACAACCGCACCGTCGCGTTCCGCGTTCCGCGCTCCGACCCGGCAGCCAGGCGCGTCGAAAACCGCATCCCCTCCTCCGACGCCAATCCCTATCTGGCGCTGGCCGCATCGCTTGCCTGCGGGCTGATCGGCATGACCAACAAGATCAAGGCCGAACCGCCGGTTCTCACCACCGCCAATGAGGCCGAGATCGACCTGCCGCGCAGCCTGCTCGAAGCCGTCGACCTGTTCGAAGCCGACGAGGAACTCTGTGCGCTGCTCGGCAAGTCGTTTGCCGCGACCTATGCGGCGATCAAGCGGGCGGAATTCGAGACCTTCATGGAAGTGATCAGTCCGTGGGAGCGGGAGTATCTGCTGCTAAATGTGTGAAGAAGCGAATAGCAAATAGCGAATAGAAATAACGAAGGCAGGCGACGCAGATCGATCACCCCTTCACTCTTCAGTCTTTCCCTATTCGCTATTCCCCACTCACCGTTCGCTATCCAAACCCGCTTTCCAGAATCTCCAAGCCTTGGCCGCATCATGACCTACCAATCCCCGATTTCACCCGGCCGCTCCTGGTACGAGGACACCGCCGGCCCACGGCCCGAATACCCGGCGCTCGTCGGAGACCTGGCATGCGACGTCGTCATTGTCGGCGGCGGCTTCACCGGCCTGTCGGCGGCGGCGCACCTTGCCAAGGCGGGCAGCAATGTCGTGCTAATCGAAACGCATCGTTTCGGCGACGGCGCATCAGGCCGCAATGGCGGCCAGCTCGGCACCGGCCAGCGCGCCTGGGCCGAGGAACTGGAAGCGGAATACGGCTTTTCCCGTGCCAAGGCACTGTTCGACCTCGCCGAAGAGGCCAAGGCGCATCTCCTCGAATTCGCCGCCGCCAACAAGATAGAGATCGACTACATGCCCGGCCAGCTGTCGTTGGCGCACAAGCAGCGTTATGTCGACGACTACAAGGCGCATGCCGAGATCATGGCGAACCGCTTCGGCTATCCGCACGTCACCTTCATGGACGCGAAGGAGACGGCGGAGCGGCTGGGCTCGACGCGCTACTTCGGCGGCACCCGCGACACCGGCACCGGGCACATCCATCCGCTGAAGCTGGTGATCGGCACGGCAAACGTGGCGGCGCAGGCGGGCGCGCAGCTGTTCGAGCAGACGCCGGCTACCGGCATCGCGTCCCTTGGCGGCAAGGTGAAGGTTACGACGCCGAAAGGCACGATATCCGCCGAGAAATGTCTGATCGGCGTCAACGCCCATGGCGGCACTCTCGAGCCGGTGAGTGCCGCGCACATCATGCCGATCGGCTCCTTCATCGGCGCGACGGTGCCGCTGGGGGCTGACACAAAAGTGCTGCCGGGCGGTGAGTCGGTCGATGATTCCCGCTTTGTCGTGCGCTACTTCCGCAAATCGGCGGATGGGCGGCTGCTGTTCGGCGGGCGCGAGATCTATGCCGTCAATGATCCGAAGGACATCCATATCCACATCCGCCGGCAGATCGCCGAGCTTTACCCTGACCTCAGGGATGTCGAGATCTCCCATGGCTGGGGCGGCTATGTCGGTATCACGATGCCGAGAAAACCCTTCGTGCGCGAGGTGATGCCCAATGTGATCTCGGTCGGCGGCTATTCCGGCCACGGCGTCATGCTGTCGAACTTTTTCGGCAAGCTCTATGCCGAAACCGTTGCCGGTAACCGGGATCGGCTGAGGCTGATTGAGGATCTGAAGATCCCGGCCTTTCCCGGTGGCCGACGCTTCCGCGCGCCTCTGCTCTTTCTCGCGCTCAACTGGTATGCCTTGAGGGATCGGATATAATCACAGATTGCAGAATCTTTCGCAAGAATGCAGAATCCCTTGCAAGGGCGCAGTGATGCCACATTCGCCGGCAAAGGATGAGGGCGGTGGGCAGTTGAATGGGGGAATTTTGCGGGCCTGCCCGCTTTTGGTTTTGGGACCGATCGAACGCCGTTCTTCCGGCATTGGTCGAATGTAGACCCGCAAATGGAGGTTGCAAGAGTGAGAGAGCCCTTCAGTTTCGGCACGCCGGAACGACGGCGCCTTGCGATGCAGTTTGGCTACGACATGCGGCCAAGGTTCTGGCAGAAAGTCCGCTCGAACTTGCATCTGGTCATCGCCGCGCTTGGCACGGCAGCGCTGCTTGGCGTGGCCGCGGTGGCGCTATGGCTGGCATTGCCGGCCAACGAGAGACAGGCGGTCGCAAGTCCCGAGCAGGCGGTTCCAAGCGTTCCGGTAAAGACAACGGAGATCGTGCCAGCGGCTGCCTCGACGGTCGCCGCGGTACAGCAGGCCACTGATAAGACCGACGTGGTTTCGACGGCGGCGATTGCGGCGGAGGCCGAGATACCGGCGCTGGCGCCCAATGATCCCCGCTGGACAGGATCAGGACCGAAGACCAAGTCCGGCCGGATGGCAGGCCGGGCCGAACAAGCGGCAGACGAGCCGTCCATTGCGCCGGCGTTCGCCGATCCGGCAGCGAAAAACAAAGCCGCGGCATTGTTTGCCAAAGTCGCTGCTCCCAACAAAACGGCGACGGACGATGCGCAAACCGCCGCCATTCCCACCCCGAAACCGCAATTGCCGGCGGCGACGCAGGACGATGGCAGCCAGGCGAAAGCCGAGGCCAAGGACGTGAGCGCAGCAGGCACCGGACGCATCCTCAGGGCCGTCACCATGCGCACCGGACCGAAGAAGAATGCGGCCGCCATAGTCACCGTTCCCGCCAAAACCTCGGTTCAGGTGATGAGCTGCAAGAAATGGTGCCAGATCGTCTACAACGGCAAACGCGGCTGGATCTACAAGAGCTTTATCAAGACCGGCGCCTAAATGCATGTCGCCCAAAACTGCGCAGCGGTTTGGGGACAACGACATGCATAAAAACAAAAACCTAAAGCGCGTCAAATGCGAAACGCTCTAGGACAGGCGATCGTTCGACGTCGCACCACGGCTCAGATGGTTTCCGTACCGTGATCCGCCCCAAGCAGGCGCCGAAAGCGCTGCCATCGTCTGGCACGCCTGCGTCCCCTGACATGGTTGCGATGCTCTTCGAACGGGACTTCGAACAGACCGCACATAACGCACCCTTCCCGCTTGCCGCAGACGGGAATCCAGCATTTGACGTCATGCTTCCAGGCCAGCGCGATCCGTTCGAGATGAAGATTGGATGAGCTCTTGAGCAGGATCAGCTCGCCGGCCACGGCCGTCCGCTTGATATGGTCGGAGACCTCCCTGGGCGTACGCAACTCATGAAAGCGGCCGGTGTCGCGATCGTCTTGTCCGGCTCCCGAGCGGTGCGCATTGTCACCGACATAAATGACCTGACCGGCAATTTCACGGGCGGTCTTGTAGGCGTAATGGTACTTTCTGGTCGAGCCTGCATAGTCTGAAATCTGCCCCAGAACGATGCGCTTTCGTTCGACATTGGCCCTGGCCATCATCTCGAAGGCAAGATTGATCGAGTGCCAGGGCGCCTTGGCGGCGTCGAGGATGAATTGCGGCCCGCCGTCGACGACAAACACCTCGCATCGATTTGCCAGTGGCTGGAGTGTCGCCACCCTGGCCGCCACCTTTTCCTGGGGAACGCCAAGTTCAAGTGCTGCAGCAACGGCGGCGGCGGTCGGCAGCCAGAAATGTTCAGCCGGGAATGGCGTTCTGAACTCAATGACGCCGCCACGCCAGTGGATCGAAAACGTCAGCCTGTCGGGATAGGCGGCGTGGATGTCGCTCACACGGTAATCTGCCTGTTCCGACATACCAAAGGTGACGACGCGATGCTGGGTGGGGGAGGCCATGCCGATGACATAGGGGTCATCCGCGTTGAGGACAGCGAGTCCGCCCGGCCGCAGCGCATCGACCAACGTGCGCTTTTCCCGAGCGACATTCTCCAATGTCCTGAAAGCTGTAAAATGTTCGAGGCGAACCATGGTGACGACAGCCACGTGCGGCCGCAGCATATCCGCCATCGGCTTGACCGTATCGGTTCCACTGGCTCCAGCTTCAAAGACGACGTAGTCGATCCCGGTGAGAACGCGCTTTGACAACATGTTGACCAGCGCCCTGATCGAATTGGCGAGGACCTGGGTATGCACCGAGCCGTGGCCGGCCAGAATGTGCCCAAGCAGTTCGGTCACCGTCGACTTGCCAGAACTTCCGGTTATGCCGATGAAGGTCGCCTTGCTTTTCGATCGGGCACGTCTTGCCTTGTAAACCTTGAGACGTCGCACCAGGTCTTTGCGAATTTTCCGCAATCTTGCGTTCACCGCACCACCGCCCCCAAGCCCATAAGCGACTTATGGCTTGCGATGAACGATCAAGTCAAACTTGAAACCCGACATGGCCGGGCGGTTCAGATGCAACGTCCGCCGTCGACCTCCAGCGCCACGCCAGTGATGAAAGCCGCCTCGTCCGAAGCGAGCCAGAGCGCCGCGTTGGCTATGTCGAGCGGCGTCGAAAGCCGGCCAAGCGGAATCGACGCGCGGAACTTCTCGCGGATCTCGGGTGTGTCGGCGCCCATGAATTTTTCCAGCATGCCGGTCTCGCCGGCGACCGGACACAGGCAGTTGACGCGGATGTTCTTCGGCGCGAGCTCCACCGCCATCGACTTGGTCGCGGTGATCGCCCAGCCCTTCGATGCGTTGTACCAGGTGAGGCCTGGCCGGGGCCTGATGCCGGCCGTCGAAGCCGTGGTCAGGATGACGCCGCCGCCTTGCTGATCCATGACCGGCACGACTGCCAGCGCGGCGTGGTAGATCGCCTTCATGTTGACGGCGGTGATCAGGTCGAAGGTCGTTTCGTCAACCTCGAGCATATCGCCGTTGCGATGGGTGTAGCCGGCATTGTTGACCATGATGTCGATGCGGCCGAAGGCACTCCTTGCGGCATGGACCATTTCCTCGAATTCGGAGCGCAACGAGACATCAGTCTGGGTCCAGATCGCCGCCTTGCCGATCTCGCTGGCCACACGTTCTGCGCCCTTGGCGTTGAGGTCGGCGACGACGATCCTGGCGCCCTCCTCGGCAAAGCGCTTGGCCATGCCCTCGCCGAAGCCGGAGGCAGCGCCGGTGATGATGGCTACCTTGTTTTCCAGGCGCATGCTTTTCTCACTCATGATTGAAAGTTCCGGCAATCGCCGACCGTCGAAAGATATGTCTCCACCCTCGATTTCTCCTTTGGCTTTCGTTTCGATCCCGCTTTATGCTGCACCTGCGAAGGTCTTCCGGAGCCATCGCTCGCCGACAAGCCTCCGGGTTGCGTCGGTGTCAAGGGCACACATGTTTGTGACATCGGGGTACTGGAAAATTTAAATCGATTAGAATATATCGGCCGCGTACCTGTGACCGGCGTCAAAGCGGATAGACCATGACCAGCCAGATCATTCCCGTCGACCCTTTTGACTTCATCATTTTCGGCGGTACCGGCGATCTGTCGGAACGCAAGCTTTTGCCGTCGCTCTATCATCGCCAGCGCGACCATCAGTTTTCCGAACCGACGCGCATCATCGGCACGTCGCGCTCAAAAATGACCGACGAGGAATTCCAGGCTTTCGCCAGGCAGGCGATTTCCGACCATGTGAAGCCGGCCGACATCGACGCCAAGGAGCTGACGACGTTCCTTGCCCGCCTTTCCTACGTCTCGGCCGACGCGACCACCGGCACGGGCTTCGACAAATTGAAGGAGGCGATCGGCGACAGCGAACACATCCGCGCTTTCTACCTGGCGGTGGCGCCGGCGCTGTTCGGCGATATCTCGCATAAGCTGAAAGAGCACGGGCTGATCACGCCGAACTCGCGCATCGTGCTGGAGAAGCCGATCGGGCGCGATCTCGCCTCGGCGCGCGCGCTCAACGATCTGGTCGGCGACGATTTCCATGAAAGCCAGATCTTCCGCATTGACCACTATCTCGGCAAGGAGACGGTGCAAAACCTGATGGCACTGCGCTTTGCCAATGCGCTCTACGAGCCGCTATGGAATTCCGCCAATGTCGACCATGTGCAGATCACCGTGGCCGAGACCGTCGGCCTCGAAGACCGCGTCACCTATTACGACAAGGCCGGCGCGCTGCGCGACATGGTGCAGAACCACATGCTGCAGCTTCTCTGCCTCGTCGCCATGGAGGCGCCGTCGTCGATGGATGCCGACGCCGTGCGCGATGAAAAGCTGAAGGTGCTGCGGGCGCTCACGCGCATCAACGGCAATGGAGCGCCGAAGCACACAGTGCGCGGCCAGTACCGTGCCGGAGCCTCGGCGGGCGGGCCGGTGAAAGGCTATGTCGAGGAACTCGGCAAGGACAGCAACACCGAGACGTTCGTCGCGATCAAGGCCGAGATCGGCAACTGGCGCTGGTCGGGCGTGCCGTTCTACCTCAGGACGGGCAAGCGGCTGGCGACCCGCGTTTCGGAGATCGTCATCGAATTCAAGCCGATCCCGCATTCGATCTTCGGCGACAGCGCCGGGCCGATCTTCGCCAACCAGCTGGTCATCAGGCTGCAGCCTGACGAAGGCGTCAAGCAGTTCATCATGATCAAGGATCCGGGGCCGGGCGGCATGCGGCTGCGCCAGATCCCGCTCGACATGAGCTTCGCGCAATCCTTCGACGGCCGCGCGCCCGATGCCTATGAGCGGCTGATCATGGATGTCATCCGTGGCAACCAGACCCTATTCATGCGCCGCGACGAGGTCGAGGCGGCATGGCAATGGATCGACCCGATCCAGGACGCCTGGGAAAGCGCAAGGCAAGAGGCGCAGGGCTATACCGCCGGCACATGGGGTCCCTCGGCCTCGATTGCGCTGATCGAACGCGACGGGCGGACATGGCACGAGAGCAATTGAACGGCGCCGCCTACAACTGGCACGCATTCGCCGAACGCCAGGATCTGGCGGCAGCGCTTGCCGGCCACGTCGCGGGCCGCCTGACCAATGCGATCGCCGAGCGCGGCACGGGGCTGCTCGCTGTTTCCGGCGGCACGACGCCGGCGAAATTTTTCGCATCGCTTTCGAGTATCCCGATCGCCTGGAACAAGGTCACGGTGACGCTGGTCGACGAGCGTTGCGTGCCGGCCGCCTCTGCGCGCTCCAACGCCGGGCTGGTCGCCGCCAATCTTTTGCAGAACGCGGCCGCGGCCGCTCGTTTCGTGCCGCTCTACCAAGAAGCAGCAAGCATCGAGGATACGTCGGAGACCGATAGCAGGATGTTGCGGTCGCTGCCCTGGCCGCTCGATGTGGTCGTGCTGGGCATGGGAACCGATGGCCATACCGCCTCGTTCTTTCCGGATGCCGACAATCTGGAAAAACTGCTCGATGCGTCCTCGGAAATGGTCGTGCTTCCGGTTAACGCGACAAGCGCCGGCGAGCCGCGCCTCACGCTGTCGCTGGCGCGGATCGTCGAAGCCGGCTTCGTCGCACTGCACATCGAGGGCGAAGACAAGCGCAAGGCCTTCGAGAGTGCGATGGGAGCGGGAACGCGCAAGCCCATTCGCGCCGTGCTCGACGCAGCGGAGAGGCCTGTAGAGGTTTTCTGGGCACCCTGATTTCAACTTACCGAGGGTCCCGGCAGACAGCCGGAAGGTGTTCCCGGGACCTCGCTCGAAAGGACCGACGCCATGACCGCGAGACGCGACATCGAAGCCATCACCGAGCGCATCCGCCAACGCTCCAGACCAAGGCGCGAGGCCTATCTCGGCCGCATCGCCGAGGCCTCGAACCGCACCGCCAACCGGGCCGTGCTTTCCTGCGGCAACCTCGCCCATGGCTTTGCCGTCTGCAGCCCTTCGGAGAAGGTGGCGCTCGGCGGCGACAGGGTGCCGAACCTCGGCATAATCACCTCCTATAACGACATGCTGTCGGCGCATCAGCCTTTCGAGACGTTTCCGGCGCTGATCAAGGACGCGGCGCGCGAGGCCGGCGGCATTGCCCAGGTCGCCGGCGGTGTGCCGGCGATGTGCGACGGCGTCACGCAGGGCCAGCCCGGCATGGAGCTGTCGCTGTTCTCGCGCGACGTGATCGCCATGGCCGCGGCAATCGGCCTGTCGCACAACATGTTCGACGCGGCCGTCTATCTCGGCGTCTGCGACAAGATCGTGCCGGGACTGGTGATCGCCGCACTCACCTTCGGCCATCTGCCGGCGGTGTTCATCCCGGCCGGGCCGATGACGACGGGCCTGCCCAACGACGAGAAGGCCAAGGTCCGCCAGCTCTATGCCGAAGGCAAGGCGGGAAGGGCCGAACTGCTCGAGGCCGAGTCCAAATCCTACCACGGCCCGGGAACCTGCACCTTCTACGGCACGGCGAACTCCAACCAGATGCTGATGGAGATCATGGGGCTGCACATGCCGGGTGCCTCCTTCGTCAACCCCGGCACGCCTCTGCGCGACGCGCTGACCAGGGAAGCGACGAAGCGGGCGCTGGCGATCACCGCGCTCGGCAACGCCTACACGCCGGTCGGCCGGATGATTGACGAGCGCTCGATCGTCAACGGCATCGTCGGCCTGCACGCCACCGGCGGCTCGACCAATCACACCATCCACCTGATCGCCATGGCGGCGGCGGCCGGCATCGCCATTACCTGGCAGGATATTTCGGACCTTTCGGAAGCCGTGCCGCTGCTGGCGCGGGTCTATCCGAACGGGCTTGCCGACGTGAACCATTTCCATGCGGCCGGCGGGCTCGGCTTCCTGATCCGCGAACTGCTCGACGAAGGCATCCTGCACGAGGACGTCCAGACGGTATGGGGCGAAGGCTTGAGGCCTTATGCGGTCGAAGCCAAGCTCGGCGCCGATGGCGGCGTCGTGCGCGAAGCCTCGCCGCGCGAAAGCGGCGACGAGAAGGTGCTGGCGCCGTTCAAGAAGGCGTTCCAGCCGACAGGCGGGCTGAAAATGCTCTCAGGCAATCTCGGCCACGCCGTCATCAAGACTTCCGCCGTGAAACCGGAACGGCGCATCATCGAGGCGCCGGCAAAGGTGTTCGACAGCCAGCAAGGGCTGAACGAGGCTTTCAAGGCCGGTTCGCTGACCGGCGATTTCATCGCCGTCATCCGCTTCCAAGGGCCGAAGGCCAACGGCATGCCGGAGCTGCACAAGCTGACCACCGTGCTCGGCGTGCTGCAGGATCGCGGCCAGCATGTCGCGCTGGTCACCGACGGGCGCATGTCGGGCGCTTCCGGCAAGGTGCCGGCGGCGATCCATGTGACGCCGGAGGCGGTCGAGGACGGGCCGATCGCCAGGATCCATGACGGCGACATCATCCGGCTCGATGCCGAGGCCGGAACGCTGCAAGTGCTGGTCCCGGCAGGTGATTTCGCGCTGCGCCGGGCAGCGGACGCCGATCTCATCGGCAATGAATTCGGCTTCGGCCGGGAACTTTTCGCCGGGTTCCGGCAAATGGTGGGCCGCGCCGACCATGGCGCCAGCGCCTTCGGAAACGACATGGCGGAATTGGCACTGCAGTGAAAAAAGGCGGCTCGCGGCTGTCTGATGCTGGCTGTCGATTGCCGCGCAATTTTGCCGTTTTGGGCCACTACGCTACCTTGAGTCAGCATTGTTGACCTATCTCTCATGACCGGTCATTCGTAGCCGATGCAGCGGGGAGCGGGATCGAGCGCTTCCGCGTCTTCCAGAGCAGTTCGGCCTTCCATGCCGCGCCATCCGAACCGCCGGCGACGACCGCGCGCTTGCCCGTCAGGTCGAGGAAGACGGGGAGTACGGCCAGCGGCTGAATGCGCGCCGGCGCAGCTTCATTCGGCTGCCTGGACACGACCTGCATCGATGATGCTCCTGATCTTGGGGCGGCATGTGTGTATCGGGACTGTCCCCTCACCAGGCGTTGTAGGCGAGGTACTTGCCGGACATCTCGACCTTCACACGGTCGCCCTTCGGGTGCTCGACCCGCGTCACCGACATGTCGAAGTCGATGGCTGACATGATCCCATCACCGAATTTCTCATGGATCAGCGCTTTGATCGTTGGGCCATAGACGCCGACGATCTCGTAGAGGCGGTAGATGCAGGGATCGGTCGGAACGGCCTGCTGCCATATCTTGGTGGGGCTTTCCTGAAGCACCAGCGCGGCTTCCTGAGGCAGGCCGAGGGCCGTTATCGTCGCCTGTGCCTTTTCCGCCGGCATGGCGTTCATGCCCATCGCGGCCGAATGCGTCCACACCGGCGACATCCCGATCGATGCGGCGATACCTTCCCAGGTCAGGCCCGCCTGGCGCTTGGCCGAGAGGATCATGGCGGTCACATCTTCGCGCGTCATCTTATCCATAGGTTTCTCCATTGGTTCAGCTTGGTTCAAGCAGCAGGAAGGCAAGGAACAGGACGACAAGCGCGAGCAGCACCGAGACCACTTTCCAGAAGGCGACGGGATCCCGCTCGACGAGAGGAATCGAACCGCGTGTGCCGAACGCCGGATTGGGCGTGCGCATGTCTGCCAGAAATTCGCTCAGGGCTTCCTGACGGCGCAGCGGCGAAGGATGCACCGCTTTTCGAAGTGCCCCGTCGACCCAAACCGGCACGCGCGGATCGAGCGAGGGTGCCGGGACGTATGAGACCTTCGCCTGTGCGCGAGGGGTGCGCGCACGCGCCATTTGGCCGCCATAGGGCAGTCGCCCCGTCAGCATTTCGTAGGCGATGACGCCGAGGGAGAACAGGTCGGAGCGTTCGCTGCCGTCCTTGCCGAGAATGTATTCCGGCGCCGAGTACTGGACGGTGCCGAGCATTTCTCCGGCGTCGAGGTCAGGGAGTGCCTCCAGGACGCCTGCGACGCGGACCGATCCGAGGTCGATGATCTTCACCGTGCCCTCGCGATCTATCATGACGTTCTCGGGGCGCAGGTCCTGATGCAGCATTTCCTTGCGGTGAAACGCGCGTAGCCCACGGGCGACCTGCTCGACAATGCCGCGCACCGTCTCGAGACTCGGCGCTGGATTGTCGGCCATCCACTGACGGAGGGTCTGTCCCTCGATATACTCGGTGGCGATGTAGAGACTTTTCCGCTGGCGGGGCACAGCCGCCGGACTGACCACATGCGGCGAGTAGATGCGGCGGGCGATCCATTCCTCCATCGCAAAGCGGCGCAGATGGTCGGCGTTGTCGCGCAGGCCGATCGAAGGAACCTTCAGAGCGACGCGATCTCCGCTTTCCAGATCGGTCGCGAGAAAGAGATGGCTGCGGCTGCTGGCATGGAGCGATCGAAGGATGCGATAGCCTTCGAAATCGCAAGGAGGCTGCGGCAGGGCGGCGGGCTGCAGCGCATCGGCTTCGCCGAGCGCCGTGTCGGCATCGGTCGGCGGCAGGGCATCGATGCGCACGATCTGGATGGTGAGATTGTCGGCACTGCCGTTGGACAGGGCCAGGGCGACGATGTCGCGTGCGGCCTTGTCAAGGTCGGCTGCTTCAGCGACACAGGCCGCGAGCGCGCGTGGTGGTACATGGTCGTGAACGCCGTCCGTCGTCAAGACGAAGACGTCGCCGGCCTCGATCTCGACCCGGCGGTAGTCGATCTCGACAGAGGCCGACAGGCCGAGCGCGCGGGCGAGATAGCTTTCCTCCGCTGAGAGCTCGACGCGGTGATCGTTCGTAAGCTGCTCGAGACTGCCGTCGACCAGCCGCCACACGCGGCTGTCGCCGACGTGAAACACGTGCGCCTGGCGGCCCTTCAAGACAAGCGCGCAGAAGGTCGTGAGATAGCCGCGGTTGCGATCGGATGTCCCGCTGTTCTGGGCGTTCAACCACGAATTCGCGGCGGCGATCACGCGGCTTGCCGCGATCTTTACTGTCCAGGTGTCGGACGTGCAATAGTAGTCGTCCAGGAAGCTCTTGACCGCCGTTTCGGCGGCCACGTGGGCGACGGGGCTCGACGATATGCCGTCGGCCAGCGCGAACGCCGCGCCCTTCAGGGTGAGGACCCTGCCAACCGGAACCAGCGTGCCGTGGAAGTCCTGGTTCAGAGGCTTCCGTCCCGCCACGGAATGCTGGCCGATCGTTACCGCGAGTTTCTGTCGGCTAAGGTCCTGAAGCATCGATCTCTCCCGGAGGAGCACGGTCCCGCGCGCCGTGGCGGGACCGTGCTCCAGGTCTACTCGGCCGCCACTGCGGCTGCGCGCCGGCCGTCGCCGTGCCGGTCGGAGGGGCGGGGCCGCTGGGGCGATGTCTTGTAATGCGTGGCGTACATCATCGCGCCGACGAAGGTGACGCCGCCAACGAGGTTGCCGACGACGGTCGGGATCTCGTTCCACAGGAAGTAGTCGGTCCAGGTGAACTGGCCGCCCAGCATGATGCCCGAGGGGAAGAGGTACATGTTCACGATGGAATGCTCGAAGCCGAGGTAAAAGAAGACGAGGATCGGCATCCACATGGCGATGACCTTGCCCGACACGGTGTTCGACATCATCGCGGCGACCACGCCGGTCGAGACCATCCAGTTGCACATCACCGCCCGCACGAAGAGCGTGAGCATTCCTGAAAACCCGGCCGCGGCGTAGCCGAGCGTTCGTGCCTCGCCGATGTGGCCGATCTTCTGTCCGACCGCATCCGGCTCCTGGCTGAAACCCATCGTGAAAATGATCGCCATGAACACTGCGGTCGTCATGGCGCCCGCGAAGTTGCCGATGAACACCAGTCCCCAGTTGCGCAGCACCCCGGCGACGGTGACACCCGGCCGCTTGGCGATGAGTGCCAGCGGAACCAGTGTGAAAACGCCGGTCAGCAGGTCGAAGCCCATCAGGTAAAGCATGCAGAAGCCGACGGGGAAGAGCAGCGCGCCGACCAGCGGCTGTCCGGTGTTGACGGTGATCGTCACGGCGAAGGCTGCGGCAAGAGCGAGGATGGCGCCGGCCATGTAGGCCCGGATCAGCGTGTCCTTGGTGGACATGAACACCTTGGATTCCCCGGCATCGATCATTTTTGCCGTAAGTTCCTGGGGTACGACGTAAGACATGATTGGTTCCTTCTCGGTCGGAGCCGCTCAGGCGGCAGCGAAGTTGCAGGTCAGGTCGAGGTAAATCCGGCCGTCTTCGAGCCGGACGGGAAACGTGTTCGTGCTTCCCTCGTCGGCGCCCTGGGCGGTGCCGGTCTCCAGCGAGATCACCCAGTTGTGGAGCGGGCACGTGACGCAGCCGTCATGGACGATGCCCTGGCTGAGCGGCCCGTTGCGGTGGGGGCATTTGTCTTCCAGCGCGAAGATCCGGTCGTCCACGGTGCGGAACACGGCGATCGTCATGTCGCCGTTTTTGACGCAGCGCGCGCCGCGCCGCGGGATGTCGTCGATCGTACCGATCGCTACCCTGTTCGCGGACATCGCGTTCATTCCGCTGCCTCCTTGAAGTCGATGCGCGCCATCGGCCTGAACGCGATCTCCTCGAACTCCTGCTCGCCCGACAGCACCGGCGACAGCATGATGCGGTCGTAATTCACGCGCGTTTCGGCGTTGAAGATGGTGATCCGTAGCGGTCCGGCGCGGCCTCCAGCAGGTGCTCCAGCATCCTGCCCGGCGCCATGCCGTTGCCGATGATGACGAGCTTCTCGGACATCGATCGGTCTCCCGCCGCCTATTCGACCGGCCGGAGCATGGCCTTTTCGGCCAGCGTTGCGTCCGCTTCGGCCGAGCGCACGGCTGCGGTGGGGTTGATCATCTTTTCCTCCGTTCGCGGCGCGATGACGCTGCCGTTTGGCTGAAACGAAAAAGCCGCCGGCCAAGTCTGCCGCGCCCGTAGATCCGGAGTCGCGAGAAGAACCTGATCGGCGGCTTTGCCTGATGCGCCCGACATTGGACGCGTATCTGATTGCCCTACAATGGGCCTGCAAGAGATCAGGCAGGAACCGTGCCAACTGCGTGCGGCTCGAATTTATAGAGAGGAATCAAGGAAGGGGGAGAAAAGCAGCCGGCGGACCGAACGACAGGGACGCTGCGGATTGTGCAGTGCATTGCACACTATTTGTGCAATGCACTCAAGTGCGAGATTTTTCACCACCTGCGCCGAGGCTTGCCAGATCCAGCGCCTCCGGGTCGAAGACCTTGCCGTCAAAGAATCCGTCCGGTCCCAGGACGAGGCTGGCCCTGGCGGAGCCCACCGGCGTGGTCTTGGTCAGCGCGCCCTCGACCTTGGCGTTGGCGGCGGGCAACGCCACGCCCAGCGGCTTGAGGGCCTCTCGATAGAGGTCGGGGCGGTAGGAGCCGAGCGCGATTTCAGCGTTGACCCGGCTGTGATCGACATCACCCCAGCGCATCATCTGGCTGTAAAACCAGAGCGCATGATCCTTCCAGGGGAAGTTCGCGGCCTTGTCGAAGGGCAGGTAGAAGTCGGCCACGTCGACAATCCGCCCGCCGAGGTGCAGGCGGCCGGTCAGGATCGGCATCTGCATCGCGGCAGAGAGACCGAGATGGCCGGGCTTCTCCATGATCGCGGCCAGGTGCGGCTGGCAGGGTCTTGGCACCGCGGTGCATCGCGCGCATCCGGCTGGCCCGTTGGTGACGAGTAGCCGCCATTCCGCCAACGGCCACAGAAGAGCTGAACCCTGGGGCGTGCTCTAAAAAATCTGCGTGGACAGCAATGGGGTTGAAAGCCGAACGCAGCTATCCGCTAAGCGCGCGCTCGGTAGCGGACTGACGGCTTCCGGCCCCACTCCGGTCATTCCACAGACATAACGGGGATGGCCGTTCCTGGCGCTACCTGCTCGTTCCGATCGACGAGACGAATGGCAACTTTCCACCGATAGTGTTGATTGTGGGGCGTATGCTTATCTAACGATCAGTCGATCGCCTCGATACCTTGCGCCTTCAAGCGTTCGAGATGGTCCTTCATTTCCTTCAGCCGTTCGGGGGAGTGGCCTTGCCACTCGGTGACCTCGCCCGTGACCCGGAGCGGCTCGCGGGAGCGATAGGACTGCGTCGGATTGCCGGGGAATTTCTTGTCCGTCAGGTTGGGGTCGTCCACGATCGGGCCGGTCGGCTCCACGATGTAGATCCTTTCCCGTCCGGTGCCGGCGGCCAACTCGGCGCCCCAGATGGCCGCATCCAGCGTGCCGGTGAGATAGACCCACGACGCCTGCTTCCGCGTGCCGTAATTGGAGCTGTAGCCGGCCGCGATCAGGTCTCCCGGTTTCAGGTCGGTCCGGGTGTCGTGGTAGAATTGGCGCAGGGTTGTGTTGTCGGGGGCTGCCATCGCTTCGCTGCTCATCCTATTATCCCAGGGCGCCGTGGTGCCGGTAGCACTATTCCATGCACGTCATCGGAAACAAGCGACTGGCCGGGCGGGTTCCTGTCGCGAGCAATCGACACTGGCGTCGAACTACGCTCCTATTGAACCGTCAGCTCGGCTCGTTCGCCGGCTTTGATCGTCACCGTACTTTCCTTCGAACTGTTGTCCGACTTCTCCGAGACGACCACGTAATCGCCGGCCGGCAGCGCCGCCTGGTACTTCTCGTCATAAGCGTAGCCGAGCGATTTGCGGTTGCCGTTGAGGTCCTTCTTCGGATTGAAAATCTCGATCTTCGAGGCGCCTGGCGCGGTGACCGCCAGCACGCCGGCGTTCAAGGCGACTTTCAGATCCTGAAACTCGCCGGCCTTGACGCTGAACGGCTGCTCGGCGACGGCAAGGTCGACCTCGGCAATCAACACATAGTCGTCGGGCGGCAGATCGAACTTGCTGTCGGGGCCATAGGCATAGGTCACCTCTTGCCTCGTTCCGTCGATCTTCTTCTTTGCCTTGAACACCTTGAAGCCGATGCCCGAACCGTCGGCCTTGTCGCCACCGGCCGTATAGTAGGCGTTGGCAACGACATGTCCGACGCCGACGATGATATCCTTGTCGATGATCCTGCCGGCAGCGAGCTGGATGGTTTCGGTGACCTCGCCCTTCCCGATCGTGACCGTCACTTTCTGGTCGCCGGCCGGCAACACGACTTTCGTGTCGCCATAATAGGTCGCGGGCATATCGACGCCCGGATAGGCGATCACGACAGCCGCGCCATCGGCCACATCCGCTCCCTCACTTGGCCTGGGATGAAGGATGAGCGTGCCGGCATTCAGGATGAAGAGGGGGTTGTAGACCTGGCCCGCCTCGACCTTGGCCTTCTGTTCGGTCCTGGCCTCGCCATAGCTCGCGACGACGACATAGTCGCCCGGCTCCAGATTGCCCTTGTAGGCGCCGTACTCGGTGGTGACGTAATCGCCGCGCGTGCCGTCGGATCTTGCCTTGTAGATCTCCCAGGCATTGCCGTCGGTGATGGGATCGCCGCCCTCGGCTAGCGCCACGGCCGGCACGAAGTTGAACTCCGGCTTTTCCGGCTCGGGAGCCAGCGGCGGCGCAGGCGCTGGTTCGGGTGCCGGTGCAGCGGCAATGGTTTCGACCAGCGCATTCTGCAGTGCTTGCTCGTCGGACGCCTGGATGTATTTGCCGCCGGTGTTATCGGCGAGGCAAGCGACCTGCTTGCCCTCGTCCGCGGTCAGGCCGAAGCCGACGACGTCCGCAGTGAAGTCGACCCCGGCAGCCTCCAGTTCCTTGCCGAGCGCGCAAGGATCGCCATTGCAGGTCTCGAGCCCGTCGGTGATGAGGATGACGGTGGCCTTGTCCTCGGTGTATTTCAGCGCCTCGGCCGCCTGCCTGACGGCTGATGTCAGCGGCGTCTTGCCGAGGAATTTCAGGCTGTCGGCGGCAACGGAAACAGCGCTCGCCGCACCGGCCTGCGGCGGAACGATGAGCTCGATATCCTCGCAACTGCCCTTCTCGCGATGGCCATAGGCCATGAAGCCGATTTCCCTGTCGGCGGGGACCGACTGCAGCACGGTTCTGAGCGATTCGCGGGCGATTTCGAGCTTGGGCTTGCCGTCGATCTGCGCCCACATGGAGCCGGAGGCATCGAGAATGACGATGACACGGTCGGCGGCAAGCCCAAGCGTCGTCATCCACAACAGGAGCATCGCGGCAGCGACGCTCCGTGCAAGTCCCGCCATGAAAATCTCCCCCTCGTCAGTCAGCGCCAGTCCGGGGAAGCTATTTGACGCGGCGTCAGGACACAAGCCCGGACGATGGGCGTGGGCCACAGATTGAGCCAGGCCGACTCAATATGTCGTGCGCCGCTCTTCGGAAGGCGGCCGGCCGAATTGCAGCCGGTAGCTCTGGGCAAAATAGGAGTGCGAGGTGAAGCCGGTGGCGATCGCCACATCCAGGATCGGCATGTTGGTCTGGCGCAGCAATTCGCGCGCCCGCTCGAGCCTGAGCCGCATGTAATAGCGGCCGGGCGTGACGCTGAGGTGACGCAGGAACAGGCGCTCGACCTGGCGCACCGACAGACCGGCCGACTTGGCGAGTTGCACCGCTGACAGCGGCTCGTCGAGATGATCGGCCATCAGCTCGACGGTGCGCCGCAGCTTCTCCGATTTGCCGGTCAGGTCGCGTTCCGGCCCGACACGCTGGCGATCTCCGGCGGAACGAATGCGTTCGTGCTGGAACTGGTTGGCGACGCCGTTGGCGAGGCTCGAGCCGAAATCGCTGCGCACGATCTCCAGCATCAGGTCGATCGAGGTGGTGCCGCCTGCGCAGGTGTAGCGCTTGCGGTCGATCTCGAAGACGTTGCCAGTGCAGTTGATGTCGGGAAACCGCTCGACGAAGCCGGCGCGATTTTCCCAGTGGATGGTGCAGCGATAGCCTTCGAGCTGGCCTGCCTCGGCGAGCAAATAGGAGCCGACCGACAGCGCGCCGAGCGCGTTGCCGCGCCGGCCCCAGCTGCGCAGCGCCGCCAGCACCTTGCTCTTGCCCGGGAATTCGGTCGTCAGCCCGACCGAGACGAAAAGGATGTCGACCGGCGGCAGATCGGCGACGGCGTAGTCGACCTTGAGCGGCAGGCCGTTGGAGGCCATGACGGCATCGCCGTCGGCCGACACCGTCGTCCAGCCATAGAAATCGTGGCCGAGCAGCCGGTTCGCCGACCGGAACGTGTCGATCGCGGCGGCCAGCGAGAACATGGAAAACTTGTCGACCAGCAGGAACCCGAACTGCCGGCCGCCCTGAACGGGATCGTTCATGACCGGCCGCTCTGGGGGAACAGTGAGGTTCGGCAAAGCTGCGGCTTTCCAGGTTCAGAAGGATGGCCGTTTCAATCCGGCCGCGAGATAGGCGGAAGCTAGCGTGTTGGCCATCAGCATGGCAATGGTCATCGGCCCGACGCCGCCAGGCACCGGCGTGATGGCGCCGGCCGTCTTCGCCGCCTCGGCATAGGCGACGTCGCCGACGAGGCGGGTCTTGCCTTCGCCTCTTTCGGGCGCAGCGATGCGGTTGATGCCGACGTCGATGACGGTGGCGCCTGATTTGATCCAGTCACCCCTGACCATTTCAGGTCTCCCGACAGCGGCAACGAGAATGTCGGCGGTGCGCGCCAGCGCGGCCAAGTCCTTCGTGCGGCTATGCGCGATGGTGACGGTGCAGTTGGCGGCAAGCAGAAGATTGGCCATCGGCTTGCCGACAATGTTAGAGCGGCCGACGACCACCGCATTGAGGCCGGAAAGGTCCTTGCCGCGCACGCGCTCGATCAGCAGCATCGAGCCGGCCGGCGTACAGGGCACGAAGGCCGTCTCCAGTTCGCCGGTGCCGAGCTTGCCGACATTGATGAAGTGGAAGCCGTCGACGTCCTTTTGCGGCGCTATTGCCTGGATGATCTTGCCCGCATCGACATGGCCAGGCAACGGAAGCTGCACCAAGATGCCGTTGATGGCCGGATCGGCGTTGAGTTCGCCGATGATATCAAGCAGTTCCTGTTCGGAGGTTTCGGCCGGCAGCGTGTGCTGGACCGAATGAAA
The DNA here is from genome assembly GCF_007830515.1 of Mesorhizobium tianshanense. Lineage (GTDB taxonomy): Bacteria > Pseudomonadota > Alphaproteobacteria > Rhizobiales > Rhizobiaceae > Mesorhizobium > Mesorhizobium tianshanense. The sequence continues at coordinate 79,117 of NZ_VLKT01000015.1, forward strand.
GCCGCATTCCTTGGCGGTGCGGGATTTGGAAGCGACATAGACCTGGCTCGCCGGATCCTCGCCGACGATGACCACCGCAAGACCAGGCTTCAGCGCGCCCTTTTCCAACAGTTCGGCCGTCAAGGCCTTGACCCGCCGCACCACGTCTTCGGCGACGTTTTTTCCGTCAATCACTTCGGCCATGAACCACCCTCAACACCGTTAGTCCAAAGAGCGTCGCGTCTGAAGGGACTGATGCGGCGCGCATTGAACCTTTATCCTAGACATGTCGTCGTCCCAACCGCTGCGTACCCTAGGTCAGACCCGAGGGGAGGCTTTTGGGTGACATCAAGCGCGGCATTTTCACGAAAATTCGACCGGGCAATCCCGTCAGAGCGCCGTCTCATGCCGTTAACTCGAAACCGATGGCTTTTATTCTATTCGGCTACTCTATCCGACGCTCAGAAATAACGGCGCGATCGGCTTTCGGTGAGTTCGCGAACCGCTTCGCGGAATTCGCGCAGGCTGGCCCGGATTTCCTCTAAGGAGGTTCTTTGTTCAGCGGCTTTCGAAGCCTGGTCTGCCTCGGCCGACGGGGCCTGAGGATAGACCGGTTGCTGCTGCGGATAAGGCACTTGTCCGGCATCGGGGGCCATGGCCGGCGGATAGGGATAACCGGCAGGCGGCGGCGGCATCTGCCGGGGATAGCCCACCGGCGGTTGCGCATAGGGGTATGCCCGCATGTGCGGGGCCGGATACATCGCCTGCTGCGGACCATGAGCGCCCTGCTGGACTTGCGACTGCCTGTAGCCGGCAGGCGCTGGCCGACGCCGAACGAAAGGAGGCGACGGCTCGGGATAGGTGGCCGGATCCCGCTTCGCGCTTTCGGCGGTTGCCGGTGAGCCACTGGCCAGTGATCTTGTGGAACGCATGTTGGCAGAGTCTTCCCGGGGCGCCTTGCGCGGCATGATCCTGCCCACCGCCGACAGCAGCGCACTGAGCGGACCTGAACGCCTGGTGGCCTCGATCGGCGAAACGGGCGGCGACGACGCCTGGTATGCCTTGTCTTCAATGGGTGTCCGGCGCTCGTGTGTCCCGCGGCGCGAGCGCGAATTGGCGGTCTCACGGAGGCTCTCATAGGCGCCGCGCATGGCGCCGAGGCCGACACCGGAAGCCAGGCCAGCCAGCAGGCCGGCGAGCGTTATCACGGCGCGCGACGGTCCGTTAGGCTCGAGCGGGGCAAAGGCCTTGGAGATGACATTGATGTTGGCGGTGTTGATGTCCTTCTGCTCGCCGGTCTCCTTGGCGCGCAGAAGATATTGCTCATAGACGGAGCGCTTGGCGGTGGCGTCGCGCTCCAGTTCGCGCAAGGTGACCAAATCGCTGTTGACGTCGCCGCTGCGGACCTTCAATTGCGCCAGGCGGGAGGCCAGATCCTGTTCGAGCTGGACGGCGCGCTTCAGGTCGACCTGCAGCGACGAGGCGATGCGGCGCAGTTCCGCGGCGATGCGCTCGCGCGAGCCGGCAAGCTGGGCATTGAGCGCCTGGAGCTCGGGATGGCGCGGCCCGAACCGGATCGCGGCGCGGTCGGCCTCCTGCTTGAGCGTCGCATATTGCGATTGCAAGTCGCTCATGGTGTTGGAGTTGATCTCTTCCGGCAAGGTGCCGCTCAGAACCGAATTCACGTCGATCGAGCGCGCCGACGCCGCGCGGGCGTTAAACTCCAGCGTGCGGGCGCGGGCGATGGCAAGCTGTTGGTTGAGCTTGAGCATCTCGTCGTCGCTGATCAGATGGCCTTGCGCGTCGACCAGGTCATGCGCGGCCCTGAAATCCTCGACCTTGCGCTCGGCAGCTTCCACGCCCTTGCGCAGCTCGTCGAGCCTGGCCGTCAGTTCGTTGGTCGCGCGGCCGGCGGTGTCGGACTGGATCTGACCGAAGGTCTGCAGGAAAACGTCCGTCATCGTATTGGCGATGAGAGCCGACTTCTCGCCATTTTGCGTGGTGGCGCTGACGGAGATGACGAAGGTCTTGCCGCCGCGCTCGACCGAAAGGCTCTCGGCCAGATTGCCGACGGCCAGCGCACGGCGGCGGCCCTCATCGGCACCCGGCCCGTCATTGCGCGACAGGACCGACCGGATGAGCGTCATGACGCCAAGGCCACTGGTACCTTGCCCGTTGAACTCCGGATCGTTGACGAGATTGAGCTTGTCCACGACCTTGTTGAGAACGGTGCCAGAGGTCAGCACCCGAACCTGGTTTTCGACGATGGCCAGCGTGGCGTCGGACGCGACCACCGATTGGGTGAGATCGCGGTCGGTGAGCTTCAGGTCGCGCGGGTCGACGATCAGTTCCGCGGTGGCTTCGTATTTCTTCGGCGTCGACAGCGCGATCGCAACGCCAAGCGCGGTGCCCAGTATCGTCATGGCGACAATGAGCAGTTTCGAGCGGGCAACGCCGCGGACGACCTGCATAGGATCGATCAACGGCTTCCATTCTTGTCCGTCGTCATCCTCGCGGGGAGACCGTTGCACGTCACCGGCGTATCGAGGTTCGAATGCGGCATATCGAGGTTCGAATGCGGCATATCGAGGGTCGAACGCGGCGTATCGAGAATCGAACGCGGCATGTCGAGGATCGGCATCGGAACGGCGGTCCTCGGAAAAACCGGCGGTAACCGGCTCCTCCCGCGGGCTGGCGTCAGCATAGCCCGCTTCAACGGCCTCGTCCGCCGCGAGCGGCACACGGGCGGCCGAAGCGGATGCATGATCCGCCTGAGACTGGCTTGTCTCGTCGCTTGCCGGGAATTCCGGGGCTACCGTGGGTTCCGGGGTTGCCGAGCGTTCCGGATGCGCTCGCGCCTCGCGGCGCAAGCGCGCGAGACGATGGCGCGTGGCGGCATCCTCGCGCAATGACGGATCCGCCTGATCCCCGATCGAAACGAGCGATGGTTCAGCTTCTTCTTCGCCACGTATCGCCTGGCCGAGCGCCAGCAAGGACCGCTCGCGCTTCCAATCTTCACGGTTTTCCCTGCCGATCATTGTCGTGGAGCTTGCCCTTGGCGGCTTGGACGCGCGGTCAGCCATTCGTTAAGCCACGCTAAACAAGCATAGGAAACAAAAGGTTAATGTCCGAGCCCTGAGGGCGCGGTTTCTCTCTTCGGTTGCATGCTCCCGAACGCAACTGAAGCCTTCAGAACCACGCGTTAAACTTTCCTGCCTATCCTGTCCCCGACACATGACTCAGGCTGGCAACATCCCGCAAAGGCGGCCCCTCTCCCGGATCGGCGCTTTCGTGGCCGAGCGACGGGGGCTGGTTCGCGACTATCTATCGGCGATCAGCGGCACGGGCGGGCGGCTGGTGTTTTCGCTCGCCTATTTCATCGCGTTGGCCAACACGCTGTCCATCGCCGAGTTCGGCATGTTCGCCACAGCATCGGCGGCCGGCGTGATGCTGTCACGCATCCTCGCCTTCGGCTTCATCTCAGCGCTTTACCGAACCGCCACCATCCGCCCCAATCTGATCGGCACCTTCACGGCCGGCTTCCTGCTGCTCGCCGTGATATCGCTGCCGCTGCTGGCTGCAGCCTCCTACGGCGTCTACCTGGTCTTTTTTGCCGGCACCGTGCCGCTGCCGGTCTTCGTGGCGATCGTGTTTGCCGAGGCGCTGTTGTGGCGGCCGGTCGAGGTGGCGCTGATCGTCAACAACGGTCTCGGCAAATTCGGCCGCGCCGCCCTGCTGACGATCATGGCGACGGCCTTGCGGGCGCTCGGCGCCGTGCTGTTCATGTTCGCCGCGCAGCCGACCATAGGTGTCTGGTCCTGGTACTATATCGGCGCCAATGTCGCTTCGCTGGTCATCGCCTTCGGATTTTTCTATCCACGCCAGAGGCTGCGGCTGCGGCTGGAGCTTTATCTCAGGCGGCTCGCCGATTCCATCTACGTGGCCGGCGCGGAGGTGCTGTTCTACCTGCAGATGGAATTCGACAAGCTCTTGGTGCTGGCGATCGGCGGGCCGCATCTCGCCGGCATCTATGCCATCATCATGCGGCTGGTCGACCTGACCGCGATCCCGATCCGCACCTTCTCGATGATGCTGGTGCAGCGCATAATGCGCGCGCCGGAACTTCTGTCACGCCTTTCGGTCAAGAGCGGCATCGAAGGCGGCGTGTTCCTGGTCTCGACGCTGGCGCTGGCGGCACTCGCCATCGTGCTGCATTTCTTCCCCAACGCGCTGGGCAGGAATGTTGCGGAGGCCGCTCCTCTGGTGGCGCTGGCGATCTGCGTGCCGGGCCTGCGCAATCTGGTCGAATACCAGGCCGAGCTCCTGTTCGCGCGCGGCCAGACGCTGGTGCGGGCGATCAACCTCGCCTTGCTCGCCGGTCTGAAGGCGGTTCTGCTGACCTATGCCCTGACCACGATCCTGGACATACCCGATCTGGTGCTGTCGCTCAACATCGTCTTCCTGCTGCTCTATCTCGCCTCGGCGCTGCTCACCTATTCGGCAATGCGCAAACCGGCGAAGGCGATCTAGGGGCAAACTCGATCGGGTGGGTGCCGCCAATGGCCGAGATGCGGGTGGAAAGTTGCCCTTTCGACATGCAATATCCTTCCGCCACCTGAACCCTAATTGGAACGCCGTGCCTGTGGAATGTTGCCGTATGGCGTGGCCGTTGGTACGACTTGGTTTGCGCCACTTGCCGACCTCAGCACCTCCAAGCGCGAACGTCTGGTGTGATGCCCGATGCGCGCGTTCGTAGGGCATCTCGCTGTTACATCGCGGTGACAAAAGCACCGCCACGGTGGCGTCAACCGGTTACACAGGGCAGGAAATATCTCCGGCCTTCTGGGAGTGGCGTGTCAGCGTCCCCAGAGGCTGCGTGGGCGTGTCGTCGGTTGGCTGTCAGCGCGGCGACTGGAACGCTCCACGCCTCGCAAGCGGGATAGCGAAATCTCGTGAAGGCAAGGTCAAGCTGCCTTCTCCGTTCTGTATCGGCGACGGGCGGCGACTGGGAGAGATGAATACCATGAACGTGGGGCGTCTGGAAGTTGGCAGGACATGGACGCGGGGCGGCCCGCGTGCAGGCGGTTGGCTGAGCGGTGCAATGACCACGCAGCGCCACCTCGCAGCGATCCTGGCTTGCGACGTGGTCGGCTATTCGCGCCTGACGGAGCGCGACGAGCACGGCACGCTCGAGCGGCTGAAGAGCTACCGCAAAAACCTCCTCGAACCTCTGGTCCTCGAGCACCAGGGTCGGATCGTCAAGCTCACCGGCGACGGCATGCTGTGCGAGTTCGCGAGCGTCGTTAACGCGGTGACCTCGGCGATTGCGATCCAGCAGGCCCTGGCAGAACACGAGGCGGAGACGCCCGAGGAAGAGCGGATTCGCTTCCGCATCGGCGTCAATCTCGGCGACGTGGTCTGCGAGGAGGACGGCGACCTCTACGGCGACGGGGTCAACATCGCCACCCGCCTCGAAAGCATCGCCGATCCCGGCACCGTGGTCGTCTCGGGCACCGCCTACGACCACCTTCAGGGCAAGCTCGACTGCGGCTTCACGCCGCTCGGCGACCTGCGCCTCAAGAACATCGAGCGGCCTGTGCGCGCCTACCGCGTCGAGACCGACGCCAGCGCCTCGGTGGCTGCACCGCCTCCCCTGCCCGCGAAACCCTCGATCGCGGTTCTGCCTTTCACCAACATGAGCGGCGACCCCGACCAGGAATACTTCGCCGACGGGCTGGTGGAGGACATTATCACGGGATTGAGCCGGGTGAACTCCTTCTTCGTGATCGCTCGCAACTCGTCCTTCACCTACAAGGGCCGAGCGGTGGACCTGCGCCAGGTCGGGCGCGAGCTGGGCGTCCGCTACGTGCTCGAAGGCAGCATCCGCAGAGCAGGATCGCGAGTGCGTATCAGCGGGCAGCTGGTGGACGCGATCAGTGGGCACCATGTCTGGACCGACCGCTTCGAGGGCGACGTGAGCGACATCTTCGACCTGCAGGACAAGGTGACCGAGAGCGTCGTCGGCGCTGTCGAACCGAGCATCCGGCTGGAGGAGATCAAGCAGGCGCGCATGAAGCCGACCGACTACATCAGCGCCTACGACCTCTACCTTCGTGCGCTGCCGCGCTTCTACAGCATGACGCGCGAAGGCTTTGCCGACGTGCGCCGGCTCACCAACGAGGCGCTCAGCATCGATCCCGGCTTCAACTTGGCGAAGGCACTCGGCGCCTATATCCGCAGCCTATCCGTGAGCCAGTGCTGGCACGAGCCCGACGATATCCGCGTCGCCGCGCGCATGGCCCGCGAGGTACTGGCGGACGCGCGAGACGACCCGACAAGCTTGCGTTTCGCCGCGCAGGTGATCGCCTACAGCGCCAAGGATTACGAGACGGCGCTGGACACGATCGATCGGTCCCTGCTCCTCAACCCCAATTCGGCGCAGGGCCATACGGGCAGCGGCTGGGTGAACGCCCATTCCGGCCGCTCCCTCGTCGCGATCGAGCACTTCCACAGGGCAATGCGGCTGAGCCCGGTCGACCCCGAGAAGGGCATCGCGCTCTCCGGCATCGGGATGAGCTACCTGATGCTCGAACGCTACGAGGAAGCGCTGGCTTGGGGAGAACGAGCGCTGCGCGAGATGCCGAATTACGGCTCCTCGCACCGGGTGGTGATCATGGCGCTGGTCAAACTCAATCGGCCGGACGAAGCGCAGGCGGCGGCGCTGCGGCTGATGGAGGCGTTCCCGACCTACACGCTCGGCCTGCAGAGGCAGATCAACCCGTGGCGGGACAAGGTGTTCGCCGAGCGCTACGTCGAGGCGCTGGGTATTGCCGGCGTGCCGGAGTGATCGTCGCGGTTGCAAAGATGCCCTCTCCTGCGCGCCATGTCCGGCCAGGCGACGCCCCTAGATCCCGCGTCGCTTCTGGAAGGATAGTTCTCTGGCCGGCTTGTCCGAGGACTGAGCGCGTAGAGCAGCCGTGAACAGCTGGCGAGCTCTCTGTTGGGTTCGCGTCGAACTTCCGGTTTCCACCCTGACGAGACCTACCGACGGTTGGGTCGTCATGCGACGCCCCAACTGAACATCCGCAAGGGGATCGAATCCGGCCGTTCAAAGCGATCGGGTTTGGCCCCAGGACTAAACAAGCCCGATCAGGCGGCGGATGCGGCCGATGTCCGTGCCGATGAAGGACTGCATGCCGATGGCCACCTGTTCCGGCGCCATGGCGGCGACGAAGCGGCGGAACTCGTCATCCGACAACGCTTCGCCCGTCCAGTGGACGCGGCAGAACTCCTCCGAGCCGTGGAAATGGCCGGCGCCCTCCAGCACGTCGTCGACAAAGCGGCCGTAGAGCATGCATTCGGAGAATTTGCGTGCCGCGCCGACGACCTCGACCCAGTTGCGGCCGTGGATCTTCTCGATCCGGGCGCACATGGCCGTCACGGTTTCGCGGCGCCAGGCAATCAGCGTCGAAATATAATCGTGCGTTGAAACCACGGATGGCTCGATGCCGAGCGCCGAGCCCGCATTGCGCGACCAGACACGATGCTCCTCATGACCGGCGCCGGACAGCACGCCGTTGCGGCGGAACAGCCGCACCTTGCCGTCGCGCCAGAAGGCGCTGCAGTCGAATGGCTTGAGGAAGGCCACGTCGGAATCGCAGAAGACCAGCACGTCTTCCCCGGCATGCGCCGATATCGCGATGCGGCGAAGCTGCTGCACATGCCAGCCGCGCAGCGGCATGGTCTTCAGGCTGAGCCAGATGCGCCGGCGGAACAGGCTGAGCGGATCGTCGAAGGCATGCAGCCAGTGCGGCAACAGATCCCGCTCGTCGACGACGGTGCGGCGGCCGTTCTCCAATCTACGAAACAGCGCCACGTCGCGATGCTCGACAAGCAGATAGTGGTGCGCCACGCCGGAAACGCAGCGGTCGAGGGTTTCGCACAGCAGGCGGCAGCGTTCGAAATCCGGCGCATAGCTTGCCGTCACCACCGCCGCCGTTGGCGTCTGGCGAGGGACATCGGCTTCGGCATCAGGGCGCGGTACGAACCGGCTGTTCAATGGCCTGCTCCGGGGCCTGCTCCGGGGCGCGCTCTGGCTGACGTCGGCCGGCGCGACAGTTTCTGACCGATGACGCGCCACAGGAACAAAGGATTGCCCACGACGTAGCGGCGCCAGAGGCGGCCCGGTTCGATCCACAACCGAAACAGCCATTCGAGCCTGAGCCGGCGCATGCACAGCGGCGCCCGCGGTACCGCGCCGCTCAGGAAATCAAGCAGCGCGCCGACGGCGATCGGCAGCGTGCAGTGGCGTGCATCGATGTGGCGCGCGATCCACAATTCCTGGCGCGGCACGCCCATGGCGACAAGCAGCACGTCCGGCCGCAATTTCGCGATGCGCTCGACGATTGCCGGTTCCTGGGCGGCGGAGAAATAGCCATCATGGATGACCACGAATCTGTGCTGCGCCGCAAGCGCCGCAAATTGCGTCAACGCCGCCTCGGCGTTGACGTGCGTCGCGCCGAGCAGCCCGATCGTCAGCGGCCTGGCGGACGCCTGCAGGAAGGCGGGGATGAAATCGGTGCCGTTGAGATTGTCCGGAAACGATGCCCCATAAAGCAGTTTCGCCGCCAGATCGACGCCGACGCCGTCCGGGAGGATGAGAAAATCGTCGAGCGCCTCGGCAAAGACCGGGTCCGTATAGGCGACATTGGCATTGTGGGCGTTGAGAAAGGTGACCTTGGTGAAGCGCCGCTCCGCAATCAACCGGGTCAGCAGGGAAACCGCATCGTCCCAATGGACGGCGAGGACCGAGATGCCCAGGATCGATTTCAAACTGTCGACCCCGAACGCGGCGCGGGCGGTGTGCATGTTCACGCAAACACCTCCTGCCTGAGGGACCCGAGCTTTTTCAGGCCATGCCTGATTGCGGCATCGAGCGCCTTCACCTGCCGGTGATGAAAAGCGCTGCCGTCGACGTCCCTGATGTCGGCTGCTGCTGCTTCCAGGGCGCCGGCGAAGGCGACCGGATCATCGGTCACGACGCAATTGACTGGGCGATGGTCGATGCCGCGCAGCGAATGGCTGGTGGCGACGGAAGGCAGGCCGAGTTCGAAGGTCTCGATGGTCTTGAGCTGCACGCCGCTGCCGGCGGTGCTGATCAGCGGGATGACGGCGGCACTGCGCACGAAAGCCTGCGCGTCCGGCACGCGGCCGACGAATTCGACGCCCGGATGCGCGGCACTGACGCCCGACGGCACGCCGCCGGCGATCCTGACCCGGAAATCAGCCTTTAGATGCGGCACTACATTCTCCAGGAACCAATCGAGGCCGATGCGGTTCGGCTGCCAGGTCCAGGTGCCGATCAGAGCCGCGTCGCAATCGATACGGCGCGTTTCGTTTTGCACGGGCGCCTCGGCGCACGTCACCAGCGGCAGCACCGCCGAACGGTCGTCGGAGGCGACGCCGAGCGCCGAGCGATCTTCCTCGGCCAGCGTGAAGACGAAGCGTGCCCGGCGGCAGAGCCGTTCTTCCATGGCCTTGAGCAGCCTGGCCTCACGGCGAAACAGCAGGCGCTGGAAAAGACTGCCCGCGGCAGCGGCATTCTCCTTGGCCGAACGGTGCTCGACATTGTGGGCGACGAAGATCGACGGCCGGTCGCCGAAGAGCCTTTCGAAAGCGCCGGCGAACTGCACCGAATTCAAGACATAACCGTCGAAAGGCCCGGCGCGTTCGACGGCGGCGCGGACCTCGCTATCGGAGACCACGCGCAGCTTGACCGACGCGAAAGTGAGGCCGGAGAGCATCGCCTTTGCAACCCAGCCGAGCTTTTGCAGCGATGACGCGCTTTCGGTGCGCACCTCGACGGCACCAAGCACGATAGTGTTTTGCGGATCGCTGGCAGGCTTGCCCGGCCAGGTGAAGCCGATCACGGTGACGCGCGCGCCGGCGCGCCGCAAGGCGGCGATGATCGCGGCATTGGCGATCTCATAGCCCGAGGCAAGAGCGCCGTCGGGCACGATCGATGTGGCGAACAGCAGATGCATCTCACCTATCCTGAAGCGGATACAGCTAGCGACGCGCGGTGAAGCCTTGATTAAGTGAAGGTTTCCGGCGGCCGGGAGTTGCGGATTTGCGGGCTTGTCCACGAAAGGTGATTAACGAAACGTTATCATCGCGATGCTATCGAGAGCCAAACTCACCATCCCGGGCTGGACACGGATGATCCCTTTGCCATCGGACGGTTCGGTATCGATCGCGGGGCGGTCTCCGGGACTTGTCGCGGCGGCCGTCGAGGCCGTCGTCACGCTGCCGACCTTCAAACGGCCCGAGCAACTGCTGGCGACGCTGGCATCGCTCAAGGCCCAGCAAACCGGCAGGCGCTTCGCGATCATCGTCATCGAGAACGAAGCCGAGGCGCGCGCCGGCGCCAAGGCGGCGCTGCCGCTGTTCGAGCGCAGCGACATTGCGGGCATGGTCATCATCGCGCATGAGCGCGGCAATTGTAGCGCTTACAATGCCGGCTGGCAGACGGCGATCCTGCACTTTCCCGATTTCAGGCACCTGCTGGTCATCGACGATGACGAGATCGCCGATCCGCACTGGCTCGAGCGCATGTGCAAGGCGGCCGACGCGCTCAGCGCCGACATCGTCGGCGGCCCGCAGATGCCTGTGTTTGCCGACGCGGCCCATGCAAGATGGGCCGCGCACCCGGTCTTTGCCCCACCCTACCGGGAAACCGGGCGAGTGCCCGCGCTCTATTCCTCCGGCAATCTGCTGGTCGGACGCAACGTACTGGTCGCCATGGGTCCGCCGTTCCTCGACCTGAAATTCAACTTCATGGGCGGCGGCGATTCCGATTTCCTGAGCCGTGCCGCGCAGAGAGGTTTTGTGCTCGGCTGGTGCGCCGAGGCGCAAGTGCATGAGACCGTCCCAGCCCGGCGCGTCGAAGCCGACTGGATCCGCGCCCGCAGCCTGCGCAATGGCGTCATCTCGACACTGGTCGAGAAGAAGAAACGGGCCGGCACGCCGTTCGCCGGCACCAAGGTGTTTCTGAAGAGCCTGGCGCTGCTTGCCGCCTCGCCGTTTCGCGGCGCGGTCAGGCTGACGCGGACGGGATCGGCGGCGGCGGCCTTGTATCCCGTCCATGTCGCCCTCGGCCGCGTGCTTGCCGAATTCGGATATGCCAATGAGCAATACCGGCAGCCTGAGAAGAACTGAGCGCGCACCGCTCAGCGCTGCGTTCACACGCGAAGGGGTCGCGACCGCGGTCGCGGCGCTGCTGTTCACCGTCATCCTGGTGTCGTTCCGGCCTTTTCAGCCGGCCGGCGCCGAAACGACCGGCAACGGCGGCGACATCGTCAACCAGCTTGGTTTCGGCTCGCTCGGCGCGATCTCGATCTTCTCGCTGCTGGCGTTCGCCGACCCGCGCGTGGTGCGCACGCTGCTCGGCCCATCCTGGCTGCTGATGCTGGGTTTCCTCATGCTGTCGGTGGTGATGGCAACCGACCCGCCGTCGGCAATGCGCGCCGCTTTCTTCACGTTGATCGGCATCTTGACGATGGCGACGATCCTGGCGCTGCCGCGCAACGCAGAGGCTTTCTCGAAAGTCATCATCTTTACGTCAGTCGTCGTCATGAGCCTCTCCTTCATCGGGCTCATCGTCTTTCCGCACGAGGCGCTGCACACCACCGATTCGCTGGAGCCGGAACATGCCGGCCTGTGGCGCGGCGTGTTCACTCACAAGAACATCGCCGGCCCGATCATGGCCTGCTTCAGCTTCGCCGGCCTGTACCTCTACCGGCGCGGACAGCGGTTATGGGGCGCATCGATCTTTTGCGCGGCGATGATCTTCATGCTGCACACCGGTTCCAGGACGACGGCCGGGCTGGTGCCGTTTTCGATCCTGATCGTCGTGCTGCCGAGCCTGATCGGCATGCGGCTCGGCACGCCGATCCTGTTCGCGCTGGCGATCATCGCCACGGCGATTGCCACGCTGGGCATCGTCTTCCTGCCGCCGGTGCAGCATCTGACGGCTATCTATTTCCCCGACCTGACCTACACCGGACGCACGACGCTGTGGGAGTTCGCCGGCGAGATGCTGGCGAAGCGGCCGTGGACCGGCTACGGCTATGAAAGCTTCTGGGGCACGCCGCTGCTGCTCGACCAGGACCAGCCCTTCGACCGGGCCTGGGACATCAGGACCATCGTGCATGGCCATAACGGCTATCTCGACATCGCGGTGCTGATGGGCATTCCGGCGCTGTGCGTGGCGGTCTACACCTTCCTGATCGCACCGCTGCGCGATTACATGCGCATTCCCTTGCGCAAGGAGAACATCTATCTCGCCGACTTCTTCATGATGGTGGTGCTGTTCGCGGCACTGAACGCCTTCCTCGAAAGCTTCTTCTTCCATCGCGCCGATCCGGTCTGGCTGTTCTTCGTCTTCGGCCTGTTCGGTCTCAGGCAGGTGTCGCTGCGGCCGATAGCGGTTCGTCCTCTGTCCTGATCCTCTGTCCCAACAGGGGCTTTCCCGCGCTGCCACGAACGTCTAAGGGAAGCCGACATTTTGTTCGAGCATCGGATTTTCCCAAACCGGCTCTCCCCCCTTTGGGTCATGCCCGAGGGCAGGCTTTGGGTCCGATGCTAGCGGAGGCTCTCGATGACGATCAGGCTTGTTCTCGCCGGCTGCGGCAATATGGGCTACGCCATGCTCTCGGGCTGGCTGAAATCCGGCAAGCTTCCGCCGGCGGCGGTTTTCGTGGTCGAGCCCAATGCCGATTTGCGCAAGCGCGCCGAAGCGCTGGGCTGCAGTGCTGCCGCGGACGCCGGCGACATTCCGGCGGATGCCGTGCCGGACCTCGTCGTCATCGCCGTCAAGCCGCAGGTGATACGCGACGTGACGGCCGCCTACAAGCGCCTCGGTGACGGCCGCACCACCTTCCTCAGCATTGCCGCCGGGACACCGGTCGCCACCTTCGAGGCCATTCTGGGCGACCGCGCGCCGATCGTGCGCTGCATGCCAAACACGCCGGCCGCCATCGGCAAGGGCATGATGGTGGTGTTTTCCAACCGGCTGGTATCCGACGACACCAGGCGTTTCGTCGCCGACCTGCTTTCGGCGAGCGGTGAAGTGACCGATATCGACGACGAAGGCCTGATGGATGTGGTGACGGCGGTGTCCGGCTCGGGACCGGCTTACGTCTTCCACTTCATCGAGGCGCTGACCGTGGCTGCCGAGAAGGCAGGATTGCCAGCCAAAACCGCCAGGCTGCTGGCCATGCAGACGGTCTATGGCGCTGCATCGCTTGCCGCCGAAAGCGGCGAGGAGCCGGGCGTGCTGCGCCAGCAGGTGACCAGCCCCAACGGCACCACGGCCGCCGCCCTTGCCGTGCTGATGGGCGAGGACCGGCTGACGCATCTGCTGACCGAAGCGGTGGAAGCGGCGCGGTTAAGGTCGATCGAACTGGGGAGATAGCGGTGGCTTGCGAACGGCGGTCGATCGACCGGGCGGGGTGTCGCTCTGCTGTTCGCGCAAGTTCGTCGATATCAATCGACAGCGCCGCATATTCGAACATGCCGCCCATGCTGCCCCAATGTTCCTGCCGCGGCTGTAGCACCGACAAATCGCCCTGCTTGGCCACATTCGATCCAAAGTGGGCAGCGCCCCGGTCTCCGAAGTGAATTCCGAGCAGGACCTGGCTCTTGTGTGACGTTCCGCGGTAGCGGTGGTCCGAAACAAACTTTCCGTTCGTGAAGGCGAAATCGCTTCCGACAAGGGCGCTGGTTCTGCCTGAGAATGGACCGGTGCGCAGCGGCACAAGTTCAAGGTCCACGCCGCTCAATTGGCGTCGAAGTAGGTGATTCCCTGGCTCATTGCTCCGGCTCCGAGTGGGCTACGGCACCGACTTTGGGGGTGAAGAGCAGGCGGAAGTCCGCCCCATCTTTATTTCAGTTCGGCTTGGCGCAAAATGCATAGTCAGCATCGCCGCACGACGTCTATCATTCTACGGCCGCCGTAGCGAGTTGCGCCACGTTAAAGGTTACCCTGGCGGGGCGTTAGGATACAGGAAACATCAGGGGAGGCAAACATGCACAACATCGTCCGACTGATTGGCGCTTTGACTACGGCGGCGTGTCTGCTTGTGCCCACAGCGCAGACCAATGCCCAGACATTGCCGAAGAACGTGCCGACCAAGGAAGAACTCGCCAACGACAACAATCTCTTCCTGAAGCTGGCGCGCAAATTTCTCAAGTGGGACGAGCCCGAGGAGCCGGTCAGGATTGCCGGACCCATTTATTTCGTCGGCACCAAGGGACTTGGCGCCTTCCTGTTCACCACCTCGGAGGGGCACATCCTGATGAATACCGGCATGCCCCCGTCAGGGCCGATGATCGTCGACTCTATTCGCAAACTCGGTTTCAAACCCGAAGACATCAAGATCATGATCAATGGCCACGCCCACGTCGACCACGCCGGCGCCTTCGCCTATTTCAAGAAGCTGGCTGGTGCCGAGGTCACGATCATGAAGGACGATATCCCGCTGATCGAGAACGGCGGCCGAGGCGACTTCAAATATGCCGACGATTTTTCCTATGAGGGCGTCAAGGTCGACCGCGTGCTGACCGACGGGGACACAGTCAGGCTCGGTGATCTCCTGTTCACCGCCTATCACACGCCCGGCCACACGAAGGGCGCGACCACCTGGGTGCTGAACATGGTGATTGATGGAAAGCCCTTTGTTGTGGCGTTCCCCGACGGGGCCGGTTTCAACCCGGGCTACCGGTTGGCGAAGAACCCTATCTATCCCGGCATCAACACCGACTATCGCCGCACAAACCATTTCCTTGAGCTGCTCAAACCCGACATCTGGCTGGCGCAGCACAACGAATATTACGACTTCGAAGGCAAGCGAAAGCGGGCCCAGACGGAAGGCGTGAGCGCATGGATGGATCCGGAAGGGTACAGGCGATTCATCGCCGGCAAGAAACGCGCCTTCGAAGACGAGGTCGACGTGGAATTGGGCGCTCCCAAAGCCGGTAAAAAATAGAGCCTTTCTTGTTCAAGTCCTTGAATTGCGGAGGAATTTCGATGCAAAATGCCCGTATTGCCTCAGCACCCTGGCAGGCGGCGCCAGTTATTTTAGCGATCGCGCTCGCCGCCCTGGAGGCATTGAGCCCCGCGCCGGCCACTGCGCAGGAAACTTCAGGTGGCAAACCAGTGACGGTCACCGTCGGCAACTTCATCCGCGCCGAGACCGACTTCTACTTCAAGACGCGAGAGTTCGGCAAACTGAACCATAGCCGGACCATGGCCGCGATCGACGAGCAGGACGTGGTCCGGATGAACCGCGACACGCTTTACTCCTCCGGCGTGTTCGATCTCGATGCGGCTCCGGTGACCATTGCGCTGCCGGACCCTGGCAAGCGCTTCATGTCGATGCAAGTCATTTCCGAGGATCACTACACCCTCGAAGTCGTCTATGCGCCGGGGAGTCACACCTACACCAAGGACAAGGTGGGCACTCGCTATGTCTTTCTGCTTGTCCGCACGCTTGCCAATCCCGAAGACCCGGCAGACCTGAAGATTGCCAACGCCCTTCAGGATCAAATCAAGGTCGATCAAGCGAGTGTGGGAAAATTCGAGGCGCCGGACTGGGATTCCGCATCGCAAGCCAAGGTGCGCGATGCCCTGAATGCGCTCGCCCCTCTGCGCGAAGGTGACAAGGGCGCCATGTTTGGCACTCGAGAGGAGGTCGATCCAGTCGCACATCTCATCGGCACGGCCATCGGGTGGGGCGGCAATCCCGACTACGCTGCTGTCTACAGCAGCTTCTATCCGAAGGGCAACGACGGCAAGACAGTGCACAAACTGACCGTCAAGGACGTGCCGGTGGACGGCTTCTGGTCGATCAGCCTCTATAATGCCAAGGGTTTCTTCGAGAAGAACGACCTCAACGCCTATTCCATCAACAATCTCACGGCGAAGCCAAATCCCGACGGCTCTTTTGCCGTCCAGTTCGGCGGTTGTCATGATGACACAGCGAATTGCCTTCCGATCATGGGGGGCTGGAATTACACGGCGCGCCTCTACCGTCCGCGCAAAGAAATCCTCGACGGCAGTTGGAAGTTTCCGGAAGCTCAGCCGGTTACCGAGTGATGCGCGCAAATCCGCATTGATGAAACCAGCTCTCTGTGGAGAGGTAGAGTGCGATGAGGGGAAAACTCAGCATCCTGTCAGCGGCGACCCTGCTCTGGGTGTGCAATGATGCGGCGGCCATAGACGACGGGCCGCGCGGCTACCAGCTTGTGCCGGAGGGCACCAACGCGATCACGGTCATCGGTCTCTTTCAGGAAGGCAACCAGTCCTTCGGTCCCGGCACCGCGCTGAGCGGAGCCGACATTGATATCGATATCGGCCTCGTTCAGTACACGCGTTCATTCAACATAGCAGGTAATCTGGGAGCCCTGTTCGTTGTGCTTCCGGCCGGTAAGGTCTCTGGGACGCTGCATACTGCCGTTGGCGATCTCGAAGGTGAGAGTTCCGGCATCGGCGATCTCATCGTGGGTGGAGTTGTGGGCCTGTATGGCTCTCCGGCCCTGCCCAAGGCCGAGTGGGCCGCCTACGACCCGGGACTATCGATAGGGCTGCTGGGCAAGGTGTATGCGCCGACGGGCGCATTCAGCGGCGACAAGATAATCAATCTCGGCGCGGATCGCTGGGTTGGACAGATCGGCCTGCCGATGAGCTATTATTTCGGAACGTCGATGCTTGATCCGGAGCTGGCAACGCTAGAGCTGGTGCCGTCGGTCACGTTCTTCAGCGACAGCGGTGATACCAGCCAGGACCCCATTCTCACACTTGAGGGGCATGCCACCCGCAATCTCGGCAGCCGGTTCTGGGCCTCCCTGGACGGACTCTACGTGTACGGTGGAGAGACATCCACGAACGGCATATCGAATGGCGACACGCAGGAGTCCTTCGCCCTGGGCGGGACGCTTGGGGTGAATGTGACGCCGTCGTTCTCGATCAAGTTCAGCTACGGAGAATTCGTGTATCACAATACCGACGGCTTGGATGGCCGGAGTTTCCGGGTCGTCTCAAACTTCGTCTTCTGAGCAGCCGATGTCGGAGACCCTAGGATCCATGCCGTTACAGTGGCCTAGAAGTGCAGCGATCCAGTGGTCTCAACAGACCGAGCCGCATCGCCGCTTCAAGCACCATGAGCGCCGACGTTATCCTTGCGGGCGCTGCCTCGATGTGGTCGCTCCATTCGCCGGCATCAAGGATGTCCCCACAAGTCGTCGATCTCATCCTTGTTCACAGGCCGGCCGTACTTGCCCGCTTTGGCTTTGAGAGCGTGGGCAATGGCTGCGAGCCGTTCGGCCAGAGGAATGCGTCCACTTTCCTGCTTCAATTCGGATTCACGCATCTCGATCACTACCCTAATCTCCGTACAGCATCTCGTCCTGCAGCCGCCGCAAGGCGAACAGCCTGGTCGTCGGGTCGGGCGCGGCACTGCCTGACGTCAGCAGCTCGCCCTTCCTGACCGGTCTCAGCACCTTGCCGCCCTCGAGCAGGCCGACCGGCACGGCGTGGCTGGCGCGAGCCTCTTCGACGGTCATGGTCCAGGAGCGATAGCAGGTCTCGCCGATCGCATCGAAAATCTCTCCGGCGGCGAGATCGCGCTTGGCCACGGCGCAGACCTCGGCGACCGGCCTCGGCAGCGGCACCATATCGGCCTTGCCATGGAGCGCGATGCGGGCGGCGGTCAGCGGCACTTCCAGCGAGGTCAGATGATACGGCCGGAAGAAGCTGTAATAGGGACCGTGGCCGATATGGAGGTCGTCCATGCGCTCGATGATGCGCGGATGCGTCGCCTCGACGATGACGAAGACGCCGGGCGCCACGCCCTTGCCGATCGTGTAGTCGACGACGCCCTTCCTCGACAGGATGCCGCCATCCGCGCGCGGGATGAGCACCTTGGCCAGTTCATCGCGGTCGGCCCTGGGGCCGTGCATGCCGGCAATGTCCGGCACCAGCCCGGTGGCGTTGGCGATGGCGCACATCTCGACCATGGTTTTCGAGCCGTCGACGAACTCGACCAGCATGCGCGGGTTCATGTTGCGGCGATGCGCTTCCTCGCGATAGTCGTCGGGCACGGCGTCGTGGTTGAGCGGGTTGTTCTTGCCCTTGCCGGCCGAGACGATGGTGTAGCCGAGCGCAGAGGCGAACTCGATCAGCTCCATGCAGCTTGACGGCTCGTCGCCGGCGCCGACCGAGTAGACGACGCCGAGCCGGTCGGCCTGCTGCTTCAGGTAGCAGCCGATGGTGACGTCGGCCTCGACGTTCATCATCACCAGGTGCTTGCCATGCTCCATCGCCATCAGGTCGAAATCGGCGGCGACGCCCGGCTTGCCGGTGGCGTCGATGACCACGTCGATCAGCGGATTGGTCACCAGCATCTCGTTCGAGGTGATGGCGATTTTCCCGCTCTCGATCGCCTCGGTGACCTTCGTGTCGGTCTCGGCTTCCCGCGCCATCGCCTCGTCGCCGTAGGCGATGCGGATGGCATCGCGCGCGGTGTGCGGGCGTCGGGTCGAGATGGCGCATACCGAAATGCCCGGCATCAGCATGCCTTGCGTCACCAGGTCCGTGCCCATCTCGCCGGAGCCGATGACGCCGATGCGCACCGGGCGGCCTTCTGCGGCGCGCTTGGCGAGATCACGGGCAAGCCCGGTCAGGGCGACATTGGTCATGCGCAAGTCCACTGAATTTTGATGTGTGGGCGGGAATAGCAGGGAAAGGTAACCTTTTGCCAACGAAACCGGCCGCAGGCGCCAATTTCTTGGCGCGTGACCCCGAGAACCTAGTTGGCGCCCGCAAAGATCATGCTCCGGCCCAAAGTGCCAGAGGATCTTTTTGGAGCCAACGTTCGCGTTCTATCCAGCGCCAGCGAGACCTGTGACGCCGCTGCGCGAGTCTGGCCTGGAAGAAGCTGGTTCAGCGCCGGCGGACGGCGAGGAGCGCGGCTAAACAAATGGAGGGAAATTCTTAGTCATTCCTTTATGCATCCTTGCTTAAATGGGGAATGGATTGGCGTGCCCGCACCTTCAGACGTTTTTTCCGCCGCCTGTGCCGAACCGGCGAGAGCGGCAACGTTGCTACTATTTTTGCCCTGTCTTTGCCAATCGTTGTCGGCGGAGCGGGCCTCGGCGTCGAGACTTCCTATTGGTACTACAGCAGCCTGAAGCTACAGGCGGCAGCGGATGCGGCAGCCTATGCCGGCGCTTTGGAAAAAGTTTCGGGATCCGACAAGCCAGCGATCGTCTCGGCCGCGACGCTGTCAGCGACCACGAACGGCTGGGCACCATCGACAGGCACGATCGAGGTCTTCACGCCTCCATCGTCGGGACCGAACGTTGCAAAAAAGGCGGTCGAGGTCATCGTTCATCAGAACCTCGATCGATTTTTCACGTCGATATTCACGCAAAATGCGGTTGGCGCACAGGCAAGAGCGGTGGCTCTTATCACTGACGCTTCAAAAGCCTGCGTTCTGGCGCTCAATCCTTCCGCTTCGAAAGCGGCGCTCTTTTCCGGCAGCTCGACCACAAAAATGACGGGCTGCTCCGTCATGTCGAATTCGATAGCTCCGGACGCCATCAAGCTTCAGGGATCGGCAAGCCTTGATACCGACTGCCTGATATCGGCCGGTGGGATGTCATTGGCCAATCCTGTGAAGACCGTCTGCACCAGCCCGATAACCCAGGCGTTGCCCGCTGCCGATCCTTTCGCCGACCTACCGACGCCACCGGCCACGAACCCCTGTCAAAACGGCAATCAGTCGACGTTGCAACCTGGAACATACTGCAAAGGGCTCAGCCTGAGCGGCAATGTAACACTCTCGCCCGGGGTATACGTCATTCAGGGAGGCGATTTCAAAGCGAGCTCGAATGCAAATATTTCCGGCGACGGCGTTGTCATCTATCTGGCCGGCACCTCCGGCGTCACCATGAACGGCACGGCCACCGTCAAGCTTAGCGCACCGACGTCAGGCACCTATTCAGGTGTGCTGTTTTACGGCGACAGAGCAAACCTGGCGGGATCGAACACGTTCAATGGCACGGCGGATTCGCTTTTGACCGGCGCTCTGTATTTTCCAACGCAGGCGGTCGATTACCTCGGCAATTTCTCGGGCAAAGGTGGATGCACGCAGGTCGTCGCCAGCACCGTGCAGTGGTCCGGCAACACAAGCATCAACCAGGATTGCACCAGCCTCGGGATGCGCGAGATTCCGGCAACGCAGTCCGTTCGGCTTGTCGAGTAATCTTCGTGGAACGGCGACCAGTCCGGGCTTTTCGGAACGATTCGGGCGCGGCCGCAGTGGAGTTTGCGCTGGTCGTGCCGATCCTTTGCCTGGCACTTCTTGGTATCATTAACGGCTGGTCTTTCGTATCAAGCTCGTTGTCGATGCGTGCAGGCGTCAAGACGGCGGCAAACCTTGTGATGCAAGGATCAGCCAACGACGCGGCCATCCAGGCCGTTGCCCTTTCGAGCTGGGAAAACCGTCCCGGCGACGCGCAGGTGACTTTGGGGCGCACATACATGTGTGGGAGCGTCGTGGCCGATCCAACAACCCTGTGCAACGGTTTGAAAATTCCCTCGGTCTTCGTTGAAATACAAGCGACAGCGACCTGGTCCCCGCCCTACAGTTTCGGCGTGTTTTCCTTGTCGCGCGAGATCAGTCATCAGCAGGTGATTCGTGTCCGCTAAACGGAGAATCTTCACGCGTGATGGATCAGGCGGAGCTGCGTTGGAGTTCGCACTGATCGCGCCTTTTCTGATGGTGCTTCTGTTCGGCATCTTCGCATTCGGCTGGGCTCTGAATGCCATGTCGAGTGTTCGATACACGCTGGAAACGTCTTCGCGTGCGCTGCAGATGAAGAACTCGCTGACCCAAAGCGAAATACAGGCCATCGCTACGCAAAAATTGCTCGCCATGGGATTGAAAAATGTCAACGTGACGATAGTGATCGACCCCAAAAGCGGCGGCTTTCAAATGGCGCATCTCACGGCCAGATACGCTTTCGTGATCGAGTTCCCGTACTTCGACCAATATCCGATACATTATGCGACAACTGTCACAGTTCCGTTGGTCGCATCGTGAGCGCGTCCAATCGCGCCCTTAGGCAAAGGGGCGCCGATTGATCAGCGTCGCCGCGGGCTGATCGGCGGCGTGAGCAAACGGATCGTCGTTCCAATGCCTGTCGCCCAAAAGCGCGTAGTGGTCTTGGGATAATGACTGCATAAACAAACTTAAAGCGCGCCGCCTGGATCTCTTCAACGCGACGCGCTTTTAATGGCTGCAAAGACATGTTTCCGGACAGGACAGCCGCACTGCGGTCGGCTCGTCTGCCGGCTGCTTCGTCAGAACTTGTATGCGACGCCTACGGAGACCGTGTGCATCGTCAGGTCGACTTCGCCGCGCGTGATGTCCTCTGTACCGAAATCGTAATAGCGATACTCGGCCCGTCCAAGCCAGTTGTCGGTGAAAGCATGTTCAACGCCAAGGCCCGCGGTCCAGCCGGTGAAGCTCAGATCGTCATCTTCCCCCACCACGATCGAAGGCACTTCGCCATGCGCAAAAGCAATACCCGCCGTGCCGAAAAGCAAGGTGCGATCCCAAGCGTAGCCTAAGCGTCCGCGCACGGATCCGAACCAGTCGATCTCGGCGTCTGCGTCATCGTCGAACTCGATCCAGCTCTTGTTTACATCGCCCTCGATACCGAACACGAAATTCCCGGACTGGAAATTGTAGCCGGCAAGCGCTCCAACAAATGGTCCGTCCAGATCGGCCGATCCAACAGTTGGTGGAGCGGTGAAAATCGTCACATCCGCATCAGCCCAGCCGTAGCCGCCCTGAACGCCAAGATAGACACCGCTCCAGTCATAGACCGAAGCGACCACAGGCTCTTCATACACCGGGTCCGCCGCGAGAGCGCATCCACTCCAGGCAAGCAGGACCGTGGCGGTGAGAGCAGTCCGTCTGATGGAAAACATAGCACCCCTCCTCAGGCTTAAAATGAGCTCGGCTCAAAATGAGCCTCACCGTATCCTGCCAAGTCCTTAAAGTCTGTTGCGGAATTGCAACAGTGCGGGAAAACCAGCGGCACGTCGACCTGCCGCCAACGGCGCCAT
Organism: Mesorhizobium tianshanense; assembly: GCF_007830515.1. Taxonomy (GTDB): domain Bacteria; phylum Pseudomonadota; class Alphaproteobacteria; order Rhizobiales; family Rhizobiaceae; genus Mesorhizobium; species Mesorhizobium tianshanense. Next base: position 101,291 of record NZ_VLKT01000015.1, read on the forward strand.
GGCAAGCGGCCGCGCACCGGAATGGCAACATGACAGGGTCGTGGCTCTCAAACTTATTGAAACCCCGATCGGTAGAGACTCGGTGCGAGAGGTTGCACCAAAAACCAGGTCCATCACCTGAACTCCTACCTGCAGCTCTGGTCCGTTGCCGCGCTGCCTCTAATTGCCTGCTGAGAAGCAGGTGAGGCAAATATGTGGAATGTGGCGAAAGAGAGCTGGGCACTCCTTGCGGAGAGCATTGTCGGCTTCATCAATGACAATGCCCTGAGCCACGGGGCGGCAATGGCGTTTTACGCCACAACCTCGCTTGCGCCGATCCTGCTCATCGTTGTCGCTATCGCCGGCATGGTCTTCGGAAACGATGCGGCGCAACTGGCCCTTTCGGCTCAGCTCGCGGGCCTGATGGGTCCGCAAAGCGCCGAGCTTTTGCAGGCGACAATCGAAAACGCGTCAAGCCGGACCGCGGGTACCCTTGCTGCCATTTTGGGTCTCGTCACGCTGTTCGTTACCGCATCCGGCGTGTTCGGCGAAATGCAGCTTGCCCTGAACGAGATCTGGAAAGTCAAACCGAGTGGAACGTCGATTTCACGGATCGTGCGAGCCCGCGCCGCAAGCCTTGGGCTCGTCGCGGCGCTTGGCTTCCTGCTCCTGGTGTCGCTGGTCGCGAGCGCTGCAATTTCGGCGCTTGGCGAAATCATCAACGCCTATCTACCCTTCGGCACCATGATCCTGAGCGCAATCAACGGGATCGTCTCGTTTGCCCTGATCGCGCTTTTGTTCGCGGCGATCTACAAGGTCCTGCCAGACCGCGCGCTGCGATGGCGCGACGTTGGCGTCGGCGCAGTGGTAACGGCGTTTCTCTTCACGGTCGGCAAGTCGCTGATCGGCTGGTATATCGGAGCCAGCGCTATCGCATCCGCATACGGGGCAGCCGGTGCACTGCTCGTCGTGCTGCTGTGGGTCTATTATTCGTCCGAGATCTTTCTGTTGGGCGCCGAATTTACACGAGCCTACTCGGTTCGACACGGCAGCCGATCCGATCTGGCGGCGACTATCAAAGCAAGTGATCGCGAACAGAAGCTGGCTGCGGCGGCCAGGATTGAAAGGTCTGAAAGCGAAGTCGTCGGCTGGATTGTCTTCAGCAGTCTCCTCACCGCGTTTCTAAGCCATTTCTGGCGCCGGCGCTGAGGCGTCCGGCGCGGCGCCCCGAGGCTGGCATGGCCATGGGGACATCCGATCACAGCGCTCGACGCCTCCACGACGCGGAAAGAGCATGAGAGCCCCGCGATCAGGCGCGGGCATTGGAACGGAAGCCAGCCAAACGTTGCTCGCAGGCGAAACAGAGGACGTCATTTGAACTCGGCTGCAGAACTCCAAGGGAGGCTCCACCTGCAAAAGATGCTAGATGATGTTGCGCGCCGGCGTCGCACGCAGCACACCGCTCCTATCCCTGAACTCGGCGCGTTAGTCTGCTCTTGCAGAAGGAATTTCCAACTCTGCGGCCTCGATGCGGATGTTGACCATCGTGGTGGACAGCTCACATCTAAGTCCTTCCGGAGCATAGTGAACGCGCACCTTACCGTGAAACTCCCCTGCCAGTGCTTTCTCGATCAGACGTGAACCAAAGCCGCGACGTTTGGGCTCGGCAACGACGGGGCCTCCTTGCTCCTCCCAAACAAGACGAAACTCTTCGTCCGAACCAGGCCTGCCGATCTTCCACGAAATGGTCACTCGCCCGCAATCGTCCGACAGCGCTCCATATTTGGAGGCGTTCGCGGCCAACTCGTGGATCGCCAAACCCAGCGACAGCGCCTGCCTAGCTGCAAGGTCGAGAGGCGGACCTTCCATGCTGATGCGGCCCCCAACGCTTCGGAACGGGGATAGAACCCTTTCGATGACGGCTCTTACAGACGCACCGCCCCAGCTCCCTTCCGCCAAGACTGAGTGAGCTTCTCCTAGTGCCGAGAGACGCTTGCCAAGCGTGGCCTTAGCTTCCTCCATGGATGAAGCCGAATGGAATGTCTGGTTGGCGATGGCGGATACCATTGCCAGTAGGTTCTTGATGCGATGGGCGAGCTCGGCATTGATAAGGCGGGAGTTCTGATCGGCCCTGACCTTACCCGTCGTTTCGATAACCGTGTCCATCATACCGGCGACCCTGCCTTCCGCGTCGCGGATGGGACTGTAGCAAAACGTGAACCAGGCCTGCTCCGGATAGCCATGCCGATCGACGACGAGAGGGAAGTCTTCGATGAACGTGGCTTCGCCCGCGTATGCCCTGTCTACGATCGGCCCAATGGTGTCCCACGCCTCGGCCCAAACTTCCGAGAACGGCCTGCCCAACGCTTCGGGCTTGTCGCCCAGGAGCGGTCGGAATGCGTCGTTATAGATCGTGACCAATTCGGGTCCCCAGACGATGCATTTTGGGAAGGCAGAGCTCAGCATAATGCCCACGGCCGTCCTTAGCGACGCGCCCCAACACTCGATGGGGCCAAGCGACGTTGAAGCCCAGTCATAGGCGCGCACAGCGGAAGCCATTTCCCCAGCCGACTCCAGGAACTTGAAGCTTACTCTTTGCACGACGTCCCTCGCCACAGCACGCTGATCATAACGCGTGAAAAATTCTCTTCCGGCAGACGGTTTGAGACACTTCGGCATGGCACTTCATTGACTTGCGCGTCAGGTTCCAGCCCGTTTCGATCTCCCATCTAAAGCAAGTTACGAGCTTGATCCTTCGCTGAAGCCAACAGGCCGATATTTGAATCTTAGATCATCGTGCGACAATGCTGGTTGACGTGGATCAAGAACTGGGATGGGGGTGCGGATCGACATGGCTTAGGCCTGTGTGTAGGAGCCGTCGACGTGGAATCCCACCTCCGAAATCGAAGCGGTCGCGACACGTTCGGTGGCCTGTCCGGTGCTTTAGTTGAACCGGTGCCGGGGCTTACCGAACATGCATCAGGGTTCAGATCCTCCGCAAATTGGGGCAGTCGACGCGACGCGCATTGTCTTTCCCCCCCTGGCAGCAACAGCCGCAACGAACGCCTTCGCCGCCGCGTCACACATAGTCCGCGACGGCCCGTTAGAATAAAGAATGACCCTCGCGGCTTTTAGCGAGAGACCATGCTTTTTCGCAAAAAACTCAACCTCATAGGAGTGGTTCTCGGAGGCGGAGTCGGGGATGCTCTTTATCTTGCCCATACGGACCGTGTACGCAGATATACAAATCCTGCCTATATCAAATGTTGGTGACGAAACCGAATTGGCGCAGCTACATTACCGTGCCATGTGCACACGCGGCGCCGATTTCTCATACCGCTGGATATCAACGCCTGAAGGGCCAGTCAAAGATCCAATGCTGGCGGCAATGGACTTGGCTGATGAGACCGGGGCGGCGGACGCAGAGGGCATCGCCATCGGCGAGATCGGTGAAGAGATCGGACGCGTTCGCGAAGTGATTATCCATGCCTTATGTCGACCCGACAGAGGGCGCGCAGGGGTTCCATGACAGCAGCATTCCTCCGAAGATCCGACAAGCACCTCAGCTAAGCATTTCACCGCGGCTCCCGCACCATGCTGAGATAGGTTGGATCGAATTCGGCGATTTCCTGCAGCCGGTGCCAGTTCAAGATGGTCACAGTGTAATTCGCCCAGCTTATCACCCCAACTTTACGCAACGCGCCGATAACCCGGTTCATATGAACAACCGACAGGCCAAGCACATCGGCCAGCTCGGCCTGTGACAGTGGTAGGTGGAAACTCATGCCGTTGGCGCGCTTCACGACCTGCAGGCGCACGAAAAGCTCGCAGACAAGGTGGGCAAGATGCGCTGTCTTCGACCTCCGCCCCATGGCCACGATCCACTCGCGGTGGATCGCGCCGTCTACAAGCGTATCAAGCCATAACAGCCTGGTCAGATGTGGAGCTTCCTCTGTGATGACCCGCAGGCGGCTGTGCTCTGCGACAATCACTCGACAGGGCGACAGCGCCACGATGCCATGATCCATCGTTTTCAGCAGGAAGGCGTGAAGGTCCACAAAATCGCCCGGCACCTGCAATGAGGTAAATTGCCGACCGCCATCCTCGAGCACTTTGTAGCGGGCGGCCAGACCCTCAAGAATCAACGTGCTGTAGGTTGGCCTAGATCCCTCCGAAACCAAGTCCTGTCCGGCCGAAAAATCCTTCTCGAACGACATGACGCCGGCCAACAAGGCCTTTTCCCGGTCGGAAAGGGCATCGTGCTGACCGAGGTTGAGAAATAGGGACTCAAGCATCCTGACCTCCAGCAATCGCGCCTGAACGCCGATCGCCGAGGGTAATTGGAAGCATACTGCGCGGCTTCGGGACCTCAAGGCTTTCGGAAAATGGCGTACCCTAACAACAATGCACCCCATCCTACTGAAATGCCATCGCTGCGGAACAATGGCGATCAACGCGAATTAGCCCACGATATCAGTCGGGGTTTCCGAAGATGCAGCGCTTCTATTTTGACGTCTACAACGCCGACGGTCCAGAAAGGGATGCCGAGGGGCAATTGTTCGAGACGCCCGACCGAGCGAGAGCAGAGGCGCTTCGGATATTGCACGACATCGCACACGACGAGATGCCGGATGTCGATCTGGTGAAGATCACCGTCAAAATCCGAACCGACGGGGATCGGCAAATTTTCGAGGCGTCACTCACCCTGACATCAGATTGGAGTTGTTAGGAACCAACGGCGTTGGAAGCAGGCGCAACCAAGCTCGCGCCTAGTTCGGTGCGCTCAGAGAATCCAATATCCGAAGACCCGCGCTCGACTTCCGGGGTTTAAGCAGACATTGCTGCCGAGCCGCCTTCTCAAACGCAAGGAAGGCGGTATCCGGCGTACAGATACCGTCCCTTGCCGCAGCGAGAAGGCGAGCCGCCTCCCTGTAGGCGTCTGCCTCTTTTTTCGGCCAGTGCCCGGCCAATGCTTTCTCAGCCTCGCTGATTGACGACACCTGCATCGAGCGTCCATCTACAAAGCAGATCGAAAGCGGTAGAAACTTGCCCATCGTGCACCAACTCCGTTTGCGAGTTCGACATAACGCGACCGGCGCGGACTAGTTGCATCCGAAAACGTCTGTTTCATCGCACCAATCGCACTCTTCACACTTACTGTGCGGGCGGGTGCCCACTCAGGGCCAAATCTTCAAAAGACCCAGGAAACCCGCTATGGAAGTTGCTGCTCTGGTCCTCTGATCGCGAACGGAAGCTGGCTGCAGAGGCCAGGATTGAACGGTCTGAAGCGCAGTCGTCGGGAGGATTGTCTTCAGCAGTCTCTTCACCGCGTTTCCAAGCCATTTATGGCGCCGGCGATGAGGCGTCCGGCGCGGCGCCCGGAGGCTGGCAAGGCCTTAGGGATATCCGATCGAAGCGACGCGCGAAGTTCCTTCGCCGCGGCCACCAGCTTGGCGCGGTTGCTTCCATATTTCTTGATCAACTGATGGACTTGCGCTGGGGTGATGCCGTTTTGCCGGGCAAATTGCCTTACTACGTAATCCTCGCTGCCGGAAATCCGATCCCGGTGGCGGGGATAGAGATTCGCCGCGTCGGCTGTCATGCTTACTCTCCTTTGGTCACCATTGCTCACGATGTATGGTGGCCAACGCAAAAGGAGCGATTTCGTTGCCGCATGCGACACCAGCGCACCTGTGCTTTCGCCGCAGACCCGAACGCCGGGCCAAACGGACCAACGCGCCTTCGGTTGAGTTCATTGTCGATTTTTCGAGACTCAGCCCTCTGGCACGCGCATGATGTGGGCAGGGAGGAAGAGCCGTGCGCGAATTGCCAAAGAGCATTGACGCAGACGTTGTAATCGAAATCAGCAGGTTGCTCGACGACCGGGCCAAGTCGGCGCCAGTGCCAGTCCACAAGCTTGCCTCGATGATCTCGCATAGTGTCAAGACCGACCTGCCGACAACTTCCATTGAAGAATTGATCGTTGAAATGGCCATGACCCGCCAACTCCCGATGCTGTTCGATCTACCGGAGGCGGATGCAGATAACGTCATATCGATCGCCTTGGCGCGCGCCAGCTGATCCCGCCGAGGGAACTTTCGTTCGAATGCGATTTCAAGCGCGGATCGCTGGCCCGGCCGGCGGCTTTCTGCCGCGACGCCAACAACAAACATCATAGGCGATCCGATACTCCGGAACATATGGTGTCCATTTGCATTTCCTTTGCACAACAAAGGAGGAATCCATGAACTGGGATCAGATCAAGGGAAAATGGATGCAGTTCAAAGGCAAGGCCAAGGAGCAATGGGGCGACCTCACGGACGACGACCTTGATCGCATCGAGGGCAATCGTGACCAGCTCGCAGGACGTATTCAGGAGCGGTATGGAATCGCCAAGGAAGAGGCAGAGCGCCAGATAGACGACTGGTCGAGAAGGCTCCCCTAACGCTGGATCCAACTCAGTCCGGCCGGAAGCTCGGCGCGTAGCCCGCCAATTTGTGGCGCAACTGGTAATCCACCATAGCCACGACCGGCAAGGAACTTTTAGTCGTATCTAATGTTCTAGGTGCGTAGCCAACCTCGACCCGACGTTTCGGGCGTGGCCCAGAGGCGAAGGAGCGTAACGATGAACAACATTATCTGGCTGGTCGGCGCCGTCGTGATCGTCATAGCCATTTTGAGCTTTTTGGGTCTGCGATAGCGGCTGGGCACCCCATAAGATCGGGCAGTCACGGAAATCTCCGAACCGGGATTTGCGGAACAGACGTCCGATCAGTGATCGTGCCGGCATCGACGGTAATCAGCCAGCCGGCAGTCGATTCCCTGCTGTCTGATTGCAACCAATAACGGTGCTGGACCACCCTGCTCAAGCGTCTTGCTGTTTTTGCTCCCGCTGGGCCTCGATCTCTTCCGGTTCCTTGTCGTCGATTCTTGCGGTCTCGCTGTCCGCTTCACCAATCGCGCGAAGCAATTCGTCCAGTTTGGCGTGTAGCGCCTGTGTGTCGCGTTGCTCGGCACGCTGGATGAATAGCGTCATCGCCCAGGTCGCCAGTGTCGCAATGGCGTGCCAGTCCACGCTGCGCCGATCGAAGATGAGCCAGAGGCCGGCGTAGGCGAAGAAGATCAGAAACGCCTGCGGGCGCGATGTCAGCGTGCCAATATGTGTAATGGCGCTCCTGACTTGATTGCTTATCATTTGCAGCGGTCTCCTATGTCCGATCAAGAATCGATTTCGAGCGGAGCGTGTCCCGGTTGGTCATGCCAGATGACCTGCGGCGCGCATCTACCGGTTGGCCGCATGTCGGACAGGAATGGAAATGGTCGCTCTCATGCCCGACCTGTTCGCCGTGTCGCCTGGCGGTAGTCGGCGGCCAGTGGAGATACGTTTGTCATGACTAATGAACGCGGGCCGGCGCGCTTTGTTGCGTGAGGTCGTCGTGCCGGCTTTTGGGCGCCCAGCAGTCGGCGGGTGCCGGCGCGGGCCGGCTGAACGCAAAAGCTCCGCAGCACCCTTCGGTTAGACAAGATGATCGGGCATGCATCCCTGGAGTTGGCGAAGGCGCCATTCCACTTATGCTGGGGTAGTGCGGCAGGCTGCCTCGTGAAACTTGTGTCGGTTCAGAAGGTCTCAAGCATAGTGGGGGGCGGCCTAGCTCCCTGCGGCGGGAACCTCGCGGGAGGTCAAGAAGCGACGGTTGGGGTCGAAATCTGCAGGCAGCCACCCTATGTGCGTGGGCCATGAACCATCCGGCCCAACTCTGAATGAACAAAACAACTAACAGACGCGCGTTGCTGCTCGTCAATCCCAAGGCGCGGCGCGGCCATGAGCCGATGACGCCAATTATCGAGCGGCTGGAGGCTGGCGGGCTTTCCGTTACCGTGGAGACGTTCGAGGCGTTGCCCGAGCTTGCACGCGACATTGTACGCTTGCGCCACCTGGCCGATCTTGTGATCGTGTGTGGTGGCGACGGTTCGGTGTCGTCGGCGGCGATGGCGGTGGCGGAAAGCGGCCTGCCGATGGGCATTATCCCGATGGGAACGGCGAACGACCTCGCGCGCACGCTCCACATCCCGACAAATCTGCTGCATGCGACCGACGTGATCGTGCGAGGCAGAACCCGACGGATCGATGTCGGCACCGTCAATGGGCATGCCTTTTTCAACGTCGCGAGCATCGGACTGAGCACCGAACTGGCGCAGGGCCTCGACCCCGCTCTGAAGAAGCGTTTCGGCAGGCTTGGGTATGCGTTGGCGGCGATGAAAGTGTTGACCAAGGCCGTGCGGTTCCACGCGAAAATCACCGAAAAAGGTGCGGCGATCGAGGCCGAAACCTACCAGATCGCGGTTGGAAACGGAGTGCATTACGGCGGCGGCAACGTGGTGGAAGAGACGGCCGAGATCGATGACGGACATCTCGACCTCTATAGCCTGGAGATGACGAACCTGTGGAAGCTGGCGCTGATGGTCCGCTCGTTCCGCTCTGGAACGCATGGTGCCTGGCGTGAGGTGCGCACGGCCAGGTGCATCGAATTCGACATCGAGACAAAAAAGTCAATGCCGGTTAACACGGATGGTGAGATCGTCACCTCGACGCCTGCCCATTTCAAGGTTCTGCCGAAGGCGATCTCGGTCCTCGCTCCGCCACGCGCCTTGGCGCGCCAAGCCGTATCACCTCGTTGGCAACGCCCGATGATCACGTCGCGCGTGTCATAGACCGCGCCGGCATCTTGGCGGATTTCATCGATACGACGGCCGAGACCGGCGATCTCCTGGTCGCGGGACTCATGCGGCGGTGCAGAGAAAGCATTCGGGAATCTGGTGCTGCGAGAGAGGATTGAACTCTGATTCATGTCAATAAAATCAATAACTTGCAAGGAACTTTGTAACATTGTGACGAGCATCTAAATGACCTCAATCAGTAAGTCGAAATCGGCCAACATCTGAGGAAACGTGCTCCTGCCTTTGCCTCGGCCTCTTGTTGCGTTAGCATAGGCGCAAATTAGCTATTGCTGACGAATCGGATTTCGCTGAGGGGGCGAAGTTTCATGGAAATGCAGCAGGTCCGCTATTTTCTGGCCCTGTCCAGCACTTTGAACTTCACTAGGGCAGCCGAAGAGTGCAACGTTACGCAACCGGCGTTGACCCGCGCCATCAAGACACTTGAGGACGAGCTGGGTGGAGAGCTCCTTCGGCGCGAGCGCCAGCATTCTCACCTGACCGAACTTGGCCGGCGCATGCTGCCTTTGCTGCAGCAATGTTATGATGCCGCCACGTCCGCCAAATCACTCGCCAAAGCAGTGCAAAGCAGCGACGTGGCACCGCTTAATGTCACCATTTCCAGCAGCGTGAACATAGCGCTGCTGGTTTCGCCGTTTACGGAGCTTTTTCGGGCTTATCCCGGTGTGCATCTCAAGATCAGTCGCGGTTCGCCGACCGCTGTCGTCGATGCGCTCAAGAATGGTGCCGTCGAATTGGCGGTGGCCGGCCCGCTGGGGGCGGCTTGGGATCGGCTCGACACTTGGCCGCTCTTCCAGGAGGAGATCGAGCTGGTGGTGAATTCCGATCACCCGCTTGCCCGTCGCAACGAATCCGACGTTGCGCTCAATCAGCTTGCCGGAGAACCGGTGCTCAGCCGGATCGATTGGGAAACAAGCGAGGAGCTGTCGCGTCGCCTCGCTGCGAAAGGGTTCACGCCTCAGGCCGCCCATGAGGTCGAGACTGACCACGACCTACTGGCGCTGCTGGAGGCCAACGCCGGTGTGGGCTTCGTCTCCACGACAGCGCCGCGGTCTTCGAGTGTCCGCAGACTCAAGCTGCGGGATGTCGACATTTCGCGCGTGGTCGCCGTCTACGCGGTCGCTGGCCGGCATCGTTCGCCAGTCGCCACGACGCTGCTCAACCTGTTGCGATCGACCGACTGGTCGCCATTTGGCGTTAGCGAGCCCGCTTGAGCGCAGCAATCAGGTCGTCGATGTCCATTCGCCGGCGGTAGTCGGGATCGACGAAGCGCTCTGTAATCCGCCCGTCCGTGCCGACGATGAAAGTCGCCGGGATCGGCAGGAACCAGCTGCTGTTGCCCTGATAGCTAGGGAGATCATATCCAACTCCCATCAACCGTTCCATTTCAGCCCCGACCCAGATAGCGAGGTTGAGTGAGAGCGCATAGCCATTGTCCATGTCGGTCAGGAATGGAAACTGGGCACCTACCGTAGTCTTCATCGCCTTCGCAAATTTGCGTCGTTCGGGCATGATCACCGCCACTTGGCCACCCAGTGCGGCAATCTCCTCCTGGACCTCTACGATCCCGATCGCATTCAAGCGGCAATAAGGGCACCAGTGACCCCGCTGGAAGATTATTACTGCCGGCCCCTGCTTCAGTAGGTCCGCCAATCCGATCAGTTTGCCGCTGTCGTCAGGCAGGAGGAAGGTTGGCATGAGATCGCCAGGCGCCGGCGCCATCGTCCCTGCCCCCTGCTCCTGCAGGCGTGACACCAGGCGGTCGACCGCATCGGCAAAATCGCCGTTGAGTCGGCGAACAGCCCTTGCGACCACCTCCAGCCGCTCATTCAACGGCGCATCGAGTTCGACGGCAGCCTGCACGGACTGTTCAAGTGTCATTGTCTGGTCGTCGGCGGCCATTTCTGCTCTTTCATAGCTTGCATGCAGCCTATCATCGAAACCCCTCGGCCACGATCATGCTTTTCTTGCATGGATTCGATGTCCTGCGTGCATCGAGCACAAGCGAGGTTCATATTCTGTTCGCGGCCTCAGCTCATTTCGTTACATCATGTTCCTGACATCCGAGGCGAAAGTGGGGAAGCCGTAGACCATGTCCGATAGCTGCGATGCCGTGATGCCGTGTTTCATAGCTAGCGCGAAAAGATGGATCAGCTCTTCGCCGGCATGGCCCACCATGTGGGCGCCGACGATCCTGTCCGCGGTCTCCTCGACAATGACCTTCGACCACGCGACGGTCTCGGCATAGGTCCTCGCGGATAGCCAGCCCTGCATGTCGTTCACATGGACCCTGACGCCAAGGCCTTGCTCTTTCGCTTTGGCCTCGGTCAGCCCGACGCTGGCCAGGGCGGGGACCGTGTAGAGACACGCCGGTATCTGGCCGTAGTCCGGCCGGTGTCTCGGCCCATCGACGATGTTTCGGCCGACGATGCCGCCCTCATAGGTCGCTACTGGCGAAAGCTGCGGAGAATTCCACACCGCATCGCCGCAGACGTAGACGTCAGGATTGGAACGCGAGCGCAGATGATCATCGATGTCGATGCGGCCTTCGCGATGCGCGATGACGCCGGCGCCGAGATCGAGCCCCTCGACGTTGGCGACACGTCCGGCGCAATTCACAACCCTGTCCGCATCTACGGAGCACTCGACGCCATCCGCCACAAAGGTGGCGCGCAACCGTCCGTCGACCTTGTCGATCCTCTTGACCCAGGCCAGTGTGCGGATACGAATGCCTATGCGTTCGCTCGCGCCACGGATCCGGGCAACGGCGTCGGCGTCGAAACCTCCGAGCAGATGCGGCAGTGACTCGAGGATCGTCACGTCGACGCCGGCGCGCGCATAAACGTGGCCCAGTTCGAAGGCAATGACGCCGCCGCCGACGAACACCACCGCGCGGGGCAGCACCGGGTCGTTCAGGACATCGTCCGAAATGGTCAGGTGCTCGGCGCCTGGAATTGGCAGTGAACGCGGCTTCGAACCGGTTGCGATGACGATGTTCCTGGCTTCAAGCTCGCGACCGTCGACGCTGATGGTATTGCTGCCGATGAACGCGGCCTCGCCGACGATGACATCGACGCCGCGCTCGGCCATCAATCCGGACAGGCGGGAGGGAATGTCCCTGATCATATCCTTTTCACGGTCGATCAGGGCTCGCCAGTCGAGCCTCGGCGTATCGACCGTGATCCCGTGCCGATCGGCCTCTTCGATCCCATGGAGCGCGTGGGCCGCCGCGACGAGGACCTTCTTCGGCGTGCAGCCACGATTGGGGCAAGTGCCGCCGAGGTCGCGTGCCTCTATCATGGCCACCGACATCCCGGCAGCGCGCGTGGTCACCGTCACACCCATCCCCGCATTGCCCCCGCCGAGGATCACGACATCATATTTTTCCACCCGTGTTGCCCTCCCGAGATCAATGCAGTTTGACTCGCGGTTTGGTGCGTTGCGCCAGGATCCCGGCGATCGTGTCCAGCGCGGTCTTCAAAGTTCCGTGCACCGCCTTGACATGCATTTTGTAGAGCGAGCGATACATCAGCCGGGCAAGCAGGCCTTCGATCTTCAGTCCACCAATCAGAGTGCCAAACGAGCCGTAGTCGGCCAGCGAAACAAGGGAGCCGTAATCGCGGTAACGGAATGCCGGCACGGCCCGTCCCTTGAGACGCGCGGCGACCACCTTGACCAGGTGATCAGCCTGTTGATGGGCTGTCTGGGCGCGCGGTGGCAAGGGATTGTCCTCGCCGGGCAAGACACAGCTCGCGCAGTCGCCGATCGCAAACACGTTCTCGTCCCCTCTGGCTTGCAATGTCGCATTCACGAGCAGGCGGTTGATGTGATCAGTCTCGAGGCCATCGAGATTTTTCAGGAAATCCGGCGCCTTGATCCCAGCGGACCAGACGACGAGCTCGGCCGGCACAAACAGCTTCTCGCCGAGCCTGACGCCGTCTTCCGTCACTTCGGTGACCTTGATCCCGCACCGTATCTGGATGCCGAGATGACGAAGCAGGTGCGCCGAGGCGAGTGCCAGATGTTCAGGCAAAGCCGGCAGGATACGCGGCCCCGCCTCGACGATGGTGATGCGGATCAGCCTTTCGAAATCGATATTGTCGAGGTTGTGCGACGCAATTTCCCGCATCGACTTGTGCAGCTCCGCGGCCAGCTCGACGCCGGTCGCTCCGGCACCGACGATGACGCAATGGAGCTGGCCTGGCGACAGCTGTTCGTATTGCGCATTGGCGCGCAGACATGCGTCTATCATGCGGTTGTTGAATCGGGCGGCCTGATCGGCCGAATCGAGCGCGATTGCGTGGCGGGCCGCCCCTGGCGTGCCGAAATCGTTGCTGACGCTACCGACGGCCAGCACCAGCGTGTCGTAGCCCAGCACACGTGGCGGGATGATTTGCCAGCCATCGTCATCGAAGCTTGGCGCGACAAAGACCTGGCGCCTGGCGCGGTCGATGCCGACGACCTCGCCGATTCGGTATCGATAGTGGTGGCGACTGGCGTGGGCGATGTATTCCACCGCATCGTTGGATGCGCTCAGTGCGCCTGAGGCGACCTCGTGCAGAAGCGGCTTCCAGACATGGGTGCGATTGCGGTCGACGAGCGTGACGGAAAGCCGCCGCTTGCCGAACTTGCGGCCGAGGCGTGTTGCCAGTTCGAGTCCGCCCGCACCGCCACCGACGATGACCACGCGATGGAGCGAGCTATCCGCATGGGATGGTGTCTCCGGTATCGTGCGGAAAATTGCGGCGTTGTTGGCGAGCACTGCTTCTGGAACCAGTCGTATTCCCGGAGTGATGATCTGCATCGGTATTCTCCGTCACTTTCGTCGGCCTCGCCGCGCTCAAAAAATCACTCTTGCGATTCGTGGATGACGATGCCTTGCAGCATGTCGACGTCGCATTCCCACGGCTTCTCCGAGAGAACGCGCATTCCATGCTCGTGCCCTGCCAGCCAGCGCGTGCGGATGCCTGCCCGGGTGAAGTCGATGTCCTTGGTGTGGTCCTCGCCGTCGAGGCGCGGTGAAAGCAGCCGAACCAGGTGCATGACCGAAGGGCAGCCGTAGGACGCGAGTTCCTTGAACATCGGATCCTCGCGCCGCTCCTCGGGGACCAGCTTTCCCATTTCGCGAACGACGTGCCGAAGACGATGCAGTTGCTCCTGCCGGGCCACGTGGCTCCGGCCTCGGCTGGCGTATTGAAGGTCCTTTTGCCGCCCCATCACCTGCCAGATCGATTTCGGCTCGGTGGCGCGGGGCTGCCACATGTTGACGGCAAAGATCAGCGCATCACGCCGCGGCCGGGCATCGAGCACGACTTCAATGGGCGTGTTGGAATAGATGCCGCCGTCCCAATAGGGCTCGCCGTCGATGCAAACCGCCGGAAACGCCGGGGGCAAGGCGCCCGATGCCATGATGTGCGCCGGCGACAGCGTCATCTCGCGGCTGTCGAAATATTTGAGTTCGCTGGTGTTGACGTTCACCGCGCCGACCGTCAGGCGCGTGTAGCGCCGATTGAGATAATCGAAGTCGATCAGGTTGCTCAGGGTCCTTTTGAGCGGATCGGTGGTGTAGTACGATGCATTCTCCACACCAATTTCGCGATTCACCCCGAACATGGCGCTTAGGTTCGGTTCGAAGAACCCCGGTATGCCGTGCATCACCGTGCCCATGTTGGCAAAGATGTTGCTTGGAACCATCATCCGGAAAAACTCATCGAACGGGCTGCTTCGGCTGACGCCGTCCCAGAACTCGCGCAGCCTCGGCAGGCGGTCTTGCGGCTCGTTTCCGGCAATCAATGCCGCGTTGATGGCGCCGATCGAGGTGCCGATGACCCAATCCGGTTCAATCCCGCCTTCAACGAGCGCCTGATAGACGCCGGCCTGATAGGCTCCGAGCGCGCCACCGCCCTGGAGGACCAACACGGTCTGGCGCTGGATGGAACCATCGGCCACACGGCTGGCCTCCGGCGCAGGTTCCGACGTCGAAGGATTTCGGGTGATCTTGTTCATTGTCTTTTCGCTCCTCGTTGCCGCATTTCAATGAGCGGTCCAGCCGCCTTCGATCGGCATGATCGCACCGGTGATTGAGGCCGCGTCGTCCGAAGCCAGGAACAGGCAGAGCGCCGCAACCTGGGAAACGGTCACGAACTGCTTTGTCGGCTGCGCCGCCAGAAGCACATCCTTGATCACCTGTTCCTCAGTGATCCCGCGTGCCTTGGCCGTGTCGGGAATCTGCTTTTCGACCAGAGGTGTCAGCACGTAGCCAGGGCAGACCGCGTTCACTGTGATGCCCTGCTCGGCGACTTCCAGCGCGACCGTCTTGGTCAGGCCGGCGACCCCATGCTTGGCGGCGACATAGGCGGACTTGAATGGCGAGGCGACAAGGGCGTGAGCGGACGCAACGTTGATGATGCGGCCCCATTTGCGCTCCTTCATCGCCTGCAGGGCGCGCCGGATCGTGTAGAACGACGACATCAGATCGATCGCCACGACCGCCTCCCATTTCTCGATCGGAAAGTCGTCGATCGGCGCGACATGCTGAATGCCGGCATTGTTGACGAGGATGTCGACGGCGCCGAACTCGGCGATTGCCTTGTCCATCATCGCGGTGATCGCCCCGCCCTTGCTCATGTCAGCATTGTCGTAGCGAACGGTGACCCTATGGTCGGCAGCAATCCTGACGCGTAATTTCTCGATCTCTTTGGCATCGCCGAATCCGTTGAGCACAATATTGCAGCCCTTGGCCGCAAAGGCCTCGGCGATCCCTTGGCCGATGCCGCTCGTCGAGCCTGTGATGAGTGCTGTCTTTCCTCTGAGCATCGTTGTTTCCTTCGGTTGGAGCTGCGACCGGAAGTGCCGGCAAACGGCTGCGAGCAACAGGCTTCCGCGCCCAGGTCTTGAGTTCTGGAGCAAGTATGGCGAACCGCTCGAAGCAGCGGAAATGCCGTTGAGACATGGATTCGATAGCCGACGGTCAGATCATCAGCTCGGCGCCGGCCTCGCATGCCCGGGCGGCGGCTCTCTGGCACATGTCCACCCTCAGTTCTTTCTGATCGTCAAGGTCACGGACTGAATGACCTCGGTCGCCATCTTGAACTGCGGCGCGCGGTCGGTAATTCCATGCCGCTTGGCGATCCAGTCGAAATCGCTGTAGGCGGCATAAACTGAACCATCTGCGGCCTGGTAGACCAGCACGCGGACCGGCCAGTCGAGACCGGCTTGCGGATTGGACGTGATGAAGGTCGTGCCGAGCGCCGGATTGCCAAACATCACCAGCCGCGACGGCCTGACATCATTGCCGGCATTCTGGCCAAGGCTTGCCTGGTCGATGACGCCAAAAAACTTGATGCCCTTCTTGAGGACGTCCTTTTTGATGCGGGCAACTGTCTCCGCGATGGAATAGTCGCTCTTCACCGTGACGACGCCATCCGAAGCGGCAGCCGGGACGACAATCGCCATCAGCATGGCGGCGCAGGCAATCAAGGTTTTCAGGTAGGTGGTCATGTCAGTCTCCTTTGGTGGTGGGTTGCATGGATTTTGGCTATTGCATTGATATCCTTATTCATTCCCGCCTTAGATAGGTCGCCTTGCAGTCGACGAATTCCCGATCGTCAGGCGGTCGGCGACTTCAACGACCGCGCGACCGCGATCGCGCCGGCGAGGACTGCTACGAGCACGGCCACGCATGCGGTCCAGCCGATCCGGTCATAGATCTGTCCAATGACGAAGCTGCCGGCGAGCCCGCCTGCATAGTAGGAAGCAAGGTAGATGCCGCTGGCGGCGGCGCGGTCGCGCGAAGCGGTCCGGCTGACGTGTCCTGTCGCTATTGCCTGCGCCAGGAAGGTGCCAATGGCGACCAGCGCCATCCCACCGAGAACAATGGGAAGGCGACTCGTGAGCAGCAGAAGCAAACCCAGGATCGCCAGCGCAAGCGTTGCACCGATGCCGATCCTTGGGCCGAGGCCCGCAGCGACGCGCCCGGCGAGCGGCGTGGTCAGCATCGAGGGCAGGAAGACGAAATACACCAGTCCCAGCGCCATCGGCGATAGCGATAGCGGGGCGGCGACGAGCTGGAAGTTGACATAGGTGAAAGTGCCTATGAAGACGAAGAGGATCAGGAAACCGATCGCGAAACAGGCGCGCAGCTCGGCGTTCTTCAGCAGGCTCTTCCAGGCCGCGCGGGCAGGCTCTCCTGTCGCGTCGGCGCACATCATCGCGGAGGTCTTCTGCAGCGTGAGCCAGACAAGAGCCGCGCCAATCAGATTGAGGGCGGCGAACGTCAGGAAATTGGTGGAGATGCCAAACGTATCGGCGACGGCGGCCGACATAAGGCGGCCGAAGAAGTTACTGGCAACATTGCCGGTCACATAGGCCGCAAGCGCCGCTGTCGTCTGCCGCGCGGAAAAATGCTCGGCCAGGTAGGCCATCGTCAGCGTGAACGCGGTCGACATGCACAAGCCTTGGACGACACGCAGCAGGGCAAAGACGACGATGCTGTCTGTTTGTGACAGCAGCGTAGTCGGTATCGCCAGCACCGCGAGGCTGATCCAAATGCCGTTGCGGCGATCGAGGTTCCTGCCAAAAAGCGCCACCCCAATGCCGGCCACAGCCATGCCGAAAGTGCTGGCATTCACAGCAAAGCCCATCGTGGCACGGCTGACGCCGAACTTTATCACCAGCGAAGGCAGGATTGCCTGGGTGGCGAAGAGATCGACAAGTGTCAGGAAGGCGATCACAGCGATGATGCCGAAGCGCCAGCTGCCCGTGGCAACCATGCGCAGCCGCGTCGGTTCGGTGTGTTCACTGGTCGTCATGATAGGGCTCCGTGGCCACACGTCCCCAGGCGATCACCCGAGGACGCGCTTTCAGTTGCTGATACTGGTATCTGCTCACCGCGGGGCGCGGCTCACATCGTGTGGTCGTCGTGCATCGCCGGCGGCAGGACGTCGGCCGAATAGAGCACCGCCGGAACCTTGCCGTTGTTCTTCCACCAATGGGCGAGTTGACCGAACTCGGCGGTCACGTCGCCAGCCTGGTGGTCAATTCCCACCTTGCAGGTGCTGCTGTATTCGGTGATTGAGCCCTCCACCACGAGGATGTTGGCGGGACGAACGGTGTGCTCATGCCAGGGCACGACACCGCCCGGCTGCACGACGAGCTTGCGCAAGCGCAGCATGTTACCTTTCCAGGCCTCGCCCTTCGGGCTCAGATCGATGGCCGAAAGGACTTCGTCGGTAACGCCAACCGGCTTGCTGGGATGATCCTGGATGTCGATGGTCGCGGCCTGGCCGGCTGGGCAATCTCCTGCAAAAGCCGGCGCGACGGAAAACGCCGCGGTTGCGGAAAGAAGGCCGAGTGCCAGCGCCACATTAAGTGGCGCGCTGAATGGGATTGCTTTGGAAGCCATATCTTGTTTCTCCTTTGTCGGTGCCCAAACGCGGGAGGCGGGGCATGACAAGGAGAGTGACCAGGTCCGGGAAGAAAGAGAAATGCTGCCTGGCTCTCAATTCCATACCTGAAAACTATAGTAAGCCACTCGTGCCGACACATAGGAGGTGCGAGAAAGCATGCCGCGAGAATGGAAACTCTTCGACTATGCTTCAGGCCGCTGTCTTGCGGGTTGCCAAAGGTATGGCACTTTCCGGCCAGCCATGCGCCTTCACGCTGTTTACGAAGGCCAATGCCGCGGGTGAGAACCGACGTCCCGCCACAACGACGAGGGATACCTCCCGCCAGACTTCGGGGTCGATAACGGGCCGGACTTGCAAGCCCGGGATCACCGCGCTGAACTCCGGGATGAAGCAGATTCCGAGGCCTCCGGAAACCATGTTCTGGATCCAGTCCTCGCGCTCGCTGGCGTAGGAAATCCTGAGCTTCACGCCGCGATCGTTGCACAGGCCGGCAAGATGATCGCGATACTCGCAGTTGAGACGCCTGAGATAGTTTTCACCGTCGAGTTCGGAAATGGAAACATTGTCGTTGCGGGCCAATCTATGGCCGTTGGGAAATGCCAGGACGAAGCGCTCGCGATAAAGCGGCGTCACGTCGAAGCGTTCCGGAAAGCTGTCGCTCGATGCCATTATGGCGACGTCGATCTCGCCTGATTCGAGCAGTTGGGAAAGCGATGCCGGCACGCCCTCTACCAGTTGAAGCTGGATACCCCGCTGACGTCGGTTGAAGTCGGCCAGCAGCCCGGTGAACCGGCGCGGACCGATGGTGCACATGACACCAACCTTGAGGTTCGCATTTTCCAGACAGAGAAACCTTGATGCCTCTTGCCGAACGCCGGTCAGTTCGTCGAGGATCTGCTGGAAACGGGGTCGCAGCAGCACGCCCAGATCGGTAAGGTGGGTCAGATTTCGTTCGCGGCGAAACAGCAGGCCGCCGACCTCGTCCTCGAGCTGCTGGATGGCTCGCGATAGCGCCGGCTGGGTGACGTTGCACTTTTCCCCGGCGCGCGTGAAGTTTCGTGTCTCGCAGACAGCAAGAAAATAGCGGATGTGATGGATGTCCATGCCGATTGTCCCCGAACTGCATACGGTTCATATGCTGGCTTCGGAGCCTGCCGCAAAGCGTCCCGTCGTGCCAATGCACTGCCGCTATAAAGTCGATAGCGGCCCGTCATGATGCCATCTGAGGTCAAGGTGCGGATTGCTTCGCCACGGCTAGAGTTCCGCTCAGGCTGACCTAAAAACGATGATGGCGAGCAAATTGCTCGCCATCATGCTCGCTTCTGCAGCGGAAAAGGCCAAGCGGCGTTTAGCTGTTGCCGCCAAGCTGATGGACCTTGACGCAAAACTCGGCATACGGCTTGCTCATCGCCGCGTCGTTGCATTCCTTCTTCATCGCGTTCCGCTTGTCCTTCGACATCGCATTCCAGGCTGCTTTGAACTCTCTGTCCGACTTCATCGTCTTCATGCCCGCATCGGCGTAAAACGGCTGCATGTTGGATGGTTCGTCGAGCCCCCCGGCAAACGCGACGCTGCCGAGAATGGAAAGGGCAAAGGCGCTGAGGCAGATAGCTTTGATATTCATGGCATGATCCTTCTCTGAGGTTGGGCGATCGTCCCATCGACGGCCGCGGTAATGATCGGCAGCAATCGAAAAACCTGCGGTTCCTGCTTGCCGAGACGAAACGTTGCTGCGATCGACCGCCAACCCGCCAATGCCATCTGCGTATGGAGTTTATGCCGCTTCTGCATCCCATGGATGCTTGGCGGCACAACCGCTAATTGGCGCCGCCCAAGGCGAGCACGTTCGCGCAGAACCGGCATGACGCGTGCTCATTGCCGTGTCGTTGCAGGCGGATTTTTGCCTGCCTTACAAACCTTGCCGCGCGGAATTGCAGCCAATGCAATCTGCCTATGGAGTTCATGCCACCTTGGCATTTCGCCCTGAGGGGATGATGCGGCAATCTCTCCATATGACGCCCTGGCCGGCGTTTTTGGGATGGAGACCAAAAAGATGCATGTCCAGACCGGAACTGAAAACAACAACGCCGTCATTGCCGGCGCAAGACCTGCGGTGGACGACGGGCAACTCATCGACATTGTCCTGACAAGCGACGCACACGGTGCATTTGTCTGGGGCGTGCTGGACCGCCTGTTGGACGAGCACGGCCTTTGCTTCGGCAACATCACCGCGTCCGGTTTCGGTGCGATGGAGGCGGCGGTTCTGGCCTATGGCCTGGCTCTGGGCGATCGGCGTGGCGCACGGACGGCGCTTACCAACTTCTGGCGACGCGTCAGTCACGCATCGATGTTCGCAGCCGATACAGCCAGTCCGCTGAGATCGATTCTGGAACAGTCAATCGACATTGCGGAGATTCGTAAGAATAGCTGCCCGGTGAAACTCAGCATCCTGGCTTCAAATGCCCGCACCGATGCTGTGAAGATCTTCACCAGCGATCAATTGTCGATCGACGCGATCGTGGCGGCGGCCACAATCCCATTCCTCTTCCCGGCCGTGGAGATCGACGGCGACACCTATTGGGGCGACGGCGACCTTTCGGGTTTACCACCGGTCCAGCCGGCTGAAGCCGGTCATCGGCTGATCATTGCCAGCAAGCCCTCCACATCCATGACGCCGTGCGGGGCTTGTCGCCTCGCCGCCGGTCATGGTGCAATGAAGCCCACACAGATTCACACCATCTTCGACGGTCGGAACCGGGCTGGCGCAGCGCTATTCTTGAGACCCTGGACCGACTGGGGTGAGTTGACCGACATGCGTGACAGAGGACGGGAAAGAGCCGATGATTGGCTTCTGGCCGATCACCTCTTTGTGGGCGAACGCTCTGCCGTCGATAACAAAAACCGATACGTCTAGGCGCCTCCCTCCCGCCTAGCCGCGCCTGCTTCGCCCTGTTCACGAATGCAGGCGCCAAGCCCTCCGGTTCCCCGCCGGAGGGCTTTTTTGCTTGGGGCCTCTTCAACATAGTGACCGCGTATCAAATCCATGCCGAGACAGCATTTCAGCTCGGCCTTCTGATCAGGGACACTGCTTGCAGACAGGCCGCAAGGTCAGTCTTTCCCTCGAAACGCAACCAGGAGACACGACTGTGATCAACGCCAAAACCCTCATTGGATCGGCCCTCGCGGCTGCCACTTCGCTGGCCGCCACGGCCGCCTACAGCGGCCCCGCCGCCCAGCCCGACTTCGCCTTCGAGAAATGCTACGGCGTCGTCAAGGCCGGCCAGAACGACTGCCAGACCGCAACGCATTCCTGTGCCGGCACCGCGACCGCCGACAACCAGCCGGATTCCTGGCTTTACCTGCCTGCCGGCAGCTGCGCCAGGATCACCGGCGGCAGCGACAAGCCGAAAGCCTGAGCGATCCAGACTTCGAGCCAACCCCTTTGGAAGGGAGCAGACCGATGTGCCGTGCGTTTCAACCCCTCGCGATCCCCGCAACCGCGGGCATCGGTCTTCGCTCTCCCCACATCAGCGAGATGCTGACCCGCAGGCCCTCCGCTGGCTGGCTCGAAGTGCATGGCGAGAACTATATGGGAGATGGCGCCGGCGTCGAGGCGCTGGAGAGGCTGCGCCAGATCTATCCGCTGTCGGTGCATGGCGTTGGGCTGTCACTGGGCAGCGCACAAGGATTGGACCGCGATCATCTGGAGCGGCTGCGCAAGGTCTGCGAGCGCTTCCAGCCAGATCTCGTCTCGGAGCATCTCGCCTGGAGCGTAGCCGACGGCGCTTATCTCAATGACCTGCTGCCGCTGCGCTATGACGAGGGGGCATTGGCGGTGGTGGCACGCAACGTCGAGACCGTCCAGGACGTGTTAAAGCGACAGGTGCTCATCGAGAACTTATCCGCCTATCTAGCCTTTGCAGATTCCTCGATGAACGAGGCAGAGTTCCTGGCCGAACTCGTGACACGGACCGGCTGCGGCCTGCTCTTGGATGTGAATAATGTGCAGGTTTCGGCGCACAACCTGCAATATGATGCAAAAGCCTTCATCGACGCGCTGCCGGCCGACTCCATCGGCGAGATCCACCTTGCCGGCCATGCGACCAATCAGGTCGGAGCCGACACCGTGCTTATCGACGATCATGGCTCACGCGTGCCGCCGGTCGTCTGGACGCTCTACCATCATGCCATAGACCGGCTCGGACCGCGCCCGACGCTTATCGAATGGGATACCGATGTCCCGGTTCTCGATGTGCTGCTGGGCGAAGCCATGTGGGCCGACATGCTCTCCGCTTCGATCATGTTCAACCGCAAGCAGGCCGCGAGACAAACTACGACAGCCAAGCCCCGGCCGATATCCAACCTCCTCCCCTTCGAAAGTGACATGAGGAGCGGCATGCCCGTGCTTGCGGCATTTGCTGCCGCCAAGGCTGGACCGGCCATGCCTGCGGCGATGCCGCCAATAGAGAGGGGATACCATGCTGCCGCTTGAACACCTGCAGACCACCATGGCGCGCTCGGTGCTCGCCATGGAACCAATGGTCACCGCGAAAATGCTAACCGCCGGCAAAGCCGATCCATTGGCCCGCCTGCGTATCTACCAGAACAACACGCGCAGTTCGCTTACCGCAGTGCTGATGGCGGTCTTTCCCGTCACGGTTCGCTTGGTCGACGAGCGCTTCTTTCGTTTCGTGGCGAGCGAGTTCATTCGACGCCATCCGCCTGTGGAGTCCCGGCTGGCGCGCTATGGCGCCGGCTTCCCACGCTTCCTGAAAACGATCGACACGCTTTCCGATATGCCGGTCGTGGCTGAAACGGCGCGGCTCGAATGGGCCATTGCCGAAGCGCTCGACGCGGCTTCGTATCCACCCCGAACCCTCTCGGAATATGACGGCACCGATCTGGGGCCTTCGCCCGATATCGTGCTGCAGCCATCCCTGCGGCTGATCGTTTCGCACTGGTCGATCCTGTCCGTATGGACAGCCCATCAGCAGGAGACGGGGGTCGACCAGCACAGCGCCTGGGAAAGGCGTCCCGAACGCGTGGCGTTGTGGCGGGCCGGTGAGAGTGTCCGCCTGGTTCTGCTTGATCGAGCGAATTTCGCGTTTAGGCATTCCCTGAAGCACGGCCTCGGCCTGGAACACGCCACAACCCGCGCCCTCGCTCTCGATCCGGCGTTCGATCTCGTGTCCGCGCTCGTGCGTCTGTTCGGCGACGGGCTCGTCACTGATGTCCGGATCCCGACGCATCCCCTTGCAAACTGATGGAGACAGTCATGACTGCGATACCAGAATATTCTTCGTTCACCCCGGCTGGCCTTGTCGGCTTCTACAGGCGTATTATCAAACTACCCGAACGCATTCCGCTTTCACTGGTTCAGCTCGCTTCCCGAATCGCAGTCGCACATGTGTTCTGGCAGTCCGCTCAGACGAAGCTCGCATCCTGGCCGGTAACGCTGCAGCTGTTCGCCAACGAATACAATCTGCCGTTCGTTGATCCATCGATCGCGGCGCCCCTGGCGACGACCGCCGAGATCACTGGCTCGGTGCTGCTCTTTCTCGGGCTATTGTCGCGGTTAGGCGCGCTCATGCTGCTCGGCGTCGTTTCGGTGATCCAGATCTTCGTTTTCCCGGAGAACTGGGCCGAACACCTGCTTTGGGCGTCGCTACTGTCGCTGGTGCTGGCCCGTGGTGCCGGTGCCTTCTCGTTTGATCGGTTGGTTGATTGGGCTTTCGCACGAAGAGCCTGAAATCCTCGTCGGGGCACGAGCACACGGCCAAACGTCTCGCTCCCAGGCGGCTCATCGTCAGAACAGAGAACTTCAGCGAATTAAATGGGATCAGCTGGTGCTGCGAGAGAGGATTGAACTCTCGACCTCTCCCTTACCAAGGGAGTGCTCTACCACTGAGCTACCGCAGCCGCCGATGGCGGGGCTTCTGCCATATCGAACCGGCAAGCGCAAGCCGTGTGTGAAAGCCTATGCCAGACGGTTTTGCGGACATGGCAGCGCCACAATGTTGGCTATCCCTTGAGAACGGGCTGGCGCATCGGCCCGAAAATCGGAATCGATTTTCGGAAAGCACGATGCGTAGATAGAAAGGTTAGAGCGTACTTTGTGCGTCCAAGCGGACGCACGTCGCTCTAATCGCCAGCCGGGACGAGAACCATGAACGACAAGACAATTTCGCCTGACAAGGGGGAACCATCGAAAAGGGGCGCTGCCGACCGCAAGGCCAGGCTCGCCGAGCAATTGCGCGCCAATCTGCAGAAGCGCAAGGCGCAGTCGCGCTCGCGGCGCACCGGCGGGGCCGACCAGCGGCCGGACGGGCTCGGTGCCTTAAGGGAAACGCAAAAGGAGTGACCTATATCAACAGGCTTGGCCCAGGGCGTGGGAATCGTGTTTCTTGAACCAAGCCGGCCAATGGTCTAGATGGGCCACAACAGACTCAACCGATTGAAAACCGGCCTTTCGGCCGAGGGGACGCTCTTCAAATGGATCGCATCAGAATTGTCGGCGGCAACAAGCTTGCCGGAAGCATCCCGATCTCGGGCGCGAAGAATGCCGCGCTGCCGCTGATGATCGCCTCGCTGTTGACCGACGACACGCTGACGCTGGAAAACGTGCCGCACCTGGCCGATGTCGAGCAGCTGATCCGCATCCTCGGCAACCATGGCGTCGACTATTCGGTCAACGGCCGCCGCGAAAAGCAGCAAGAGGGCTATTCGCGCACCATCACTTTTTCGGCCCGCAACATCGTCGACACCACGGCACCCTACGAGCTGGTGTCGAAGATGCGCGCCTCATTCTGGGTGATCGGCCCGCTGCTTGCCCGCATGGGCGAGGCCAAGGTGTCGCTGCCGGGCGGCTGCGCCATCGGCACGCGCCCGGTCGATCTTTTCCTGGAGGGCCTTCAGGCGCTGGGCGCCGATATCGACGTCGACACCGGCTATGTCATCGCCAAGACCAGGAACGGCCGGCTTGTCGGCAACCGCTACGTCTTCCCGAAAGTATCGGTCGGCGCCACCCATGTGCTGATGATGGCCGCATCGCTGGCCAAGGGCGAGACGGTGCTCGAAAACGCCGCCCGCGAGCCCGAGATCGTCAACCTTGCCGATTGCCTCAACGCGATGGGGGCGAAGATTTACGGCGCCGGCACCTCTACCATCACCATCGACGGCGTCGAGGCGCTGTCGGGCGCCCGCGTCCGGGTGATACCCGACCGCATCGAGACCGGCACCTATGCGATGGCCGTAGCCATGACCGGCGGCGACGTCATGCTCGAAGGCGCGCGGGCCGACCTGTTGCAGACGGCGCTCGACGTGATTGCCCAGACGGGTGCGGAGATCACGCCGACCAATTCCGGCATCCGCGTCAGGCGCAACGGCGCCGGCATTGCGCCGGTCGACGTGGCGACGGCGCCGTTCCCGGCATTCCCGACCGACCTGCAGGCGCAGTTCATGGGCCTGATGACGATGGCCAAGGGCAAGTCGCGCATCACCGAGACGATCTTCGAAAACCGCTTCATGCACGTCCAGGAGCTCGCCCGGCTCGGCGCCCACATCACGCTGTCCGGGCAGACGGCGATCGTCGACGGCGTGCCGAAGCTGAAGGGCGCGCCGGTCATGGCAACCGACCTTCGCGCCTCGGTATCGCTGGTCATCGCCGGCCTGGCGGCCGAAGGCGAGACCACGGTCAACCGGGTCTACCATCTCGACCGCGGCTTCGAGCGGCTGGAAGAAAAGCTGTCCGGCTGCGGCGCGGTGATCGAGCGGATTTCGGGATGAAGCGCTTCCGCGTGGCTTTCGCGTCGGTTGCGCCAGCCGGAAAGACCGCCTGGAGTATGATCTCGATTTCAATCGAGACCATACTCTAGATTCCTGCTTGAGCATGATCTTTTCCGAAAACCGGTTTCCACTTTTCGGGATCATGCTCTAACAGAAGGCTGAATAATCAACCTTCAGGTGTGAAATCCGCATGGCTCTCAAGCTTGTCGCGCTCGACGATCAGGATCTGAGCATCGTCTCGGCCCATGTCCAGGACGCCGTGCTGAAGGTCGGCGACCTCGAATACGTGCCGGCGACCAAGCGCTTCGTGCTGACCATGAACCGTTTCGTCTGGGAAGCGAAATCCGGCCTGTTCCGCCAGCACAATGAGCGGCGGCAAAGCGTGCTGCATTTCGACCGGGTTCTGGGCGCCAAGACCAGCGGCATTGCCCGCGACAAGCCTGATGAGGTCCTGTCCCTGCTGGCGATCAGCTTCGTCGCGCTCGACAAGCCCGCCGGTATCGTCGAGCTGATCTTTTCAGGCGGCGGCGCGATCATGCTCGATGTCGAATGCATCGAGGCGCGGCTCGCCGACATTGGCGGCGCCTGGGAAGCGACGTCGCGCCCCTTCCATAGAGCCTGAGCAGCACAAGATGGCCATCACCCTTCGTCTGTCCGACGCCGATTTCGAGCAGCGTTTTGCCGCGTTCCTTTTGACCAAGCGGGAGGCCTCGGCCGATGTCGACGCCGTGGTGCGCGCGATCATCGCGCGGGTGCGCGCCGAGGGCGACGCGGCGCTCATCGACTACACGCAGAAATTCGAACAGGCCGATCTGAAAGGCCTCGGCATGGCCGTCTCGCAGGACGACATCGCCAAAGCCTACGACGCCGCCGACCCGCAAACCATCGAGGCGCTAAAATTCGCCCGCGACCGCATCCGTTCCCATCACGAGCGGCAGCGGCCGAAGGACGACCGCTATACGGACGCCGCCGGCGTCGAGCTCGGCTCGCGCTGGACGGCGATAGAGGCGGTCGGGCTCTATGTGCCGGGCGGCACGGCGAGCTATCCGAGCTCGGTGCTGATGAGCGCAGTGCCGGCCAAGGTCGCCGGCGTCGAGCGCATCGTCATGGCGGTGCCCGCGCCCGGCGGCGTCATCAATCCACTGGTGCTGGTGGCGGCGGATCTGACCGGCATATCCGAGATCTACCGCGTCGGCGGCGCGCAGGCGATCGCGGCGCTCGCCTATGGAACCGAGACGATAAAGCCCGTCGCCAAGATCGTCGGCCCCGGCAATGCCTATGTCGCGGCGGCCAAGCGCCAGGTGTTCGGCACGGTCGGCATCGACATGATCGCCGGGCCTTCGGAAGTGCTTGTCGTGGCCGACGGCAGCAACGATCCCGACTGGATCGCCGCCGACCTGCTTGCCCAGGCCGAGCATGACGTGTCGGCGCAGTCGATCCTGATCACCGACGACGCCAGCTTCGGCGAAGCGGTCGAACAGGCGGTCGAACGCCAGTTGCTCGGCCTGCCGCGCGCCGAGACGGCGGCGGCGAGCTGGCGCGACTTCGGCGCCGTCATCCTCGTTCCCCGAATCGAGGCCGCACTGCCACTGGTCGATCGCATCGCCGCCGAACATGTCGAGCTTGCCATCGACGAGCCGGAAGCCTTCCTGGCGCGGATGCGCAACGCCGGTGCCGTCTTTCTCGGCCGCCACACGCCGGAGGCCATCGGCGACTATGTCGGGGGCTCCAACCACGTGCTGCCGACGGCGCGCTCGGCGCGCTTCTCGTCCGGGCTTTCGGTGCTCGATTTCGTCAAGCGCACCTCGATCCTGAAACTCGGGCCGGAGCAGCTGCGGGCGCTGGCGCCGGCGGCCATCGCGCTGGCCAAGGCGGAAGGCCTCGACGCGCATGGACGCTCCGTCGCCATACGGCTGAACATGTAGACTGACATGTCGGACTACGATCGAACCCATGCCAGGCTGATCGATGTCGAACTCGACGAATCGATCGGCCGTTCGACGCCCGATGTCGAGCACGAACGGGCGGTGGCGATCTTCGACCTGATCGAGGAGAACCACTTCCAGCCGGTCAATGACGACGGCGCCGGGCCCTACCGGCTGAAACTGTCGCTGGCCGAATCCCGTCTGGTCTTTGCGGTGACGCGCGAGGATGGTGCCGCCGTGGTCACCCACATCCTGTCGCTGACTCCGCTCAGGCGCATCGTCAAGGACTACTACATGATCTGCGAAAGCTATTACGAGGCCATCCGTACCTCGACGCCCAGCCAGATCGAGGCGATCGACATGGGCCGGCGCGGCCTGCACAATGATGGCTCACAGACATTGATGGACCGGCTGGCCGGCAAGATCGACATCGATTTCGACACGGCGCGCCGGCTGTTCACGCTGGTTTGCGTGCTGCACTGGAGAGGCTGAACTGCCTGCCCCTCTGCCCCACTCGATCCTGCCCCGCTCAATCCTGTTTGTGTGCGGCATGAACGCCGTGCGCTCGCCGATGGCCGAGATGCTGGCACGCCAGATGCTTCCGGCGACCACTTTCGTGGCGTCGGCCGGGGTGCGCGGCGGCGAACGCGACCCGTTCGTCGACGCCGTGCTGGCCGAGGAAGGCCTGTCGCTGGGCGAGCGTCACCCGAGGACGCTGGACGATCTCGAGGACGACTATTTCGACCTGATCGTCACGCTGTCGCCGGAAGCCCATCACACCGCGCTCGAGTTCACCCGCTCGCTCGCCGTCGACGTCGAATACTGGCCGATGCCGGATCCAACTGATGTCGGCGGCACGCGGGAGCAGATCATAGCCGCCTATCGCGAGGTGCGCGAACGGCTGAAGGCGCGGATCGGCGGCCGTTTTGCAGCGCCGGAAGCAAAAAACGGCACTGATTAAGCATGTTCACAAGCGGACGATTATCATATAGGTTCCGCCCAAATTCCGGCCGGGGCGCTGGGAATCCCCATCCAAGCAAAGGTATCGAATGCCGAAGGAAGAAGTCCTCGAGTTTCCGGGTGTCGTCACGGAATTGCTGCCCAACGCGATGTTCAGGGTGAAGCTTGAAAACGAACACGAGATCATCGCCCATACGGCCGGCCGCATGCGCAAGAACCGCATCCGCGTGCTGACCGGCGACAAGGTTCTGGTCGAGATGACACCCTACGACCTGACCAAGGGCCGCATCACCTACCGTTTCAAGTAAGATCGTCAGAGCCCGGCCGGAATCGCGATGAGCAGTTTGCAGAAGCTCGTGCTTGCCTCGGGTTCGCCGCGCCGGATCGAACTCCTGCAGCAGGCCGGCATCGAGCCGGACCGCGTGCTGCCGGCCGGTGTCGACGAGACGCCGATGCGCGCCGAGCATCCGCGCTCGCTGGCCAAGCGCCTGTCGAAGGAAAAGGCCGAAAGGGCACTGGCGTCACTGCAAACCGAGGACGACTATGCGCCCAGCTTCGTGCTGGCCGCCGACACGGTGGTCGCCGTTGGCCGGCGCATCCTGCCCAAGGCCGAAACGCTCGACGACGTCGCCAATTGCCTCGGCCTGCTGTCCGGCCGTTCGCACCGGGTCTATTCCGGCATCTGCCTGATCACGCCTGGCGGCAAGCTGCGACAGCGGCTGGTCGAGACCAGGGTGCGTTTCAAGCGGCTGCCGCGCGCCGAGATCGATGCCTATGTGGCCTCGGGAGAATGGCGCGGCAAGGCCGGCGGCTACGCCGTCCAGGGCCTCGCCGGCGCCTTCGTCGTCAAGCTTGTCGGCTCCTACACCAACGTCGTCGGCCTGCCGCTCTACGAGACGGTGGCGCTGCTGACCGGCGAGGGGTTCAAGGTGCACGCCAACTGGCTGTCAGCTCGGCCATGAATACTGGGCAACCATGAGCTCGGACGACAAGGTCACGCCGCTGCGCCCCAAACGGCCCTGCCCCGAATGCGGCAAGCCGTCGGCGCGCGAGACCTATCCATTCTGCTCGGTGCGCTGCAAGGACATCGACCTCAACCGCTGGCTCAAAGGCGCCTATGTCATTCCGGGCCGCGACGACGAGGACGAAGCGGACAACGACGCTCCCAAATGAGGCCGTTCGGCACCTCGACCGAGTCCCATGAATCAGCCTGTCGGGCAGCTGCTCGTTTCCGCTTGAAATCAGCGCTTAAGCGCTGGACAGGCCGAATTCCCGTGCTATAACCCACGCGCTTTCAAGGGGCGCCTGCGGCGCTTTCGTGAAATCCGGTGTGCGGAACTGCCCGCCTGCCGGAACAGGCCCAGATAGCTCAGTTGGTAGAGCAGCGGACTGAAAATCCGCGTGTCGGTGGTTCGAATCCGCCTCTGGGCACCAGCCCCTCTTCTCCCCGCACTCCCTTTCGCCGAAGCTTCTACGCTTCTGTTTCTGCAAATCTCTGAAATCGCTGATCTTTTTGTAGAGAATGGCGTGGCTAGGCGCGTTTCATGGAGATCTGGGCGCACTTGGTCCAACGGGCCGCCGGGATGGTATTTCCGTTGGTATTGGGCATCCTGTTGGTATCAAAAAGCCAAAGTGAGGTCCCATCAATGGCCCTATCCGACGTAAAATGCCGAAATGCCAGACCCGCCTCCAAGCTCGTTAAACTATCTGACGGTGGTGGGCTCCAGCTTTGGGTGCAGCCCACCGGGTCCCGCCTGTGGCGCCTCGCCTATCGATTTGAAGGCAAGCAGAAGCTTCTGGCGCTAGGCAGCTATCCTCTCATTTCCCTAGCCGAGGCACGCCAAGCCCGCGATGACGCTAAACGTCAACTGCTGTCTGGCATCGACCCCGCACAGGAACGCAGCTTGCGAAAGACCGATTCGGCAAAGGACACCTTTCGCTCAATCGCAGACGAATATCTTGACAAGCTGAAGAAAGAAGGACGAGCGGACCGGACGATCAGCAAGGTCAAATGGCTGCTCGACTTTGCCTATCCGTCAATCGGCGACAAGTGCATTCGGGAGATCGATCCGGCCTCAATCCTTACCGCCCTCCGTCGCGTGGAGGTTCGCGGTCGATATGAGTCGGCCAGGCGACTTCGCTCCACCATCGGGAGCGTGTTTCGATATGCAATCGCGACCGCACGCGCTGAGACAGATCCGACGTTCGCCTTGAGAGGCGCACTCATCAGTCCGACGGTCACGCCGCGCGCCGCGATTACCGATCCTAATGCCTTGGGAGGCTTGCTGAGGGCGATCGGTGCATTTGACGGACAGCCTACAACCCGAGCGGCCCTGATGCTGATGGCGCTGCTGTTTCCCCGCCCCGGCGAGCTGCGCGCAGCCGAATGGGGCGAGTTCGATTTCGAAAGCTCGGTGTGGATCATCCCTGAAGCGCGCATGAAAATGCGACGGCCGCACCGCGTACCCCTTTCAAGGCAGGCTGTTAGCCTCCTGACCTCACTTAGAGAAATTTCTGGTGGTGGGTCGCTGCTGTTTCCTAGTGTTCGATCAGGTTCGCGTCCGATTTCCGACAACACGCTAAACGCCGCGCTGCGCCGTATGGGTTACGGCAAGGAAGAAGCTACCGCGCACGGCTTTCGAGCAACGGCATCAACTCTGCTAAACGAATGCGGAAAGTGGCACCCGGACGCCATAGAGCGGCAACTGGCCCACATTGAGAACAACGACGTTCGGCGCGCCTACGCCCGGGCAGAGCACTGGGATGAGCGCGTCAAGATGATGCAATGGTGGGCCGACTATCTGGATGAACTCGAGAGAAAAAACGCGCGGGTGATCTCAATCGGGGGCTGCGGCAAGTCCGCCGTCCGTACGCCATCGCGAGGGTCCACTTTGAACCCAAGATCGACGGTTCACCAAACGCCGAGAGGAATCTCCAACCTCCGAAGATCATACTGAGGTTCAAAAAATGCCGAAACTAAACGACTAAATAGCAGGTCAGGATGACCGTTTTCTACATAAAATCAATACGTTACCGGATGGTTCGCCACCCCATTTCCTTCGTATTCTCTCGTAGGTCTGGCGAACCTAATGACCAAGACGAGGACTAGTTTCCATGCGAGCAGTGTCTCTGTTTTATAACAATGAGGGTCAATGAATGCATTTTGTCCAGGGTATGAGCGCGGCTGATTTGGGGCCGAATGCTGCCCGTCAGCTTGAAGCGCACACCCCTGCCGCCGACCGCTCGTCGCGCCTCGCTTTTGGAGGTTACCAAACCAGTCCTCACCAGAAGCTCGACCAGCGTCACACCCGCGACTCGTTCGGGGCAAGTTTGAGCGTTGGCAGACCTTTAGCTTCGGCTACGAGGCCGGAGCGCGACCAAGTCGCCTGATGGTCGCATCGTAGGATTAGATCGGCGCCCCAAAGCAGCATAGTGGCTGCCGTAATACCCACAGGTCGCGTCCAGCTCGGCAACCGCGTGTTTGCGCCGGGCACATCAAATGGCTTACCATTTGCTGCGCTCTTCTATTGCCAACCAACCCAATCAATCTCGAGACTCATCGTGAAAATAAAAGCGTTCACTGTAGACGGGCCTCTGCCTACAGAAATCCCGGCCCTTCAGGAGATCGAACGCGCTCTGCCTGCTGACTGGCTGGGCTTCGCCAATGTCACAATCCGACATCCGACGAAGGCTCGCTATGAACGCGAGGTCGACCTTATCATCGTGACCCACGACAGGATCATCCTTGTCGATCTCAAGCATTGGGCAGGGAAACTTGAGCTCGTAGACGGTTTTTGGCACCAGAATGGGGAGCGCCGTGAGAAGTCCCCTGTGGTGAAGATGCGGGACAACGTGTTCCTTCTCCTCAACGTGTTTGAGGCGGAATCCTTCAGACTCGGCAAGCCTAGAGTAGAAGGACTTGTGGTTCTGACACATCCAAACTGCGATGCATCGCAGCTAGGCAATGATCGCCAAGCGGTCATGCGATTGGGCGACTTCCTACGTGTTCACGAGCCCAAACGATATCGAGCGACATTTGGCAGCTGGTCCAATCACGAGAGCAACCCGCTCAATGCGGGTCAGAACAAAGGCACCGTCACTAAATTCTTCAGTCCGGGCCGGATATTCGAGCCCCGCAAGACCCGATTCACTTCCTACGAGGCGGTGGGGAAACCTGAGTTCACTTCCACCCTTTACGCCGAGTATCTTGCCCGCGACATCGAGGAGCACAACGCGACCGCTCTTCTCCGGATCTGGGACTTCGAGCAAGATGACGAGTTGCGGCACGGCCCAGAGCGCAGGGAGCTCGTAGAACGCGAACGCGCGGTCCTCATGAGGCTCGCGGATCTCGATCCCGACCTGGCGGCAGTCACCTTGCGGTCACGCGCACGAGACACGGAGGTTGGCACCCGGTATTGGGAACTGTTTGACCGAGATCGGCACCTACAGAGGCTGTCCCGGTTCCTAAACGACAAGGGGCAGGACCTAGACCTGTCCGACGGAATTGATCTCGTGAAGATGCTGTCTGGCTATGTGGCCGGACTCCATAGGGCCGAGATCGCTCACCGGGACCTTGGCGGGCACTCCATCTGGATCGATCCCGGTCGGCTCCGCGTCGTGCTTTCAAGTTTCGGCGCGGCACGGTTTCCTGATCGCCGCTCAGCGGGACAACTCAGGGCCAAGCTGAGCGGCGCGGCTCTGAAGCTACCCGAGGATATCGGCGTTGTAGATGCCGGGTCCGCGTACTGTCACGACGTATTTCTCCTCGGCGCCGCCGCTTGGTCAATTTTGAGTGGTGCGCAGTTACCGGAGAATGACGGCATCCCAGACTGGTCCTCAGTTTCTCCCGAGGACCGCGCGTGTATTCCTGAAGGACTAGCCGAGTGGGTTGGCCGCTGCCTCGAGTGGGATCCGGCTGCGCGGTTCGCTGACGGCATGGAGGCCCACGACGGTCTCTTGTCCGCGCTTGCCGGCTCCGGCGCCTCCCAGACCGAGGTCATGGACCTGAGGGCTTACGAGGCTGACATCGATCCGACGCTGGATTTTCCGGTGATACGGATGATCGATCGCGCCAGGGCGAGAATTTACATCACTGACCATGAGGGCGAAACCCTGCTTGTCAAGAACTGGCCCGAACGCCTGCTTGGCGACAGATCCAAGAACGCAGCTAGACTTCTGGAGTTTTTCGGCCGTGCAGCGCGTTTACGGTCAGCAGCAAGTGGCCGCCTCCCACGGGTCCGCGTCGCTTGCCTCTGCCACGACGGGCTTTTCGTGCTCCAAGAC
The DNA here is from genome assembly GCF_007830515.1 of Mesorhizobium tianshanense. Taxonomy (GTDB): domain Bacteria; phylum Pseudomonadota; class Alphaproteobacteria; order Rhizobiales; family Rhizobiaceae; genus Mesorhizobium; species Mesorhizobium tianshanense. The sequence goes on from NZ_VLKT01000015.1 coordinate 135,366, forward strand.
TACCTGGAAGGAAAGCCTCTTGACCAAGCGGATGTCACGGGATGGTCCCCAGGGACGTTACGCAGCTTCCTTCTTGGACTCATCCAGTTGATTGAGGAAGTCCATGACTTGCGCCTGCCGCATGGAGACCTTTCCCCAAAGAATATCCTGGTTGCCGAGACGGACGAAGGGTTGGAAGCTCGGGTTATCGACTTCCTGGATTACTCGACCGAGGCAGCCGGCGAACGAATAACTCTCGCTTATGCCCCTCCCACCAACAACGCTGATCCATACATCAGAGATCGCTTCGCCGTCGGAGTGATCGCCGCCGAATTGGCGGGCCGGATAAGCGGCCTGCCAACCGAACTCCTCGCTGCAGTAAGCAAGGCGCTCGACGACTGCCGTGCGCAGGACATCCCTTGGGCGAGCCTGCGCCCGGTTGCAAATGCGCTATCGCGCGAAGATGCGATCTCAGCGAACCAGATTAAGATCACCTTCGGATTGCCGCGGTGTGGCGCGCCTGGGCCGATGTTAGCAGACGACGGTTGTTTTCACGTTGTCCTGGACGAGCAGAAGGAGGAAATCAGCGTCGTCGGGTTTGACTGTCAGCTTATACTCGGGCTCGACAAGGCAACAAGAACCGTAAAATCGGCGCGGCAGGTGGAGGCGAAAAGCCAGACGCTTGCGTGGGCAGCTAGCAGGAAGGCCTTCAGCTTCCAAGGCAGCATCGAGGCCTATGAGGCTCGGATGGTCAGTGTCGACGAAGGACTCGATTTGCTCCTTGCCCGCGTTGCCGAAACAGGTTGGCTTTCAGACTCGGTCGAGACTTCGGAAGTCCCGCTTGAACCAGCCGTTCCGATCGCCCCGCCGAGTAAAGCCCTGGCAGCCCCCGCAAAGCCGTTGCCGTTCCCGACGGTCTTGTTCTGGCAGGAGCAGATCAAGGTAGAGGAAAGCCTTCGTCCGGCCTTGACCCTGATCGATGACGTTTACGCTGACAGCCTCCATGACGTCTTGATCGTACCGCACGACAGCGATGCATCTCTCGACGGAATCGAGGACGGCGACATGTTGTTTTACAACGAGTCCCGCGTCGGAGTTGTCGTCACTGAGCACACCAGTCCAGGGAGTCTCGCGTTCCGGCCCAGAGGCAGCAAGCGCCCACTGAAACTCGGCGATACATTGATCCTGCAGGGCAGCCAGAACGCTGAGAGCCTGCGTCGCCGGGCACAAGCGGTAAATCGAATCCTCCGCGGCGAAACTCCGATCAGGAACCTGGTGACATATTTCGATCCGTCCTCGAAGGCGCAGCCCGAAAAAATGGCTCCATCGGCGGGCGAGACCGATCTTGAACAGTACGGCCTTAACCCAGACCAAGTCGCAGCATTCAACCGACTCTGGACCACTGGCCCCGTGGGACTCCTTCAGGGGCCACCCGGCACGGGGAAAACCAAGTTCATCGGAGCCTTTGTCCACTACGCCCTGACAAAGGGCGGCTGCCGCAACGTGCTCCTCGTGTCCCAGTCCCATGAGGGGGTGAACACGGCGGCAGAGCGCATCCAGGCCCTGATGCGTGAAGAAGGCCACGACCTCGACCTGCTTAGGGTGTCGAACGATCCAGATAAAATCTCTGATCCGTTGCGCCGATCTCACGTGAACGCGATCCAAGACCTGTACTTGGCCCGGTTTGATGCCGAAGCCAAGGAAAGGCTCTCCATGGTGGGGAGAAGGTTAGGCTTGCCACGTGCGTTTGCGGCCGACTTTTTCGAAATTCAAGAAGGTCCCATCGAGGTGGCGCGCCAGATCGCCCGGCTTCGCAATCTCAAAGTAGCTCCAAACGACGAGGCCGCGCTGGAGCAGCGGATAGGATCGCTTGAGGACGCCTTGAATGCCCAGTTGCGTCGGTTTGGACTTGAGGCTGTCGATGCCTCCGCCACGTCGGAAGAGATCGGCTCCCTTGCGGAAAACCTCCTGCTGGAGACACACAATGTTCGGGATTTAGAGGCCGTTCGGCGCCTGCGGGCGGTCCATGTGACAGCCCGGCAATGGACTAATACGCTTCGAACCCGCAGCAGGACGCTTGAGGAGTTCTTCGCCGGTAGCCGACGGCTCGTCTGTGGTACCTGCGTCGGAATCGGCAACCCTAAACTGCGGTTGACCGAGAAGACCTACGACCTGGTTGTCATCGACGAGTCCGCGCGAGCAACTTCGAGCGAGCTTGCGGTAGCGATGCAGTCCGCAAATCGCATCCTTCTAGTCGGCGACCACAAGCAGCTTCCGCCTACTCTGGAGAAGGATGTCGTTCGTCATCTGGCGCTTGCTACCGGCATCCTTGACGAAGCCGATATCATGCGGAGCGATTTCGAGAGAGCATTCGGCTCCGCATATGGCATGCACGTGAGCGCGACATTGAAACGGCAATACCGCATGGCTCCGGCTATTGGGAAGCTTGTTTCTAAAGTGTTCTATCCCGAGATGGGCCTTACGACAGAGCGCGGAGAACCCGAGGCGCATTATGATCAGCTTCCCTCTCCGTTCGACCATCAATTTACATGGATAGACACGGGCGCACCCTCAGGGCCGGGTGAAGTGAAGAGGGGCACGAGCTACCACAATCCGGCCGAAGCGCAGGCCATCGTAGGTTTGCTCGAGACACTGTGTGGCTGTCGCGATTTCCTGGAACAGGCAATCAGCAGGCTTAAGGATGGTGAGCCGCTCGTCGGCGTAATCAGCATGTATGCGCCACAGCGCGACCTAATCCAGGACATGCTCGCAACATCGACGATCCCACACGAGTTGCGCGCGCTGATCAAGGTTGACACCGTGGACAGCTATCAGGGCAAGGAAAACCGCATCGTCATCGTTTCGCTGGTGCGAAGCAACGAAAGGGGTCAGATCGGCTTTCTGAATACTGAGAACCGGATCAACGTTGCCGTTTCGCGCGCGATGGACCGCCTTATCCTCGTTGGGGCGACCGCCATGTTCCGCAAGTCGTCTAGCAAGCTCTCCGATGTACTCGCGCACATAGAGTCGGAAGGGCGAGTGATGTCTAGCCAGGCCGCGAAATTGGAGGCCGCGTGATGGCAGGTGAACGCATAAGCTTTATGCCCCAGGATACGGTCATCCCGATTGACGGTCTGACCTTCTTGGTTCCAGCGCGTACCTTTCGGATCGAGGGCACTCTTCTCAAGGGAGGCTATTTCAGTCTCGCCACGGAATTCGCATTGAGGCTGCTGCGCGACGTCGGCGAAATGCCACCCGCCGAAATTGGGAGGTTCTTCGGCTTCTCCGAGCGCGAAACGCGGGCACTCGTTCAAGAGCTCCTGCTCGATGGATACATCGTTCTGTCGTCTGACCGGGTGCGGCTGTCGCAACGAGGGGAAGATAGCTTCAATCCCGCCACCGGCGAATTGTCGATGCTCAAGATCGAACCCTTCGGAGAGACATTGTCGCTCGACCTGATCTCCTTCGCTCCTGCAAGAACTGGAGGGGCACGCATGCCTTGGTTGTCCGATATCGAAATTCCGGACAAGCCCAAGGCTGCCGCAGCGACAGAAGCTGGCAGGGATGGATTTCGGTCGAATTTCGGGGAATGGCGGGAGCGCAGGTTTAAGGGGACAGATGCATCCACTGCAAGGTTGCAGACCATAGACGAGGTGACGCCTCTAGGGCGGGCGCTGGTGCCAGTGACGGTGCCTGTGAGCTATGTCCCATCCATCGGAGAGCAGATCGAGCCGGATTTCAGTAGGCTGCGCGACCGCGGGAGGAGAGGATCCCGGGAGAAGCTCGTCGACGCGCTCAGCAATGTCATGCGAGGCATCACAGCGCCAGGAGACCATCTCGCCGCTGCTGATGTCACAGCAGAATGGGATCGCGAAGTTCTGAAGTCGCCGTCAACAGCGACTGGCGTGCGGATTCCGACGTGAAGCCGGCCGCCATTCCGATCAAACACCGGTCACCATTCCGGTATGAAGCCGGCCACCGTTCCAACCAAAGACCGGCCACTTTTCGGCACTGAAGATTACCTCCTGGGTCAGCAACTTTGGCATCAATTACCTCGCGATGAACGAGGACATTTTGATGCCGGCAAAGAGAAGGCTGACCATGAGACAGTTGAGACAGATGCTTCGGCTTGCCGGAAGCGGGACCAGCTCCCGCGAGATTGCGGTCGTGCTGGGAATAGCACGCAGTACGGTGCAGGATAATCTGCGGCGCGCAGCGGCAATCGGGTTGAGCTGGCCCCTGCCAAGCGAGCTGACCGATGACGCGCTTGAGAACAAACTCTTCGCTCGTAATGGCGTCAAGCAGGGCACGCGGCGGCGCACAGAGCCGAACTGGGCCCATCTCGCCGTCGAGCTCAAGAAGCCGGGCGTCACGCTCCTCATCTTGTGGGAGGAGTATCGAGGAAGTCATCCCGACGGATATGGCTACAGCCGGTTCTGCGAGCTCTTTCGCAGCTTCGAACAGCGGCTTTCCCCGACGATGCGCCAGGAACACGCCGCCGGCGACAAGGTCTTCGTCGACTATTCCGGCAAGAAGATCCCGATCGTTGATCGAGACACCGGCGAGATCCGTGAGGCGGAGATCTTCGTGGCAGTGCTGGGTGCGTCCAGCTTCACCTATGCCGAAGCAACTTGGACCCAGACACTGCCTGATTGGATTGGTTCACACGTCAGGATGTTTCGTTTCTTGGACGGCGTTCCCCGCCTGATCGTCCCCGACAATCTGAAGTCGGGCGTCAGCCGCGCCAGCTTCTACGATCCCGAGATCAATCGCAGCTACGGCATGATGGCATCCCATTATGGCGTCGGCGTTCTTCCGGCCCGGCCGCGACGGCCGAAGGACAAGGCGAAGGTTTCATAGTGCGTCCTGTTCGGCTGATGGCACGGTAATGGAGGCAGGGCGGGCGGGATTAGCGTTACAGCCTGGGCGACCTTTGATGATCTCGAGGTGGGAAGGAATATCCCACAGACCCCGGCTGAGATTGTCGCTGTAGACTTTGGTGATGAGCCCCTGACGTCCCCATTGATGCACGGTGGTCTCGGCGATCTCGAAGCGTTCGGCCACTTCCTGGGTGGTGAGCATACCACAATCGCGCAGGCGCTGGCGACGACCGGGCAGGTTATAAGTTCTGCGGATGAAAGCGATTTTCTTGAGATTGAACGGCTTGCCGTCCCA
>NZ_VLKT01000016.1 GCF_007830515.1 Mesorhizobium tianshanense
CATGGAATGGTTCCGCCTTCAGCTGCAGGCACTCAGCCTCCGGCGGCGAACCCACGCGCGTCCATGGTGATCATCGGCGCCGACAGGGCCGCGCCCAGCTGCCCACCGTCCCGACAACACCGCGCGGAGGCGCAACGAAGCGGTCTGTCCGCATTCACCCCAGAGCTTCCCGACGGCGGTCGCGCAATCGCCGACATCTGCCGAAATCCGAAATCCCCATAGCCATCGCCTGGGGCCCGCGGGTTCCTTCCTCGGGGACTTTCGTACGCCTGCCGGCGCCCGAAACTCTTCACGGCAGCGGACTGACAGTTTTCGGCCGTCGAAATGGGGAAGCGGACGTACGCTGCGCTCAAAGGGTGGTCTCGATGTGACCCAAACGCGACCTTCCGGAGCGGAATTCTTTTCTTGAAAACCGACATTGGCCGGAACCAGCGGTCGTGACCCAAACGCGACCTTCCGGAGCGGAATTCTTTTCTTGAAAACCGACATTGGCCGGAACCAGCGGTCGTGACCCGATCCGGACAATTGTAATAGGTTCCGCGAAGGTCAGCTTCGGTGAAAAGGCAACATGGGACCGCGACGGAAAAACTGAAATATTGGACCGTTTTCACTCGAGCCCGATCCACACAAAGCCGTCCTGCTTTCGGCAGGGATACACGATCAGCTTTGCGCGGTTTTTCGAAATGTCACCAGCGAATTCATAGCCTGGCGCAGTACCATCCTGCTGCAGCCGCGCCCACCCCCTGATTTCGCCAGTAGACAGGTCGAAACAACTCTGATGCCAGCGGCAGACCAAGCCAAGATCTGCGGTGATCGTGCTCTCCGTGTGTGGGAGCTTCAGCTTTTCGGCCTGAGCGGAACTTCGGCGCTCGTAGAGCGGCAGATGAAGATGCGGGCAGGCATTGTTGAAGGCGCAATAGCTATCGGATCCGCGAACGACGACGATGTCGTAATCTTCAAAATCGAGAATCCGGCGTTCGTGGGGTTCAAGCTCGCCTTCGGCAAAAGCGCGAATCCACCTCCTGCCGCCCTGACGGATGGTTTCGCGAGGCCGTCTGGCATTCAGTTCGGCGTCAATTTCGGGCTTCAGCCTGACGATCTCGAACAGGCTTGTGCGCTCGCCGGTACCGCGAAGGCGTACCCTGACGAAGTCGCCGATTTCCACCTTGTCGGCGATCTGGTCGCGGAGGGCCTCGGATATCAGCAATCGCGTACCGGCATCTTTATTGGCGGCCTCGACCCGGCTGGCCAGATTTACAACGTCGCCGATGGCCGTGAGACGTTCGTGTCCAGCAAAACCCAATGTGCCGATGACGGCTTCGCCATAGTTGAGGCCGATACGAATATCGAAATCGATGCCATACATCGAGGCAAAGAACGGCTTCAGACGATCGACTGTGGCGAGGGTCTGAAGTGCGGCGTTCACGGCGCGGAGCGGAGCGTCGGGCTGGTCGTCGATGCCGAATATTGCCATGAGCCCATCGCCGATCAGTTTGTCGATGAAACCGCCATTCTGCTCGATGATGTCGCCGACCTGGGCGAAGTAGCGATTGAGCAGATACATCACGTCGTAGGGGGAAAGCCGCTCCGACAGCGCTGTGAAATCTACAATGTCGCTGAAGAAGACCGCAACATGCCTTGCTTCGCCGCAACGCGTCGCGGCAGAAGCGCCAAGTTGGCTGGTGATCATCATGTCGGTTTCGTCTAGCACCAGGCGTCGGACGCGAAGCTCGCCTTCCGGCCTGAGCTGACAGGCCAGCCGAACCTCATCGGCCAATCTCAACCGGTTGGCCATCAGGGTTTCGTCCGGATTCCGGTCCGGGCAAGCCTCAATGCCGTCGAGAACCCAAACGCGGCATGTCGAGCATTTCGCCCTGCCGCCGCATGCGTGGGCAAATGGCACGCCCGATCTGAGAGCCGCCTCAAGCAAGGTCTCATCTGCGGCCACGTCGAAATCCACTCTGTCGGGTAAAGCGGTTACTTTGGTCATATCACCGAACACAGGTCCGTCGCGTTAACTGGCTTGCCAGTGTAGCACCAATCGGCTCAGGCAATAGAATCGTGCAAAATTCGGGCACCGACGAAGCCGAAATGGTTTCGTTGCGGGGACCGGACCATAAGACCGCTTGCATCGGCAGCGACCGCTTGCTGAGCGGACAACGAGGGTTCATCACGGCGCGGATCGTGTTGGTGACCTCGCAGAGCAGAATCGGGCTTAGTCCAGATGCGACAACCAGGCAGCAGCGATGTGCGCCCGCAATCAGCGCGCGAAGCGGACCATCTCGCTCTAATCGTCGAACTTCCGTCAATGGCGCGTCCAGCTAGTTCAAACACATGAGCCGGAGCAAGCCCGAAATGAGCATCGAACGACTGGCTGGGGTGGCAAGCGGAAGTCCAGCGTGAACGCGCGGAATAGTTGCTTTGCGGACTTGAGCCGGCATTAGGTTGCGCAAGCTGTAGCGGCTGACCTTGGCGCGACCGAGACCAACGTCGGCGCTCACGCGCAGGGCCCGCTCTTGAAGCCAGTGGCCAGCGGGCTCTACGCCAATAATGGGCGCTTTCCAGAATGACCGGAACCGCACCGCAATCGCTGACCAAACCCTTCTAATCTTGGCCAGCGGAGCAATCACCCTTGCGATTCGACCAGGATCACCAAAGACTCTGGCACCACTCCATCGAAGGCCATCGCATCCGCGGCTTCCTTGCTCTGCATAGCTTTCATCATGGCGTCCATGTCCGGAACGTCCATAAGAACGGCCACCCGAGTCGGATTTTGTGGATCTACAAATGTTCGTATGTTGGTCACGCCGAGCGGACCAAAAAGCTCTTTGCGCTTCGGCGAGTCGAGCCAGTGCTTCGCTCCCTTTGTGATGTTATGGTGGCCAATGACTGTCGGCATTGCATCCTCCCTATCGTGACGGCGAAGGCCGGCATCAACCAAGAGTGCCAAGATCCATCGCCGTTGAGCCACGGAGCGCCGCTTTGGTTGGACTGTCAATTATTTCGTTAAGGGCGCGCGGAAGAACGATTCGGAGAGGGCGTTTCTTCCGGACGGTTCGACCTCAATGAACCAGGATCGCGGTCACGCGGCTGTGGCTATTGACATGTGACAAGCGCAAACAGCCGGACAACAACTGCATGGACTCGCGTGGCAGATATCGGGATCCGGCGCTGGGGTCGGAAAGGGCAGTTGCGGGCGTAGGGCTGCCTGTCATGACCCGGCGGGCCAAGGTCGTCTTCGGGTCGACTGCGGTCGCACAGCGAAGGTCCGTTTCGGAGAAGCGGCTGGAATGTCAAGAAATGGCGCGACCACGACCTCCAGCGTGGTCAACCGCAATGTCTGCTTCGGGGCGGAGGCAAAGGCGCCTGGAACGGCCGACATGGGTCGCAAAGCAGTCGTGCACGTTGCAGCAGAGGTAAGTCGGCTTCGGGCCGGTTCTTGCCGTCCACCGGTACCAAGTGTCAGACTTTCACCACTAGGACCGAGCCTCCCTCTCAGGCGATCTGAGCCGCCGGCGGCAGGCGAGCGCGCCGCTCGTCGTTGCCGTTTGCGATGGTCCCCATCAGTTTGCGGCGCAGGTAGCTGGAGATGTTGTCGAAGATAAAGACGACAAGCAGGATCAGCAGAACCATGTAGAAAACATTGGCCCAGTTGGTGTTAGTGCGCATGGCCTCCCACAATTTCAGGCCGATGCCGCCGGCGCCGACTGCGCCTATGATCGTCGCTGAGCGCGTGTTCGATTCCCAGAAATAGAGGGATTGGCTGAGGAATACCGGCAGAACCTGGGGAAGCACGCCGTAACGCTGCACCATTGCGGGCGTTGCGCCGACCGAGCGGATGCCCTCGCGCTGCTTGTCGTCGATATTTTCCAGCGCCTCGGAATAGAGTTTGCCCAGGGTTCCGGTGTCGGTGAAGAAGATCGCCGACATGCCGGCCAACGGCCCCGGACCGAAGCCGCGGGTGAAGAACAGCGCCCAGATCAGCATGTCGACCGACCGCTGGAAATCGAAGAAGCGCTTCGTTACCTGGTTGGCTATCCGGCTCGGCGTGACGTTGCGCGCAGCCAGGAAGGCGAGCGGAAAGGCGACGATCGAGGCCAGCACCGTGCCGACAAAAGCCATGACGATGGTTTGCAGGAGTTTCAGCCAGACGTCGCCATGCTGCCACTCGGCGTTGTTGAGAACGTTGTCCCAGGCGAGCGCCGCGTTTGACCGCGACGAGTCGATGCGTGCCCCGGAGACGATCAGCGAGGCGGCCTCACTGATCGGCTTTCCCCAGAATGGCGAATTCGTGTCGAACACGAAATTGGCCCAGCCGAAGAAACGTCTCCAGGCGATCACTTCGTCATCTTGCACCTCGGCGCGACCGAGAAATCCGAACGAGACATAGGCGGTCGAGCCCGGCCTGCGTTGCTCGATCCAGGCAGGCAGCGGTGTGCGCGGCGTGACAGAACTGTCCCTGGCTATGTCGAAGATGACGCTTTCGTCGCCGCGCGTCACGGTGACAAGGTTTGGCGTGATGGCGATCCGGCCATTGCCGAGGACGACGTCCGCCGCCACGACGGCCTTTTCACGCACCGTTTCAGGCGCGGCCGGAACCGGTTGCCCTGGCGCGGCGGCCGGGTTCTCGGCGGTTGGCGCGCCAGGTGCCATGAACGAATCCTGCGACGACTTGTTGGTCGCGATCGCCGGTGTTGGTGCTGCGTCGACCCGCCGCTCGATCACGGCCATCTGCTTGGTTACCCAGTCGGGATCTGGATTGGATCCCAGTTTGGAGAAGCGGGAGTAGTCGATCGTCAGATAATTGTCCTTGAACTCGATGTCGGGCCGGATTTCGTAGGACACCCAGTCGGCGAGATAGGCGCCGGCAAGGTTCCAGTTCGCCTTTTCGAGAACGGCGCCGACCGAGAAAAACCACGCGCAGTAGAAAGTGTAGAGAATGCACAGAAGAACACCGAGCGGGGTGGCGTAGCGCTTCCACAGGGAGCGCCGGAACGCGTCCGGATGGCGGGCGGCGATATCGTCGATGGCGTCGGCGTTCATTGCGTTATTCTCCGCGCCCGTATGCGAACGCCTGTCTGCCGACCAGACGGTGTCTCAGCCACGCCGAAAACTGGTCGACGGCGACAATCGTGCAGAACAGCAGAAAGACGATGGCAATGGTCTTGGCCTCATGGCCGCGGCCGATCGAAAGGCGCAGGGTTTCGCCGATGCCGCCGGCGCCGACGGCGCCGAGAATGGTCGAAGCGCGCACATTGATCTCGAAGCGAAGCAGGAAATAGCTCATGAAGTTGGGCAAAACCTGGGGCACGATGCCGAACCACACCCGCTCGACCCAGTTGGCGCCAACGGCACGCAAACCTTCTTCAGGCTTCATGTCGGCATTCTCGACCACTTCGAAGAACATTTTTCCGAGCGCGCCGACGGTATGAATGCTGACCGCGAGGATCGCCGGAATGGGTCCAAGCGAGAAGATCGCCAGAAAGAAGCCGGCAATGACAATTTCGGGAAAGGCGCGGACGATTTCAAGGAAGCGGCGCGTGGCGAAACGGAGCCAGCGGCTGGCCGTGATATTGCCTGCGGCCAAGAAGCAGAGCAGGAAACCGAATGTGGAGCCCACGAGCGTCGAAAACAGGGCGATGTTCAGCGTCTCGATCATCCGGTGGAAATACTCCGGAATGTAGATGCCTTGGGTCAGGTAGACCCGGCCTTCGGGGTAGTCGAACTTGAGGCTGCCATCGTCGTAGGGAGACGGCAGGTCGAACAGCGCGCGCACCGGGTCGAGCCAGTCGCGCGGCTTCAACTCGGCGAAAAAGTCGGCGACGTGGGGAAGGCGGTCGAAGAACTTTCCGGCGTTGGTCTCGTTGGCGAACCAGAGCGAGCTGGAGAGCGCGAGAAGCAGGAAAACCAGGCCTCCGATCGTGTAAAGGCGCCGGCGAGCGGCGAGGTCGCGCCAGTGCCGCTCGACCGTGGCTCCCTCAGGCGAAAGCGCAGGCGCGCGGTGAACGTCGGTCGCACTCATCGATAGATCCCCGGCCCTGATGCGGCAACGCCGCCGGTGGCACATGGCCCCGGCGGCGTCGGGCAGTTTGCTTACGAGCCGATCTTCGCCTTACGCGCGTCGATGATCGGCTGATAAAATTCCGGGGTAACCGGCGAGTAGCCCTTGTAATCGCCGCCTTGTATCGCCGAGAAACAGGCCGGATCGGTTTCCGGAAGCTTGGTCAGGAAATCGGTGATCTTCTGCTTGGCGCCGGCGTCGATCGACGTACGCACGACCAACGGGCCGTTCGGGATCAGCGGCGATTGCCACAGTTCGACAAGGTCATCCATCTTGAGGACACCCTTGTCGACCATCTTGCGCAGATTGCCCGAGCTGTAGCCGTCCTTGAAGTCGCCGACGCCGGAGGCCCAGGTGGTGCCGGCATCGAACGTGCCCTTCAGAACCTCAAGGACAAGCTGTTCATGGCCGCCGCCGAAACCGGTCGACGCGAAGTAGCTCTTCACATCCGTGCCGATGTCCTTGGGCAGCGACGTGACCGGGATCAGGTAACCAGACGTCGAATCGGGATCGGCGAAACCGAGTTTCTTGCCCTTCATGTCGGCGAGCGTCTTGATGCCGGAATCGGCACGGGCGACCATGACCGCACGGTAGCCGGTCGAACCGTCGGTCTGGATCGTCGTCAGGATCGGCTGAACCGCATCCTTGTTCTCGAGATAAACCTTGGCGTAGGCGGAAGCGCCCAGTTCGGCAAAGTCGAGCGTGCCGCCGAGCAGGCCCTGGATGACGCCGTCGTAATCAGCGGCCGGGAACAGCGAAACCTTCTCGACGCCGAGGACGTCCTTGATGTGATCGGAGAAGCACTGGTAGTTGCGCAGGCGGTCGGCTTCGTTCTCGCCGCCCAGAATGCCGACTCGGAATTCCTTCAGGTCCTGTGCCTGGACCGCGCCTACCGCCGTGGCGAGGATGGAAACGGCACCGAAAAGTATCTTTTTGAACATTTCGTCTCTCCTGTTGGTTCCGGCATCGCGCCGGCAGCGTTCGAAATTTTGACAGCGCCCTTGACGCGGGCTAGCGATCCAGGCGCTCTTTTGGTTGTCCATGATCTTTCGTATACCGGTATCCACTTGGTGGGATCATGGAGCTAGTAGCCAGGGAATGCGGGCTCGAGCAGTCCGGCGGATGCAGCGATTTTTGGCTTGATGGTGACGCTGGTCGAGGTGATGGCCTCGGAGATTTCGCCGCCATTGCTGTCGGCACCATAGACCATGCGCACGGCCTCGCGATTGAGGTCTTCGGGAGGGCCGTCGAACACGACCTTGCCGGCGGCCATGCCGATGATGCGGTTGCAATAGGTGCGCGCGGTATCCAGCGTGTGCAGATTGGTGACGACGGTGAGGCCCTCGCGCAGATTGATGTCCTGCAGCGAATCCATCACCACCTTGGCGTTGAGCGGGTCGAGCGAGGCGATCGGCTCGTCGGCGAGGATCACCTTCGGCTTCTGCATCATGGCGCGGGCAATCGCGACGCGCTGCTGCTGGCCGCCCGATAAGGTGCCGGCCGGCTGCAGCGCCGTGCGGGCGATGTCGAGACGCTCGAGTGCCGCGATCGCCTCGGCCCGTTCCTCGCGGGAGAAGACGCCGAGCAGATTGACAAGGGTCGAACGGTGATTGAGACGGCCGAGCAGCACATTGGTTAGGACGTCGAGGCGCGGCACAAGGTTGAACTGCTGAAAGATCATGGCGCAATCGCGCTGCCAGCGCCGGAGCGGCGAGCCGCGCAACCGCGAGACTTCAGCCCCGTCAAAAAAAATCGACCCTTGGCTCGGATCGATGAGGCGGTTGATCATGCGCAAAAGCGTCGACTTGCCGGCGCCGGAACGGCCGATGATGCCGACCATCTGACCGTGCGGGATCGAGATATCGACATTGCTGACGGCGGTGTTCTTGCCAAACCGGCGGGTAATGCCGCGGATCTCAAGCGTGGCTGAGGTTGCCGGCAGGGGGGCTGACATAGGCAAATTCCAGTCCAGTCGCGTTTGAAGGCCTGTTAACCCTCGCTAGCGCAGCCGCATGAACCTGCGGTGTCGGATTGATGTCAGTTTTGTTACCGCCCACAGGTGCGCAGCGTCATGCCGGCCTTAGGTTTTTGAGTCATGTCAGGGATAAGAAACGGGCTTGCTCGGCGACGACAATGTCACGCGGTGGCGATCGCTCGGGCCGGCGACGCGAGCGGTTGTGGGACGCCTATAACATCCGATGCATGACCAAGGCATCGACGAAACCGAGTCGGGGATGTTCAAACGCTTTGGGGATTGTTCCGACAATGTCGAAACCAAGCCTGCGCCAAAGGTTTACCGCGCGCTCGTTGGTGCTGATGACGAGATTGAACTGCATGGCCCGATAGCCCTGTTCGGCAGCCCTTTGCAGGGAGTGCTCACACATTGCGGTGGCCACACCGCGGCCGCTCGAGGCGGCGGAGGTGATATATCCGCAATTGGCGACATGCGCGCCGCCGCCACGCTGATTGGCGTGGAGATAGTAGCAGCCGATCACATCGCCGCCGTCATCGGCCACAAACACCTCGTGACCGTCGGAAAACCAGTACTCCAGCGCCTGCCTGCGGTTCCACTCGCGGGGCAGCGCATAGGTTTCGCCAGCCCGCAGAACGGGTTCGAGAATGGACCAGATTGCATCTGTGTCGGCCGGGGCGGCGGGACGAATGGTCAGCACGGTCAAGATATCTTGTAAGAGATGGGCACCGATCAAGGCCAACCAGTGGCTATGATGATGCCAAGAACGATCAGAACGACAAAGGCAGACACAATTCTTGGCTCCACGCGAGGGGTCGGTGAAGCCGGGTTGTCCTTCCGCAAGGATTGCATGAAACCCTCAAACATCCCTTATATTAGCATCTGCGTATCTGCGTGAACACCACGCAGTTTCCCAGCCGCGTCCGAGAACCGCATTGGCGCTACCCGCCGTGTTTCTCCAGGAACGCTTCCGCCGAAAGCGCGCGAAAATCGTCGAGCGCGGCGCGCAGGCGGGCATGGTCCCAATCCCACCAGGCAAGTGCCTGATATCGCTCGGCCGTGCGGCGGTCGAAGCGTTGGCGGATCGGCTTCGCCGGCACGCCGCCGACGATGGTGTAGGGCGCGACGTCCTTCGACACCACCGCGCCGGCGCCGACCGCCGCGCCATCGCCGATGGTGACGCCGGGCAGGATTGTCGAGCCGTGACCAAGCCAGGTGTCGTGGCCGATGGTGACGCGCTTGGCGCGGCGCTGGGCAAAGAATTCGCTCTCGTGCTCGGCGTCGTCCCAATAGTCCGAAGCGCGATAGGTGAAATGGTGCAGCGCCGGCCGCCAGGTCGGATGGTTGGTGGCGTTGATGCGTACATTGGCGGCGATGTTGGCGAACTTGCCGATCGCCGCGCACCAGACGCCGCAGTCCTGCATCATGTAGGAATAGTCGCCCAGCGTGCTTTCCGAAACCCGGCAGCGTTCGGCGATCTCGGTCCAGCGGCCGAGCGTCGAGCCCTCGACTTCCGCCGTCTCGTGGACCAGCGGCGCCTCCGACAGTTTTCTGGTCATGCGGCGATTTTCCCGGCGGCGAAGGCGGTCACGTCGATGACGCGGTCGGCCACCGCCTCGCGCACGTCGTGATCGTGGAAGATGCCGAGCAGGGCGACGCCGGCCGCCTTCTTGGCCGCGATCAGCGCAATCACCACGTCGCGGTTCCTGGCATCGAGCGAAGCGGTCGGCTCGTCGAGCAGCAGGATCGGATGCTCGGTGATGAAGCCGCGTGCGATGTTGACGCGCTGCTGCTCGCCGCCGGAAAACGTCGCCGGCGGCAGCGCCCAGAGTTTTTCCGGCAGGTTGAGCTGAGCCAGCAAGCCGCGTGCCTTGCCGCGCGCAACCGCACGGTCCTCGCCGCGTTCGACCAGCGGTTCGGCGACGACATCCAGCGCCGTGACGCGCGGCACGGTGCGCAGGAACTGGCTGACATAACCGATCGTGAGCCGGCGCACGGCAAGCACTTTGCGTGGGCTGGCCGTCGCGAGATCGATGAGCCCGTCCTCATGCTGGACGATGATCTGGCCTTCATCGACGGCATAGTTGCCGTAGAGCATCTTCAGGATCGAGCTCTTGCCGGCGCCGGACGGGCCACCGAGCACGGTGCATTCGCCGGCCCTTAGCGAGAACGACACGCCGGCGACGACAGGTAATTTGATGCCGTCGCGCAGATGCATGGTGAAGCTCTTGGCGACGTCGGAGACAACGAGAGGGGTTGCCATGGTCAGAGTCCTTTGTGTTGCCGCATGATCTGATCCGAAAACCGGCTTCCACTTTTCGCTGTCGCGGACCTTTGGTTCGGGATCATGCGGCTAGACCTGCAGAATGGAAGAGACAAGAAGCTGGGTGTAGGGCGCGCGCGGATCGTCGAGCACGCGGTCGGTGAGGCCGCTTTCGACGACGCGGCCGTCCTTCATCACCATCATGCGCTGCGATAGCAGACGCGCCACCGCAAGGTCGTGGGTGACGACGATGGCCGCCAGGCAGAGATCGGTGACCAGCCCGCGCAGCAAATCGAGCAGGCGCGCCTGCACCGAGACGTCGAGGCCGCCGGTCGGCTCGTCCATGAACACCAGCCGCGGCCCGGTGACGAGGTTGCGGGCGATCTGCAGGCGCTGGCGCATGCCGCCGGAAAAGGCGCGCGGTTCGTCGTCGATGCGATCCTCGTCGATCTCGACACGCGACAGCCAATCGACCGCCGTGGCCCGGATTTTCCCATAGTGGCGGTCGCCGACCGCCATCAGCCGCTCGCCGACATTGGCGCCGGCCGACACCGTCATGCGCAAGCCGTCAGCGGGGTTCTGATGGACGAAACCCCAGTCGGTGCGCATCAGGAAGCGGCGCTCGGCCTCGCTCATGCGGTAGAGCTCGCGGAACTGGCCGTCCCGCATGCGGTAGCTGGCGGTACCGGAGCTCGGCAGCAGCCGGGTCGACAGGCAGTTGAGCAGCGTCGTCTTGCCGGAACCGGACTCACCGACCACCGCCAGCACCTCGCCCGGCCACAGGTCGAAGGTGACGTTCTCGCAGCCAACGCGCGAGCCATAGAATTTGGACAGCGCCGAGACACGCAGCAGCGGTTCGTCGGTCATTGCGTCGGCTCCATTTTTTCTGGGGCAAGATGGGTTTCAGGCGCAAGGTGGCCGCGATGGCCTTCTTCGCGCCGCTTCTCGCAATGGTCGGTGTCGGAGCAGACGAACATGTGGCCGCCATGGTCGTCGAGGATAACCTCGTCGAGATAGACGTTCTCGGCCGCGCACAGCGCGCAGGGCTGATCGAAGGTCTGCACCTCGAACGGATGGTCCTCGAAGTCGAGGCTGACCACCTCGGTGAAGGGCGGCAGCGCATAGATGCGCTTTTCGCGACCGGCGCCGAAAAGCTGCAAAGCCGGCGAACGGTGCATCTTCGGATTGTCGAATTTCGGCGTCGGCGACGGGTCCATCACATAGCGGCCCTCGACCTTGACCGGATAGGCGTAGGTGGTGGCGATGCGGCCGTGCCTGGCGATGTCCTCGTAGAGCTTCACATGCATGAGGCCGTATTCCTCCAGTGCATGCATCTTGCGCGTTTCGGTCTCGCGCGGCTCGAGGAAGCGCAGCGGTTCGGGGATCGGCACCTGATAGACCAGCACCTGGCCCGCGCCCAGCGGATGCTCGGGGATGCGGTGGCGGGTCTGGATGATGGTCGCCTTCGCCGTCTGCGTGGTGACGGCGACATTGGCGACCTTCTTGAAGAAGGCGCGGATCGAGACGGCATTGGTGGTGTCGTCGGCGCCCTGGTCGATGACTTTCAGCACGTCGTCCGGGCCGATGATCGAAGCGGTGACCTGGACGCCACCGGTGCCCCAGCCATAGGGCATCGGCATTTCGCGTGAGGCGAACGGCACCTGATAGCCGGGAATGGCGATGCCCTTGAGGATCGCCCGGCGGATCATCCGCTTGGTCTGCTCGTCGAGATAGGCGAAGTTGTAAGTGGCGATGTCGGTCGGTTGTGCGGTCATTCCGCGGCCTCCCTTTTCTCTTCGGCCTTGCCAGCGTTTTCGCGGGCGTCGTGCTCGGCGCGCATGCGGCGCACCAGGTCGAGCTCGGCCTGGAAGTCGACATAGTGCGGCAGCTTCAGATGCTCGACGAAGCCGGTCGCCTGGACGTTGTCGGAATGCGAGATGACGAACTCCTCGTCTTGGGCCGCGGCAACAACGTCTTCGCCGAATTCCGAGGCGCGCAGCGCCCGGTCGCACAGCGCCATGGCCATCGCCTTGCGCTCGCTCTGGCCGAAGACGAGGCCGTAGCCGCGGGTGAATTGCGGCGGCGCCTTGGCCGAGCCCTTGAACTGGTTGACCATCTGGCACTCGGTGACACGCACGCAGCCGAGCGGGACAGTGAAGGGCAGTTCCGGCACGTCGAGTTCCAACTCGACCTCGCCGATGCGAACCTCGCCGACAAACGGATGGTTGCGGGCATAGCCGCGCTGCGTGGAGTAGCCCAGCGCCAGCAGAAAACCCTCGTCGCCGCGCGATAGCGCCTGCAGGCGGATGTCGCGCGCCATCGGGAATTCCAGCGGCTCGCGGGTGATGTCGCCGGGGACATGGTCCTGCGGCATCTCGCCATCAGGCTCGATCAGGCCTTCGCGGGCGAGGATCGCGGAGACGCGCGGCATGGCCTCCGCCTCACCGGGGCGCTGCAGCGGCTCAGCGACGTCGCCGCCCGCGGCGAGTTCGGGATCGAGCAGCCGGTGGGTGTAGTCGAAGGTCGGGCCGAGGAGCTGGCCGCCGGGCAGATCCTTGTAGGTCGCCGACACGCGCCGCTCGACCAGCATCGCGCCGGTGTCGATGGCATTGGTATAGCCGAAGCGCGGCAGCGTCGTGCGATAGGCGCGAACCAGGAAGATCGCCTCGATCATGTCGCCGCGCGCCTGGACGATCGCGAGTGCCGCCAATTCACGGTCGTAGAGCGAGCCTTCGCTCATCACGCGGTCGACGCCGAGCGCCAGTTGCTCGACGATCTGGTCGAGGCGAAGCGCCGGCACCGAGCGGTCGCCGCGCCGGCGGTCGGCGAGCAGGGCGTGGGCGTTGGCAATGGCCGCTTCGCCGCCTTTTACCGCGACATACATATCACGCCTCCATCGTCTTGATGCGCGTCGTGCGCGGCAGGCAAGTAACGCCGTCGGGGGTGGCGAGGACGATGTCGACGCCACGCGGAAAGCGCTGGTTGTTCTGCTTCCACTGTTCGACGAAATGGCGCGGCATCTGCGCCGGCGCGATTGTCGCGGTTCTTTCGATGCCGGGACCTTCGAGCAGCAGAGGGGCACCTGAAACAAGATCGCCGACTTGCAGGATCAGCGTCGTCGAGCGGTCGGGATAGTCCTGGGTGCCTTGTGAAAAGCCGTCGAGCGCCATCATTTCGGCAGGTGCTGCGATCAGCGCGAAATGCGCGTCGGCCGGCGTGTTGGCCAGTGGCGCGCCGGTGTGGAAGCCAAGCCAGGATTTCACCGCTGCTGGAGCCTGCAAAACCGGGTCGAGCCAGAGCGGCGTGTCGTTGTCGCACAGCGCCAGCGCGATGGCGCCTGCGGTGGCCGACAGCGGCGTTGGCGGGCGGGCAAAGACCGGCAGGGGCTGCAGGGTGCCCGGCCGCGCCATCGCGTCCATCACGGCGCGGAACACCGTCTGCGCGTCGAACACCGGATCGGCGAAGCCGCCCTCGATCGCTTGGGTTGCGATATCCATCAGTCTTCTCCGCGTACCATGGTGAAGAAATCGACCTTCGTTGCCGCCGTCTCGGCGCGCCGCCGTTCACGTGCGCTGGCTTGTGTCGCCTGAAGGGGCGCGATGATTTTGGTCTCGACCTCGTCACGATGGTTAGGATCCTGCCAGAGCGCGTCGGCGATTGCCGCCAGCCTTGCCTTCTGCTTGTCGCGGCCGAGCGCGTAGCAGTGGCCGACCTGCCCGGATGCCAGCCGGACGGTCGCGCGGGTGACCGTCGCCTCGCCGACGTTGAACGGCGCGCCGCCGCCGCCGATACGGCCACGCACGGTGACCAGGCCGGTTTCGGGTCCGCGCAGGAGTTCCGCTTCCGAAGGCAGGCCGGCTTCATTCCAGAGGCGGACGATGTCGTCGCCGGTCGATTGCGCCAGCGTCGCCATGACGGCCTTGCGCTCAGCCTGATCGCGCGCTTCCTGTCCTCTCATGGCCCTTCCTTCTTGCTGAAAATTTGTCTATTGATTTAGACAATTATACAAATTACACCTATTCCCTAATGCGAGTCCATGACGGATGCATGACAGGGACGAAAAGTTCGGGGGCAACGAATGATCGGGCGGCAGATGGCCAGCAGCCTGGAGCGGCGCACCGGCGTCTCGCTGTGGCGGCAGATCACCGACCAGATACTGCATTCGATCGCCGTCGGCGAGTTTGCCGAGAATGCCGCGCTGCCGCCGGAAGTCGCACTGGCAGAGCGCTATGGCGTCAACCGTCACACGGTGCGCAGCGCCATCGCAGCCCTTGTGCAGGATGGCGTGCTCAGGGCCGAGCAAGGGCGCGGCACTTTCATACTGTCGCGCAAGCGCCTGTCCTATCCGATAGGTTCTCGCACGCGTTTTTCGGAAGGCCTGCAGGGGCAAGCGTTAGAGCGCCGCAGCGTGCTGCTCGTATCGGTGGTCGAGCCGGCCAGCCGGCGCGTTGCCGAAGGGCTGGGGCTTGCCAAAGGTTCGAATGTGATACGCTTGGAGACACGCGGCGAAGCCGACGGGCAGCCGGTGTCGCGCGCCACCAGCTGGTTCGACGCGGGACGCTTCGCAGGCATCGATGCCGCCATGGCCGAAACCGGATCGGTCACCGCCTCGCTCGAGCGCTTCGGCATCGGTGACTATCTCAGGCAATCGACCGTGCTGTCGGCGCGCCATGCGGATGCCGCCGATCTCGCCGATCTCGATCTGCAGCCCGGCGCCATCGTTCTGGTCACGGTCGCCGTCAATGTCACGCCGGACGGACAGCCGATCCAGTTCGCCGAAACGCGGTTTCCGGCTGAGCGGGTCGAACTCAAATTGTCGGCGCTTTAAGATAATCGCTGATAGGTCTCATCCGACCTGGATGACGGCCTTGATCAGGCCGGATTTCTCATGCGCCCAGCGGGCGAGGTCGCGCGGTGTGTCGCCAAGCGTCGAGCGATGGGTGACGAGCTTTGCCAGTGGTACAGCACCGTCGCGGATCGAGGCAGCGACATGGTCGAAATCTGCACGCAGCGCGTTGCGGCTGCCTACAAGCGTCATTTCGCGCTTGTGGAATTCGGGGTCGGAAAAGACGATGTCGTCCTTGACGACGCTGACCAGGACAAGCGTCCCGCCATGCGCGACATGGGCGAAGGCCGACTGGACGGACTGGGTGTTGCCGGTGGCGTCGAAGACCACGTCGAAACCTTCGCCGCCGGTCGCCTCCCGCACCAGGTCGGTTGCTGCCGCCCGTGAACCGTCAAGGGTCGCAAAGCCGAGTTCGCTTGCGGCGAAACCGAGCCTCTCGGCGCTCATGTCGAGCAGCGTCGTGTCGAGACCGGCGATGCGGGCAAACAGCGCCGTGCCGAGGCCGATCGGTCCGGCGCCGATGACCACCGTGCGCGCGCCGGGATCAGCCAGCGCGCGCCGTACTGCATGCGCCCCGATCGCCAGGAACTCGACGGCGGCGGCATCCGCCAACGACAGGCCGTTGGCCGGATAGAGATTTTGCGCCGGCACCAGGATCCGTTCACACATGGCGCCGTCGCGATGGACGCCGAGCACTTCGATCCTGACGCAGCAATTCGGCTTGCCTTGCCGGCAGGCGATGCATCTGCCGCAGGCGAGATAGGGGTTGATGATCACCGGTTCGCTGACGGCCAGATCGACGCCGTCGCCGGCCTCGATCACAGTGCCGGAAACCTCGTGGCCCATGATGCGCGGATAGGCGAGGAACGGATGCTTGCCCTCGAAGATATGATAGTCGGTGCCGCAGATGCCGACATGGCTGACCGCAACCAGCGCCCAGCCGGGCGGTGGTGCGCCCGGCACCGGGCGGTCTTCCAGAACAAGATCGCCGGGCGAGCGGCAGACGACGGCTTTCATGCTTCGATCCAGTCGGTTCATGGCACCGCCAGCCCCGCTAGCGCCGGGCCGGCGGTTGTTAAGATGGTCTACTTGCCGCGGCGGCGCAGGCCGTCGAAATAGACGATGACGATAATCAGCACGCCGGTGATGATGCGTTGCCAGAAGGCGTTGACGTTGAGCAGATTGGCGCCATTGTTGATGGTGGCGAGGATGAAGGCGCCGAGCAGCGGTCCGTGCACGGAGCCGACGGCGCCGAACAGCGAGGTGCCGCCGATCACGGACGAGGCGATCGCCTGCAACTCCCAGCCCTCGGCCTGCGTCGGATTGCCGATGCCGATGCGCGACGCGAGCAGCACACCGACGAAAGCCGCGCACAGGCCTGACAGCGTATAGGCCATGTAGATAGTGCGCTGGACATTGACGCCGGAAAGTCGCGAAGCCTCGGCATTGGAGCCGACCGAGAACAGATAACGGCCCCAGCGGCTGTGATGCAGGAAGACATAGGCCGGGATACCGACGAGGATCACCATCCAGAACAGGTTGGGGATGCCGAGGAAGGAGCTACGCGAGAAAAGCTGGAAGGCATCGTTGTTGATCGAAATCGAGTTGCCGTTGGTCATCAAAAGGCCGATGCCGCGCAAGGATGTCAGCGTCGCCAGCGTGATGATGAAGGGCGGCAGGCCCATCTTGACGATGCCGAAGCCGTGGAACAGGCCGATGGCGACACCGACCAGCAAGGTGATCAGGATGGCGAGGATAACCGGCACCCCGGCATTGATCAGCATCGCCGCGATGACGGTTGCGAAGCCAACGACGGCGCCGACGGAAAGGTCGATGCCACCGGTGATGATGACGAAGGTCTGGCCGACCGCCAGGATCGCGATCATCGAACCTTGCCGCAACAAGTTCGAGATGTTGTTGGTGGAGGCGAAGCTCGGCGTCGCCACCGATAGGATGACCCACAACAGCACCAGCAGCGCCAGCAGCGTCAACCCGAACAGGGCGTTGTAGTTCCGCTTCGGTTTTTCGGCAGCAATCGCCTCGGTGCTCATATCTGTCCTCCCAGCTTTTCTTGTTTTTCGGCGAGCGCCTGTGTGAGAATTTCCTCATGATCGGCGGTGTGGAAACCATGAGTGGCCACCAGTTTGCCGCGCCGGAACACATGCAGCGTGTCGGCCAGTTCATAGACCTCGGGCAGATAGGACGAGATCAGGATGATGCCGGCGCCCTTGGACAACAGTTCGCCGAACAGGCGGTAGATCTCGGCCTTGGTGCCGACATCGACGCCAACCGTCGGCTCGTCGAAAATGAACAGCCTGGCGCCGTGCGCCAGCCATTTGCCGATGACGATCTTCTGCTGGTTGCCGCCGGACAGACTGGAGGCGAGCGCGTTGCGCGTCGGCGTCTTGATCCTGAGATTGGCGATCTGGCGATCCGCCTCGGTCTTCTCCTGTGCGCTGGAGATCAGCAGATTGCTGGAAATGCGCTTGTAGATCGGCAGATTGAGATTGAGGCCGACCGGCAGGTTGAGGCAGAGGCCCTGATCGCGGCGGCTTTCCGGCGCCAGCGCCATGCCGAGCCTGATAGCGTCATGCTCCGAGTTGATCTGAACCTCCTTGCCCTCCCAGAGGATCTGGCCGGCCGACTTGCGATGACGGCCGTAGAGCGTGGTGACGAACTCGCTGCGCCCGGCACCGATCAGGCCGTAGAGGCCGACGATTTCGCCGGCACGAGCCGTCATCGAGACATTTTCGAAGCCCTTGCCGGAGAGATTTCTGGCTTCGAGGAGCGTCGCACCCGGGGTAAAATGCTCCTTGTGATAGACTTGCTCGATCGAGCGGTTGATCATCATCTTGACCAGCTCGGCGTCGTTGGTCTCGGCGATGTTCCTGGTGCCGACAAGCGTGCCGTCGCGCAGCACCGAGACGCGGTCGGCGAGCTCGAACACCTCTTCCATGCGGTGGCTGATGTAGATGATGGTGACGCCTTCGCCCTTCAGCCGGCGGATCAGCGTGAACAGCTGGTCGGCTTCCTTCCGGGTGAGATAGGCGGTCGGTTCGTCGAAGATCAGGAACTTGGTGCCGCGCACGGTGGCGCGGGCGGCGGCGATCAGCTGCTGCTGGCCTATGGTCAGGTCACCCAGCACGACATGCGCCGGCAGATCGAAGCCGAGATCGTCGATGATCTTCTGCGCTTCCCTGACCATGGCCCGCTGCTGCAAGATGCCGAAGCGGGAATCCTCCTCGCCGAGGAACATGTTGGCCGCAACAGTGAGATGGCGGCACAGAACGACCTCCTGATGCACGGCATTGATGCCGAGCGCCATCGCCTCATGCGGCGTCGCCAGTGCTGCCGGCTTGCCCTCCCAGATGACGTCGCCGGATGTGCGCGGCATGACGCCGGTCAGAAGCTTGATCAGCGTGGATTTGCCGGCGCCGTTCTCGCCGACGATGGCGTGGATTTCACCGGACTTGAAGGCGAGGCTCACCGGCTTCAACGCGTGCGTGCCGGGGTACTGCTTTTCCAGCCCTTTGAGTTCGAGGATCGTCCTGCCCGGCTCCAGCGTTGGGGCTGGATGCAGTTCCTGCGCCGTCGACGTCATGACAATCCTCCCAGATTGGCCTCACCATTGGCACTTGGTTGGAGTGTCTCCGGAGCAGGAAGGCCCCGGAAACAATGTACCTATGCCGATGCTCAGTCGAGCTTCGGATTGAGCAGCGCGTCGATCTTCGGATCCTTCATATTGGCCTTGGTGACGAGGTTGGCACCGGTGTCGACATTGGCCTCGACCTTCTCGCCCTTCGAGGCGGCGAGCGCCGTCTTGATGCCGTCATAGCCCATCCGGTACGGATCCTGGACGACGAGAGCCGAAATGACGCCGTCGTTGAGGAACTTGATCAGCTTCTCGTCGCTGTCGAAGCCGACGAGTCCGACCTTGCCGGCCAGGCTGTTCTCGGCGATCGCCTGACCGACGCCCTGCGCCATGATCAGGTTGGAGGCGAAGATGCCCTTGAGGTTCGGATTGGCGGTGATCAGGTCGGTCGCGATGTTGAGGCCGGTTGTGGCCTGGCCGTCGGCATATTTGTCGGCAATGAGCTTGAGGCCTGGATATTTGGCGGCCAGCTGCTCCTTGAAGCCCTGGGCGCGCTGTTCGAGCGAACCGGCACCCGGAAGTGCGGTGATCAGGGCGACGTCGCCCTCGACTTTGCCGCCGTTGGCCTCGCCGATGGCTGCCGCCAGGCCGTCGGCGGCGACGCGACCGCCCTGGATGTTGTCGGTGGTCAGGAATGAGGTGAAGGCTTTGGAGTCGGCACCGGAGTCGATGCCGATGATCTTGACCTTGGTGGCAGCCTCGTCGATCGGCTTGCCGAGCGCCTTGGCTTCGGTCGGCGCGATGACGACCGCGGCCGGATTGCCGGCGACGGCGTTCTCGAGGATCGAGATCTGGCCGTTGACGTCCGTCTCGGCCTGGGCGCCGAGCTCCGGCACGTCGACGCCGAGGTCCTTGCCGGCCTTACGGGCGCCGGCCAGAACGATCTGCCAGTAGAATGAGGTGGTGTCCTTGACGATGATCGGGATGGTCGCGTCCGCCGCCGAAACCGGCGCCGAATGCATCACGCCGGCAAGCATCGAGGCCGCTGCGAGGGCCGCGAAGGCGCGGCGGTTGAGAATGCTGGTCACGAATTTCATTAGGTTTCCTCCCTGAGTCGCCCGGTGAACGTTACGGTAGCTCCATTCGGATAGGCGCTGCCCAAACAGAACTTTATCAATAAAAAACATTTACTGCATTTTGATAGTGCATAGGTTGGGTCGACGCAAGCGGTGTTTCGCATTGGTCTCCATATGGCTAGACCGGAAGGAAGCCTCCTTGCCGATCCACGTTGCCACGTTCAAATGCTTCCGATCCTGGCCTGAGGGGTATGGAATATTAATTCCAACTTTCAGTCAATATGGAACATTCGTTCTTTTTGGATTGTGCGATTTATGCCTCCAGACCACATCGTCGACGTTTAGTCAGCCTGAGAACAGAGAAGGCTGAAGCGCATCAGCCGAGCTGCTGAACGATCATGTAAGAATCGTATTTGGCGAAGTCGGTTTCCGGCACCTGGACGCCGAGCAGTTCAAGGTTACGCGTCAGGTTGGCGGGCTTGGCCGTGCCTGTCAGCACGGAGGCTACCACCGGCTCGTGCAACGGAAACTGGAACGCCGCCGCCGCAAGCGGATAGCCGCCCTCGGCGGCGATTTTTTCCATCGCTCCGACGCGGCCGAGAATGTCCGCGGTGGCCGGCCGATAATCGAAATGGGCGCCCGGCTCCGGGCCTGTCGCCAGGATGCCGGAATTGAAGACGCCGCCGATGATCAGCGAGGTCTGGCGTTGTCGACAAAGCGGCAGCAGTTCGGCTTCGGCGGTGCGGTCGAGCAGCGAGTAGCGGCTGGCCAGCAGGATGCAGTCGAGCGGCGCTCGATGCACCACATCGAGGCAGATCTGCACCTCGTTGACGCCAAGGCCATAGGCGGAAATGACCCTGGACGACTTCAACTCTTCCAGCGCCTTCAGCCCGCCATCCATAAATTGGCGGAAATGCTGCTTCGTCTTCTCGACGCCATGCGTGTAGACGCCGATGTCGTGGACGAACAGGATGTCGATCCGATTGAGGCCAAGCCGCGCATAGCTGAACTCGACCGAGCGCATGATGCCGTCGTAGGAATAGTCGTAATCGAGCGCGAAGGGCAGCGGGTCGACATAGGAGTGATCGGGAACCTGGTCTTCCGGCACTGGCCGGAATAGGCGCCCGACCTTGGTGGACAGCACGTAGGAGTCCCGCGGCTTGTCGCGCAGGAAATCGCCGAAGCGGCGTTCCGAGAGGCCGAAGCCGTAGAAGGGCGCCGTATCGAAATAGCGCAGGCCGGCTTCCCAGGCGACCTGCAGCGTCTCCATCGCCGCCTCGCGCGGGCAAGCTCGGTAGAGGCCGCCGATCGCCGCGCCGCCGAAGCTGACCTCGGTTATTTCCAGCGCGGTGCTGCCGACACAGCGTTTCTTCATGCAAAACCTCCCACCGGCCATTTGCCTGGCCCGCCTTAAGTCAGTTAGTGGCTGGTCTAGAGGGTCGCTCCAAGGTGCCAGGGCACGAACTCGTTGTCGCCGTAGCCGAACGCCTCGCTCTTGGTCTTGCGGCCGGAAGCCGTCTCGACGATCAGTTCGAAGATCTCGCGGCCCATGCCGGCGATGGTCTTTTCCCCCGAGGCGATGACGCCGCAATTCACGTCCATGTCCTCTTCCATCTGATGATACATGGTCGAGTTGGTGGCGACCTTGATCGACGGCGTCGGCCTGCAGCCGAAGCAGGAGCCGCGGCCGGTGGTGAAGACGATGACGTTGGCGCCGCCGGCAACCTGGCCGGTGGCGGAGACCGGGTCGTAGCCGGGTGTGTCCATGAACACCAGCCCGTGCCCGGTGACCTTCTCGGCATAGCCGAAGACGCCGTTGAGCGGCGTCTGTCCGCCCTTGGCGACCGCGCCAAGCGACTTTTCCAGGATGGTGGTCAGGCCGCCGCGCTTGTTGCCGGGCGACGGATTGTTGTCGATGGAGGCGCCGTGCTTGGCGACATGGTCTTCCCACCACTTCACGTAGCCGTCGAGCTTGGCGGCGATCTCCGGGGTCGCCGCGCGATAGGCGAGCAGATGCTCGGCGCCGTAGATTTCCGTCGTCTCGGAGAGGATGCCGATGCCGCCGACGCCGGCCAGGATGTCGACGGCGGCGCCCAACGCCGGATTGGCGGTGATGCCGGACATGCCGTCGGAGCCGCCGCATTGCAGGCCGACAACGATCTCGCTGACCGGGATCGGCTCACGCTCAAGCTTGCCGACCTCCTCGGCGATCTCGGCCAGCACCAGCATCGCCTTCTCGACCGATTTGCGCGAGCCGCCGGCTTCCTGGATGTTGAAGTGACGTTTTCCCGCGGCGACGCCCTTCTGGCCGTAGAGGGTAAGCTGGTTGACCTCGCAGCCGAGCCCGACCATCAGCACGCCGCCGAAATTCGGATGGCGGGCATAGCCGGCAAGCGTGCGGTGCAGCACCATCATGCCGTCGCCGGTTGCGCTCATGCCGCAGCCCTGGCCGTGAACGATGGGAACGAAGCCGTCGATGCCGGGATATTTGGGCAGAAGCGTGCGGTTCGCCTCGTCGGCGATGGCATGGCAAACGGTGGCCGAGCAATTGACGCTGGCGAGAATGCCGATGAAGTTGCGCGTGCCGGCGCGGCCGTCGGCGCGACGGTAGCCCATGAAGGTGCGGGCGCGGTCGGCCTCGGTCGCGTGCACGGCCTCGCTCGGCGGCACCACCGGCAAACGCCCGGATTCAAAGACCAGATTGTGCGAATGAACATGTTCGCCGGGCGCGATGTCCTGCGTGGCACGACCGATCGCCTGCGCGTATTTGACCACGGCCTCGCCGGCAGGGATCGGCTTGATCGCCACCTTGTGGCCGGGTTCGATGAGCGCGGTGGCAACGGCGCCGCCCGGCAGCATCGTGCCGATCTCGATGCGGCCATTGGCGACCGCGACATTGTCGGCGGGAGACAGAAGAATGCTGTTTGCGGCGTTCACGGGCAGTTTCCTGGGTGTTTCCTGGGATGCGCGAGCGGATTGACACGCGGCAGTTAAGCTATAATGTCTTTTATCGTGAAAAAACATTTTTGCGTCAATTGTTTTTTCATGACGACGCCGCGCGTTCTTGCGGATGCGCTGAGGACCGGACACTGGAACCAGGCCTGACTGCGAAAAGCGATTCCGCTTCTTGGGGGCATGCGCTAGGAGCATCTGTCATATCGCGCTTCAGGCCGGCCGCCGCAAGCGCCGGCGCGCAACGGGGCAGGGGATGTCGAAGAGCAATAACGTCTACAAGGACGCCTACAATCGCGGTCTGCGGCTGCTCGACGAAACGAAGAGCCTACCGTCGGAGCCCGAGCTGGGCGCGCTGCTCGGCGTCAGCCGCACGACCATCCGTAGCATCCTTGCGCGCATGGAAGAGACGGGGCTGATTGCCTGGAACAAGCGCAGCAAGACGGTTTTGCGCGCGCCGCGGTCGGACGATTTCTTCCCTGAGGAAGAGACCGACACGCTGTCGCAGATCATCGAGCGCTCCTTCATGCGGCGACTGCTCGCCGGCGGCGCCGAGCCCGGCATGCAGATCAACGAACTCGAGCTGGCGCGCGAGATCGGCGTCGGCACCACCAGCGTGCGCGAATTCCTGATCCGCTTTTCCCGCTTCGGGCTGATCGAGAAACGCCGCAACAGCCATTGGGTGCTGAAAGGTTTTACCCGCGCCTTCGCGCTCGAATTGACTGAAATCCGCGAGATGTTCGAATTGCGCTCGGCCGCCGCCTTCGCCGCCCTGCCGCAAGACAGCCCGGTCTGGGCCGACCTCGATCTCCTGGAAGACGAGCATCGCGTGCTGGCGCGCGAGATCGCCACGCGCTTCAACGAATTCTCGGAGCTCGACGAGCGCTTTCACCGGCTGATCCACCGCGCGTCGCACAACCGCTTCATCGTCGATTTCTACGACGTCATCGCGATGATCTTCCATTACCACTACCAGTGGAACAAGGCACAGGAGCGCGAGCGCAACGAAGTGGCGGTTGGGGAACACCTGGCTTACATAGCCGCGCTCAAGTCGCGGGATCTCGGCAAGGTCGACGCGGCCTGCCGCAAGCATCTGAAGTCGGCGCGCCACACGCTGTTGACCTCCATCCCCGATCGCGCCGCGTTGCCGCAGCAGTGATTTGACGATTTTCCGCTTGCTTGCCTCGTGCTAGGTAGCTGACGTTGCTGCGTGAAGAGGCAGGGTTTTGAACATCCGGCGGAGACGATGGAGCATGCCGGCCGCGCTGGTCGCGGCCTATCTGCTCGTGCTCCAGTCGATGCTCGGCGCATTCGCCTCCGGCTTGGGCCCGGATGCTTCGCAACGCGACGCCTTCGGCAATGTCATCTGCACCCATGAGGGTGTGGCCGAGCTTCCCGGCGGCGATCCGCACCAACAGCACATGCCGGCTTGCTGCGTGCTCGGCTGCGGCGTGGCCTCGGCTGCTTATGCACCGCCGCCCGCTGCCGGCACGGTGCCCGGCAATTTTTCCGTCGAAACCGTCGCCTTTGTGCTCCCGGCGTTCAGGCATCTCGATTTCACTCGCGACCGCTCTCCGTCGAACCCGCGCGCGCCGCCGGCGACGGCCTGATCGTCCCAGATCGCCTTGCGGAAGCCTTCGCGAGCGCATTCATTCAACATCGAAACTGTTCGCGACCGGCCAACGGCGCGCTCTCTCAGTTCCTGGAGCTATCATGTCTCACTCTTTCTGCGCGCGGTTCGGCCGCAACAACTCCTTCCTGCGCCACTTCGAGGAGCGTCTCGGCATCACCGTGTTCGTCCTCGCCCTCCTGTTCGTCAGCGTCCACACCGTTTTCGCGCATGAGTTCAAGGTCGGCGACCTCGAGATCGTGCATCCCTGGTCGCGCGCCACGCCGCCCGGCGCCAAAGTGGCCGGCGGCTATTTCATCATCAAAAACACCGGCAGTTCGCCGGACCGGCTGCTGTCGATTTCCTCGGAGATTTCGGCCAAGGCCGAACTGCATGAGATGGGGGTGAGCGATGGCGTCATGACCATGCGGCCGGTCGCCGGTGGCATCGAAATTCCGGCCGGCGGCAAAGTCGCGCTGGCGCCCGGCGGCTATCATCTGATGTTCGTCGGGCTGAAACGGCAACCGAAGCAGGGCGAAGAGTTTTCCGCCGCGCTGACCTTCGAGAAGGCCGGCACCGTCACCGTCGACTTCGCGGTGGAAGGGATGGGCGGGATGGGCGGCATGGACGATCACGCCAACTGACCCCGGCCAGATCCGCACAATTCGAAATTTGAGGGACCATCATGAACAGGTATCTTTTGTCGGCCGGCGCACTCGTTCTGGGGACGGGCTCGGCCTTCGCCCACGTCACGTTCGAAACGCAGGAGGCGGCGGTCGGTTCGACCTACAAGGCCGTCCTGCGCGTGCCGCATGGCTGCGACGGCAAGGCGACGACCACTGTCCGCGTGCAGATCCCCGAAGGGGTGATTTCGGTGAAGCCGATGCCGAAGCCGGGCTGGACGCTGCAGGTCAAGAAAGGCAAATACGAGAAATCCTACCAGCTCCACGGTCAAGCGGTGACATCAGGCGTCAAGGAAGTGAATTGGAGCGACGGCAGCCTGCCGGACGAATTCTACGACGAATTCGTCTTCCGCGGGACACTGGCGGCGGACCTGCCCGCCGGCCAAACGCTCTACTTCCCGGTGGTGCAGGAATGCGACGGCGTTGCCGAACGCTGGATCGAGATTCCGGCGTCCGGCCAGGATGAGGATGCGCTGGAGTCTCCGGCGCCCGGCATCAAGCTTGCACCGCAGCAATGATCTTTGGCGGCGCGCTTTGTTCAAAAGAGCGCGCCGCTGTCTTTGTGGCGATGACATGAGTGCTGCATCCTTACGGCGGGCGGTCTGCACGGCCTGTAAGCACGCCAGTCGGCTTGCCGCTGGCCTGTTGGCCGCGATCATGCTGCTTGCGGCGATTGCCGCGCCAAATCAGGCCTTTGCGCATGCGGCGCTGGTCACAGCCGATCCGGCCGATGGCGCGGTATTGGGACAAAGCCCCGCGCACTTCTCGCTGACCTTCAGCGAGCCGGCCTCGCCGCCGGTGCTGACCCTGGTGCGGCCAGACGGGACGGCGGTTCCGCTGACGACCTTTCGGCTCAACGGCCAGACGGTCGAGATCGACAACTCGCAAACGCTCGGATCCGGCACGCATGTGCTGAGCTGGCGGGTGATTTCCGCCGATGGCCATCCGGTCGGCGGCTCGGTGCTGTTTTTCATCGGCGCGCCGAGTGCTGCGCCGGCCGTCTCCGAAGCTATCGACCGGGGTTTGCGGTCGGCGATCTGGATCGGCAAGGTCTTTCTCTATGCCGGCCTCTTTCTCGGCGTCGGCGGCGCCTTTGCCATCGCCTGGCTGGCCAAGGGTGGGCGTTCCGGCCAACGCTTCGCAATCGCCGCGATGCTGTGCGGACTGGTAGCGGCGCCCTTGTCACTTGGCTTGCAGGGGCTTGACGCGCTCGCCGCGCCGCTTACGCATCTGGCACAGCCGGTTGTCTGGCAGACCGGACTTGGCACTAGCTTCGGCTGGACGGTGCTGATCGCGCTGGTGGCGCTCGGGCTTGGCCTTTTGTCGCTGGTCGGGCCGCGCGGCGGTGCAAAACTGTTTGCCCTTGCCGGCTTGGCCGGCGTCGGTGCCGCCCTCGCCACCAGCGGGCATGCAAGTGCCGCCGAACCGCAATGGCTGACGCGCCCGATGGTGTTCCTGCACGGCGCCGGCATTGCCTTCTGGGCCGGGGCGCTGGCGCCGCTCGGTCTCGCCATCAGGCGGAGACCGGCCAAGGCCGCGGCTTTTCTGCGCCGGTTTTCCCAAGCGATCCTACCCGTCGTGGCCGTGCTCGCTGCCACCGGCATCGCGCTGGCTGTCATCCAGGTGCAGGCACCCGCGGCCTTGCTCGAGATCGCCTATGGCCGGCTGCTGCTGATCAAGCTGGCGCTGCTGTTCTTTCTGTTCACGCTCGCCGCGACCAACCGCTGGAAACTCACCGGTCCGGCCGAAGCGGGAGAGACGGAAGTACAGAGGAGGCTGGTCCGCTCGATCGGCATTGAAATGCTGATTGTTCTGGCGATCTTCGGCGTTGCCGCCGGCTGGCGCTTCACGCCGCCGCCGCGCGCCTTGGCGATCGCGGCAGTGCAGCCGGCATCGATCCATATCCACACGCCGAAGGCGATGGCCGACCTCAGCATCACGCCCGGCCATGTTGGGCCGGTTGCCGCCTCGATAACCATCATGACCGGCGATTTCGGCCCGCTCGACGCAAGCCAGGTGACGCTGGTGCTGTCAAAACCCGACTCCGGCATCGAGCCGATCAGGCGCGCGGCGACAAAGCCAGGCGACGGCACCTGGCGTGTCGACAGTCTCGTCATCCCGGTTCCCGGCCGATGGACGGCGCGGCTCGATATCCTCGTCTCGGATTTCGAGATCGTGAAGTTAGAGGCGCCGATCGACATCAGGCCGTGAGGACAAGCCGGCGGTCCGCAACACAATTCGGCGAGGCGGTTGACGCGGCCTTGAAGGCCCGTCAATCATCCCGGCAAGAATGGCATCCCGGGTAAAATGGGCATCGCCACAAATCGCCGCCTCAACAAAAGATCCGAAAGCAGGGAAGAAACGATGGAAAAAGCCGAAATCGGCCTGATCGGCCTTGGCACGATGGGTTCCAACCTGGCACTTAATATCGCCGAGAAGGGGCACCGCATAGCCGTCTTCAACCGCACCGCCGCGCGTACCGATGCCTTCGTCGAGAATGCCGGGGCGCTGAAGGACATGGTTGTGCCCTGCACCAGCCTTGAGGAACTCGCCGCCGCCATCCGGCCGCCGCGGCCGATCATCATCATGGTTCTGGCCGGCAAGCCGGTTGACGAGCAGATCGCGGCGCTGCGCGGCGTGCTGTCGGCCAACGACATCGTCATCGATGCCGGCAACGCCAATTTCCGCGACACGATGCGGCGCTTTTCCGAGCTTGCCGGCTCGGGCCTCACCTTCATCGGCATGGGCGTGTCCGGCGGCGAGGAGGGCGCGCGCCATGGACCGTCGATCATGGTCGGCGGCACGGAAGAGTCCTGGAAACGTGTCGAAAAGGTCCTGACCGCCATTTCGGCCAAATTCAGGGACGAGCCCTGCGCGGCCTGGCTCGGCACCGATGGCGCCGGGCATTTCGTCAAGACCATCCACAACGGCATCGAATATGCCGACATGCAGATGATCGCCGAGATCTACGGCATCTTGCGCGACGGCCTGGGCATGGGGCCGAAGGAGATCGGCACGGTGTTTGCCGGCTGGAACAAGGGCCGGCTCAACTCCTATCTGATCGAGATCACCGCCAAGGTGCTGGCCGCGGACGATCCGAAGACCGGCAAGCCGGTGGTCGACATCATCCTCGACCGCGCCGGCCAGAAGGGGACCGGCAAATGGTCGGTCATCGAGGCGCAGCAGCTCGGCATTCCGGCCACCGCGATCGAGGCTGCGGTGGCCGCGCGCGTGCTGTCATCGATCAAGGACGAGCGCCTGGCCGCCGAAAAGGCCTATGGCAATGGCGGCGTGACCAAGATTTCCGGAGACAAGGACGCGCTTCTCAACGATCTCGAACTGGCGCTGTTCGCCGGCAAGATCGCTGCCTACGCGCAGGGCTTCTCGGTGATGAGCGGCGCGTCGAAGGAGTTCAACTGGAACCTGCCGATGCCGACCATCGCCAAGATCTGGCGGGCCGGCTGCATCATCCGCTCGCAATTGCTGGACACCATGGCGGAAGCCTTCGGCAAGGGCGGGGCGGCCACCAATCTCCTGATGGCGCCGGCCTTCATTGCGATGATGCAGGAGGCGCATCCATCGCTGCGGCGCATCGTGGCAAGGGCGTCGGAGGCCGGTTCGCCGGTGCCGGCGTTGTCGTCCGCGCTCGCCTATTTCGACAGCTACCGCCAGGGCCGCGGCACCTCGAACCTGATCCAGGCGCAACGCGATTTCTTCGGCGCGCACGGCTTCGAGCGCATCGACGGGCCGGGTGCGTTCCATGGCCCGTGGGGTAGCGGGGCGGCGGGTTAGCGCCCCACGTTCGCCATTCAGCGGAATTGCCCACGATCCTGAAAGCTGCCGCCCGTACTGGCGCCGCTGGAACATCCGATGCTGATGGGTTTGCAGACCGTCCGCTAGAGCGAAAAGGTCATCCCTGACGCTTTCACAATGTGCTCGCTGGACGACGCAGTCTTCGTCTGGATCGTCCAAACGTCTGGCCAACATCGTTCCGACCTGCGCCTTTGAAGGCGCAACTCAATGGCCAGACGGCGAAACAGGGCGTGGCAACGGCCACCACTACTCCGGCTTCAGCCGCTCAATCCTGATCTCGACCCGGCGGTTGATGTCACCAGCGCCGAGTCGCGCCTCGAATTCGACGGTGCGTATCAAGCCCGGCGTGGGATCATACGTCACAATGCCGCCCTCGACCACGCTCAGTCCGTCGGCGGTGGCCTGTGCGACGACGGCCTCCGCCTCGGGAACGTCCAGCCCGCCAGCCTGCGCGGCCAGGGTGGCAAGCTCGGGGCCGAGCGTGTCGCGGGCCGCCTGCGGGTTGGGTGTGATACGCCAGACGAACAGCAGATCCTCGCTGCCCTCCTCCCGCCCGCCATAGGTCTCGAGCTTCGATCCCGGCACGAAGAACCACGCCGGAAGATCCAGCCCTTCCGTCACCATCCATGTCGCGTCCCGGCGGAACGGGCGCAGGTGCGCCACCGAAGTGACCCAGAGCGGGCGCATGACGGCGCCGACTCCGTCGGGCTCGAAGACCGGCAGCAGACGCTCGATCGCCGCCGCGGTTGCTCGGTCCGTCAGACCGGGCAGCCGCTCGGCGAACCGGACCTTCACCCGCGCCCAGTCGATTTCCACCGGCGCGCCGAGCCGCAGCATCTTGAAAGGATAGGTTTCGTTTTCGATCGCTCTGGCGAAAAGGTAGGCGATATCGCGCTCTACATTCTCGACCGCCTGGATCGCACGAATAGAATAGCTTCCCGTCATCATGTCCGGCGGCTCTTCGCCGGTCAGCCGCAAATGCAGTTCGTGCGTCCATTCCGCGCGCCGCTGGTTGCCGCGGAAGCTATGTTCCTGGACACTCTGGATGCGAAAGACGATGTCCTCGTCCATAGGCGGGAAGAACCCCAGGCGCACGAGGTCTTCGGAGTTGTCCTGGGCAATCGCTCCGAAGGCGACGAGGAACGTCAGGACAAAGCCGCACAGTCTGAAAACCGCCATAGGTCATCCTTCCTCCGGTGGGCGAGTAGGGTGGATTACCTATGGGAGGCCGGCGGCTGTCAAGTTCGGGCTGACCGGCGCCCGGTGGGGCAATGACGCAACGCTCCTGGCCGCCGTGGACGTTCAGCCGGCGACACCATTGCGCTAGTCGGAGCGGCGATAGGCCAGGACCTCGGTCGGCGCGCTCAGGCTCTGCAGTGAGCCAGGTGCGGCGCCGCCGATCCAGCCCAGCACGGAGCGGGCCAGCTCGGCGCCGGCCAGCCGGAAATCCTCGTTGACGACCAGCAATTCCCTGCGGAACAGATGCAGCAGGTCCGACGACTGCTTGGATACCACGTCGACGTCCCGGCCGAGCTTGAGGCCGGCGTCCTCGATGCCGGCAACGATGGCGAGTGTCGCGGCGGCGGCGCTGCTGACGAAGCCGTCCGGCCTGACGTCGCGGCGCATCAGCTGCGCGGTCCTCATCCTGATCTGCTCGATCGAGTGGTCGATCGAAACGGTGTTGAACGGGATCTCGCTGGCGCCGACCTCGCTCAGCGCATCGGTAAAGCCGTTCAGCGCATGGCGGTGATAGGTCAGCTCGACCGGCGGTGCCAGCAGAGCCAGCCTGCGGCGGCCGATGCCGGCCAGGTGGCGCACGGCTTCGGTCGCAAACGCATAGTTGTCGAAATCATGATAGGGATGGATCAGCCCCATATCGGTGCGGCCGTGCGTGGCAAAGGGGATGCCACGCTCCAGCATGTAGCGGGCCCTGGGGTCGTTGGGCTGGGTGCGCGAAATGATGACGCCGTCGGCAGAGCCGGTTTCCACCAGATAGCGTATAGGGTCCAGGGGATCCTGCGAGCGTGAATAGGGCGTGACGATCAGGTGATAGGGCGTGTCGGCGATGACTTCCGAGACGCCGTAGATGATGTCCGAGACAAAGCTCATGATCTCGTGCTCGGTGTTGAGCACGAGGCTGATGACGTTGGTCTTGCCGGTTCGCAGGCGCACGCCGGCACGGTTGGGACGGTAGCCGATCTGCTTGGCGACGAGCTGGACGCGCCGCCTGGTCTCGGCGCCGATTTCCGGCGCGTCCTTCAGCGCCCGCGACACGGTGGTGACGCCCAGCCCGGTCATGAAGGCGAGCGTCTTCAGCGTCGGCCGGCCCTGTCCCGACGCCTCGTCGTCCTTTTCCGTGTGATGTCTATCCATTCATCCCGCCCGTCAGGCGCATAGCAGTTGCCGTGCAGGCCG
Organism: Mesorhizobium tianshanense; assembly: GCF_007830515.1. Lineage (GTDB taxonomy): Bacteria > Pseudomonadota > Alphaproteobacteria > Rhizobiales > Rhizobiaceae > Mesorhizobium > Mesorhizobium tianshanense. Next base: position 31,283 of record NZ_VLKT01000016.1, read on the forward strand.
GCAATCGGCGATCGCGGCTTGCCCGCGACTCTCCGCCTGACGAACACCCTATATACTGAAACGTTACAGATTGTCACTTGCCATCGCGCAATGGCTGCTGGCACGGGCTCTTCACGCGCGACGCGCCGCTCGGCGCAAAGACGTTGGACGTCGGCATGGCCTGGCCGCGGAACGAGGAATTCCACCGAATTTCATGCATTGCAACATCATTCTTGCAATGCAACCTAGCCTGTTGCGGCGCAGCAGGCAGCAATGCAGGGGCGAATTTGTTCGCATCTCGAAAAAATGTCGAACCGCTCCAATTCTGGGGTTGCGCGCCTCACGCAATTGCCGTATCGAAAATCTGTAACGTTTCAGATTCTGGGAGGAGCCGAAATGCGATACCAATTCATGACCGCTGCGTTGGCAGTGACAACCGCGCTGCCATTCGCCGGCCCGGCGGCAGCGACGGATCTGGAAGTCACCCATTGGTGGACTTCGGGCGGCGAGGCAGCGGCGGTCGCCGAATTCGCCAAGGCGTTCGACGCGACAGGCAACCGTTGGGTCGACGGCGCTATCGCCGGCTCCGGCGGCACGGCGCGGCCGATCATGATCAGCCGCATCACTGGCGGCGATCCCATGGGCGCGACCCAGTTCAACCACGGCCGGCAAGCGGAAGAATTGGTGGAGGCCGGTTTGATGCGCGACTTGACCGATCTCGCCACCCGGGACAAGTGGACGGAAATCGTCCAGCCGAAGAGCCTGCTCGACGGCTGCACCCTCGACGGCAAGATCTATTGCGTGCCGGTCAACATTCACTCCTGGCAGTGGCTGTGGCTGTCGAACGCGGCCTTCGAAAAGGCCGGCGTGCCGGTGCCGAAGAACTGGAATGAATATGTCGCGGCCGCCCCCGCGCTGGAAAAGGCAGGCATCCAGCCGCTCGCGGTCGGCGGGCAGCCCTGGCAAGCCTCCGGCGCCTTCGACGTGCTGCTCACGGCGGTCGGCGGTACCGACACCTTCCTGAAGGTCTATCGCGATAAGGACGCCGAATTCGCCGCCGGGCCCGAGGTCGCCAAGGTGTTCAAGGCCGCGGACGATGCCCGCAAGATGGCGAAGAACACCAATGTACAGGACTGGAACCAGGCCACCAATCTCGTCATTACCGGCAAGGCTGGCGGCCAGATCATGGGCGACTGGGCGCAGGGCGAGTTCCAGGTTGCCGGCCAGACCGCGGGCAAGGACTATACGTGTCTTCCCGGCCTTGGCCTGAACGAGGTCATCGCCACCGGCGGCGACGCCTTCTACTTCCCGCTGTTGCAGGACGCCGAAAAGTCCAAGGCGCAGGAAGCGCTGGCCGAAACGCTGCTCGATCCCAAGACGCAGGTCGCCTTCAACCTCAAGAAGGGTTCGCTGCCGGTGCGCGGCGATGTCGACCTCGAGGCGGCGAATGACTGCATGAAGAAAGGGCTCGACATCCTGGCAAAGGGCAGCGTCATGCCCTGGACGGACCAACTGCTGTCGCAGGACACCCAAAAGCAGAAGGAGGACCTTTTCTCCGAGTTCTTCGCCAAGCCGGACATGACCGTGGAAGAGGCGCAGAAGCGCTTCGCCGATATCGTCGCCTCGGCCGATTGACTTTCGACGAACCGCCTCACTCCCGCCCCTGCGAGCGCAGGGCCGGGAGCTCAGGGTCAGGGGTTCTGACCCGCCCGCCCTTACCCGATCCAGTCCGGTTGTTCAGATGAGCAAGAGCGAACGCCCCAACCAACTCTTCCGCAACCTCAATGCCAAGGTCGCCTCTATTCCGATGGTCCTCACCGCACTGGTGATCTTCGTCGGCGGCAGCGCGTGGACGGTGCTCTATTCCTTCACCAATTCGAAGCTCCTGCCGCGGCTGAACTTCGTCGGGCTCGATCAATATTATCGGCTGTGGTCTACGCCGCGTTGGCTGATCTCCATCGAAAACCTCCTGGTCTACGGCGTGCTGTCGCTGGTGTTTTCTCTCGTCATCGGCTTCATGCTGGCGGCGCTGCTCGACCAGAAGATCCGTTTCGAGGACACGTTCCGGACGATCTTCCTCTATCCGTTCGCGCTCTCCTTCATCGTCACCGGTCTTGTCTGGCAGTGGCTGCTCAACCCGGAATTCGGGATCCAGGGAGTGGTGCGCGGCCTCGGCTGGGAAAGCTTCAACTTCGATCCGCTCTACAATTCCAGCATCGTCATCTACGGCATAACGATCGCCGCGCTCTGGCAAGGCACCGGACTCATCATGTGCCTGATGCTGGCCGGCCTGCGTGGCATCGACGAGGATATCTGGAAGGCAGCGCGGGTGGATGGGATACCGATGTGGAAGACCTATCTTTTCATCATCATCCCGATGATGCGACCGGTCTTCGTCACCGCGCTTGTCATCATCGCCGCCGGTATCGTCAAGGTCTATGACCTGGTCGTCGCCCAGACCAGCGGCGGTCCCGGCATCGCTTCCGAAGTGCCGGCAAAGTACGTCTACGACTACATGTTCTTCGCCCAGAACCTCGGCCAGGGCTTCGCCGCCTCGACCATGATGCTGCTGTCGGTGTTGATCGTCATCGTGCCGTGGGCCTATCTCGAATTCGGAGGCAGGAAGCGTGTCTGACCATGCCGTTTCCCTGCCTGCCGGTACGGGCTCTATCGGGCTTGAGGCATCCGGGCCGCGGGGGCCGAAGCCGCGGCATGTGTTCTCGCGCCGCAACATCTTCCTCTATGGAACGCTCATCGTGGTGGCGCTGTATTATCTCCTGCCGCTCTATGTGATGGTGGTGACGTCGCTCAAGGGCATGCCGGAGATACGCCTCGGCAACATCTTCTCGCCGCCGCTCGAAATCACCTTCGAGCCTTGGGTGAAGGCCTGGTCCAGCGCCTGCACAGGCCTCAACTGCGACGGGCTCTCGCGCGGCTTCTGGAATTCGGTGCGCATCACCGTTCCGTCGGTCATCCTGTCGATCGCGATCGCTTCCGTGAACGGATACGCGCTTGCCAACTGGCGCTTCAAGGGGGCCGACACTTTCTTCGTCATCCTGATCGTCGGCGCTTTCATCCCCTATCAGGTGATGATCTATCCGATCGTCATCATCCTGCGCGAGATCGGCCTCTACGGCAGCCTCAGCGGTCTGGTGATCGTCCATTCCATCTTCGGCATGCCGATCCTGACCCTGTTGTTCCGCAACTATTTCTCCTCCATGCCGGAGGAGCTGTTCCGCGCGGCGCGCGTCGACGGCGCCGGCTTCTGGGGCATCTATTTCCGGATCATGCTGCCGATGTCGCTGCCGATCTTCGTCGTCGCCATCATCATCCAGGTGACCGGCATCTGGAACGACTTCCTGTTCGGCGTCGTCTACACCCGCCCCGACACCTATCCGATGACGGTGCAGCTCAACAACATCGTCAACTCTGTGCAAGGCGTGAAGGAATACAACGTCAACATGGCCGCCACCATCCTGACCGGCCTCGTACCGCTCGTCGTCTACTTCATTTCCGGCAAGCTCTTCGTGCGTGGCATCGCCGCCGGCGCGGTGAAAGGATGATGATGACAAGAATCGAAAATCCCAGTGTTTCAATCCAGAATCCCAGTGTCTCGATCCAGGACCTGTCGCTGAATTTCGGTGCTATCTCGGTGCTGGAGACGCTCAACATCGATGTCGCCGAGGGCGAGTTCATCGTGCTGCTCGGCCCGTCCGGCTGCGGCAAGTCGACCTTGCTCAACTGCATCGCCGGCCTGCTCGACGTTTCGGACGGCCGCATCTTCATCAAGGGCAAGAACGTCACCTGGGAAGAACCCAAGGACCGCGGCATCGGCATGGTGTTCCAGTCCTATGCGCTCTATCCGCAGATGACAGTGGAGAAGAACCTGTCCTTCGGGCTGCGCGTCGCCGGCATCGCCAAGGACGAGATCGCCAAGCGCATCGCGCGCGCCGCCGAAATCCTGCAGATCGAGCCACTTTTGCAGCGCAAGCCGTCGGCGCTTTCGGGCGGCCAGCGCCAGCGCGTGGCCATCGGGCGGGCGCTGGTGCGCGACGTCGACGTTTTCCTCTTCGATGAGCCGCTTTCCAATCTCGACGCCAAGCTGCGCGCGGAGCTGCGTGTCGAAATCAAACTGCTGCACAGCAAGCTGCAAAACACCATGATCTACGTCACTCACGACCAGATCGAGGCGATGACGCTGGCCGACCGCATCGCGGTGATGAAGGGCGGCGTCATCCAGCAGCTCGACGCGCCGCAGACGATCTACAATCGCCCGGTCAACCGTTTCGTGGCCGGCTTCCTCGGCTCGCCGGCGATGAACTTCCTCGACGGCAGGCTGGAGAAGGACGACGGCAACTGGCACTTCGCCTTCGAGGATGTGCGGATCCCGCTTGCCACCTACGCTTTCGAAAAGCAGCCGGTGCCGGGAGCGGCCGTGTTCGGCATCCGGCCCGAGCACGTCGCGTTCAACAGCGGCGCCGGGTGGCCGTTCACAGCCACGGCCAATGTCGTGGTCGTCGAACCCATGGGTTCCGACACATTGGTCTGGCTGAAGCTCGGAAATCAGAATTTCACAGTGCGGGTGACATCCGAGCGCACGCCAAACAACGCCGACACCGTGAGCATCGGTTTTGACCCGATGCGCGCTTCGCTGTTCGACGCCGCAACCGGCAACCGCCTGTAATACCCAAGAAATTCACCTCAGCACATCCATCCCCAGAGAACGGACAGAGACGATGAATTGGTCATTCCAACTTTACAGCGCCCGCAATTTCCAACCCTGGGAAGGGGTGCTCAAGATGCTGGGCGAACTCGGCTACAAGGAAGTCGAGGGGTTCGGCGGCGTCTATGACGACCCGAAGGCATTCCGCGCCGAACTCGACAAGAACGGCCTCACCATGCCGACCGGCCATTTCTCGATCGATGCGCTCGAAAAGGATTTCGATGGCGTGCGCAAGATCGCCGACGCGCTCGGCATCACACTGCTCATCTGCCCCTATCTGGTCGCCGAGCTCAGGCCGACCGACACGGCCGGCTGGCGCGGCTTCGGCGAGCGCCTGGCCAAGGTCGGCGAGACGGCTGACAAGGCCGGCTACGGTTTTGCCTGGCACAACCATGATTTCGAGTTCAAGACGCTTGCCGACGGCTCGGTGCCGCAGGACCACATCCTGGCGGCAGCGCCAGACATCGGCTGGGAGATGGACGTGGCCTGGGTGGTGCGCGGCGGCGGCGATCCGCTGCCCTGGATCGAGAAGCACGGCAAGCGCATCGCCGCCGTCCATGTCAAGGACATCGCCAGGCCTGGCGAGGGCCTCGACGAGGACGGCTGGTCGGATGTCGGCCACGGCACGATCGACTGGGCCGGCTTGATCAAGGCGTTGCGCGCCAAGAGCGCCGCCAAATACTACGTCATGGAACAGGACAATCCCAACGACATCGAGCGCTTCGCCCGCCGCTCGATCGCAGCCGCCAAGACCTATTAGGAGCATCAGCATGGCAAAAAAACTTGGGATCGGCGTTATCGGCTGCGGCAACATCTCAAACGCGTATCTCTCGTTTGCGCCGCTGTTTCGCGGCATCGAGATGCGCGCCTGCGCGGATATCAACATGGATGCGGCCAAGGCGCGGGCGAAGGAGTTCAAGCTGCGCGCCGAGACAGTCGAAGGGCTGCTCAAGGCCGGCGACATCGACATCATCGTCAACCTCACCGTTCCGGCGGTGCACTACGAGGTGTCGAAACAGATCCTCGATGCCGGCAAGCACGTCTATTCGGAAAAGCCGTTCGTGCTGTCGGTCAAGGAAGGGCTCGACCTGAAGAAGCTGGCGGAGAGAGAGGGACTGCGCATCGGCTCGGCGCCCGACACTTTCCTCGGTGGCGCGCACCAGCTTGTCCGCAACCTGATCGACACTGGCAAGCTCGGCAAGATCACCAGCGGCACATGCCATGTGATGAGCCATGGGATGGAGCATTGGCACCCCAATCCGGACTTCTTCTTCCAGCCCGGCGCTGGTCCGGTGCTCGATATCGGACCCTATTACATCACCAATTTGATCCAGCTGATCGGGCCGGTGAAGCAGGTGGCGGCCTTCGCTTCGATCCCGACGACAGAACGCACGATCTCGTCCAAGCCTCGCGCGGGCGAAAAAATCCTGGTCGCCACGCCGACGACGATCCACGGTTTGATGGAGTTCGAGAATGGTGCCGTGGTGACGCTCAATACCAGTTGGGACGTGTGGAGCCATGGCCATGCGCCGATGGAACTCTACGGCGAGTTGGGCACGGTGTTCTTGCCGGATCCGAATTTCTTCGGCGGCGATGTTCGCTTCACCGACGCCGCCAAGCCGGTCAAGAAGCTGCCGAAATGGAAGCATCCGTTCGGCGTCGCCAACCAGATGCATTCGCACGGCATGATGGCCAACTACCGCACCGCCGGCCTCGCCGACATGGCTCTGGCGATCGCGGAAGGCCGGCCGCACCGCTGCTCGATGGAACTGGCGCTGCATGCCGTGGATGTGATGACCGGCATGTTGCGGTCGGGTGCGAGCGGGAAGTTCGTCGCCATGCAGACCACCTGCGAACGGCCCGCGGCACTGGGCGTCAAGGAAGCGAAAGGGCTATTGGCGAAGAAGAAGTAGGGTGCGCGCTTCAGTGATTGCGACAGGTGTAGTTTACCGTCGACCCCTCTCCCCGTTTCGGCGGGCAGCGGCTAAGGGTGAGAGGCAGGGCCGACTCACCCTTTTACGGTGGCAACTGCCGGGCTCGCTTTGATCTAAAGGATTTCCCATGCCCTATGTCCCCGCCGAAAACCGCTACGAGAAAATGGTCTACAATCGCTGCGGGCGCTCCGGCCTGAAATTGCCGGCGATCTCGCTCGGGCTCTGGCACAATTTCGGCGGCGACACGCCGCACCGCACCAAGCAGGCGATCGCGCGCAAGGCCTTCGATCTTGGCATCACGCATTTCGACCTCGCCAACAATTACGGTCCGCCGCCCGGTTCGGCGGAGACGGCTTTTGGCGAAATCCTGCGGACGGATTTCTCCGGTTATCGCGACGAGCTGATCATCTCGACCAAGGCCGGCTACGAGATGTGGGCTGGACCCTACGGTGAATGGGGTGGGCGCAAATATGTGCTGGCCAGCCTCGACCAGAGCCTGAAGCGGATGGGGCTCGACTATGTCGACATCTTCTATTCGCACCGCTTCGATCCCGATACGCCGCTGGAAGAAACGATGGGTGCGCTCGATCACGCGGTGCGCTCGGGCAAGGCGCTTTATGCCGGCATCTCTTCCTACAATTCGCAGCGTACGCGCGAGGCGGCCGACATATTGAAGCAGCTCGGCACGCCATGCGTCATCCACCAGCCGAGCTATTCGATGCTCAACCGCTGGGTCGAGGACGACGGACTGCTCGACACGCTGGAGGGGTTCGGCGTCGGCTCGATCGTGTTCACGCCGCTGGCGCAAGGCATGCTGACCGACAAATATCTCGGCGGCATCCCTGAGGGCAGCCGCGCCAGCCAAGGCAAGTCGCTGAAGCCGGCTTTCATCAACGACAAGACCATCGCCAACATCAAGGCGCTCAACGCCATCGCCGGACGCCGCGGGCAGACGCTGGCGCAGATGGCGCTGGCCTGGGTGCTGCGCAAGGGCCGGGTGACCTCGGCGTTGATCGGCGCCAGCCGGCCGGAACAGGTCGAGGACTGCGTCGGCGCGCTGAAGGTGCTCGACTTCAGCGATGCCGAACTCGCCGAAATCGACACGTACGCACGCGAAGCCGACATCAATCTGTGGGCCGCCTCCGCCGAGCGCAAAGGGCCGCCACGGAAGTGATCGGCCACGGAAGTGACTGGCAACGCATGGCCGTGGGGCGGGACCTGCTCTTCCTCGGCCGCCAATGCCTGCTTGGGGTTCGGGCCAGCTCGAAGTTGGCCGGCTTCCGGGCCGTACCGACACTGAAACAGTGGCAAAAAAGTCCGTTCGTCGCTATCTGGGTAGGATTGGAACCGCTTGCATGCGGAAATGACATGCAAGCGGCGCAAAACGGGTTGGAAACAGGATCATGGCGGCAAGGGATGTGCTGACGAAAAACCAGTTGTGCGTGCTCGAGAAACTCGAGGCCGCCAGCGGGCCGCTCAGCGCCTATACATTGCTCGACCAGCTTCGCGAGCGCGGCTTCCGCGCGCCGCTGCAAGTCTATCGCGCGCTCGACACGCTGGTTAAGTCCGGTTTCGTGCACAGGCTCGAAAGCCTCAACTCCTTTGTCGCCTGCGCCGAGCCGCACGACCACAGCCACTCGATGACCGCCTTCGCCATCTGCGACACATGCGGGCAGGTGACGGAGTTCTCCGACCACGATGTCGGCCATCGGCTCGACGAGTGGGTGCGCTCGACCGGTTTCGCCGCCAAGAAGGCGGTGATCGAGTTCCGCGGCACCTGTGCGAAATGCCGGGCCGAGGCTGCCTGAGCGCGAGGTAGCTCTGTCAAAACAGCATAGCTAAGTTTGCGAATGTGACAGCGTTAGGAGATGTTCTAACTCTAATAAAAACGAAAGATTCGCTTCGATCGTTCGAGTCCAAATATGGTGCTAGCGAGGCTGTTACCTCTTTTACCGAGCTGTCATCGTCCATGACGCAGTACCATCGTGAGTTTGGCTCAAGGTTCGCGGTAAGTTCGCCTTTTTGTGTAGGTGCGCGCATCGCATCGATTATTCGCTTTATTCGATTGTCCAAATCACCGCTGCTTATGACCGCTTGCTGCTGAGGCATTCCTGTCAGTAGTTTAATTTCCAATTTAACACCTACGCCGACAGCCTCTCCGTAGAACGGGACGAATAGCTGGTTCCCGACGTTGCGTAAAAAATTGGGTGCCTTTGCAGCGAAATCTGAATCTTCCCATTTTTTTTGAGCACTGCAAACGGTTCTTTGCCCCATAGTGTCTCAAGCTGGCGATGGAAACTCCTTCGCATGTTCCAAACCGCATCAAGGCTGCTAGCTTTAGAGGGAATTTGGCCGCGGTAGGTGAGATAAATGTCCACCTTAATGCGCCTCTTCCCAATTGTTGGCGGCGCGGGCGTCGACATGCAGCGGCACCGACATCGATACCGCCGGCATCGCGGCGTTCTCCATCACGTGGCGCACGACGGGGATCGTTGCCTCGACCTCCGCCTCGGCCGTCTCGAAGACCAGCTCGTCATGCACTTGCAGCAGCATGCGAGCGGAAAGCTTTGCCTTTTCCAGCGCATCGTCCATGCGCACCATGGCGCGGCGGATGATGTCGGCGGCGGTGCCCTGCAGGCGCGCGTTGATCGAGGCGCGCTCGTTGAAGGCGCGGACTGAAGGGTTCGACGACCGTATCTCCGGATAGTGGATGCGGCGGCCGAAGATGGTTTCGACATAGCCGTATTCGCGGGCATAGGCCTTGGTCGCGTCGATATAGTCGCGGATGCCCGGGAAGCGTTCGAAATATTTCTTGATATAGGCGCCGGCCTCCTCGCGCGGGATCGAGAGTTGGTTGGCGAGGCCAAAGGCGGAAATGCCGTAGATGATTCCGAAATTGATCGCCTTGGCGCGGCGGCGTATCTCCGCTGGCATGCCCTCGACCGGCACGTTGAACATTTCCGACGCAGTGATGGCATGGATGTCGGCGCCGTCGGCAAAGGCCTGCGTCAACTGCGGGATCTCGGCGACATGGGCGAGCACGCGCAGTTCGATCTGGCTGTAGTCGGCAGAAACCAGCTTGTTGCCTTTGTCGGCGATGAAGGCCGTCCTGATCTTTCGCCCCTCGATGGTGCGCACTGGAATGTTCTGCAGATTGGGATCGGACGACGACAGCCGTCCCGTCGTCGTCGCGGCAAGGGCGTATGAAGTGTGGACGCGCTTCGTATTGGGATGGACGAAACCGGGCAGCGCATCGGTATAGGTCGATTTCAATTTGGTCAGCTGGCGCCAGTCGACGATCTTGCGCGGCAGTTCGTGGCCTTCGGCGGCGAGGTCTTCCAGAAGTTGCGCCGAGGTCGACCACTGGCCGGTCTTGGTTTTGGAGCCGCCGGGCAGGCCCATCCTGCCGAACAGGATGTCGCCGAGCTGTTTTGGCGAGCCGATGTTGATGCGCTCGCCGATGAGCTGATAGATTTCGTCCTCCAGCCGCGCGGCGCCCTGTGCCAGTTCGCCGGAGAGCCGCGACAGGATCTGCCGGTCGACGGAGATGCCGCGCTGTTCCATTCTTGCCAGCACCGGCACCAGCGGCCGTTCCAGCCGCTCATAGACCGAGACGAGGCCCTTGGCGGCAAGCCTTGGCTTCAGCACCCGCCAGAGCCTGAGCGTCACATCGGCGTGTTCGGCGGCGTAGGCCGTTGCCTTATCGATATCGACCTGATCGAAGCCGACGAAGCTTCTTCCCGAGCCGGCCAGCTCCTTGAGGGGAATGGTCGAATGGCCGAGCCATTTTTCCGACAGAGCCGCCATGCCGTGGCCGCCGGATGTGCCGGCGTCGAGCACGTAGGAAATCAGCATGGTGTCGTCGAAAGGGGCGACATCAATGCCGTGGCGGCTCATGACGACGAGGTCGTATTTCAGCTCCTGCACGATCTTGAGAACAGACTTGTCCTCCAGCAACGGCTTCAGGACGCCAAGCGCTTCACGGATCGGGATCTGGTTTTCGACCACTCCGCCGCCGAGCAGGTCGCCGTTGCCGCTTTTATGAGCGAGCGGCACATAGGCGGCGCGGCCGGGGGCGGTGGCCATGGAAAAACCGATCAACTCGGCCTGCATCGGATCGGTCGAGGTGGTCTCGGTGTCGAAGGCGACGATGCCGGCCTCCATCGCTTCGGCGATCCAGGCCTTCAGAACTGCAGTGTCGCGGATGCAGACGTAGGCGCTGGTGTCGATCTTCCTGGCAGTGGCGTCCTCGAAGCGAAGCGCCGAGAGAAGGGAAGGGGTGTCGCCTTCCCTCGGCTCTCTGCCGGCGGCGGTCGACCCGCCGGCTTCATCGGTCACAGCGCCCACCGCGCTTTCGGCGGCTGCCGGCACTCCAAACCCGACATCGGGACCATGCGCGGTGTCGGCGCGCTCGATCGTAACGGCGACTGCCTGGACATCAGCCGGCTCCGTTCCGGTCGCTTCCGCCACGCGGCGGGTCAGCGACGAGAACTCCATGGTCTTGAGGAAGCCAATCAGCTTTGGCCCGTCGGGCTCGTGCAACGTGAAATCGTCGAGCCCCTCGATCACCGGCACGTCGTTCTTCAGCGTCACCAGTTCACGCGAAATGCGCGCCTTGTCGGCATTGGCGATGATCGATTCGCGGCGCTTCTCCTGCTTGATTTCGCCGGCGCGTGTAAGCAGCCCATCGAGGTCGCCGAACTGTTCGAGCAGTTGCGCCGCTGTCTTTGGCCCGATGCCGGGCACACCCGGCACGTTGTCGACCGAATCGCCGGTCAGCGCCTGCAGGTCGATCATTTTTTCCGGCGGCACGCCCCATTTCTCGACGACTTCGGGAACGCCGATCTGGCGGTCCTTCATCGGGTCGTACATGCCGACGGTTGCGCCGACCAACTGCATCAGATCCTTGTCGGAGGAGATGATGGTGGTGTCGCCGCCGGCGTCGCAGGCAAGCCGGCAATAGGTGGCGATCAGGTCGTCGGCCTCAAACCCTTCCATCTCGATGCAGGGCAGGTTGAAGGCCTTGGTCGCCTGGCGGATCAGGCCGAATTGCGGGATCAAATCCTCCGGCGGCGCCGAGCGGTTGGCCTTGTATTCGGGGTAGAGATCGTTGCGGAAGGTTTTCGACGAATAGTCGAAGATCACGGCGAAATGCGTCGGCACCACGCCGACATCGGTGTTGCGGGCGTCCTGCGTCAGCTTCCAAACCATGTTGCAGAAGCCGAGCACGGCACTGACCGGCAGGCCGTCGGATTTGCGGGTCAATGGCGGCAGCGCGTGATAGGCGCGGAAGATGTAGCCGGAGCCGTCGACAAGGAAGAGATGATCGCCTTTTTTCATGGGACGAAGGGATAGCGCGGTGCAGCGCCGCGGTCCATGCCAAAGGCGGCTTCAGCCACCTGTTCCAGCAACACCCTGACAGAGCCGATGTCCTTGACGACTTGGCCACTATAGAATCGGCCGCCGAAGAATTGGCCGCTCACGCGTATGTTACAAAAGTGTAATTTTCGCGCCCTTGAATCGCCACGTTCGAAGACACAAATAAACGCCATCGGCATTTTTCGCCGAAGTCCGGAGCAAGGCCCGTCCCCCGCCTATCCCGGACACTTGCGGCAGCCTATCCCCCCTCTCCGGGCTGCCGCATCGTTTCGAGTAAAAGCCGCCGTGGTTCCCCCTCCACCACGGCGGCATTTTTTTGCCGACAGGCTCCGTGGCCCAACGACCGCCGGCTTTTCGTTTCTGCCTCGCAGCTTTAGGGTTGCCGCTCAGAATCGAAAGGCCTGATAAAATGTGCAGAATTTCCCCCGTCCTCGACCGCCTCGACAAAGACCTCGACGAGAGCCTGGAGCGCTTGTTCGGCCTGCTCGGGATCAAGTCGATCTCGACCGATCCGGCCTATGCCGCCGACTGCCGCAAGGCGGCGGAATGGCTGGTGGCGGAGCTCAAGCTGATCGGCTTCGACGCCAGCTTGCGCGACACGCCAGGCCATCCGATGGTGGTTGCGCATCATGACGGGCCGGCGGGCGCGCCGCATGTCTTGTTCTACGGCCATTACGACGTGCAGCCGGTCGACCCGATCGAGCTCTGGGATAGCGACCCGTTCGCGCCTTCGGTCAAGGAGATCGAGCCCGGCCATCAGGTGATCACGGGACGTGGTTCGGCCGACGACAAGGGGCAGCTGATGACCTTCGTCGAGGCTTGCCGTGCCTGGAAGCAGGTGCATGGCGGGCTGCCGTGCCGCATCACGATCCTGTTCGAGGGCGAGGAGGAGTCCGGCTCGCCGTCGCTGAAGCCGTTCCTCGAGGCAAACGCGGCCGAACTCAAGGCCGACTTCGCGCTTGTCTGCGACACCGGGATGTGGGACCGCGATACGCCGTCCATCTGCGTCGCGCTGCGCGGGCTGGTCGGCGAGGAGATCACGGTGAAAGCCGCCGATCGCGACTTGCATTCCGGTCTTTATGGCGGCGCCGCCGCCAATCCAATCCGCATCCTGGCCAGGATCCTGGCCGACATCCACGACAAGGACGGCCATGTCACCATTCCGGGTTTCTACGACGGTGTCGAGGAGACCCCCTCGCAGGTCCTGAAATCGTGGGAGACGCTCGGCGAGACCGCCGAGACGTTCCTTGGGCCTGTCGGCCTGTCGATCCCATCCGGCGAAAAGGGCCGCTCGGTGCTCGAACTCACCTGGGCGCAGCCGACGGCCGAGTTCAACGGCATTACCGGCGGCTATACCGGCAAGGGGTTCAAGACGGTGATCGCGGCGGAAGCCTCGGCAAAAGTGTCCTTCCGTCTCGTCCACAAGCAGAACCCGGAAAAGATCCGCGCCGCTTTCCAGGCCTTCGTCAGGGAGCGTATCCCGGCCGACTGCTCGGTCGATTTCCATCCGCATGGCGGCTCGCCGGCGATCCAGCTTTCCTACGACTCGCCGTTTCTCGCCAAGGCCAAGGACGCGCTGTCCGACGAATGGCCGAAGCCGGCGGTGACGACCGGAAGCGGCGGCTCGATCCCGGTGGTCGGCGATTTCCAGACCTATCTCGGCATCGAATCCTTGCTGGTCGGGTTCGGCCTCGACGATGACCGCATCCATTCGCCGAATGAGAAATACGAGATGAGTTCCTTCCATAAGGGACAGCGCTCCTGGGCGCGCATTCTCGATGCGCTGACACGCTGACGGGACAAGAATTCAACTTTCTGTTGATTTTTCATCGGATCGCGGCGAGGACGGAGCACGCCGCGACCGGAGAAGACGATGAGCGATATCCGTTTCCACAAGAACGACCTGCCCGGGCTGTTGCATTACGACGTCGGGGCGGTCGCCATCGACACGGAGACGCTGGGCCTCAATCCGCATCGCGACCGGCTTTGCGTGGTGCAGATCTCGCCGGGCGACGGTACCGCCGACGTCATCCAGATCGCGCCCGGCCAGAAGAAGGCGCCGAACCTCGTCAGCCTGCTCAAGAACCGCAGCATAACCAAGCTCTTCCATTTCGGCCGTTTCGATCTCGCCGTGCTCTATAACGCCTTCGGCGTCATGCCGGAGCCGGTGTTCTGCACCAAGATCGCATCGCGGCTGACCCGAACCTACACCGACCGGCACGGGTTGAAGGATATCTGCCTTGAGCTTCTTGGCGTCAGCCTGTCGAAAGTGCAGCAATCGTCGGACTGGGCGGCGGAGACGCTGTCGCCCGAACAACTCGAATATGCCGCCTCCGACGTGCTCTATCTGCACCGGCTGCGCGATGTGCTGGCAGCGCGGCTGGCGCGCGAGAAGCGGACCAAGGAGGCAGAGGCCTGCTTCCGCTTCCTGCCGACGCGTGCGAAACTCGATCTGATGGGCTGGGGTGAGGCAGATATCTTCGCTCACAGCTAATGCATGTCGCCCAAAAGCATGCTCCCGGGCCTGACCCGAGGGTGCGCAGCGGTTTTGGGACAACGATATGCAATAAAACTTAAAGCGCGTCGCATGAATCCCATCGGACGCGACACGCTTCAAGTTGGAACCAGGTGTTCGCCGCGACGTTCTGTCGGTCCATGGAGAGGATGAAATGGCTGCCAGAAAACCCATCGAAACAGCGCCGAAGGATGGCTCCAAGGTCACCGTCACCTGGAAGGACAGCGACGGCGTGATCAACGAATCCATCGCGCAGTACCGTTCGCTCGACCGGCTGAAGGCGGCCGGCGGCGACTGGGACGAGAGCGACGCCGGCTGGTGGGCCTATACGGACGGCCATACGCAAAAGAAGATCGAGCCGATCAGCTGGCGGCCCGCATCCGGGGATGACGACGACGAATGACGCCGCTGGGACGAATGACGCCGCTGGCGGGGCCGGCTACTTTCCAATAACTTGGGCCTGTTGCAATCGGAGATCGATTCGGAGCTTCCTGCTCCGCGACCGTCCGCTCAGGAGGGATTTGCAAATGGGTGTTGAGAGCCTGCTTGTCTTCATCATCATCGGTGCCATCGCCGGCTGGCTCGCCGGCCTGATCGTCAAGGGCTTCGGCCTCGGCCTGGTCGGCAATATCGTCGTCGGCATCGTCGGCGCCTTGATCGCCGGCTGGCTCTTCCCAAGGCTGGGGTTCGCCCTAGGCGGTGGTATATTTGCCTCCATTATCCACGCCATGATCGGCGCGGTCATCCTGCTCGTGCTGATCAAGCTGGTGAAGCAGGCCTGATCCATCGAAGGACATCAAGGGCGCGCCATGAAACAGAACATGCTCTATCTCATCATCGGCGCGCTCGTCGTCGTGGTCATCGCGCTCGGCACCTACGTCTATCGCGAGCAAACCAAGCCGAAGGGCGTCGAACTCAAGATCGACGACAAGGGTATTTCGATCCAGGAGAACTGAGTGCGCCGGGTCTGGCGCGGCAAAAGGTGCCGATGACCACCCATATCGACTATTCGAGCCCTTCAGGTCACGCTCTCAGGTGATAGCCCGGATCGACTTCAAGGCCAGCGATGCCGTACGCGCCGCGCTCTCGGCCATCGGACGCACGGAAGATCTGCGCTTTTCGCCGGACAATCGGCTGCTGGCAATTGCGGGATATGCGCGAAGGCGCTGTCTGATCCTGCGGGTCGACGTCGATGCGGCGCCGAGTGGTCCGCAAGTCACCGTCCATGACTTCATGGAATTGACGTCGAAAAGCATGGGCGAGGTCCACGGCCTCGATTTCATCGATGACCGAACCCTGGTGATCGCCAATCGGGATGGGCTGCTTGCGATATTTGCCCTGCCCTCGGGCGAACCGGCCGGCCGCCGCTGCGATATAGAGCCTATTCGCGAGATCAAGGGCGGGCTGTTCTGCAAGCTGAAAACGCCAGGTTCGATCGTGGCCAGGCAGGAGTCGCGTGGCCGGGTCAGCCTCCTGGTCTGCAACAATTACAGGGACAGGGTCACACGCCATGTCGTCGACCGGTGGGGCTACCGCGCGTGGAAAAACCAGGCCCTTCTGAAGCGCGGCCTGAACATACCCGACGGCATAGCGGTCAGCCATGATGGCCAATGGATCGCCGTCAGCAGTCACGGCACGAACGATGTGAAGATCTACAGAATGTCCGCGCCGCTGGGACCGGATACCGAACCCGCAGGAATCCTGCAGAACGCCAATTATCCGCACGGCCTGCGTTTTACGGGCGATGACCGGCAGATCCTTGTCGCCGATGCAGGCAGTCCATTGGTTCACGTATACGACCGTGACGCGGGTTGGAGTGGCAGTCGTATGCCTTCTCGCTCTGTTGCCGTCCTTGACGGCGAAACGTTCGGGCGCGGCAGGGCCAGTGTCGAAGAAGGCGGCCCGAAGGGTCTCGATATCGATCGTTCGAACAGCGTCGTGGCGGTGACCTGCGAAGAGCAGACGCTGGCCTTCTTCTCGCTGGCATCGATAACCGGCCGACCGGTTGCGGCGCTCGAGCGAGGCTTAACCCGCCCTTAAAAACAAGCCCATGAAACCCAAGGCGTTGAGCGAATAAGGTCGCCTCAATAAGGCTGAATAAGGGAGCTTGGCCGTTCCTTTGTTCGCAATATGTTCGCTAAGGGACTCGACATGAAATCACGACTCAGATCATTCTTAGCGATCCGCAGCCCAAGGAAGGTCCGAACGATGCTCGTTCGGGCACCCGGACTTGATAACCTGCGGCCCCATGTCGAGGTCGGAATGGAACCTCCTCAGACGAGGTCAACCGGACCGGCAACCTTGAGAGCAGATGGGATTCGCTGGCGGCGGAAGTACAACGCCAAGAGCGAGCCGATACACCGGCGAACGACGGCCTATTCGTAACGCTGGCATGACTCACGAAACCTTCTGGTTCCGTGCGCACGGACCGAGGGATTTCACCATGAAACCCAAGGTCACGGTAGAAGTGAAAGTGAACGTCGCGCTCTGCCTATTTGGCATCGCGGCCATTCTCTCGATCTTCTTTTGACAGGGGGCGTCCCGGAGCAATCCGGGCGCTTCTTCTTTTTGCGAGGCTCTGCGGGGTTTTTCACAGGCGGCGCAGAACCTCGTCGCCCTTTTCTTGGTCTTTGTCTTTGGGGGAGTTCGTCATGGGAAATACCGTGGAACCTTTCGACGTAAACCCGCGTCTTGTGATGGCCGTCGGAATGTTAGCAATCCAATGGGCCCGCGTCGAATTTGTGTTCCAGAAAATCATTGTCGGCTTGCTGCAAAGCAATGGCGCAGTTGGTTTGATGCTGGCAAGCAATATGGGGAACCGATCTGTGAGCGAATTCATTCGCACCTTTGCGTCGTCGGTTAGGCCAGAGATCTTCGATGTCGATTTTGCTCCCAGCCTGCAAACCCTGATTGCGGAGTTCGACAGAATTCTTGGTATTCGAAACAGGATCGTTCACAACAGTTGGCCGCACAACATTTCCGACGATCAAGCACTTGCCCTAGTGGCTCGCTTCAAAGGTAGCGTTCGGCTGCACGAAGAAGTCTGGGACATTGCGACAATGGAGGGCGTGATCGACGACACAGTCCAACTGCTCACGACCCTAACCTTTTTCGCCCGTCGGTATGATCTTTTCGCACCAATGAATGAATGGGAAGAGCGCGCAGCATCAACTGAAATACCTGAAGAGCCTAAGCCTCCGGTGTATCAAAATCTCGATCCCAAGATGATAGCGCTATCGATCCGGCTTCGATCATCTCAGACGTAATTTCGTTCTCCATGCGCAGCCGGAACACGATCCAAGGCCTCATCGACGATAGGCCAAGAAAAAGCCGGCGGTGTGTAATGGGAGAAAAGGTCACCGCCGGACCAATGAACCGAGCAAGAGTGACACAGGTGCTCAGTTCATCAGTGGCAACTAATATGCTCCCGCTCGGTCAAACTGGCTACCGAAATCTTGGCAAGCTGGACAACGGGGTGTGATGAACAAAGAGAGCCGGCGGATGTGCGGGGGGCGCCACCGCCGGCTCAATAAACTAGCAGGCTGGGTGTGAGGGGGATTGCCCGCCAGTTCATCAGTGATGTCTAATATCGTCTCAATTGATGAAAATGGCTATGGAAATCTGCGGGGCATTCGGGGCTTGAAACTCGCCGCCAGTTGGGCCATTCTTTGATCAGCCAAACCGCGATGCACCGAGCCCCTAGGGCCATTTAGTTCATCGCACTGAGCAGCACGACGCTGCTCAACTCCGAGCGAAACCTGCCCAAACCCGCGAAATCATTCGCGGGACAGCAACCGTTTGGAGTTTGGAAAATGACCTCAGAAGACCAACAAGAACGTGAAAACCGACTCAGGGTGATCGCTGAGTTACGCAAGTACTGCCTCGCCAAATCACCGCATGGTGATGGCTACGCACTGATCAGCGACTACAGCGGGCTCGCCCTCTTTGGCGGCGATGAAGAGGACCTTCGTCACTACACCTATGACGCCAGTCTCGACGAAATCGAGGCATGGCTGCGGCTGGCTGAGACGGGAAGGGTCTGAGCGATGGCCCTCAACCGTTCCTATAACCGCTTCCGTCAAGAACGGATCATCATTGAGCAGGCTCTCTCGGGCCATCTTGCATTCCTCCAGGATGCGATCAACGACATGGACAGCGATGCCGACCGCATTCGTAACTTGCCGTCGGATGATCCAGACGTACGAGAATGGAAAAAGCTCCTACCCTTCTGGACAAGACAATTCAAAATCACCTGTGAAATTCTGAAGCGGGAATATGGGTGGTCCGATGACGAAATCCGAAAGGAACTAGGCGGCTCCTGAAAACCGGCAACCCACGTCTGGCAGCGATGCCGGGCGTGGGTTCGCTAGTCAGTCCCATCGGTCCATTGACCTTTTCAATGGTGATCCCCCACCCGGCCGAATGGCACAAAGGAGGAACAGGTCGGGGATCTTGCAAGGTTGAGGGCCTTGCAACTTTGACTCCCGTAAGTTGACTTACGGGAGAGATTCCGCGCCGACGCCCCAATATGGCAAGAGGCGTCGGCGTTCGGGGCCTCCCGATTAGGAACCCCGCTCCCACCGGCATCACGCCGGCCAGAAGCTCGTGCTCACCTTTAAGCGGGCTTAAAGGTGGAAATTCTTCGCCGCGCCACCAAAAGAGACTTCCATGAAACCAAATGGTGGCGCGGCCGGGGTGCAATCGCCTATTACCCCGTTCCTTGGCGGCGCTGCTACGACACCGGCCAAAGAAGCTCTACTACGTTGCATGCCAAACGGCGGCATTCGGACCACGCATCGGTGAATCATGGCGGCAGGCCCACCTATGTGCAGCCTTTGATTGCTTGATAGCTCTCGCCGCCTGGAGACCAGTCAAATTGAATTTCTTCTGAAGGAGCGGGAGCGTCGGCTCGAATTCTTTTTGCGTGTTTGTTCGCGGATGACGCCTAAGCCATCCAGCGGCAACGGCGATGCGTTGTTCGGTATTCATCTGCTCCTCCTTTCGCTTGAATGGCAGCGGCGACAGCGGCAATTTGTGCATGTGCGGTGCTCGCCTGCGGACGACCCAGCAAACGCGGCTCTCAGCGGCTCTCTCACCGGTGCCTTTGCACAAATCAGAGCAGTCATGCGGGCGGCTCCGACGGAACAGCATCATTGCCGTGCCACAACCATATGTGCCAGGCGGGAACGGCTGGATACCAATGTCTGACGACGATGGAGCCGGAGGGTAGCGTGACCATGCTCACAAGCTCATAGGTATCGTCGTCGGCATTGTAGGTAATGATTTCAGCGTCTTGGCCATAGCACCGGACCTTGCTGCCGACTGCATAGGGCGTTGGGGTCGCGGCATATGTGGCAAGGTCTTCGTCGCGGTAGATGCGGCTTCGATTCAGTGGCACCTCGACTGTGGTGACTTCGCAGGCGATCTGTCCCTCGGCGGCCCCTTTGTGTGCCGTGACGATGCCAAGGAAATTGTCTGTGATTGACTGGACAGGTGTACCAACAGGGATCATCACCACACCCTTGTGGCTGCTTCAGCCTTGCCAGCGGAGGCGGCGAAGGTATCCAACGCCTTGGCCGCAGGCGTCGCGGAGGTGGCATCGACGGCGACGACTAGGCTGGCAATGTCGGGCATCTCAGTGGCCCCTTCTTCTCCTGTTCGACGGAACGGTTATGGTTGGCTCTTTCGAACGGCGAGACTGTCGCGCATCCGGGCAATCCGAATGGCCTTGAGCGCATCAGTCATCGTCAAGCCAAACTGTTCTTGCAGTTGTCGCGCCATCGACCGGCGGCGTTTGCGCTGGCCCGATAGCAACCAAGCGATCGCTTCTTCCATTGCGCTTGCCTCCTATTCAGCCGCCTCGGCAATCGGAGCCGGAGCCGGGGCTTTATCGCGAATGCCCCGCACGACGCCGCTCTGGGCTTCCTGCACGGTTTCGGTTCTTGCGAAGACCAATCTTTTGGCGGCACCAACAGCCTTTTGGAGCTCCTCCAAAGCCTTTTCGGCATCAGCCTTCTGCTTGACGAGATCGGGGTGTAGGGCAGTGGACGCCCGGGCTCGAATCGCGGTGACTGCGGCATCGTCCAGGCCAGATAGGAACTGCGGCGCATGGACAATCGCGCCAAGGACCACGGGGTTGGTGACATTGCGCATGGCAAAATCGAATGGTGAGCCACCTGCGCTTCGCATGAATTGGCGGATTTCTTGAGCGAGGGCCACTTCCGCGACCGTAGTCGGCTTTGGGATGTCGGCTGACAGGCCACTGTCGAACGTCTCTACCGCCTTCTGGACGGCGCTCTCGGCTCCACGCACAGAAGACAGAGCTTCCAGTTCCGCAATCGCTTTGCGGCCGATTTCAGCGCGGCGACGATACAGGCCCTCCGGGCTCAGGTCGGTGTCGGCTTCGATGCCAAGGCAACTGGCGTCAACTGTGGCGACAAGATCGCGGATGCTCTGGACGGCTTGATGTAGTCTCTCCCAATGGACGACTGGATCGGTCGGCCACCTGCTCTGCATCGGGGCGATGGTGGCGGCAATCTCAATATTGGTTATCTTCTTCGGCATTCGGGACGGTCTCCTTCAATTCAAGATGCGAAAGGCCTTGGGTCCATTCTCAAAAGCTTCGCTCTTCTGTCGCGCTTGCTCGGGCGTCAGAATCCGGCGCTGCCAGCTTCGCGGCCTCGGCTCCTTGTCTCGCCATACGATGCGACCGCCAGCGCCAGTTCCAGCGATGATGCCGACATGAACCTCGCGCTTCTTGCTCGCCAGACACATGAGCAAGCTTCCAGCCGCACAATTAGCCAGGTCGTCGTGACTCCCCGGTGGGTGGTCAATGGCGTCCCGGCCCGCGCGCGTCGTGCGTCGCTCCAGGCTCTGAAGCTGGAGCAAAAGGCGCTTGTGATTGAGCAGTTCGATCTGCTGGCTATTCAGGAGCGGCAACAGATCGCGATAAATGTTGGATTTGGCATCGGCGGAAGCTTCATAGCTGACGTTAAAATTACGAAATTGCTCCCGAGGCCACTCCCCTGCATATCGGTCGCCGACAATTTTGTAGATGCCATAGCGCTTGAGCGTGGAAGCAAATTCGGCTGCAACATTTTGCGGGCTGAACGGCGGAGTGACCTCGCGCAGGCAATCGAGAACTGCTTTGTCGCCTTCGAGGTGGCTGATTCCGAGGGTCATGGAATCCGATGCGCCGCCTGATGGATCGACGAAGCCGTGGTATCTGACGCCCTGGCGCGGAGCGCGTTCGGTCAGTGGCACAACACAGGCTTGGAGGGCTTCGACGGAGATGAATGTTTCGACGTCGCTGCGGAACTGGGCCAGGTATTCGGCGGCGGCGCTGAGTGGATCCTTCTCCATCTCCGCATCGATGAAGCTCTGCGGAACGGTAGGGTTCATGCTCCGAGTGTCAGCCTGCCAGACTAGAACGTTGTCGTCTTCTTTGCCGAAGTGTCTGGTGTAGGCTTCATAGAGTGCGCCCTTCCGCGCGTAGGGGCTTGATGCACAAAGCAGAAGCGGATTGGGGAACTGCGCCATCGCCGGGCGAATGGCGCGCAGGATTTCGATGTCAGGATCAGCGGAATCTTCGGACGGCCAAAAAGCGATCTCGTCGGCTAGGAAAGCGATGATCGCGTAGCCACGGACGCTGCGGTAACTGGCCGTGCTGATTTCGATGGTAGTTTCGTTGCAAAGGTCGAAGCTGGATGCAGTTTCCCGCTCGACCATTTCCCGCAACATGGGAATGTGGTGCAAAAATCCAGAAATGAATCTGAATATGACCCGGGCCTGCCGCTGATCATGCGCCACGATCAGGACGGTGGCGCGCTCGCCGGGTTGGAGGTACTGGCGGTACTCGTGAAATGCGGCAATGAAGACACCCAGCAGGGCGAGGATGAACGACTTGCCGCCGCGCCGCCCGCATACAAGCCACCCTTCCTTGACTTGTCTGCTTGGGGGATTCTTTCGGTGCGTGAACTTGCGGAAGGTATCAAGTTCTGTGGGGTTCATGTCGAGGGCGAACAGCGCCTTCAAGACAATAATCCACGTCTGCCAAGTCACTTGATCCTTCAGCCAGAAGGCGAATAGTTTATCATCCTTGATTACATCGAGGATATTCACAATAACGCTCACTGCGACGATGTTGTTCGCAGTATAAGCTGGTTCGCGATGAACGCAAACTTGCGGTTGTGGTGGTTTCTATTTGGGGTTGAAAGCGCAACCGTTGCGCATTTGAGGCGGCGTAGCCGATCACATAAGGGAACCATTCCCTCGCGGGTGGGTTTCGGCCTTGAGGGCCAATGGGATGCCCGATTATGCCCAAGCTTCACAAAGCAGAGCAGGAGTCTGCCCAAACCTTCCGGAGGCTGATCACTTCGGAAGGCAATCGCAAGCAGTTGCGCAAGTTGCTGCGACTGGATGTCGATCCAAAGCTGTCGTCGCCGTCGTTCACTGAATTGCTTGAGACACTTGATCGACGAGAGCAGGGAGCCGGCTCAAGCTCGTAGCCGGGTCTATGAGAACCGCGTCTCGCGTTGGGATTCGCTCGCTGGGTGTTGTACCGGCGATGCTGGTCTTCGCGCTCACAGCCGGGTGCTCGCGGCGTCATTTGGGCGATCAATGGTCGTCGTCGGGCGAAAACCGTTGCGCAACGGAGTTTGGGTGCCAAGCGGGGGATGATGGTGGCGGCCATTGCCGGTAGCGTCGCCAATTTGCCTTGGGTCTGTTCGGTTCCGACCGCCACCTTGGCCCCCGCGATTGATGTTCTAGGGGATTGGAGGTGGGGAAGCTTTGCGCTGGGTCAATTTTTGGGACGATCGCAGAAGTTCGGCTCGGACGCTTTACTTTACTACGATTGGCATAATCTGGCCAAGTGCCCTAGAAGGAGTCACTTAGGAGCGGTAGAGCTTTTGAAGGATTCAGTAATGCTACTGGAAGATATCACTCACTGGCTAGGGCGCGATGGAAACGGACTTGCAGCTGCGCAAGTCGTAGCAGCTTTTGTTACTGCTTTGGCAACATTGGCTCTGTGGAGGGTTACCAAGGTACTCGCAGTCGAAACCGCCGCGCTGGCCAAGATGACTTCGCGCCCTTTCGTGGTATGTTCCCTTGAGTCGAGCGGTGCGAGTGCGATCGCCCTCAATCTCACACTGAGAAATACCGGAAATGCAACAGCATTCGACGTAAAGCTTCAGGTGACGCCCGCTCTGCCGAAACCCGATGGGTCGCAGGCCTCCGATCAAGTGGAAACGAACTTTGAGACTTCACTTTTGCCGCCGGGGCAGATGCTGCCGATACAGGGCGTAATGGGGCCAAAAGTCCACGACAAACGATTCAAAGCGACCATTAGCTGGGCGGCGCTTCCCGACGCGAAAGAGCGCGATACGCTCTCTTACAATTTTGAACCAAAAGACGGGTTTAGGGGTGGCTGGAGTACGAAGGGGGCACATCACATTGCGGAAGAGCTTGAGAAAATTCGAAAGGAAATCCCCAGAAGACGCCAATAGAAGATAGCGCGACGACGCTACAACTCCCACGTTCCACCCATTTCAGACAGGCTGGGGGATCACTCGGCGGGAAGAAACATACCCTCTTCCTTAGCCGCGGCTTCGAAGGCATCGCGCACCGCAGCCGGAGCCACACGCCCCTGCAACCCCTCCATGCAAAGTTCGACGGCATGACGCCATCGGGGGCCGCGTTTGGTCCAGCTTAGAAGTTTCTCCGCGGCACCCTCGACATGGCTGACGCCAAATCTCACGCCCGGTCGATCTGTCTTCACATAGAGGGGTGGGGAGAACCAGTGGAGCGCCATTCGTGAATATTAGTTCAAGCTGATGTGGCGCGGTAGATGGTCGAGTGCTGAAGGCCGAAAGAACATCGCCGGGAGAATTAGATATCTGCTACCAATTGATCGCACGTTCCAAGGGCCGCTTAAGGAGGTTAGTTGGCAGACGACGGAATATCATCGCTTATTGGCCCAGGTGGCGACACGTGGAATCTCCCAGATGGAGAGGCCAAGCGCCAAGCTGTCGCCTCGCTCCGTGGGTATGCTTATCAGCTGCACCGCACTGTAGCGGCATGGTTGCAGTTGAAGAGAAACGGTTATCTCTTCCTAGAGGCCGCAGAAGACTACGCCTCTCTCAGCCGCGACCCATCGAGTCGTGACGAGATCCTCGCGGCGACGCAGGTCAAGGACACCCGCGAGTCAGGTTCAGTAACGCTCAATTCAGCCGATGTTTTGGACGCAATCCGCAATTTCTGGCGATATAGAGAGGCCAATGTTGCGCGCAAAATTCAGCTGACGTTCCTTACAACGTCTCAAATCGGCAAAGAGCGCAAGAATGGCCTCCCGAGTGGTACGCGTGGGCTCGACGCATGGCAGATCGTGGGACGGGGTAGTGGTGATCTTGCTGAACTAAAAGCGGCCCTGCAGGCTAGGTTCGACGAGGCAGGCTCCCTTGGTCAATTCCTCAAGGACGCCACCGATGAGGACATTCGTGAATTGCTCCTGAAGCCAATACAATGGTCATGTGGGGAATTGGACTATGCCGACATTGTCGAACGAAATAGGGAAGACATAATAGAGGTCGGCCTAGCGCTTGGCGGCACCGTTGATCAGTCCGAGCGGGCCTTGGATACTCTCCTGCACGAGGTGCTTAACACAATCGTGCTAAATAAAGAGCGGAGGCTGACCTACGCGGGGCTAGCTAAGCTAGTTCAGGAAGCCAACACGATTCGGGTGCCAATAGCGCGTGCATTTAGCACGGGCGTAGATCTGGATATCACCGGCAGCTGGGTGCCGAGCGACTTAGCCTTGCCGGCAAAGCTGGCTCGCAGGTCCGCAAGCACCGCAGACGTGGCCGTGAACTTTCGCGAACGAAGGCGACTATGGCTACATGGCGCAAACGGAATGGGGAAGTCGACTTTGGCCGCACTGGTTGCCGGCGCACAAGGCGGCAATTGGCAAGCGCTTCGGCTTCGCGGAACTGCGGCAGGGGCGGCAGCCGAGCGCATCGCCGCAGCGCGTCAGGCGCTGGGGCGAATGCCAGATGTTTCGGGCCTGGTGCTTGACGACCTCACTGTTGATCACGAAACGCAGATCGTTGTGCCACTTCGCGCCCTAGGGACGACGCTCTCGCGCGAGGGATTGGCCTGCGTAATTTCGAGCAACAATCCGCCGGGTAGGGCGCTGAGAGAGGCGCTTGGCCTAGAAGCTATGGATGTCGTCGAAGCACCAGACTTCAGCGATGAGGACGCTGCCGAACTCGTTGCTCAATATGGTGGCAACCCGGCTACTTGGGCGAAGTTTGTGAAGTACGCCGGCGGCTTCGGTCATCCACAGCTGGTACACGTTGTCGTGGCCGGCATGGCAGCCCGTGGTTGGCCGGAAGACGAGCTGGAGACATGGCTTACAAAGGGTTTTGATAACCAAGATGTCGCGGCCGAGCGCCGAGCCACTCGGCGCCGGCTGCTTGAAGAACTCGGGGGCCAGGAGGTGGCGCTCCTTAGCCGCTTGGCAAAGGTCGGCGGCGCGTTTGACAGACAAGTCGTCGAAGCAATCGCATCCGTCGAGCCTGTGATTCAATCGGCCAAAATTACAGTCGAAAAGCTGTCGGGCTATTGGATTGAGCGAGTTGGTGACCACCGATTCCGCGTATCGCCTCTAGTCGCGGACTTGCCCAATCATCTTCTCGGAACCACGGAACAAAAGGCGCTTGATAGCGCTATCGGCAGGTCGATCATATTCCGCAACCCGCTTGCTGGCGACCTGCTGGACACAGGCTTCATGCACGCATTGGTGGCCAAGGACGACGCAGCCCTTAACCAGCTTGCGATCGCACTCACTCAGGCCCAAGGCGACGTGGTAAAGCTATTGTCCGGCGCAATGCCGTTCTTTCGAGATTACCTGTCTAGAATCGGGGAGGTAAGCTATCGGCCGCCCCCGATCATCGCTGCCTTACTTGGCATCGCTCGACATAGATTGCTGGTCACCCGTGGTGATCGCGGCGAACTCAATGAATCAGTCCGCTACATTCTTTCGCTTGTGGAACTTGCGGAAGCGGAAGCTGCAGGGGTACCATTGAAGTTCATGGCACTAAGCCAAATCCTGCACCCACAGGAGAGCCTTGGGTTGATTGATGGCTGGTTTAACCTGCTGCGTCAGATGGACAGCGAGCCCGCCGGAAGAATTGATCTCCAGGGCATTTTCGGCAGTTCTACAGCGGCGCTCGGGATTGATCCTATTAGTTTCCTATTCATGGCCCATGCTCTTCACCTACCAGGCCTGTCGGAACTTGAAACACTTTTCAGCACGTTGTCTGAGCTAACGGCGGCGGAGCGTCAAAGGTGGCTAAGCGCGACTAAGCATGACAGGGCCTGGTCTATGCTTATTGTCGACAACGCGTGGCTAAAGCATTTACAAGCCGGCACCTTAGATTGGAGCGTCGGCGCGAATACCTATGCCAATCTTGCAGACATCGCCTTAGCGTGGGGTGAGGACGACATTGCTGCCCGATGTTATCGGAATCAGGCTGTCCTCATCGACGAGTATGGACACGACCATTCTGCAGCGTTGAAAGCGCTCGACGCAGCAGATGCCCGTTTACCCCAGAACCTGGACCTTGCCCGACAGCGGGCAAAAATAGCTTGGCGGGCTGGGGAGTACGAAGCTGCTCTTAAGGGTCTTGCGGCGATTGAAGATTGGCTAAAGGCAGGTGACGCTATCGAAGCGGCCTTCGCGTTTAGAGAGGCGGCCATGAGTGCTGGCGAGTTGGGCCTATGGCGAGATTCTGAGAGCTATTTCCTCAAAGCGCACGATGCATTGCTCAAGGTTCAGACTGATCAGGAGGCGTTCAAGCTCGGTCTGCTAATCGACGCGATAGGCGTTAGGTATAAGTCCGGCGACACTGAGGGCGCCGTAAGAGGGATGGTCGATTTAGTTGGGCAGCTCGCGGAGCGCGGTGCCGGAAAGAGTCCGAAGGATCATGCCGTCGCGGCCCTGGGGCGGCACTTTGTGCTCTGGCTCAGGTCACAGAAACAACGCGATATCCAAATTGACGATCAGCCTGTGGTCTATTTCATTGGGGCAATCAGCAATCCCGAGCCTCACTCCGACCTTGAAAAGTGGCCAATCCCAGAACCCGCGTCGCTTTGGTTCTTGTTTGGATTGGTGGCCCTCGAAGAAGGTATCCCTTGGACCGAAATTGCAGGTTGGCAGGGGATCAAAGACCTTGCTAGCTATGCTGATCTTTATGTTCAGCTGCCGATGGGGCGACTTGAGCGAGCGGTAGCAAATATCGACCTCGACGAATTCACGGACGCAGCTCCAGAAGCAGCGGCTGCCATTGCTTACTTCAGCGAGGCGCGAAAGACAGACCCACGGCCTGATCCGGTCGCGCCAGCCAAGGTGAGTATGCCGCCGTTTGGTGCACATGTTTTGGGGAGTGATGCCGCCCGGCCATATGTCCGGGATGCGGCAATAGCATTTGCGATCAACTTAGCGACAGTCTCGCCGTTTCAAACTACGGAGCTAGAGAGGATCGCGGGATTGCTACCGGGCCTTGAGAGTTCGAGCCTTGTCCCGGAGTGGTTCGACGGCTCAATAATTCGCGATGATCTGCGTAGCCACGTCGCTTCTCTCGCTCTTGAGATGGCATGCGGTAAAGACTGTAGCTTGGATGAGACATTGCTGGCTCACCTGCGGCTTTGGGAGTGGTTGCAAGCTTCCCATTTCAAGAGAGCGTGTCTTGACAACATTTGCCGCTACGCTCGCGATTTTTGGGCCGGTGCCGTGGTAGCCCGACGATTTGAGATGAAGACCCCATATCTAGCAGTGCCGGAAATTGAAAGAGCATTGGCCGGCTATGAAGTATCCAACAAATGGTTGGCCACTCTCTTGTTGGCGGCACATCAGTCGACCCGCGTCTCCCTTGCTGCAGAGTATCGCACCTTGCTGGTGGAAGCCAAGGATTAAGGATTAAGACAACGTATTACGTTGAGCGAACGGCGACCTTCCACCGATACTGTTGAAAAAGTACGCGTCGCGGCTGCCCATGGCATTTGCGTAGAATGGCGTTCCGAGAAGATCCCAAAAGTGAATCCAGCCATGCAATGCGCCGGGGTGGAACGGGATTCTATTATCGGTGGCGACTTTGCGGTGCGTCGGACTTTTTCAACAATATCCACCCTTAGCCGGAATTCAAGCTGGTGGTTGGGCCGGATCGGGCTCGGGGCAGATAGGTTGGGGTTCTCAGACGGGGTTCATCTGATCTGAGATGCATGGTTGGGAGATCAGGCGTCGTCGCTCTTATCCGCCGCCTCTGAGTCCGGCCCCCTGGCGTCTGATTTTTCCCTACCGGGGGCGCTCTCTACGGTCGCCGCGTCGTGATTGCGGAGATACTGGGTGAGGCTTGGCGTCACGTCCTTCATGACTCTTTCAAGTCCGACAGTGCGAAGCAGGTTGTGCAGCGTGGAGACTAGGTTGGAATAGGAGCCGACGCTAATGTCGACGCCATCCAGCCTTTCAGCTTCCATATGTTCGAGTAGCGCCCTGACGAATGCTGCTCGCTCCAAGAGAGTGCGGCGAGCAAGGCTGATGGCGCTAGGGCCGCCCAACTCATCTACCATCGTCTGTAACCAGTGCTTGGCCCGCTGACCGGCGAGGTTGCGCATGTCAAGGTCGTCTAGGGTGCGCAGGGTGAGCTTCTTGGCTGTTGGGCCTTTGTAGACGAAGCTTCGCTGCCGTAAGCCTCTTGGGTCATTGATCTCCATAGCAGTGATGGGATCGCCCTTTCGTCTGGGAATAACCATTGTGAAACCTTATTGCGCCTTATTCATTTTTGAACTTGATC
Organism: Mesorhizobium tianshanense; assembly: GCF_007830515.1. Lineage (GTDB taxonomy): Bacteria > Pseudomonadota > Alphaproteobacteria > Rhizobiales > Rhizobiaceae > Mesorhizobium > Mesorhizobium tianshanense. The sequence continues at coordinate 60,662 of NZ_VLKT01000016.1, forward strand.
AACGGCAAATGCGGATTGTATAGTTATGTCAGTCTGTTAGCAACAATACTGGGTTTAAGCGCAACTTATTACGGCAGATTAAAGCTTGGTTGAAGAATGCTTGGCCACCGTCACCGCTTCATCGCCACTCACAATCCGTAAACCAATAAATATCTTCGTGTAAACAATTAAATCGCACCGTGTTCCGCAGATATCTTCCTGTCGCGCTAGGTTTACGTCCGATGATCGTCAATAAACAAGCAAACAAGCAAAACAAGGAAAACTCTATTGTGAGCCTAAGTCTAACTCTCACCTATGATTCGCTATCAGAGACCCTATTAGTTAGACTCAGTACAAGAGTTTTCCTTGTTTTGCCTGTTTTTGCCTGTTGTCCCTGTTTAAATCGGCGAAAAATCCAGCAGCTTCACGCCTAAATAGGCTGTGACCGGCTTGCCCTTGTCATTCTTCATTCTTTCAGAACGGAGCTTCGGGAACACGGCTCGCAGCTTCTTGGCGAATGATGCATCGCTGCCGGCCTTCCGTCCCGTGTCCTCGCACCACTGATTCCAGTTGGCAAAAAGCGCCTGCAATGTTTCAAACGGCTCGCCATATCCGTAAGAGGCCATCCGCGTGGCAAAGTCTATTTCGCTTTCATTCGACTGCCTCTCAAGCTTGGGTCTAGCAAGCCGCTCCTCCCGTTCCTCGAGGGTTTCGAAACGAAGATTTTCAGTGGCCCAGGTCGCGACCGGCTCAGCAATGCGTTCCATATCGGCGATGGATTCAGTGCCACTTTTCGGTTGTTCAAAGCGACCGCGCTTGCTGAGCGTCGCATAGCCCTCTACCGCCCAGTTCAAGATGCCGGGCAATTCGCCCATCAACCTCCTTTCAAGGTCGTGGTCTTCTCGGCCTAGGAAGCTCTCCGTCAGCGGCAGGACGATAAACCTGTTCGGCAGGCCGCCGCTCTCGTCTGGCAGGCTGGGGATTTCGGTCGCAAGGATCATGAACCGTACCGTCAGACGGCCTGTCCAGGCTGAGAGGTACTTGCGCGGCAGCGTACGGGGATCCTCTCCTGATACCGCGAGCAGCATCTCTGTGATGGCGCTGGCATCACTTTTATTGGTTATGCGGGCATCGCTGATCACCGCGAGCGATTTGCCGATCAGTTCCTGCGGACCATACTGAGTGCCGAAACTATGGAGCGTCGGCCCGATCACGCTTTCAGCGCCGAGCAGAGCCTTGGCGACGCGGCCGATCGTCCCCTTGCCCCCGCGCTTCGGTCCAATGACCAGCAGGACCTTTTGCAGCTTGGTATCTTGGCTCAGGAAGTACCCGAACCACTCTTTCAGAGCCGTGCTGGAATATGGATCGTCGCTCCAGATCGAATTCAGAAATGCGGTCCATTCGGGGCAGGTCGCTTTTTCGTCATACCGTACGTCCGAACCCGACAGACAGAAGAAATTCGGTGTTACCGGCAGCAGGCGCTTCGTGCTCAGGTGCAGGAGGCCGTTGGCGCATATGAACAGTTCGTTTGGCGGCGGCTGGTCGTCTTGTTCTTTGATCCAGAACGGCGGATCGCGGTCAGCAACCATGCACACCGATTGCAGGGCTTCGCAGACGTTGGCGACGATGTGCTTATTGGGCTTGAATGGGAGCGCCTTGTTGGCTTTGGCGTCCCAGCATTGCGCCCGGCCCAGATAGCGCCAGACGCGGTTCCGGATTTCCTCGTCATTCACCTGGCGATAGAAATTATTGCGAAACTGGTAGAAGGCTCCCTTGTGCCGCTGCATGAGACGATCGCCGGCTTCGTCTGTCATGGAACCAGCAACCAGTTTCTTGGCGATGGTCAGGGGATCGCTGGGATCGAGTATCTTGCTGATTTCTGGGTGCGGGACGAGCTTGCCCCGCTTGATGCCAGAGATGATGGTCCGGTACATGCGGCGCCAGTCATCGCGGTCGAGATTCCAGAAGCCGCGGATCGCATCTCGCAAGCTGTTTTTGGCGTCGTCCTCGTCAATCCAACCTCGTCCAGCCATCTGCCCAAGCCAGAAGGCGCGCTCGTTCAGCTTGTTGTTGCGATCGCCTTTGACGACCTGACGCAGTTCCTTGATATAACTTTGAAGGCGCTCGGCGGCGAATGCCTGCCCCTCGGCAATGGTGGTCTTGGGGGCGGTTTCGTGTCTTGTTAGATGGATGACGGTCTTAGGCTCGGCTGGCTGGGTGGGTGGAGCGTCGGCACCGAACTGAGCGACAGCTTCATCGAACTCGTCACCGGAAAGCTGTTTCATGGCGAGGTGGTCAATAGCCTCGTCTAGCGGCAGCCCTCTGCGATTGACGATGGCATATCGAGTCGACCTATCGCCGGCGAAATACGGTATATTGATCCAAGACCCGAAATCGTCGGCTTCGCGGATTGTCTGTTTGGGAAAGATTTCGCAACCGGTGAAACCGAGATGCGCAGCCAATCCGTTGAGCAGCTTCTGCATGGCGGCAGCGGGACGGGGCACCGCAATACTGCAATGCAGATGCGCGCCGCCGCTCTTTGAGCGAAACAGTGTCAGCGGCAGGTCGGCGATCTTCTCCGATAGGTCTTTAAGATCGATTTTGTACTGGTCGACGTCGATCACACCGAAACGGATGTTCACATCGTCATCTAGCAGAATATGAATGCCGACGCCGATCTTGCCGGCGAGATGGTCGTCCCAATCATGCTGCGCTAAGGGGGTCTTATCAGTCCATGACTTGGCTATCGCTTTGCCGTCTTCGCGATGCTTCCCGGTGGGTTCAGAATGCCCATGCGCCGTTGAGTACCCAACAAAGAAATCTGCTAAGGTCCGAACCGTTACGTGGATATTTTGAGCGGTTCTTGCATCCATCGTTTTAAATCCTGTACCGCCGCCCCGGAGCTTTAGTACTTCCGCCGCAAGCGCATCCTGCCCGTGGCCAGCAGACCGGCCTCGCGAGCGTCCTCAACAACACTCGCCCAGCGCTGCTGGAAGATGGTCGGGGCACGGCGGCGGAGTAGGCCTAAACAGATATCGCTAAATTCGTCGAAGGTTCGTGGAAGGCGTGGCATGGCGAAGGAGCCCTCCGCACAAATCACGTAGATGCGATCGCCGGCGAATTGGATGAAAAATTGTGGCCCCTTATTGGATGGGCCGAGGAATTCTACTTCAACCCGGGCGGGTTCTTTGTTTTCCGGTTTACAACCACTGGTAGTGTTGCTAGATTTGCGTTGACGCATTTGCCGATCTCCGGTTGCGTTCATGTTGATGGCCTGTTGTGAGGCTGTCGCGCTTTCATTGGGTTTTCTGGTCTCCTTCCCAATGGCACCTAGATAATCGCGAGCAGGTTCAGCTGGTGGCGGGGCCTGCTCCCGATTTCAATCTACTCGTCCAATCGAATGCCATGTTCGGCGCAAGCTTTCCGATAGAGCTCGATATATTCGCGTGACTCGTGATAGGTCCGCCTCGCCCAATGCTGCGACTTAGTCGCTGCAACATCGAGCGTGAAGCGTTTGCTTCCGTTCCTGACCCAGACGTCGCCGCCTATGATGCCGCCCCGCCAAAGGACGCCATTGTCGAAGGGCTTGCCGACGTATTTGATGCGATTGATCGAACGCACGCGGGCGTCGTCCGGCGGAGCGCTGCACACCGCTCACTCCGCCGGAAGCAGATGCCGTTGTCTACGCACGAACTCTTCCAAGTCCGGCGTCCAGTAACGAACCTTTTTGCGGTCCAATCGGATGAACGGTGGGCTGATCTCGGGATTTTTGATCCGGCGCCAAGATAGCGCCTCGTACGTCAAGCCAAGCAGCCTCGCCGCCTCGTACGCATTGACCAAGCGCGGTTTGCCGAATGAGATTTCAGACATTGCAGGATCAACCTCCGTTCGCCGTGTTGCGATGTGTGACAGCATGTTAACGGAAGTTGTTCCGTGTCCACAACAGGTAAATTGTCCTGTCGCCGAACACGTTTTATTAATACTATACGGAGCTATCCAGCATAGATTCGGCATAGGTATCCAGATACTGAACGACGCGTAGAGTAAAAATTGCCATCTGCTTTACAATCCCACGACATTCTCGGTCCAGTCCTGCTTCACTCCGCACAGGTCGGATAAGTAGTCGCATGTCATCTGTGCGGCTTTGAGCAGGGCGGGCATGTCCACAATGTTGTAGCCAGCCGTCACGTCCCTGCCGCTGCTGTGGTTGAGCAGGGCCTTTTGGTGCCAGACATGAACCCCGGCATTCGTGCTTGCGGTCAAGAAAGTGCGGCGCAGGGCATGGGGCGTCAGGAGCCGATTGAGCTTCTTCTTTCCCGTTTTCTCATCCACGACCTCAGCGGACATGCCGCAGGCGTCTGACAGCCGCCAAAACAGGCGGTCGATATCTTTGACCGGTTCGCCTTTCCGCCATCCGGGGAAGACGAAATCGTTCTCGCGTATCTGTTTGCAGGCGATCAAAACGTTGCGGACTTCACGGCTCATGGGAAGCACAAAGGGGGTCTTGGTCCGGTTGCCTGACTTATGGCGCTCCGGGGGAATGGTGATGGTGCCGATTTTGCCGAGCCGCTTCCGGTCCAGTAGGTCCGCTGGCTCATGGTTGAAATTGATGTCAGCCCAGCGCAGCGTCCGTGCTTCGTTCTTTCTCATTCCAGTGAACATCAGGAACCGAACATAGGCGGCATTGCTCGGTGCCTCACCGTCGAGCGCCGTGTACAAAGTGGCAAGCTTGTCGTCGGGAACGATTGTCGTTCGGCGCGGGATATCATGCCAGCTATCAGCGAGAATGAAACACGGGTTGGATGGCAGCGGGCTTCGCTTCTCCATAAAGAGCCAGATAGCGCGCAGAGCCACGAATGTATCATTGGCGGTTGTGGGGCCACGCTCCTCGGTCATCGCCCAGAATTTGTCTTCAACCATCATGCGCGTGATCTCGCACATCGGCTTGTGGCCCCAGCCGAGGTATCTGACAGCGCGACGGTACTTGCTGATCGACCCATCGCGCAGCTTCGTCTTGGCTTTGAGATAGCGTTCCAATCCCTGCTCCAACGTGACAGGGGCCTCGTCTTTTTCCTCGGCGATTTTGCGTGGCTTGGGGTCAATCCCCTGCCGCATTTGCAGCAGCATCAATCCCGCGACTTCGCGTGCCTTGTCGAGCTTGAGTTCATTCACATGGGCGACAGTGCGACGCACGGTGCGGGCGAAGATGTCTTTTTGCACGATGTAGATTTTGCTGACTGTGAGGCCCGACAACTGAACCCCGAACCCAGGTAGGCTTTCGTCGAACAGAACCTTCTGCTTCCCATCCTCCGTTGGGGCGACCAGCTTGTCGATGAAACGCTGGGTGAAATGGTGGCGATTGGACTTTCTCTGGTTCACGATATGTTCTCCTTCTGAATAAGGTAATCCGGCCTTATTCGCACGTCGATTTCGTCAGCAGCCCGTTTTAGTTAAAACGGCTCAGCGGTAATTTGCAAGCCAGATCAGTCACTTACTATGACTAGCACGTCGTCGCACGTCACCGCACATTTCTACATAAAGTAACCCGCCCTTAAATCGCCGCATCTACTCTTCACCCCGAACGCCATAGGCATCGGGATAGACAGCACAGCGCATGGCGAACCGCAGAGACAACCGCATCGAACCCAGCTTCGAGGGGCCGCCACGGGCGAAATCCTCGGCCGGTTTTTCGGTGAGCGAGGAGGATCGCGTCGTGCCGAGCAACCGCAAGACCTCTGCAAAGCGCCAATCGGCCAAGACAAAATCATCGCGCCGTGGGCGTGGCAAAAGCCGGCGCGGCCTGTTTGGCGTGCTCGGCCGTTTGTTCTACTGGTGCTTCGTGCTGGCGATCTGGGGCGGAATCGCCACCGCCGGCATCGTCGTCTATTACGGCGCGAAAATGCCGGCGGCCACCACCTGGGCCATCCCCGACCGCGCGCCCAACATCAGGATCGTCTCCGTCGACGGAAAGCTGCTCGCCAATCGCGGCATGAGCGGTGGCGAAGCCGTCGGCCTGCATGAAATGTCGACCTATATTCCCGAGGCTGTCATCGCCATCGAGGATCGCCGCTTCTATTCTCATCTGGGCATCGATCCCATCGGTCTGTCCAGAGCCATGGTGGCCAACGTTCTCGGCGGCCGTTTTTCGCAGGGCGGCTCGACGCTGACCCAGCAATTGGCGAAAAACCTGTTCCTGACGCCAGATCGCACGCTGGAACGCAAGGTGCAGGAAGTGCTTCTGGCGCTGTGGCTCGAGCACAAGCACACCAAGGACCAGATCCTCGAAATGTATCTCAACCGGGTCTATTTCGGCTCCGGCGCCTATGGTGTCGAAGCGGCCTCGCGCCGCTATTTCGGCAAGCGCGCGCGCGATGTCACGCTGCCGGAGGCCGCACTCCTGGCTGGCCTGCTGAAGGCGCCGTCGCGACTGTCTCCTGCGCGTGACCCGAAGGCGGCCGAGCAGCGCTCGCAGCTTGTTCTCGCCGCCATGCGCGACGAAGGCATGGTCAGCGCCAAGGACCTGACCGCGGCGATGAGCGCGCCGGCAACGCGGGTGGCATCCTACTGGACGGGCTCGGAAAATTATGTCGCCGACACGATCATGGAAGAACTGCCCGACCTGATCGGCGACGTGCGCGGCGACATCATCGTCGACACCACCGTCGACCTCACGCTGCAGAAGCTCGCCGAGCAATCGATCCGGCGGCTGATCGACGGAAGCGGCAAAAAGCTCAATGCCAGCCAGGGCGTGCTGGTGTCGATCGACAATTCCGGCGCGGTACGTGCCATGGTCGGCGGCTATGACTATTCGACCAGCCAGTTCGACCGTGCCTCGGAGGCGCGCCGCCAGCCGGGCTCGGCGTTCAAGCCCTTTGTTTACATGGCGGCGCTGGAAGCCGGCCGCACGCCCGACAGCGTGCGCAATGACGCGCCGATCAGAATAGGCAAATGGACGCCGACCAATTACGGCGGCAAGTATTTCGGCAAGGTGACGCTTGCGACGGCGCTGGCGAAATCGCTGAACTCGGTGGCCGCCCAGCTGACCATGGAAGTCGGGCCTGACGCCGTCATCGAGGCGGCGCATCGCATGGGCATCCAAACCGACCTCACGGCCAACACCTCGATCGCGCTCGGCACCTCCGAAGTGACGCCGCTGGAATTGACGTCGGCCTATGTCCCCTTCGCCAATGGCGGCTACCGGCCGGAAGTCCATTTCATCCGCCGAGTGACGACAGCCAGCGGCAAGGTGCTCTACGCCAACAATGGCGGCGGCGCCCCGCGTGTCGTCAAACCCGACGTCGTCGGCATGATGAACTCGATGATGACCGGCACGGTCGAAATCGGCACTGCCAGGAAGGCGGCTTTTGCCTGGCCGGCCGCTGGCAAGACCGGCACCAGCCAGAATTCGCGCGATGCCTGGTTCATCGGCTATACAGCCAATCTCACCACCGGCGTCTGGTTCGGCAATGACGATGGCAGTCCGATGAAGAAGGTCACCGGCGGCGCGCTGCCGGCGCAAGCCTGGCATGAGTTCATGGTCGCCGCGCATGAAGGCGTGCCGGTGCGGCCGCTGCCGGGGACATGGAGGTCGACGCCTGCGGATACGATCGTCCAGGACGAAATTCCGTCCGCCGCAGCGCAGCCGGCGCCGCCCGCTTCGGTCGGCCAATCCGCGCCGTCCGCCCAAAAGGCGTCGCCGGCTCGCGCCGCGCGTCCCGCCGAAACGGTCGATGCCGGCGGCTTCGGCATGCCGGGCGGTGATGGAACCACCGCATCGATCAAGCATCCGGTGCCGCCCGGCGATGTCGGCGGGCCTGTCAAGAAGCGGCAGACCTCGATCCTCGACATCCTCACCGGCGGCTGACCCCTCGCCACCGCGACAGTGTTCCGCTACATCTCCAGTTTGGAGACCGCGACATGGCCGAGACCGACACCAGAAAGACCATCGTGCTGACCGGCGCCAGCCGCGGCATCGGCCATGCCACGGTCAAGCGCTTCTCGCGCGAAGGCTGGCGCGTCATCACCTGCTCGCGCCAGGCCTTTGCCGAGGACTGCCCGTGGCCGGCCGGTCCGGAGGACCACATCAAGGTCGATCTCGTCGACCAGGAGGATGTCGGCATCGCGATCTCGGAAATCCGCCATCGGCTGGAGGCGCATGGCGGCCAGCTTCATGCGCTGGTCAACAATGCCGGCATCTCGCCGAAGCTCGAGGGCGACAACAGCCGCATGAATTCGATCGATACGCCGATGCACGTCTGGCGCGACGTGTTCCAGGTCAATTTCTTCGCGCCGATCATGCTGGCGCGAGGGCTGTTCAGGGAACTGGCGTCTGCCAAAGGCTCGATCGTCAACGTCACCTCGATCGCCGGCACCCGCGTGCATCCCTTCGCCGGCACCGCCTATGCGACGTCGAAGGCGGCACTCGGTTCACTGACGCGCGAAATGGCGCATGATTTCGGCCCGCATGGCATTCGCGTCAACGCCATCGCACCCGGCGAGATCGACACGGCGATCCTGTCACCGGGCACGGAAAAGATCGTCGAGACTATCCCGCTGCGGCGGCTGGGCACCACGGCCGAAGTCGCCGACATCATCTTCTTCCTGTGCTCGCAGCAGGCGTCCTATGTGACCGGTTCGGAAATCCACATCAATGGCGGCCAGCACGTGTGAGCGAACGCTGGCGAGTTAAGTAACCGGCGCGTTCGGCTCTGCCCCGCCTTCCATCACCTCTTCCACAATCCCACGGGCGATCTCGCGCTCACCCATGATCACCGTATCGGCTCCGAGCCCCTTGAGATGCTCGACCTCGGCATCGGAATGGGCGCGGGCGATGACGTTGATCTTCGGGTTGGCGGTGCGGGCGCGCAGCACGATCTGCCCCGCCTCGAAGGCGTTGGGAATGGCCAGAATCAGCCGCTTGGCGCCCTCGGGATTGGCTGCGGCGAACACCTCGCCGTTCGCGGCGTTGCCGGACACGGTTTCGATTCCGTCGGCCTTGAGCTTCGCCAGCGTCTTGTCGGCATCCTCGATGACGAGGAAGGGCAGAGCGGCCTCCTTCAACGACGCGCCGACGAGGCTGCCGACACGGCCATAGCCGATCAGGATGGTGTGGCCGGTGAGCGTTGTCCTGGGAAGTGGGCCGTTCTCTTTCACTGGTGCCGCAACCGAAGCCAGTTGACCTGGCTCCGTCGCGGGGCCGATCGGCTTTGCCTCGTCGAGCGACGCCGTCTTGCCGGCGCGCCTTTCCAGCGGCGGTTTCATCCAGTCAACGGCAAAGAACATCAGCGGGTTGAGGACGATCGACAGGATAGCACCGGCGAGGATGAGGTCGCGTCCTTGTTCGGGCAGCAGCTTCAGCCCGACGCCGAGTTCGGCCAGGATGAACGAGAATTCGCCGATCTGGCGAGGCTTGCCGAAATCATCAACGCGGTCGCGATCGGATAGCGGAAGGCGACGACGATGACGAAGGGCGCCAGCGACTTGCCGATGACGATGATGGCCAGCGTCGCCAGGACCGGCCAACCATTGCTGATCAGGCTGAAGGGGTCGAACAGCATGCCAACCGAGACGAAGAACAGCACGGAAAAGGCGTTGCGCAGCGGCAGCGATTCCTCGGCCGCCCGGTGGCTGAGTTCGGATTCGCTCATGATCATGCCGGCGAAGAAAGCGCCCAGCGCCAGCGAGACGCCGAACAGCTTGGCCGCGCCGAAGGCGACGCCGAGCGCGATGGCGAGCACGGCCAGCCGGAACAATTCACGCGATCCAGTGTGGGCGACGTAGTGCAGGATCCAGGGGATGACACGGCGGCCGACCACCAGCATGACGACGACAAAGGCCGCGACCTTGGCTAGCGTGATGCCGATGACACCCCAAACGCCGTAGCTCGCCGGCAGCGACAACAGGCCGCTGGAGTGGCCTCCACCTGCTCCTGACCACCCAGCACACCGGCCAGGCCGGCAGCAATACCAGCGCCAGCACCATGGCCAGATCCTCGACGATCAGCCAGCCGACGGCGATGCGGCCACGCTCGGTTTCGATCAGCCGCCGCTTCTGCAGCGCGCGCAACAGCACCACGGTCGAGGCGACGGGAAGCGCCAGCCCGAACACCAGCCCCGCGCCCATCGACCAGCCGAGCATCCAGGCAAGGCCGGCGCCGAGCGCCGTTGCGAAGCCGATCTGCGCGACCGCGCCGGGCACGGCGATGGCGCGGACCGACAACAGATCCTTCAACGAGAAATGCAGGCCGACGCCGAACATCAGCAGGATCACGCCGATCTCGGCCAGTTCAGTGGCGAGGCCGGCATCGGCGACGAAGCCCGGCGTGTTCGGCGCGACCAGAACGCCGGCGATGAGGTAGCCGACCAGTGGCGGGATGCGGAAGCGATTGGCAATTGCGCCGAAGACGAAAGCCAGCCCCAAACCGGCGACGATGGTGGCGATAAGGGGCGTGTCGTGCGACATGGTCCATGGAGCGCCTTTCAAAATCACGATGTCGGATATGCGCCGCCAAAAGAGCCGTCGCGTTGGCAATGGGGGCTCGGGTAGCCGCGAGGCAACCCGCAATGCCAAGAAATCGATGACAAAGATGGCAGGAGGCGAGCCGCCTCGGGGCTGGCAATGGGTATTGCGCGCCTGGTGCGTGCTATCAGGCCGCCTGCAGCAAGTTTTCGATGTCGACGATGGTGTGGTTGGTCAGCGTCTTCGGAATTTCCAGGGTGATTTTCTCGGCAACTTCCTTGTGCAGTTTTCTGCGGATCTCGCCAAGCACTTGCGGTGGCGCGATCAGCACCATCTCCTTGAAGGCGCCGCGATGCGCGAGCTTGTACAGCCGCTCGGCAATTTCGTCGGCGAAACGCTCTTTGCCGAGACGATGCCAGTCAGTGTCCTCGACTGCGCTGCGGTGGATGGAAGGGCCGTCGCTGTAGCGGCCGGGGCGGTCCGAGCCTTGCTCTCGCGTCGCCGGGTTCACCTGCTCCATCTCCTGCACGACCTGAAGGTCGGGATATTGCGTGTCCCCACGGTTTTCGAGGAATAGCGCTTTCTCGCCGTCGGCCACCACGATCCACAGTCCACGTTTCAGCTTGAGATTGTTCACGGAGCGCTCCTTTTTCCTGATTTTCTTCATGGTTTCCGGGCCCATCCCAGGAGCCGTTGCCGCAGCCGAACAGCCAGGCTCGGGTTCGCATGGCAAACGCGCGCCGAGGCAGGAATGTTCCGGTGACGACAAGAACAGCGAGCAAGCCAGCCAACTAACCGGGGATGACGGTGTTCAGTGCATGGTAGCTTTAATCTACTAGATTAGTAGAATTTAGAAAAAAGTGTTTTGTGATACACCTCGATTGCCGCTAGAACGGCCGCAGATTAAGGCCCGCAACAGCGGCTTGGGTCCGCTCCACTCGTGGGTGTGGAATTTTTTTCTCCTGCCTCTGGTGCTTGGGGAAAAGCGATTGCTTCGCACGAAGCGATGCGCGAGTGCGTTCCTTCTGCTTTTTCGCGCTAGCGCGTAGAACCGACAGCGTACTTTAGGATTCCGCTCGCCCATGCCGCAGGCTACCTCCAAGCTCAACGCCTTTCCCGTCTTCATGCGGGTCGAGGGCGAAGCCGTGGCCATCGTCGGCGGCGGCCAGGAGGCACTGGCCAAGGCGCGGCTGATTGGCCAGTCGAGTGCTGTGCTGCGCATCATCACCGATGCCGCCGAGGCCGAGTTGCTGGCCTTCATCGCCGCGAATGGCGCCATTCACATCGCTGCCGCCTACGACGCCGCGCATCTCGAAGGTGCCGTAATGGTGTTTGCCGCCAGCGGCGATGAGGCGCTCGACCGCCGCGTTGCCGAGGATGCGCGTCGGCTGGGTATTCCGGTCAATGCCGTCGACCGGCCGGACCTGTGCGATTTCTTCACCCCGGCGCTGGTCAACCGCGCGCCGGTCGCCATTGCCGTCGGCACGGAAGGGGCCGGCCCGGTGCTTGCCCAGATGCTGCGCGGCAAGATCGACCGCATGCTGTCGCCGTCGCTCGGGCCGCTTGCTTCGCTTGCCGCGTCGTTGCGCGGTGCCGAGAGATTGCTGCCGAAAGGCAATGCCCGGCGACGCTTCTGGAGCGACTTCTTCGGCGGCGCACCGGCCCGCGCCATGGAGGCCGGCCAGCTTTCGCAGGCGCATGATGCCGCCGTCGACCTGTTGCTCTCGAATGCGCCGTCGTCGGGCCACATTGCCCTGGTGGGGGCAGGCCCGGGCGCCGAGGACCTGCTGACGCTGCGCGCCCACCGCCTGCTGATGGAAGCCGATGTCATCGTCCATGACGCGCTGGTGCCGGAGGCGATCGTCGCCATGGGCCGCCGCGACGCCGAGCGTCTGCCGGTCGGCAAGCGCAAGGGCTGCCACACCAAGAGCCAGGCCGAGATCAACGCGCTGCTGATCGAACTCGGCCGTGACGGCAAGCGCGTCGTGCGGCTGAAGTCCGGCGATCCGCTGGTGTTCGGGCGCGCGGGCGAGGAAATGGCAGCGCTCCGCGACGCCGGCATCGCTTATGAGGTGGTTCCGGGCGTCACTGCGGCCTTCGCCGCCGCCGCCGATTTCGAGCTGCCGCTGACGCTGCGCGGCGTGTCGTCGTCGATGGTGTTCACCACCGGGCACGACCTCAAGGGAAATTCGCTGCCCGACTGGGCCAAGCTCGCCATTTCCGGCGCCACGGTCGCCGTCTATATGGGCCGCTCGGTCGCGGCCGAGGTTGCCGGCCGGCTGATCGAGGCGGGCCTGTCGCCGGATACGGCGGTCGCCGTGGTCGAGAATGCCAGCCTTGCCAACCGCCGCCGTTTCCACGGCACGCTCGCCGACCTGCCGTCGCTGGAGGTCCGCGCCGACCTTGCCGGCCCGGTCATGACGATCATCGGCGATGCAGTCGCCGGCGCCAACTTTGAACGTTCCGAGCCGCTCGCGGCACACAGGCATGAAGGCGCGGCCCAAACAGCCGCCGAAGGAGCCAAACGATGAAAGTTCTGACCGCAAACCGCCTCGCCGACGGCGAAGCCGTCTGGTACGCCAATGGCGGCTGGGCCGAGATCATCGACAATGCCGATCTCGCCGACGACAAGGCGGCCGAAGACCGGCTGGAGGCGATCGGCGCCACGGCCCTTGCTAACAATGAAGTGGTCGACGTCAATCTGATCGACGTGACTGTCGCCAATGGTGTGGTCGTTCCGGTTCGTCTGCGTGAAAAGATCCGGGCCGCCGGCCCCACCAACCGCAACGACCTGGGCAAGCAGGCCCGCCCGGAAGCTGCCCGGGCGGCGTAGATCGCGACATTGATTTAAGCGGGGGGACGCGCCCGGAAAGACCAGACATGTACCGTTACGATGAGTTCGATCACGATTTTGTCCAGGCCCGCGTCGCCGAGTTCAGCGATCAGGTCGCGCGGCGGCTTGCCGGCGAGATCACCGAGGATCAGTTCCGGCCGCTGAGACTGATGAACGGCGTCTACCTGCAGCTCCACGCCTATATGCTGCGCATCGCGGTGCCTTACGGCACGCTGAACAGCAAGCAGTTGCGCATGCTCGGCCACATCGCCCGCAAATACGACAAGGGCTATGGCCATTTCACGACGCGCCAGAACATCCAGTTCAACTGGCCGGCGCTGTCGGATATCCCGGCGATCCTGGCCGACCTGGCAAGTGTGGAAATGCACGCCATCCAGACCAGCGGCAACTGCATCCGCAACGTCACCGCCGACCACTTTGCCGGTGCCGCCGCCGACGAGGTCGCCGACCCGCGCCCCTATGCGGAAATCCTGCGTCAATGGTCGTCGGTGCATCCGGAATTCTCGTTCCTGCCGAGAAAATTCAAAATCGCGGTGACCGGCGCCGAGCGCGACCGCGCCGCCATTCAGACGCATGACATCGGCCTGCACTTGAAGAAGAACGCGGCCGGCGAACTCGGTTTCGCCGTCTATGTCGGCGGCGGCCAGGGCCGTACGCCGATGATCGCCAAGAAGATACGCGACTTCCTGCCCGAGGCCGATCTTCTGTCCTACTGCACGGCGATCCTGCGCGTTTACAACCTCTACGGCCGCCGCGACAACAAATACAAGGCGCGCATCAAGATCCTCGTCCACGAGACCGGCGTCGAGGAGATCACTCGCCAGGTCGAGGCCGAATGGCAGGAACTGAAGGATGCGGATCTGAAGCTGCCGGAAGCCGACATCCGCGCCATCGATGCCTACTTCGCGCCGCCGGCGCTGGTCGAACGGCCGGAAGGCGACGAAGCGGTCAAGCTTGCCCGCCTCGATTCGAAGCGTTTTTCGGAATGGCTCGACCAGAACGTGGTGACCCATCGCCATCCCGATTATGCCGCCGTGACCATCTCGCTCAAGGGCATTGGCGAAGCGCCGGGCGATGCCTCCGACAGCCAGATGGAAGCAGTCGCCGACCTTGCCGAAAAATATGCCTTCGACGAGTTGCGCGTCAGCCATGAACAGAATCTGATCCTGCCGCATGTCGCGCGTGCCGACCTCAAGGCGGTCTATGACGCTCTGGTCGACATCGGATTGGCGACGGCCAATTCAAACCTGATCACCGACATCATCTCATGCCCCGGCCTCGACTATTGCGCGCTGGCCACGGCGCGCTCCATTCCGGTGGCGCAGGAAATCTCGAACCGCTTCGCTTCGCTCGAGCGCCAGCGCGAGATCGGCGAATTGAAGCTGAAGATCTCCGGCTGCATCAACGCCTGCGGCCATCACCACGTCGGCCATATCGGTATCCTCGGCGTCGAGAAGAAGGGCGCCGAACTCTATCAGGTCACGCTTGGCGGCTCGGCCGACGAGAACACCTCGGTCGGCGAGATCATCGGCCGCGGCTTCAGCTCGGAAGAGATCACCGATGCCATCGAGCAGATTGTCGAGACCTATCTCGGCCTTCGGCTCGACAGAAACGAAAAATTCATCGACGCCTACCGCCGTGTCGGTCCCGCGCCGTTCAAGGAGGCGCTCTATGCTGGCGAAACCAAGGCCGCTTGACCGTATCGTCGACGTCGAGGCCGGCGTTGCCGCCGAAGCGGCGGGGCTCGATGCGCTCTATGGTCATCTGAAGCCGCTGGAGATCATCGAGCGGTCGGCCCGGGAATTCTTTCACGATGAAATCGCCGCGGTTTCGTCCTTCGGCGCGGATTCGGCGGTGCTGCTGCACATGATCGCCAAGATCGACCGGACGCTGCCGGTAATCTTCCTTGACACCGGCAAGCATTTCGAGGAGACGCTCGGCTATCGCGACGCGCTCGTCGCCGATTTCGGGCTAACTGATATCCGGGTGATCACGCCCGACGAGGCGGCTCTCGAACGGATCGATCCGACCGGCAATCTGAACGAGACCGACACCGACGCCTGCTGCGATGTCCGCAAGGTCGAGCCGCTGGCGCGCGGCGTCGAGCCGTTCCGCGCCTGGTTTACCGGCCGCAAGCGCTTCCAGGCCTCGACGCGGGCAGCGCTCCCGGTGTTCGAGGCGGTCGGCTCGCGCATCCGCATCAATCCGCTGGCGCATTGGACGACCGCCGACCAGGCCAACTACATGCGCGCGCATGCGCTGCGTGAAAATCCGCTGGTCGCTTATGGCTATCTGTCGATCGGCTGCTTTCCGTGCACGCAGCCGGTGCAGCCGGGCGAGGACGCGCGCAGCGGCCGCTGGGCGGGGCATGCCAAGACCGAGTGCGGCATCCATCTGTCGGGACTGGAGAAGTCGCTGACCGACGCATCGCTTTAGGAATCTTTTTGATGACAGAACTGACGCCGGAGATTGCCACCCGCCTCTGGACCCCGACGGGCTTTCGCGAGGACGAGTGGACCCATGCCGAAAGTGCCGATGCGCTGTCCGGCAATGGCCGTTTCATCCTGCCGCTGCAGGCGTTTCTCGACCTCGACCCGGCGGTCCGCCGGTCGGCGAAGGAACGTCTTGGCGTGCTGCTTCAGCCCGGCGACCAGCTTGAAAAGATCGCAGACCTGCTCGACCAGGTATCGTTGGTGGCGTTGGCCTTCCCGGCCTTCAGTGACGGCCGTTCCTTCTCCAAGGGTGAACTGCTGCGCAGCCGCCATCATTTCGAAGGCGCGATCCGCGCCACCGGGCAGGTTCTGGTCGACCAGTTGCCGCATATGCTGCGTCTCGGCTTCGACGAGTTCGAAGTGTCGCATCCGGTGCTTTTGAGACGGCTCGAGGAAGGCCGCATCGGCGGTCTGCCGCTCTCCTATCAGCCGACCGTGAAGCCGGAGGCTAAGGGCCTCAAATATTCCTGGCGGCGGGTGCGCGCCAGCTGATCGCCTCCACGGAGCAGATCGCCGAATCTGGTCGGACCAATTTCCAGATTCGGTCTTTTATTTTCACCGTCCCGCCCTTAGGATAGGCGTATTATTTCGCGATCCGAAATAAATATCGCCACCAAGGGAGGAACCGGGAATGGCTGGTAAGAAGATATTGATGCTCGTTGGCGAGTTCAGCGAGGAATACGAGATTTTCGTCTTTGAACAGGCCATGCATGCGGTTGGTCACACTGTCCATGTCGTGTGTCCCGACAAGAAGGCGGGCGACATCCTGAGGACCTCGCTTCACGACTTCGAGGGCCACCAGACCTATACGGAAAAGCTTGGCCACGACTACATCCTCAACAAGACCTTTTCCGAGGTGAACCCGGCCGAGTACGATGCCGTCTATGCGGCGGGCGGACGCGGGCCGGAATACATCCGTATCGATAAGCGCGTGCAGGCGCTGGTGCGGCATTTCCACGAAACCGGCAAGCCGATCTTCACCATCTGCCACGGTGCGCAGATTCTGATCGCGGTCGACGGTGTCGTGCGTGGCAGGGAAGTCGCGGCGCTCCAGTATTGCGAGCCGGAAGTCACGCTGGCCGGCGGCACCTACATCGATGTCTCACCGACCGGCGCCCATGTCGACGGCAACCTGGTGTCGGCCAAGGGCTGGCCGGGCCTTGCCGCCTTCATGCGCGAATGCCTGAAAGTGCTCGGCACCGAGATCCAGCACGGCGAGATCCTGATGCGTGACGAACGCAAGGCGGCTTGAGCCACGCCTTGCAAGCACCGCCGCACCTGTGGTGCGGCGGGGTGTTTTTACGCAGCCATCCGCGCTTCGCGGAACGACACCAGTTTCCTGCGGTTCTCGTCCCACAGCGCCAGCCTGACGCAGCGCAGGCTCTCGACAAGCGTGACGCGGCCGATTTCGCGCAGTTCCGGGTAATCCCTCAGCACTTCCTGCAGCCGGTAGCATGGCACCTTGGCGGAGAGGTGGTGCACGTGGTGGACGCCGATATTGCCGGTGAACCAGTTCAGCACCGGCGGCAGGTCATAATATGAGGAACCGTGCAGCGCCGCATGCTGGAATTCCCACTCGGAATCCTTTGCCCACTCGGTCTCCTCGAACTGGTGCTGGACGTAGAACAGCCAGATGCCGGCCGAACCGGCGAGGATGACGATCGGCAAGTGCACGACCAGGAAGGCGCCAAGGCCGACGAACCAGATGAGGATCGCGGCGATAAGCGCGATGGCGAGATTGGTGGCCATGGATGACACCCAGGGCGTCAGGCCGCCCCGCATCATGCCGACCGGCAACCTCTGCTCGAAAATGAAGAGCCATATGGGGCCAAGTCCGAACATGACCAGGGGATGACGATAGAGACGATAGGCAAGGCGGCCTTGCCAGGGCATCTGCCGGTATTCGGCGACGGTCAGCGTCGTGATGTCGCCCATGCCGCGTTGGTCGAGGTTGCCGGCGCTGGCATGATGGGTTGCGTGAGCGCGCCGCCAGCAGTCATAGGGCGTCAGCGTCAGGACGCCGAGGCTACGGCCAATCCAGTCGTCGACAGTGCGATTGGCGAAGAAGGAGCCATGGCCGCAATCGTGCTGGATCATGAAGATCCGCACCAGAAAGCCAGCCGCCGGAAGGATGAGGATCAGCCCCCACCAATGGCCGTAGGCATAGGCAGCCGAGGACAGTGCCCATAGCGTGGCAAAAGGGATGAGGGTGATGGCAAGTTCAATGGCGCTGCGTCGCCGGTCCGGCGTCTTGTAGCGCGCCAGGATCTTCAACCAGGCACGTTTGCTGTTCGCCACAGCTTCGGGGGAAATCATGTTCATCAGAGAGCATAGACGGGCCCTATCGCTGTCGCAAGGCAAGGCTCACGCAAAGTTACTGCGCGTAATTGTCGCGCGATACGCAAGGTGCCGCAATGCGGAAAGACATGCTTGGGTTCCGGCGGCACGGAACGACGAGCGCGTGTGTCCGTCTATTGCCGGCGGCTATTGGCGGCGACGCTGCTCTCGATGCCGTCCAGGCGGTCGAGCAATTCCCTGAAACGATCGGGAATGTCGTTCTCCGTCCGGAATGCCGGCAACGCGCGCATAAAGCGCATCGTTGCCTCGGTGCCGAACTGGTGCTTGACGCCGGTCGCGAGCCTTTCACGTCTTTCGTCATTGTTGCGGGCGCCATTCTTGTTGCGGTCGCCGTTTTTGCGGGTCGTCATTTCAAAATCCTGTGTCGGCTTCGAAACTCCCCCAGTAGGCGAATGGTTCCACATCGTGGCATCTTGGCAAGCAAAGCCGGCGGTTACAGTAAAATTTGAATTAATATCGAAAGGTCTTCATGATGCGTCGTCAAAGCGCGAGCGGCTTCTTCGGTATCGCTTGCCCCTTGATTTTTGGCCGCCAAACCTCGATATCGGGCACAAATCCACATCATTCGAAATGACGGGAAATGGCGATGAGCGACCAGGCAAAAGACGAACGCGCGCCCGATGAAGCCGAGACGGCCGAGGCTGTCATCGAACACACGGAGGGCAGCGTCGACGGCGACTATGAAGCGCTTGTGCGGCTGCTGAAGGAAAACGACGAGTTGAAGGACCGCGCGCTCCGCGTCGCGGCCGAGATGGAGAATCTGCGGCGCCGCACCGCGCGCGACGTGCACGACGCGCGTGCCTATGCGGTTGCCAATTTCGCCCGCGACATGCTGTCGGTGTCGGACAATCTGCGCCGCGCGCTGGATGCGATCCCGGCAGAGGCCAAGGCGTCGGGCGATGCCGGCTTCAAGGCGCTGATCGAGGGCGTCGAGATCACCGAGCGCGCCATGCTATCGGCATTGGAGCGGCATGGGGTGAAGAAGCTCGAGCCGGAAGGCGAGAAGTTCGATCCGAATTTCCACCAGGCGATGTTCGAGGTGCCCAATCCGGAGGTGCCGGCCAACACGGTGGTGCAGGTCGTGCAGCCGGGCTATTCGATCGGCGAGCGGGTGCTGCGGCCGGCCATGGTCGGTGTTGCCAAGGGCGGTCCCAAGCAGGTGGCTGGTGAAGCGCCGGTCGAGCCAGGGCCGGTGAACGAGCAAGCTGAGAAGGATGCGTAAGTAAGGGAATAGGGGAGTAGGGCAAAGAGCCGTACCATTCGCGCGGCTTCGTGCTATTTATGCTTACCTAGTCCCCTACTCCCTTACTCCCCTATGCCCTTGAACCCGATCGAGCTTCTCGACTATGCCGGCGTCGCGGTCTTCGCGGCGACCGGTGCGCTTGCCGCTTCGCGCAAGCAACTCGACATTATCGGCTTTCTGTTCCTGGCCAGCGTCACCGGCATCGGCGGTGGCACGTTTCGTGACGTCATTCTCAATCTGCCGGTCTTCTGGATCGCCAATTCCGGCTACGTTCTGATCTGCGCGGTGGTGGCGATGCTTGTCTTCTTCGGGGCGCACCGTCTCGAATCCCGCTGGAAATTACTGCTCTGGCTCGACGCTGTTGGCCTCGCCGCGTTTTCGGTGATGGGTGCCGCCAAGGGCCTGGCCGTCACCGGGTCGCCGGTCGTGTCCGTCGTCACCGGCGTGCTCACCGCCACGTTCGGCGGCATCTTGCGCGACCTGCTGGCCGGCGAACCGTCGGTGCTCTTGAGACCAGAAATCTATGTCACTGCCGCCCTTGCGGGCGCCACCCTGTTTACAACAGGCGATCTCGCCGGACTGCCGCCGCTCGCATCGGGCCTGGCGGGCTTTGCCGCGGCATTTCTGGTGCGTGGCGGCGCGCTCAAGTTCGGCTGGGCCTTTCCATCCTACAAGAGCCGCCCCGGTCGGCGGCCGGAAGATATTCCGTGAGTGGCGAATAGTGAGTAGTCAGTAGTGAGGCTTGGATGTCGTGATGTAGCTCTCACTACTCACTACTGCCTTCATGCGGCAAAACGCTGGGCTTCCCCGCCATAATAGTTGACGTAGCGGGCGCCGATCTCCTTGACCGGCATCACCACGAACACGTCGACCGTCGAGAATTCGCGGTCGATGACGCAGCCGTCGCCGATGCGCGCGCCGACGCGCAGATAGCCCTTGACCAGCGGTGGCATTGCCGCGATCGCGGCCTTGGCGTAGACCGCCTCGATCGGCATCAAATCCATGGAACAGTAGCGCCCGGCGACCGCGCGCACGTCCCAGGCCGAGTTCGTGCGGCAGTGATGGGCGAGATAGGTCAGCGCTTCGGCATGCGCCGCCGGCACGGTGCCTTGGAACGAGGCGCAACCGGTCATCACGCCGATCCCGTAATGGTTGATATAGGCCCAAATACCTTGCCAGAGCGCCTCGATGGTGCGCTTCGAGCGGTATTCCGGCAAGACGCAGGAGCGGCCGAGCTCGAGGAAACGCTGGCCGGGATGACGGGCGATGAGCTTGGTCAGCTCGAATTCGCCCTCGGAATAGAAGCCGCCGGCCGCAGCCGCGATTTCCTGCCGCAGCAGGCGGTAGGTGCCGACAATGCGGCGATGCTCGGGACCGGATAGCGAAGTGTCGAAGACGAGCAAATGATCGCAGAGCGGATCGAAGCGGTCGGCATCGCGGCAATCCTGCGCCTGGAACAGGTTTTTCCTGGCGCCAAGCTCGTCGTAGAATACCCGGTAACGCACTTCTTGGGCCGCGGCGATCTCAGCCTCGTTGAGGGCGAGCCGCACTTCGAGGTTGCCGATGCGACCGAGTGATGTGCCTTTTATGACGGCATCGACGTTCCGCCCGACAAGCAATGCGCTGCTGGCGTTCGGCCGAGTGTCACATTCCGGCATAACTGTATGCACGAGTGATTCTCCTTCGAGCCATCCCTCTTGGCACGGGGATACGGTGTAGGTGCAACAGGATTGTGACAGTACCGTGATACGGCGTTACGGGCAATACTTCGCCGGCTGGGTAATGCCTGCAACCGGCTATGCAATGTAAGGAAAGGGCGCGACTCGCGGCTCAGGCCGCCACCTGGCCCTCGACCGCTTGGACAAGCGCGTCGGGATCGAGCGGCTTGGTCACGAAGCCGCTGGCGCCATGGGCGAGCACGGCGTGGCGGGTCTTTTCCTGGCTGTCCGCCGACAGCACCATGATCGGAACCGGCGGTATGGCGGTTTCCTCCTCGTGCCGGCGGATGGCGGCGATGGCGTCCAGCCCGTCCATCACAGGCATGTGCAGGTCCATCAGCACCACGTCGAAGCGATGCTTGTGGCCGGTTCCGATGACGGCCTCGACGGCGGCCTTGCCGTTGCCGACCACTTTCACCCGATGCC
This sequence comes from Mesorhizobium tianshanense, assembly GCF_007830515.1. Taxonomy (GTDB): domain Bacteria; phylum Pseudomonadota; class Alphaproteobacteria; order Rhizobiales; family Rhizobiaceae; genus Mesorhizobium; species Mesorhizobium tianshanense. The sequence goes on from NZ_VLKT01000016.1 coordinate 82,190, forward strand.
CGGCCTTCAGCAGCGTGGCGCGGGCAAGCATGGCGTTGATGTCGTTGTCCTCGGCAATCAGCACGGACAGGCCCTGCTGGCGGAGCCCAATGGCGCGGACCGATGGCGCGCCGGGCTTTTCCGGCTGCGGTTGGGAGAGGGTGGGTACGCCGCTGGCCAAAAGCACGCGCAGCAACGTCTCGCCGCGCACCGGCCTTGCCAGGAAGGTGGCGTAGCCGCTGGCGCGGAACTCGCCCAGCATGCCGCGGTCGGTCGGCGCGATCAGCGTGATCGCCTCGCAATCGGCAAAGCCGCTCTGACGAAGGCGCTTGAGCAACCTGCCGTCGCTGTCTTCCATGGCCGCGTCGACCAGAAGCACGTCGCAGCCTTCGGCGAAGGGGGCTGCCTGGGCGGCGGTCGCGGCCAGATCGACCATACCGCCATTGGCGCGGATGGTGCGAGCAATGGCATCCGCCTCGATGGCGTTTCTCGACAGGATCACCGCGCGCCGACCCGACAGCGCGCTCTGGCGGTTCTGCGACGCTTCGATGGCCGATATTGCGGGGATTTCGAAGACGAATTCCGAACCCTGGCCGAGCCGGCTCGACACCGAAATCGTACCGCCCATGGCAATCGCCAGGCGCTTGGAAATGGCAAGACCGAGGCCGGCGCCACCATGCACGCGGGTCGACGTGCCGTCAGCCTGTTCGAATTCGTCGAAGATGCGCTCCATGTCGTTCTCGTTCAGGCCGGGACCGGTGTCGGTGACCGTAAAGCATATGTGATCGGTGGTTTCGGTGCGGGCGCGGGCGATGCTCACCAATACGCCGCCGCTGTCGGTGAACTTGATGGCGTTGCCGATGAGGTTGAGCAGCACCTGCCTGACCTTCCCCGGATCGGCGGTGATCATCTGCGGCACGTCGTGGTCGACATGGCAGCCAAGGCCGATGGCCTTGGCGAAGGCGCGCGCCGCTAGGAGTTCGACGACGTTGTCGGCGATCTCGCGCACCGACATTGGCTGCGGTTCGGGATCGAAGCGGCCGGCCTCGATCTTGGAATAGTCGAGCAGATCCTCGATCAGTGCCAGCAGCGCGCTGGCCGAGGTCGAGACGGCGCCGACATAGGTCCGTTGTTCGGGCGAGAGACTGGTATCGGCCAACAGCCTGGCCATGCCCATGATTCCGTTCATCGGCGTGCGGATCTCGTGGCTGACGGTGGCGAGGAAGCGCGATTTGGCCTGGCTTGCATATTCGGCTCGCTCACGGGCGGTGATCAGCGACGATTCGGCTTGCTTGCGGGCGGTAATGTCGCGGGCGATGGCGCGATGCGAGTCAGCGCCGCTCTCCTTGTCGCGCACGGACAGTTCGATCCATGAGAACCAGCGCGGGCCGCTCGGCGTGCTAATGGCGACGTCGGTGGAGCTCAGGCACTCGTGGTCGGAAAAAGCGGCATCGGGAACGATGCCGACGTCGATGCCGAGTTCGGCCAGGGTCCTGCCGGCAAGGTCGCGCTGTTCGGTTCCGACAAGATCGGCGAAAACCTTGTTGGCGTACACTATGTGGCCGTCACGATCGCGATGGACGACGAGATCGCCGAGCGCGTCGATCAGCCCGCGAAAGCGTTCCTCGCTCTCCTGCATCTCCCACATGCGGTCGGCCAGTGTCTCGATCTGGGCGCGGCTGCGAGCCGCGGTCTCGTCGAGCAGAGCGGCTGTGCGGCGCTCAGTGCGCTTGGCGCGCAGGTGCATGGCAAGACCGGCCATGCCGGTCGCCAAAAGGCCAACGGTGATGAAGATCGGCGCTCCGGTCAGATGCGACAGGCCTGCCAGCACCACGACGGCGACGAGCGTCAGGAACGGCAGGCCTTCACGATTGGCGGCGGGCAGTTCCGGCGCCCGCGGCGGCGCGGCGACAAGCTGCCGCCTCGGCGGCTCCGGGCCGATCCCGTCGACGCTTTCGGCGTTCTCCGTTTCTCTGATGCCGGATTCCGTGACCATACGAAATCCTTGCCAGACAGAGATTATGGAAAATTGCGGCTGATCGTTCGAATTTTAGCGGTCGCGCGGTTTTGGCTTTGTTTCGTGCAAAAACTGCAGACGACGGAGTTCACATGTCCACCACCACGCGACCGCGGATCTTGCCGTCGACGATGTCGTGCGCGGCGTCGATGATGCCGTCGAAACCGATGGTCGTGGACAGGCTGGCAAGCTTGTGGAGGTCAAGGTCCGTACCGATGCGGCGCCACGCTTCCAGGCGGACCGCCTTCGGCGCCATCACCGAATCGATGCCGAGCAGCGAAACGCCGCGCAAGATGAACGGCGCGACGCTCGTCGGCAGATCCATGCCGCCGGCCAGGCCGCAGGCGGCGACGGCGCCGCCATAGGAGGTCATCGAAAGGACGTTGGCCAGCGTATGGCTGCCGACCGCGTCGACGCCGCCGGCCCAGCGTTCCTTGGCGAGCGGCCTTGCCGGCTGGGCAAGCTCGTCACGCGCAATCACTTCCGCGGCGCCCAGGTCGATCAGATAGGGGCTTTCGGCGCTGCGGCCGGTCGAGGCGATGACATGGTAGCCGAGGCTGGACAGGATCGAGACCGCGACCGAGCCGACGCCGCCGGCAGCCCCCGTCACCACCACCGGGCCGCGATCGGGCACGATGCCATGCCGTTCCAGCGCGATGACGCAAAGCATGGCGGTGTAGCCAGCGGTGCCGATCGCCATGGCATCATGCGGGCTCATGCCCTGGGGCAGCGGCACCAGCCAGTCGCCCTTGACGCGGGCACGCTCGGCATAGGCGCCAAAATGCGTCTCGCCGACGCCCCAGCCGTTCAGAATGACCTTGTCCCCCTTGCGCCAGTCGGCATGGGAGGACGAGACGACCGTGCCGGCGAAATCGATGCCCGGCACCAGCGGCCAGCGGCGGATCACCGGCGCCTTGCCTGATATGGCGAGGCCGTCCTTGTAGTTCACCGTCGTCGCCTCGACGGCGACGGTGACATCGCCTTCCATCAGGTCGTCCTCGGTGAGGTCGGTCACCGCGACCGACTGCTTCTTCTCGGTGTCGCGCGAAACGAGGATGGCTTTGAAGGTTTCGGGCATGTTTTCTCCTCGGGCTTTTCGAATGGGCACTGTATGGCGGTGGAAGGTCAGGTCAATCGCTTGAGGGCTTGGCCTCGCGCCGCCAACCGATGAGTTCGTCGAAGACGACCAGCACCGCGCCGACCGCGATGAACGCGTCGGCGAGGTTGAAGATGGCAAAGGACCATACCGGAGTATGGAACAGGATGTAGTCGATCACGTGGCCATAGGTGGCGCGGTCGAGCAGATTGCCGAGCGCGCCGCCGACGATCAGTGCAAAGCCAATGCGGGTAAGCACGTGGCCGGGCGGCGTGCGGGCCGCGAGATAGAGCACGAAAGCGACGACGAAAGCGGCGATGACCACCAGGCCGGTGTCGCCGAACGACGAAAACATCGAGAAGGCAATGCCGGTGTTGTAGGTGCGATACAGTGCCAGGAACGGCACGAGATCGACCTTTTCCTGAAAGGCGAGGCCGGTCTCGACTAGGTGTTTCACCCACTGGTCGAGCGCTATCGCCGCAGCGACCAGCAGGGCGTAAGGGAACCATGATTTTGCCGTTTGGGATTTCACCATTTGGGATGTCACGGTTTGGCGTCCTCCGGGGCAAGTTTCAGCGCATCGCGCCGGATCTCGAACAGCATGATGCCGGTGGCCACCGCGAGATTGAGCGAATCGGCGCGGCCGGCCTGCGGAATCCGCAGCAGCCTGTCGCAGCTTTCGGCCAGGCTGTCGGGCAGGCCCTGCTGTTCGTTGCCCATCATCAGCAGCACCGGGCCTCTGGAAAAATCGACCGAACGGTAGTCGACCGCGCCCTTCAGATGCGTGCCGGCGACGAGGCCGGGAAAGCTTTTTCGCCATGCGAGGAAGGTGTCCGGCGTCGCCCTGGCGACCGGCACGGCGAAGATCGAGCCCATCGTGGCGCGCACGGTCTCCACTGAAAACGGGTCGGTGGTCTCGCCGACCAGGATGACGCCCTTGGCGCCGACGGCATCGACGGTGCGGATGACGGTGCCGAGATTGCCAGGGTCGCGCACGCGGTCGAGCGCCACCCAGACATCGCTTTTCTGAGCACGGATGTCTTTCAGCGGCAGGAACTTCTGCGAAAAGATGCCGACCACCATTTGCGGGTTGTCGCGACGGGTGATGGCGACGAGCACTTTTTCCGAAACTTCGAGCACGGTGCCGCCGGCGGCAACCGTGCGCGCCGCGACCTTTTCGACCGCCGCATTGCCGCGTCCGGCCTTGGCGAAGACCAGCGTCCTGATCGACCAGCCGAGATCGAGCGCGTCGATCACCAGCTTCAGCCCCTCGGCCATGAAGGCGTTCTGCTGGTCGCGGAATTTCTTCAGCGCGAGCGCCTTGATGTCCTTGACCAGCGGGTTGGCAAGGCTGGTGACCTCTTTCACTTGCCCTGGCGAGCCGGCGTGCCGATCGCTCATTCAGGCCACCCAGCGCGAGAACAGCGACGTGGACAGCGCCCGGCCGGCGGATTTCTCGCGGATGATCAGTTCGCCGGATTCGACCCTGCCGCCCATGCCGGCGAACGTGTCGCGCATCAAGGCATGGATGGCGAAGAAGGAGGCGCGGATCGAATAGGCGGTCAGCACCACGGCAAGCGGCTTCGGCGTCAGGATCGAGCGGCAGAGGTCGGTCAGATCAGGCAGATCCTCGAACAACTGCCAGACCTCGCCCTTCGGGCCACGGCCATAGGCGGGCGGATCGAACAGGACGATGTCGTAGCGGCTGCCGCGGCGTTCCTCGCGCTCGGCGAATTTCATGGCGTCGTCGACGATCCAGCGGATCGGCTTTTGCGACAGGCCCGCGATCTCCTGGTTCTCCCTGGCCCAGCCGATCGCCTTCTTGGATGCGTCGACATGGGTGACCTCGGCGCCGGCGCGAGCCGCCACCAGCGAGGCAAGGCCGGTGTAGCCGAACAGATTCAGCACCTTGACCGGCCGCTTCGCCGCCGCGATCAGCCCGGCCATGTGATCCCAGTGCGAGGCCTGTTCGGGGAAGACGCCGACATGGCGAAACGAGGTGAAGCGGCCGAGATAGTCGATGCCGTCATGCTTCATCGGCCAGGTCTCGCCGAGCGGCGTCCTTGGAAAGCGCCAGCGGCCGATGCCTTCCTCGTCGGTGTCGCCGGTGAAAATGGCGTCGACGCGATCCCAGTCCTTGGCCGGCAACGCTTTTTGCCAGATTGCCTGGCCCTCGGGCCGGACGATGCGATAGGGGCCGTACTGTTCGAGCTTCTGCCCGGCGCCGCTGTCGAGCAGCGCATAGTCGGCGTTGGGCGTCACTTCGAGGATTACCGGAAGACGTTCGGCGGGCAGGGCGCCGTCGCGGCGGGAAAGGACACGCGGCGCGGCCTTTGGTTCGGAACGGTCCCTCGTCTCATGCCCCTCGCCCGGTTTTGCATCCGGCCTGGCCGCTGCGCGACCATCCCGCGGGCGCGTCTGTTCTGCTCCGCTTTTCGTGAACTGCGAGCGGCTATCGCGGCGTTTGTCGCGAAAAGGTTTCAAGACGGAGCATCTCCGGACGGCTGCTTGGCCCGCTTCTGCCACAGCACATCCGGCGGCGCAACAAAGGCGGTTGCCGGACGACATCCGGAATGGTCAGCCGTGCCTGATGGAAAGCAAGCCGACAATCAGCGAGATGAAGCCTGCGGTCTTGATGCCGGCCACGACCATATGGCCGGTTTCCCAGCGCAGCCGGATCGCTTCGAAGTTTTCCGGGATCGGTCCAGGCACCCAGGTGGCCAGGATATCATTGGCCGGTTTGACGAGCACAGACCACGCTGCAAGCGACGCCGCAAAAAGCGCAGCCGCGGCCGACACGAACCAAAACGCCGGGCGATCGTCACGCAACATCCATGCGAGAAGCCCCGGACAACCAATCGCTGCCAGGTCCAGTGGCGCGCCAATGACCAAAAATAGCAAGAACTGGCCGTTGAAGACGGTGGTTTCGCGCCACAGAGAAGGCGACCACTTCGTCAGCCGAGGCAGCGATTCCAGGACATGAGCGAAGGATGGGCCGAGGCTGAGCGCTGCGACCGTGGCGGTCAGGATCGACCAGAACAACAGAAACCCGCGTATCTCCGTCATCTGCGAACAACGAGGCGCGGCAAAAGGGGTTCCCGTCAAGGCAGAAGGGGAGTAAGAGAGTAAGGCATTACTGCCGTACTGCCCTATTCCCTTACTCCCCTACTTTGAGCGCCTTGTAGACGGCAATGCCGGCGGCGAGATCCTCCAGAGCCGCGCCGACCGATTTGAACAGCGTGATCTCACCGGGGCTTTGCCGGCCCTTCTTCTGGCCGCGCGCCAGTTCATGTAGGTCGGCGACGATGGCTTGCGCCTTCAACACGCCCGAGGCCAGTGGCTGGACGATGTCGCCCGCCTCCTTGGTGGCGCCGGCGCGGGTGTCGACGTAGACATGGGCACGCGAAATCGCATCGTCGTCGCTTTCGCGCATATCAGGCGTGAAGCCGCCGACCAGATCGACATGGGTTCCCGGCTGCAAAAGTGCGCCTTTGATCAGCGGGGTGGTCGTGATGGTTGCCGACGACACGATATCGGCTTGGCCGAGCTCGGCGTCGAGATCGTTCGCGGCGGTGGCCGCAAACCCCTCGGCACGCAATTGCGCCGCAACCTTTTCGGCATTGGCCGACGTGCGGTTCCAGATGCGGATGGTTTTGATCGGCCGCACCGCCGAATGCGCCTTGGCCAGGAACGGCGACAGCGCGCCGGCGCCGACCACCAGCAGCCGCGAAGCGTCCTCGCGGGCCAGATAGGAAGCGGCCAGCGCCGAGGCGCAGGCCGTGCGCCACTGCGTCAGCCGCTGGCCGTCGATCATGGCTTCGGGCTCGCCGGTCGCACCGTCGAGCAGGAGGTAAAGGCCCATCACCGCGGGTTTGCCTACGGCGTTGTTATCGGGCGACACAGTGACGATCTTGACGCCGATATGGCCGCCGTCCGACGTGCCGGCCGCATTGAAGTCGGTCCAGGCTGGCATCAAGAGCAGGGTCGAGGCCACGCCGTCCGGGCGTTCGACCGTATGGTGGTGCCTGACCGGTTGTACCGCTCCATCGCGAAAGGCCGCGCGCAGTGTCTCGACCAATCCGGGAAAGGTCAGTGCACGATCGACCTCGGCGGCCGAAATGGTCAGCATGAGAAGCTCCGCAGAGTGAACCGGCGACCCGGCAGTTCAGTTCGTCGGCTTCGGCAGCACCGGGCCTTGTGGCGCGACCGGAGCGCGGCTGACCGCCTGGCGCAGGTTCTCGGCCTCCACGCGGCGCTGGCGCGCCAGCTTGCGGTAACGGCCCTGCTTTACCCATGTCGCCAGGCTGCCGACGATCATGCCGATGGCGAGAGCCAGGAACAGGAAGATGAAAAGCGGCAGCGTCATCGTCAGCACCGGGTTGCCGGGGTTGAACGGGTCCAGGGTGAAGGCAACCGGATCGCGGTTGGCGACGGCCAGCGCGATCAGGATGATGGCCAGCGGCACGAAGACCAAGATGAGCAAGAAACGATTGAACATGGAATTTCCTGTCGAAAGCGGGCTCTATCGAAGACCAGCCCTCCTGGAAAGGCCGGCACATGAACCCGCGCGGCGCTTATTTGCCGCCGTTCAGCCTTTCGCGCAATTCCTTGCCGGTCTTGAAAAACGGCACCCATTTCTCCTCGACCTCGACGGATTCGCCGGTGCGCGGATTGCGGCCGGTGCGGGCGGGGCGGTTTTTCACCGAGAAAGCGCCGAAACCGCGCAGCTCGACCCGGTTGCCTTCGGCAAGCGCGTCGGTAATCTCGTCGAAAATCGCGCCGACTATGTTCTCAACGTCGCGCAGGAAGAGGTGCGGGTTGCGTGTGGCGATGATCTGCACAAGTTCGGATTTGATCATGAGAAGGCTCCCCGTGAAAACACTACCGTCAAAATTATGAGGATGATTTTATTTGCTTTTTTCACTCGTCTCAAGGGTGCCAGACGGAAACGAGACCGTCAAGAAACAAGCGGTCGGCACCAAGTTCGTGAATGATGTCGCCGCCATAGTCGGGCAGGCCGAGCGCACTGCCGATGGTTCGCGCCATCGCCTTCGACAACAGGAAGCTGTCGCCTTCCGTATCCTTCCACTCGACCACCTCGAGCTTGGCGTCGACGCCCTTGGTTGCGAGCCAGTCGATCGCTTCGGTCTCGCCGCCGACCGCGTCGACCAATTTGTTGGCAACAGCTTGCCTGCCGGTGAAGATCGACCCATCGGCCAGCGCCAATGCCTCCGGCTTGGTCATGTTGCGGCGCTCGGCGACGACGCCGACGAACCAGTCGTAGCTGTCGAGGATGAGCTTGCGGACCATGGCGCGTTCGTCGTCATTGGCCGGTCTGAAGGGCGACGGCGAGGCTTTCAACGGCGAGGATTTCACTTCCTCGAGCTTGATGCCGAGCTTGTCCATAAGGCCGCTGACGTCCGGATACTGGATCAGCACGCCTATCGAGCCGACGATCGAGGACTTGCGCGCGACGATATGATCGGCCGCGGTGGCGATCATATAGCCCGCCGATGCGGCCAGCGTGCCGACTTCGGCCACCACCGGCTTTTCGGCGGCCAGCTTGCGCACTTCCTCGTAGATCGATTCACCACCGACGGTGGTGCCGCCCGGTGAATCGATCGACAGGATCACAGCTTTCACCCTCGATGATTGACGGATGGTTTCCAGCCGTTTGATCAGCTCGTCGTCTTCGGTGATGGTGCCTTCGATCTTGACCTTGGCGATATGGTCGACCGCCGCGCCAGTGAAGTCGTCACCGTAAATCCAGGTCGAAAGGGCAACCAACCCGGCTGCTGCGACAACAAGCGCTGCAACGCGCCAAAATGTCAGCTTGCGGCGCAAGCGGCGGCGGTCGATCAGGTCGTCGGCTCTCAGTGCCATGGTCCAGCCTCATAGTCGGTGGGAGAAATGCTTTTAAAGCAACCATCCGCGCCCGGCTACCGATTCCTGACGCGCTTGCGCCACAGACGACGTCTTCAACCTTCGCGGGCCGGCGTTTCAGGGAGACTTCAAGACCAATCCACAGGCCCTAACGCTGTCCGCCTGTATCTGGTATGATGTAAAAGTTGTGCCGGTTTCATTTTCGTTTGTACAACAGCAATCGTCACATTTTTGCGGTTTTCCTCCGCTTGTGCTTGCTTGAGGGCGTCGGCATCCCACCTATAGGGTGCTTGGCGGCAGGGGTTTAAAAGAAAGCAGTCATGTTAGCGCGACCGATCGAACCGACCAACACCGAGACGGAGTTGGCCCCCCCGGCCGTAGGCCCGGCGCGGGCCGACGCCTTCGGCATTGCCCAGCGCCATTCGCGCCGCGTCCGTGTCTTGAAGCTTGCGGTGCCGCTGGTCGCTGCCGCGATCGCGGTCGCTTTCCCAGTCTATTCGTATCTCGCGGCGCCTGTCTCGGTCCAGGTCCAGGCCGATGGCAGCGCCTTCGCCAATGGCAAGCTGGTGATGGCCAACCCCAAGCTCAACGGGTTCACCAAGCAGAAGCTACCCTATTCCATGACAGCCTTGCGCGCCATACAGGATGTGAGCAAGCAAGGCATCATCGATCTGGAGGGCATCGACGCCAAGCTCCCGATCTCGGCCGACAATGTGGCGGCGGTCAATGCCTCGCACGGCATCTACAATCGCGACGGCAACACGATGAGCCTGACCAGCGATGTCACCATAACCACCACCGATGGCTTGGAGGCAAAGTTCAAATCGGTCTTTCTTGACATAGCCAAAGGCACTATGAAGACGGATGACCCGGTCGACGTCAGCCGCGGCGGGTCGCGGATCACCGCAGATTCGATGTCGGTCCAGGACAACGGCAAGATCGTGGTTTTCGAAAACAGAGTGCGCGTCAACATCGACCCCGCCAGCTTGAAAGCGGCAGAGGCAAAGAGCGGAGAATCCCATGCGGCTCACTAGTTCGATACAGCTCGTAGCCGCGACCTCGGCCCTGCTGGGCCTGGGGCTGTTCCTGGGGGTAAAGCCGTCCCTGGCGCAGTCCAACACCACCAGCCAATTGTCCGGCCTCAAACTGTCCGGCGACAAGCCCATCCAGATCGAAAGCGACAAGCTCGAGGTACGCCAGGCGGACAGCATCGCTGTATTCACAGGCAATGTAAGCGTCGTCCAGGGGCCGACCGTGCTCAAGTCCGGCAAGATGACGGTCTACTACGTCAAGGATGCCGGCGCTGCCGCCAAGGGCGCGGAGGCCGCAGGTGCCGCGATGACCGGCTCGGCCGACATTGACCGTCTGGAGGTCGACAACAAGGTCTATATAAAATCGGACGATCAGGTCGCCACCGGCGACCGCGGCAGCTTCGACATGAAGACGGAAGTGCTTGTGCTTTCAGGCAGCAAGGTCGTGCTTTCGCAAGGCGACAATGTGCTGGTCGGCTGCAAGCTCACCGTGCAGATGAAGAGCGGCCTGGCGCAGGTCGATCCCTGCGGGGATGGGCGCGTCATGATGTCGATCACGCCACCGAAGTCGAGAACGGCGAAACCCTGATGGTCGACGTAGCATCGCTGAGGGCGCTTCTTCCAGGACGCGCCGCCAGCAAACTTGCGGCACCGGCCACGGTCACCGTCGATACGTCAAAGTTCAAGGGGACCCTGATCGCGAAGGGCCTGACCAAGAGCTACAAGGGCCGCAAAGTCGTCAGCGGCGTGACGATCGGCGTGCGCGCCGGCGAGGCGGTCGGGCTGCTCGGTCCCAACGGTGCCGGCAAGACGACCTGCTTCTACATGGTCACCGGCCTTGTGCCGGTCGACGAAGGCACAATCGAAATCGATGGCTTCGACGTCACCTCGATGCCGATGTACCGCCGCGCCCGCCTTGGCATCGGCTACCTTCCGCAGGAAGCGTCGATCTTTCGTGGCCTGAGCGTCGAGCAAAACATCCGTGCCGTGCTCGAAGTGGTCGAAAAGAGCCGCAAGGAGCGCGAGCGCAACCTCGACGAACTGCTCGAGGAGTTCCACATCAGCCATCTGCGCAAGGCCCCGTCACTGTCGCTTTCCGGCGGCGAGCGGCGGCGCCTTGAAATCGCACGCGCACTGGCGACCCGCCCCGCATACATGCTGCTCGACGAGCCTTTCGCCGGCATCGACCCGATCGCCGTCGCTGATATCCAGCAACTTGTGCGCCACCTGACGGCGCGGGGCATCGGCGTGCTCATCACCGATCACAATGTCCGAGAAACGCTCGGACTGATCGACCGCGCCTATATAATCCATGCCGGCCAGGTGCTGACCCATGGCCGGGCCGACGAAATTGTCGCAAACCCGGATGTGCGGCGGCTTTATCTCGGTGAGGGCTTTACACTCTGAGGTTGAGAATTCCTGTTCGAGAGCGATTTTTTGGCGCGGGACAGGTCCTTTTCTCCGATTTCTCGTCCGAATAACGCACCGACAGGCGAGTTTTGATCGCCGTCGCCTTGACAAGCAAAAGCCGGGCCAGTTCTTATGCTTGACTGGGAAAATCCTTCCGGCGGTCTGGATGCGTAGTAGACTCCGGATGCGTAGACAGGGCGTTTGAAACCAAACCATGGCATTGGCGGCAAAACTACAGCTACGGCAGTCCCAGTCGCTGGTGATGACACCTCAGCTCATGCAGTCGATCCGGCTGCTGCAGTTCACCCATGTCGAGTTGGAACGCTTCATCGACGACGAGATCGAGCGCAATCCTCTGCTCGAACGCGCCGAGCCGCAGGACGATGCTGCCAGCGACCAGGCGCAGAAGATCGACGCCCCGCCGGAAACGGCGACCAGCGGCGACTGGTTCGAGACGGAAACGGCATGGAGCGCCGAGGCGATCTCGGAAAAGCTCGATGCTTCGCTGGAAAATCTGTTCCCCGACGATCCCGGCACGAGCGAGCGGCTCGGTCCCGACCTGACGGCCCAGTGGAAATCGGCCTCCGGCGGCAGTTCCATGTCCTCGTCCGACGGCTTCGACGTCGGGGACATGGCGGCGGCCGCCATCACGCTGCGCGAGCATGTCGGCGAACAGGTCGCGCTTGCCTTCACCGACCCGGCGGCCCGCCTGATCGCCGGCGAGCTTGCCGATGGCCTCGACGAGGCCGGCTATATGCGCGCCGACATGGCGGAAATCGCCGCCCGTCTCGGCACCGACAGAGCAGCGGTGACGAATGCGCTCGCGGTCTGCCAGACATTCGAGCCCTCCGGCATCTTTGCCCGCGACCTCGCCGAATGTCTGTCGCTGCAGCTTGCCGTCCGCGACCGGCTCGATCCGGCAATGAAGGCTTTGATCGCCAATCTCGAACTCCTGGCGCGGCGCGACTTCCAGACCCTGAAACGGATTTGTGGGGTCGACGAGGAGGATTTACTCGACATGCTGGCCGAGATACGTGCGCTCGATCCGCGCCCGGGGATGGCGTTTTCGGGCGGCGTAAGCGACGCCATCATCGCCGATGTCGAAGTGCGGGCCGCCAATGACGGGAGCTGGGTGGTCGAACTTAACGCCGAAACGCTGCCGCGCGTGCTGGTCGATCATATCTATTTCGCCCAGGTGTCACCGCATGCGAAGAACCAGACGGAAAAGGACTTCTTGGCGGAATGCCTGCAGAATGCCAACTGGCTGACGCGCAGCCTCGACCAGCGGGCGAAGACCATCCTCAAGGTCGCCTCGGAAATCGTGCGCCAGCAGGATGCTTTCCTCGTCCATGGCGTGCGCCACCTGAAGCCGCTCAACCTGCGCATGGTGGCCGACGCCATCGGCATGCATGAATCGACCGTCAGCCGGGTCACCGCGAACAAATACATGCTGACCCCACGCGGCGTGTTCGAACTGCGCTATTTCTTCACCGCCTCGATCGCTTCGTCGGGCGGCGGCGACGCGCATTCGTCGGAAGCCGTGCGCGATCGCATCAAGCAGCTGATCGACGAAGAGAAGCCTGTCGACGTGCTTTCCGACGACGCGATTGTGGACATGTTGCGGGAAAACGGCGTCGATATTGCCAGGCGCACGGTCGCCAAGTACCGGGAGAGCATGAATATTCCCTCGTCGGTGCAGCGGCGGCGTGAAAAACGCGCCTTGGCCAGCGCCGGGCGTTGATCTCCGCGGAATTTCCACAGCTTTCGTGCTTCATTGACAAGCTGTAACGAAGTGGCTAGAAGCCCGCCCGCATGAGACGGGCTACTGCCCGCATGCGGATGGTCCGCCACGACGTTGGCCACGGACGGTCAAAAAGGCGGATTGTGATCAACCGGAAAGTTCGGATTTAAAATCGGCGCAAGTGACGCCGCAAAGCTTGTGCGCACAGACCACGGGTATAAACTCGGGACAGTTTGAAGCCTGAGCAAGGAAGGTCAGTTTTCAGATGACACTGCGCATATCGGGAAAACACATGGATATCGGCGATGCGTTCCGTACGCGCATCAACGAACGTGTCGGGGAAGTGATCGGGAAATATTTCGATCGGGGCTTTTCGGGGCAAATCGTAGTCGTCAAATCGGGGTCGCGCTACACGGCCGATTGCATGATCCGGCTGGATTCCGGCGCTTCACTGCAGGCGACCGGTGAAGCCCAGGACCCGACGCTCGCTTTCGAGGCCGCGGCGGATCGCCTCGAAACCCGCCTTCGGCGCTACAAGCGTCGGCTGAAGTCGCATAATTCAGGCAATGCCAATGGCGAACCCACCGACGTCGCCTATACGGTGATGGCGCCGCTTGCCGACGATGATGAGGACATACCGGAGAATTTCGCGCCGGCCATCGTCGCCGAATCAACCATGACGCTGCGGACCATGTCGGTGGCGTCAGCCGTGATCGAGCTCGATGCCAAGGACAGCCCGGTCCTCGTCTTCCGCAACGCCGGAAACGAGCACCTCAACATCGTCTATCGCCGGCCGGACGGAAATATCGGCTGGATCGACCCGTCTACGACCAAGGTCGCGCAGGGATGACGGCCAAGGCCGCACTGGGATAAGGAACCAGCCGCACGCGAGAGCGAGGGCTGGCGACGGCAGGCGAACAAGGGATTTCAAGTATGGATCTGAGCGATCTTATCAACGTTCCGGCGATTTTGCCGGCGTTGAAGGCGAACTCCAAAAAGCAGCTGCTGCAAATGCTGTCCGAAAGGGCGGCGGCGATTTCCGGCATTCCGGAACGGGAGGTGTTCGACACCATCCTGCAGCGCGAGCGGCTGGGCTCGACCGGTGTCGGCAATGGCATCGCCATCCCGCACGGTAAGCTGGCCGGAGTCAAGCGGATCGCCGGGGTTTTCGCCCGGCTGGAGACGCCGGTCGATTTCGAGGCGCTTGACGACCAGCCGGTCGATCTGGTGTTCCTGCTTTTGGCGCCCGAAGGCGCCGGCGCCGACCACCTCAAGGCGCTGTCGCGCATTGCGCGGGTGCTGCGCGACGCCGACACGGTGGCCAAGATCAGGGGCACACGCGACGCCGCCGCGATCCACGCGCTTCTATCGGACACGCAGGCCTCGCACGCGGCCTGAGCTTTCTTGATTAGACCCGTTGAAAGGGTCGCCGTGAGCGGCCCTGTCCGTTTCCAACCAGATCGATGTGCCGCTCTGTCAGTGGATGGCGACGGTGGTCAGGTCGTTTTCCATGGCGCCGGCCAGCGCCCGGTCGCGGGCGTCCGAAAGCAGGATCGGCTGGCCATTGGCGGCAAACAGCGCCCACAGTTCCAGGCCGGGCGCGATTTCGCCGAGGCCTGGGAAACGGCCGCGCAGATCGTCGCTTGACACTTTCCTGAGATAGGCGACCGAACCTTCGCCGAGATGGGCGAATTCGCCACTGGTCATGATGAGATTTTCGTCAGTTCTGGTCATTTCAAGCCTCCTTGGCGCGAGGACGCCGCTCAAGGCCGCCTCGCATGAGAGCCATCGCAAAAATCAGTCTTTCACCGATATGTTTATTTTCCGTACCAGCCGTTCGGACTCGGGCCGATCGAGATCGATCGACAAAAGGCCGTTCTTCAGCTCCGCCGCGATTACCCGCATGCCGTCGGCCAGCACGAAACAGCGCTGGAACTGACGCGCGGCAATGCCGCGATGAAGAAATTCGCGCTCGGTGTCGTCGTTCTGACGGCCGCGCACGACCAACTGGTTCTCCTCCGTGGTCACATCGAGATCGTTTTCCGCGAAACCGGCGACAGCGAGCGTGATTCGCAGCCTTTCGGTCTTGCCGTCGGCACCGCTGAGGCGCTCGATGTTGTAGGGAGGGTAGCTGTCACCCGACTTCGCCAGACGCTCCAGGGTCTTTTCCATGGCGTCGAAACCCAGGAGAAGCGGGCTGGAGAAAGGCGTCATTCGGCTCATGTTACACTGTCCTCTCAAGAGCGACATAAAGTGGAAAAACCCGGATGGCATTTTTCCCGATGGCCTTGATATGGTCCGCCCCGCGGTCAAGTTCAAGCCGTCAAAAGCCCCGCCCAAAAAGACTCCCCAAACAAGGAATTGAAATGCCCCAATCCCGCAAGATCATCATCGACACGGATCCCGGCCAGGATGATGCCGTCGCCATATTGCTGGCGCTCGGCAGCGCCGAACTGGAGATCGTCGGCATGACCGCAGTTGCCGGCAACGTGCCGCTGAGGCTCACCGAAAAGAATGCACGCAAGATATGCGAACTGGCCGGCAGGCCTGACATGAAGGTCTATGCCGGCGCCATCCGGCCGCTGGCGCGTGAACTCGTCACCGCCGAGGAAGTGCATGGCGAGACCGGCCTCAACGGACCGCAATTGCCCGAACCGACAATGAAGCTGCAGGACCAGTACGCGGTCGATTTCATCGTCGAGACGCTGATGAAGGAAGAGAGCGGCACGATCACGCTCTGCGCGCTCGGGCCGCTCACCAACGTCGCGCTGGCGCTGATTCGCGAGCCGAAGATCGCGGCGCGCATCAAGGAAGTCGTGCTGATGGGCGGCGGCTTCTTCGAGGGCGGCAATGTCACCCCGACCGCCGAATTCAACATCTATGTCGACCCGCATGCCGCCAATGTCGTGTTCAAATCCGGCATCCCGATCGTCATGATGCCGCTCGACGTCACCCACAAGGCGCTGACCACGGCCAAGCGCACCCAAGCCTTCCGCAAGCTCGGCACCAGGGTCGGCACGGCCACGGCGGAGATGCTGGAATTCTTCGAGCGCTTCGACGAGGAGAAATACGGCACCGACGGCGGTCCGCTGCACGACCCCTGCGTCATCGCCTATCTGCTGAAGCCGGAGCTGTTCAAGGGCCGCAACTGCAACGTCACCGTGGAAACCGCCTCCGAACTCACCATGGGCATGACCGTGATCGACTGGTGGGGCGTGACCAAGGGGCCGAAGAACGCCATGGTGATGCGCGACATCGACCACGATGCGTTTTTCGCGCTGCTGCTGGAAAGGCTCGGGCGGCTTTAGGGCCGCTCACTTACTTATTGAGCAGTTGGTATGTTTCGGCACCATTGCGACGGTACTGCCGCTCGATCGAAACTTCTGATCCGATGGTTCGCGGCGTTGCTGCGTCACCATACACGAATGCCAGGAGGTCATTTTCGTTGAGACGGATTCCGTACTGGTAGCGGAATCCTCTTCCGATCCAAGCTTCGGGGCTCGAAGGAGCATTGAGGACGTTGACCGCAGTGCCTGTCACGCGCTCCACATCGACGATGGGGCTGCTCCGCCTTGCAATCAGTGCGCCGATTGCCAGAATGCAGACGCCTACCACAAGGCTGGTGATGACGATGCCCCGGAGGTTTTCCCGCAGGAGCATGAAGGTGAGGGAGAACCGCGCTTTTGCCATATGACTCAGTTGGCAAAACGGTAAGAGACAGAACCATTGTCGCGTGTAACGCGCTCAAGTCTGACATCTGAGCCGATCAGATGCGGTCGATCGTCGTTGATGAGAACCGGCGAACCGTTCTCGAGAAAAAGTACATAAACGGTGCCGTGTCCTTTACCCCACTGAACACTTTTGATCGTGGCGTCGATCGGGTCAACCGACCGGATGGGGCTTGCGTCATTCGCCCATTTGTTCAGAGCCGACGGAACCATCACCGCGAACAAAGTGATGAGCAGGATCACGCCGAACGCGTTCCTTTTCAAATCCGCATAAGTCCACGGCATAGACATGAATCCCTCAGCACGAATTCATGTGGTAGCCGGCAGGCTGACTTTCAATCAACCGTCCTCAGCTTCGAGGGTACGCAGTTTTGCGTGTTGCGGGGCTCGCGGCTGCTGCCGTGTTACTTCGCCTTTGAAAACGCCAGCCACAGGCCGCCGCCGACCAGGAAACTGCCGCTGATCCGCGACAGGAGCTTGACGCGGCCGGCCGACAGCAGGCGTCCGGCACGCCCGGCGGCCAGCGCGTAGGTCGAATCCGACACGGCGGCGAAGATCATGGCGGTGAGACCCATGACGCCGATCTGCAGCGCGTAGTTGCCTTCAGGGGCGATGAACTGCGGAAAGAAGGCGCCGAAGAACACCAGCGTCTTGGGATTGCTGATCGCCACCAGCAGCCCCTGCAGGAAGAAGCCGCCGCGCGGCGTCTTCGCCGATCCGTCGGCGTTCAGCTTGCCCTTGGAGCGGAACATCTGCACGCCCATCCAGATCAGATAGGCGGCGCCGATCAGCCTGACCCATTCGAACCAATGGCCCATTCCCGCGATCAGCGAGGTCAATCCGATGCCGACAATGGCGATCATGATCGCCAGCCCGGCCTGGGTGCCGGCGACGTTGGCGAGGCCGGCGCGGGAGCCATGGCGGATGCTGTTGGCGATGATCAGCGTGACCGTCGGTCCGGGCACCAGGATGATGACGAGGCAGGCGACAAGATAGGTGGCATAGAGTTCCAGCGACATGGCTATCCTCGATAGATGGGGTCTTCCTCGATAGAATGCCGCTTTGCGACGCGGCCGACCGCGATCAATGCATGGCGTCAACGCGGGTGCAAGCCGATATGTCGCTGGCAGCCTTGACCTGGATTAGGCTCCGGCCTGCCACGGTAGCGTCGTCTCATAGGCCGCCGCCGCTCTCAGCACGGCCATGTCGCCGCGCGGCTGCCCGATCAATTGCATGCCCATTGGCCGGCCTTTGGGGTCGAAGCCCGCCGGCACGTTGACCGCTGGGCAGCCGCCCAGCGTGGCGAACGCTGAAACCTGCATCCAGCGGTGGTAGCTGTCCATGGCCCGGCCTGCCACTTCCCTTGGCCAGTGGGTGAAGACATCGAAGGGAAAGACCTGCGCGGTTGGCAATGCGACGAGATCGAAACGCTCGAAGAGCGACAGCAGCATTCGATGCCAGGACGAGCGCCTCACGGTGGCGGCATGGATCTGTGGCGCCGTGAGGCGCAGCGCATGTTCCACCTCCCACACGGCCTCCGGCTTCAGAAGACTGCGTTTCAGGGAATCGTCGTAATGTGCCTTGAGCGCGCAGCCGCTGCTTGCCTGGCGCAGTGTCACAAAGGCCTGCCACAGCGCTTCGAAGTCGAAATCCGGCACCAGTGCTTCGGTCTGAAAGGATGCGTCCGCAAACCGGCCGAGAGCGGTCTCGCAAAGATCAAGGACACCTGTTTCGACCGGCAGATGGCCGCCAAGATCGCCGAACCAGGCGATGCGGCCGCCGGCTGCTGGCGTTTCCAGCCCTTGGAGGAACGAGCCTTGCTTGTGATGCGAGAGCGGTGCGCGAGGGTCGTAGCCGGCCTGCTCGTCGAGCAGCAGCGCCATGTCGCGCACGCTGCAGCCCATTGGCCCTTCGACGCCCATCTGTGCGTGAAAGACGTCAAGGTCGGGGCCGGCCGGGACAAGTCCCTGCGACGGACGGAAGCCATAGACATTGTTGTAGGCGGCCGGGTTGCGCAGCGAGCCGCCAAAGTCGCTGCCATCGGCGACCGGCACCATGTCGAGCGCAAGCGCGACCGCCGCGCCGCCGCTCGAACCGCCGGCGGTCAAGGCCGGGTCGAACGCGTTGAGCGTCGGGCCGAACACGGTGTTGTAGGTGTTGGAGCCAAGCCCGAATTCGGGAACGTTGGTCTTGCCGATGATGATGGCGCCGGCCTTGCGGATGCGTTCGACGAAGAAATCATCCTCCTGCGGAACGAAATCGGCGAAGATTGGCGAGCCGAAGCTGGTTTTGAGGCCCCTGGTCTGCGCGAGGTCCTTGATAGCGATCGGCAGGCCGAATATGGACCCGGCATCTCCTGCATGTGCCAGATGGGTGTCTGCCTTGTCGGCGTCGCGCAAGATGTCGGCACGGTCGCGCAGCGAGACGATGGCGTTGACCAGCGGGTTCACTGCGTCGATTCGGTCGAGGAATGCCGTCACCACCTCGCGCACGGAAAGCTGCCGGCGCCGGATCGCGTCGGCAAGGTCCACGGCAGACCGGCGGCAGATATCGCCGGCAGGCGGCACGGCGTGTTTCGTGGCAGGACGCATGGCTGTTATCCCACTCTAGCCGGCAGATTTGTGCAAGGCGGCATCGACATCCTTGGCCAGCGGGATCGCCGGCTGGGCGCCGGGCTTCAGGCAAGCGAGCGAACCGGCGGCTGCGGCACGGGCGAGCGCCTCTTCGAGCGGCAGGCCGGATGACAGCCCGGCGGCGAAATAGCCGCAAAACGTGTCGCCGGCGCCGACCGTGTCGACCGGGGTGATCTTCAGCGCCGAAACCATCAGAAGATCGGCTGGCGTGGCAGCCAGAACGCCGTCACCGCCGAGCGTGACGACGATTGTGCGGCCGGTCTTCGCGGCGTAATCGCGCATCCGCGCCGGGCGATCGCGGCCGCTCAGCGACAGCGCCTCGCCATAGAGGTCGAATTCGGTTTCGTTGGCGACGACATAGTCGGCCTTGCCGAGAAAGGCCACCGCCTCGCCGCGGAACGGTGCCGTGTTGAGCACGGTGACCGCGCCTGCCGTCCGTGCCGCGTCCAGTGCTGCATCGACGGCCTGCAGCGGGATTTCCTGCTGCAGGAGCACGACATCGCCCTTCTTCACAAACGCCTTGGAAAGGTCGCCTGTCACGACCGAATCATTGGCGCCTGGCACCACGGCGATGACGTTCTCGCCGTCGGCGTCGACCATGATCAATGCCGTACCGGTCGAGGCGAAGGTTTCACCGACGCCGGACAGGTCGATCTTGCCCTCTCTTAACAGCGCCAGCGCTTCCGCCGCGAAATTGTCCTTGCCGACCGCACCGACCATGCGCACCTTGACGCCGGCGCGCGCGGCGGCCAGCGCCTGGTTGGCGCCCTTGCCGCCAGGCGCGGTGGTGAAGCCGGAGCCCCGAACCGTCTCGCCTGGTGCGGGCAAGCGGTCGACATTGGCGATAAGGTCGAGGTTGATCGAGCCGATGACGATGATCAAGGAATGCCTCCTGCTGATTTGGCGGGAAGCTACTCCGTAAGGCCGCTGCTTGCCAGACCGCGCGAGATGAACGCGCGCTGATGGCCCGACCCTATGGGCGTATCATCAGGATCCGATCTGTCCCGCTTCCCAGCCAAGGATGGCGCGTTTGCGGGTCAGGCCCCAGTGGTAGCCGGTGAGCGCGCCGGACTTGCCGAGAGCCCGATGGCACGGCACCACGAAAGACATCGGATTGGCGCCGACCGCGGCACCCACCGCCCGGCTGGCGCTTGGCGCGCCGATGCGGGCGGCGATCGAGGAATAGGTGCAGGCCTTGCCCATCGGGATGCGCAGCAGAGCCTCCCAGACGCGGACCTGGAAATCGGTGCCGATCATGACGACGCGCAGCGGCTGGTCGGCGCGCCACAGCGCCGGATCGAAGATGCGCGCGGCATAGGGCGCCGTCGCCGCCATGTCCTCGACATAGGTTGCGTTCGGCCAGCGACCGGACATGTCGGCGAACGCCGCGCGCTCGCCGCCGGCATCGCTGAAGGCGAGGCCCGCAAGCCCACGGTCGGTGGCCATGATCAAGGCGATGCCGAAGGGCGAAATATGGTAGCCGTAGCGGATCGTCAGCCCGGCGCCGCGCGTCTTGTAGTCGCCCGGCGACATCGCCTCGTGGGTGACGAAAAGGTCGTGCAACCGGCCGGGCCCCGACATGCCGACCTCGAAAGAAGCCTCGAGCAGCGGCATGCCGGAATCGAGCAGTTTGCGCGCATGGTCGAGCGTGACCGCCTGGAGGAAGGCCTTGGGCGACAGGCCGGCCCAGCGGGTGAAGAGTTTTTGCAGGCCGGTCGGCGTCTCGCCGACTGCCTCGGCCAGGACCTCGAGCGAGGGCTGGTCGCGGTAGTCGAGGCTGATCTTCTCGATGGCGTGACGGACGATTTCGTAGTCGCTGCCTTCGGGCGTGATGTCTTTTTCCAGAATAGCTGTCTGTGCGTTCATAGGACTATCTCCTTGACCGTGAATATCGTCCTTCATGGCTCCGGTCACCACCCGAAACTTGCCTTCTCGATGCATATACCCGGATAGAGGTCGGCTTTGGGAAAAGAGCCGATCATGGCTGGTGAAAAGGGTGCATCTCACCAAGGAGAAGCAGGCGCTGCTGATTACCGTCTACGCGCTGGAGAGCCGGTTGGCTGCTGAGAGACCATTTCGTGGGTGAGGCACCGGCTCGACGCCGAATGGGCTGGTTCGCAAACGTGTATGGGCTTTTAGCGCGCCTTCGCGATCGCCAGTGCCCGCGAAAAGGCTGTGGCAAAACTCTCTCGATCGTCGGGATTGAGGAAGCCGCCGATCGGCACATTCTGGCCTTGCGCTTCAACCGCCATCCTGGTGATGCCGATCTCGGCGTGGCGGGCGACCGAAAAACGCGCCCAGAACGGATTGAAGCGATGCGCTTCCGACTTGCCGGAGGGTGCGGTCTTGCGGATGTCTAGGCTGGTGCGTGAGACCGACACTTCCTCGCGGGCGCGGGCGGCACGATAATTGGCGCGGAAGGCGATGTAGACGGCAATCACGTCGAGGCCGAGGAAGCCGAACACCGGCCAGGCGCCGCGCGACAGGAAAAACGCTCCGGTCACCAACGAGCCGAACAGCAGAGCGCCCATCAGGATGGCAAAGCCGGTTTTGCCCAGCGACCGATGTGGTGTCAGCAACGCCTGGAAGAATGGCTCGTCGGCCTGAAATGAGGCGTTTGTGTCGCTCATGGCGGGATATTATAGGAAGGGGATGACGAGCCCCAAGCCCAAAAATTCCTCCGCACTCAAAAATGAACTGCTGCCTGGCCGACGTGATGGCTCAAATGCCAAGCCGCGTGCCCGGCCGGTGCGGTCCCATTCGCTCTACAGCCCGGCCGAGGTGCACGAGATTTTCCGACGCTTTTCGGTTCAGCGGCCCGAGCCGAAGGGCGAGCTCGAACATGTCAACGCCTTCACGCTGCTGGTGGCGGTGGTACTTTCGGCGCAGGCGACCGATGCCGGTGTCAACAAGGCGACTCGGGCGCTGTTCAAGATCGCCGACACGCCGCAAAAGATGCTGGCGCTCTGCGAGGCCAAGGTCGGCGATTATATCCGCACCATCGGGCTCTGGCGCAACAAGGCCAAGAACGTCATCGCGCTTTCGGAAGCGCTGATCCGCGACCATGACGGCGAGGTGCCTGACGATCACGATCAACTGGTCAAGCTGCCGGGCGTCGGGCGCAAGACCGCCAATGTCGTGCTCAACATGGCCTTCGGCCAGCACACGATGGCGGTCGACACGCATATCTTGCGCATCGGCAACCGGCTCGGGCTGGCGCCTGGCAAGACGCCGGAACAGGTCGAGCAGGGGCTGTTGAGGATCATTCCAGACGAATATATGCGCCACGCGCATCATTGGCTGATCCTGCATGGGCGCTATGTCTGCAAGGCGCGCAAGCCGGATTGTCCGGCCTGCGTCATCGCCGATATCTGCAAGGCTGACGAAAAGACGACCGATGTGCCGGCGCCGCTGGTCGAGATCGCGCCGCTCGGGCCGGTGGACGAAATTCAGTAGCCGTAGCCGCGCGCCATCGCCGCCGCGAAGACCGGGATCAGCAGGAAGATGAACGCTTCGGCGCGGACATAGGTTCGAACGGATGCGAGTTCCACCGCCGGCACCTGAAAGCCGGGGCTGGCCGTGGCCTGCCTGTTCCAGGACACGAAGCGGACAGTCGGGATGATCGACAGCAGGCCGACGATGGCGAAAGTCGCCATCTTTGCCCAGAACACCCAGTTGTAGACGTAGAATTCCCAGCCCTTCAGACCATAGATGACGCGGCCGATGCCGACGATGATGATCAACATGGCGATGATGCCGTAATGGCGATCGATGCCGACAAGCCGCCGGAGGGTCGCGGCGGGCAGATCGCCGCGGATCAGGACAAATTCGGCGCCGATGATGCCTGCCAGTGAAAACACCAGGAGATGATGAAAGATGGCAAGCACGAGATCGGTGGTATCCATGCCCTTTTCCCTCCGTCGGACGGCACAGCGGACGTGCTGAATCAGCTACTGGTGAAAAGTAGCACCGCTGGGCAGGATTCACATTGGGCTGGAAGGTGATCTGCACAGCCTTTGGCTCTTGTTTAGCGCAGGCGATTTTGATCTCTGTCTTTCGCCTGTCGCCAAACCGCCGAGCACGCTCGGGTCAAGCCAAGGGCAGGCTTCTTGGGCGACATGCGTTAGGCACAGGCAACACAACCGAGGCATCCATGGATAATCCGCAGGCGGTCGTCGCTCCCGTCATCGAAACGCCGCGCACCATCCTGCGGCCACACCAACGCGATGATTTCGATGCCTATGTCGCCATGTGGGCCGATCCGGCCGTCACCCGCTTCATCGGCGGCAAACCGCGCACGCGGGAGGAAAGCTGGATGCGCTTCCTGCGTCATGCCGGCCTGTGGTCTCTGCTGGGCTACGGCTTCTGGGCGATCGAAGACAAGGCATCAGGCCGCTTCATCGGTGAGGCCGGCTTTCACGATCTGAAGCGCGACATGGTGCCGTCGATCGAAGGCGTGCCGGAAGCCGGTTGGGCACTGGTCTCGAGCGCACATGGCCAGGGGCTCGCCAGCGAAGTCGTCGGACGGGTTCTCGCCTGGCGCGACGAGGCATTCGAGCGCGTAAGGACCGTCTGCATAATCGATCCGGAAAACACCGCTTCACTGAACGTCGCGGCAAAATGCGGCTACAGGGAAGTGTTGCGAACCACCTATCATGACAATGCGACGATCCTGCTGGAACGGCAGCCTTGAGGGTGCTGCTTGCCATCCTGAGGTTCTGGCTGTGGTTCCGGTCAGGCCGCACCGAGGCTTTCTACGCCTTCCGCTTCGGCACCGGCTTGGCGGGCCGCCTGTTCGAGCGTCGAGGCGTCTTCGCCGAAAGCGCGGGTGGCGCGCGCGGCAGCCTCGAGCAGCGGACTTTTCATGCGTTGGAGAAAGGCCGCGTCGACGCGTGTGCTCGGGCCGGACAGCGTCAATGCGCCGAGCAACGTGCGCCCCGGTCCGAACACCGGTGCCGAGACGCCCGCCGTCTCGGGGTCGCGATCGCCCACCGACAAACAATGATAGGTTTTGCGGATCGTCTGGTAAGGCTCGCCTTGCTGACCGGAAAACGCCGCAAGCACGCGACCGCCGGAGCCGGCCAGCAAGGGCAGCACGTCGCCTTCCCGGATCGTGTAGCGGATCGGATGCTTGGACTCGACGCGGTAGAGACAGGTACGCACGTCACCCGAACGGACATAGAAAGCGACGCTTTCCCAGCTTCGGTCGCCGAGATCGCGCATGATCGGCAGCAGGATGTCGACCGCTACGACCGAACGCTGGTATAGGGCGCCCAGCCGGAAGGTGGCAGGGCCGACGCGATAGCGGCCATCGTCGAGACGCTCCAGCAACTGCCCGCGTAGCAACGAGTTCGCCAGCCTCAGGATCGTGCTCTTGTAGAGGCCGGTCCGCGCCGCGATTTCGGCGAGGCTGAGCGACCGGTCGGCGGTGGTGAAAGCGTCGAGGATGGCGATGGCGCGGTCGAGCGCTGCAACGCCATCGGCCGAGGCGGGCTTGGATTGTGTTACGGTCATCTGTTTGACCACGTCGTTCTGTTCCCACTTGGACAGAAGGGCCATCGGAACAATTGTGCCGCATGCAGGCCGTTCTGTCCAGTAGAATAGCGTTCCTGTTGACAGAATGAAGCAAAGACTGCATGAATTTTTCCCGAGCGGGTCTGAATTCAGGCTACGTTGCTGGCAGGCACCGGAGGAGGTGTCGTGATTGGAGGAATCCCATGCTGAACAGACGCAGATTTTTAATGAGCACCGCCGCTGCCGGCGCCGCCGGTTTCGCGGCGTTGCACCTTTCGCCCGCTTTCGCGCAGGATGCACCGCAGATCCAGATCTTCGTGCCGGCAGCGCCCGGCGGCGGCTGGGACCAGACGGCGCGCACTATGGACCAGGTGCTGCGCAGTGAGAAGCTGATCTCCGGTTCGCAGATCACCAATGTCGGCGGCGCCGGCGGCACGGTCGGCCTGCCGCAGTTCATCAGCCAGTGGAACGGCAAGGGCAATTCGCTGATGGTTGGCGGCATGGTCATGGTTGGCGCCATCATCGCCAACAAATCGGCCAATAATCTCACCGAAGTCACGCCGATCGCCCGCCTCACCGGCGAGTTCGAGGCGCTTGTGGTGCCGGCGGCCTCGCCGTTCAAGACCGCAGCGGATTTCGTCGCCGCCCTCAAGGCTGACCCGACCAAGGTTCCAGTGGCTGGCGGTTCGGCCGGCGGCTCGGACCACATATTGTTCGGCCTCATCGCGAAGACGGCCGGTGTTCCGGCAAACGAACTCTCCTATGTGCCGTTCGCCGGCGGCGGCGAGGCGCTGTCGGCGCTTCTCGGCAACCAGGTCGCGGCCGGCATCTCCGGCTTTGGCGAGTTCTCCGAACAGGTCAAGGCAGGTGCGCTTCGGCTGCTCGCCATTTCCGCGGAAAAGCGCCAGGAAGGCATCGACGCACCGACGCTGAAGGAAGTCGGCATCGATGTCGAACTGTTCAACTGGCGCGGCGTCTTCGCACCGCCCGGCGTTTCCGACGCCGACAAGGCGGCAATGATCACGCTGGTCGAGACGATGGCCAAAAGCGATGCCTGGGCCACTGAATGCAAGAACCGCAACTGGACGCAAATCCTGCTCACCGGCGACGACTACGCAAAATTCCTCGCTGAAGACACGACCCGGATCGAGGCCATCCTCAAGGATCTCGGCCTTGCCTGATGCC
This sequence comes from Mesorhizobium tianshanense, assembly GCF_007830515.1. Classification (GTDB taxonomy): domain Bacteria; phylum Pseudomonadota; class Alphaproteobacteria; order Rhizobiales; family Rhizobiaceae; genus Mesorhizobium; species Mesorhizobium tianshanense. The sequence goes on from NZ_VLKT01000016.1 coordinate 108,407, forward strand.
TTCGGAAAGGGGCGGCCTGCGCCGCCCTTTTCCGATGTTCGCCCAGCCGCATGGACATACGATCCAGAGCGAGTGAAACTGCGGTGAGGTCGGCTTTGGGAGACCGGCTGGCTATCCAGGGAGGACGATCATGAGCACCAGCGAGCAGCAGGCGGCGCGGCCGCGCCTTGCCGTGCCCGAATTGCTGATCGGCATCGGGCTTCTCGCCTGCGCCGGCGCGGTAGCCTGGCAGACGCTGGCGATTCCGGTGTCGCCGCTCTACTCCAAGGTCGGCCCGACCGTCTTTCCCTACATTACCATGATCGGCATGACGATCCTTTCCCTCCTGCTGATCGTCGCCGCCGTGCGGGGTGGCTGGCAACCGGAGGAAGAAAAGGAGACGCCGACCGACTGGAAGGCGATGGGCATCGTCGCCGTCGGACTGGTCGCGAACCTCGTGCTGATCCAGCCGCTTGGCTTCACCGCGGCCTCGGTGATCATGTTCGTTCTCATCTGCCACGGGTTTGGCAGCAGACATCCGCTGCGTGACGTACTGCTCGGCCTGATCCTGGCGCTTGCCGCCTATTTCGGCTTCGCCAGGGCGCTTGGCGTCAATATCGGCGCCGGCTTCATCGAGAACCAGCTGAACACGGTCCTCGATTCGATCATCCGTATGTTGAGGGCCTGAAGCCATGGAAACGCTTGGCCATCTCGCGAACGGATTTTCGGTCGCCTTTACGCCGGTCAATCTCATGTGGTGCCTGCTCGGCACGACGCTGGGGACCGCGATCGGCGTGCTGCCCGGCCTCGGGCCGGCGCTGACCATCGCCCTGCTTTTACCGATCACCTATCAGGTGGCGCCGGAAGCGTCCTTCATCCTGTTTGCCGGCATCTATTACGGCGCCATGTATGGCGGTTCGACGACATCGATCCTGCTCAACACGCCGGGTGAAAGCGCTACTATCGTCACGGCGCTGGAAGGCAACAGGATGGCCCGTTCCGGCCGCGGCGGCGCTGCACTTGCCACGTCGGCGATCGGCTCCTTCGTCGCCGGCACGCTCGGCACGGTGGGGGTCGCGTTCCTGGCGCCGGTGGTGGTCAAATTCGCGCTGTCTTTCGGCCCGGCCGAATATTTTTCGCTGATGGTGCTGGCCTTCATCACGGTTTCGGCGGTGCTCGGCTCGTCGTCGGTGCGCGGCCTGACCAGCCTGTTCGTCGGCTTCGTCATCGGCATGATCGGCGTCGACCTGCAGACCGGCCAGCCGCGCTTCACCTTCGGCATGAGCCAATTGCTCGACGGCGTCGACGTGATCGTCGTCGCCGTCGGCCTCTTTGCGGTCGGCGAGACATTCTACATGGCGTCGCGCCGTTACGCCGGCAAGGACGAGATCGTGCCCTTGAGGGGATCGCTCTACATGACGGCGGCCGAATGGGCCCGCTCGTGGAAGGCTTGGCTGCGAGGCGCCCTGCTCGGCTTCCCGATCGGCGCCCTGCCGGCCGGTGGCGCCGAGATCCCGACCTTCCTGTCCTATGCGATCGAGAAGAAGCTCTCCAAACACAAGGAGGAGTTCGGCACGGTCGGCGCCATCGAAGGCGTTGCCGGCCCGGAAGCCGCCAACAACGCATCGGCCGCCGGCGTGCTGGTGCCGATGCTGACGCTCGGCCTGCCGACCTCGGCGACGGCCGCGATCATGCTGTCGGCCTTCCAGAGCTATGGCATCAATCCCGGGCCGATGCTGTTCATGACGCAGGCCAATCTGGTCTGGGGGCTGATCGCCAGCCTGTTCATCGCCAACGTCATCCTCGTCATCCTCAACCTGCCGCTGATCGGGTTGTGGGTGCGGCTGCTGAAAATCCCGGCGCCGCAGCTCTATGCCGGCATCCTGGTGTTCGCCACGGTCGGCACCTACGGCATTTCGCAGTCGCCGACCGACCTCGTCATCCTCTATCTGCTCGGCGGGGCCGGTTTCCTGATGCGGCGCTTCGATTTCCCGACGGCGCCGGTCATCATCGGCATGATCCTCTGGCCGCTCGCCGAAACCCAGTTCCGCCGCGCGATGACCATCTCGAACGGCGACTGGTCGGTGTTCTATAAGCACCCGCTGTCGCTGACGCTGCTGACGCTGGCGTTCATCGGACTGATTGGACCGCATATCTGGGCTTACGTCGAGCACAGGCGCAGGCGCGGGCCCGAGCATGTGCCGGGCGATGCCTGAGCTGTTTGTGACATCATGACCGATCTGCTGTCCGGCATCCGCGTCCTCGACCTGACCAATGTTCTGGCTGGCCCTTATTGCGCCTATCAACTGGCGCTGCTCGGGGCCGATGTGATCAAGGTCGAGGCGCCGCAAGGTGGCGATCTGGCGCGCCAGCTCGGCGGTTCGCCGGAACTCAACAGCACCGGCATGGGCGCTTCGTTCCTGGCGCAGAACTCGGGCAAACGATCGGTGGTGCTCGATCTCAAGAAAGAGGCCGATCGCGAACGCTTCCTCGATCTGGTCGCTTCCGCCGATGCGCTGGTCGAGAACTTCCGCCCCGGCGTGATGGACCGGCTGGGGCTCGGCTACGCCAAGCTGAAAGAGATCCGCCCCAGCCTTGTCTATTGCGCGATTTCGGGCTTCGGCCAGACGGGGCCGATGCGCGACAATCCTGCCTACGACCAGATCATCCAGGGACTGTCCGGCATCATGAGCATCACCGGCACGCCGGAGACCGCGCCGCTGCGTGTCGGCTATCCGGTCGCCGACACGCTGGGCGGGCTGGTCGGGGCGTTCGCCATCACTGCTGCACTTGTGAGGCAGAAGACCAGCGACGAGGGCGCCTTCCTCGACGTGTCGATGCTCGAATGCACGCTCTCCGCGCTGGGCTGGCCGGTCTCCAACTATCTGACGGCTGATGTCGATCCGCAGCCGATGGGCAACGAGAACATGACGGCAGCACCTTCCGGTACGTTTCGCACCGGCGACGGCTTGCTCAACATCGCCGCCAACAAGCAGGAGCAGTTCGTCACGCTCTGCCGGCTGATTGGGCTGCCGGAACTGGCGTCGGACCCGCGCTTTGCCGAGCGTGAGACGCGCAAGCGCAACCGCATCGCCTTGAAGGCGCTGATCGAGGACGCACTGGCGAGCGGCTCGGCCGCGGCGTGGGAGGAGACGCTCAATCGCGCGGGCGTGCCGGCGGGCAGGGTGCTGACGATCCCGCAGGTGCTGGCCGAGCAGCAAGTGATCGGGCGCGACATGACCACCCGCTTCGATGGCGTGTCGAAGATGGACCGGCCGCTGACCGTCGTGCGCGGCGGGTTCATTGTCGATGGCGCGGCACCCTTGCCGACTAGGCCGCCGCCAACATTGGGCGAGCATATGGATGAGGTATTTGCCAGTCTGCCGCCCCGAGCAAACAAGAGGGCGCGGGCATGAGCGGCGCCGAGAAGAAGATCGGCCGCGAGTGCGGTGAGGAATGGTGGCAGACCGGCATCATCGAAATGCGCCCCGGCGTCATCCGGCTGCGCGGCTACGAGATCCAGGATCTGATCGGCCGCGTCAGCTTTCCGGCGATGATCTGGCTGATGCTGCGCGGCGAACTGCCTGGTGAGGAACAGGCGGCGCTGCTCGGCATTGCGCTCGGCGCCGCCGTCGACCATGGGCCGCAGGCGCCGTCGATCGCCATTGCCCGCATGGCGGCCACCTGCGGCGTCGGCATCAACAGCGCCATGGCCTCGGCCATCAATGTGCTTGGCGACGTGCATGGCGGCGCCGGCGAGCAGGCGCTTGCCTTCTATGGCGACATCGCCGCGGCATTGGACGGAGGCACGACGCTTGCCGATGCCGTCTCGGTGCGGCTCGATCGTTTCTTCGCCGAGGAAGAATCTTATGTGCCAGGGCTCGGCCATCGCTTCCATCCGGTCGATCCACGAGCGCCGCGCCTCATCGAGCTGACCCGCGATTTTGCCGCGCGCGGCGTCGTCAGCGGACGCTTCGCCGACATCGCCGAGGCTGTCGAGGCCGAGGTCGCGCGGCGCAAGGGCAGAAAGATCCCGCTCAACATCGACGGCGCCACCGCCGTCATCTATGGCGAGCTCGGCTTCCCGCCGCCGCTGACACGCGGCCTTTTCGTGCTCTCGCGCTCGGTTGGCATATTGGCGCATGCGTGGGAACAGTCGCAGGCGACTGACCGCAACAAGGGGCCGCTGCCGCGCGAATGGCTTTGGGCCTATACCGGCACGCCGGTACGGTCCTTTCCCGAGGGGGATGACGGATCCAAATGAGGCTTTGGTCCGACGTGTGTTAAGCGGGCGCGGGCTGGGGAACCTTCAAGTTCTTCAGCAGCGTCGACAGATCGGGCTCGTCGATAAGCATCGCCGCGTCTTCCGGCGCCAGCCATGCCCGCTGCCGCCTTTTGGCCTCCTGCCAGCTGGCCAGCTCCTCAGTTACCGCCAGCAGATATACGACGACGTCGACGCGGACGAATCGGTTCGTCAGCCGCTTCCAGTAGGAATAGGTGCCGGCCGGCTCCTTCAGCGTCTTGCCGAGAACGCCGGCTTCTTCCTGCGCTTCGATGGTGGCTGCCTTGCGCCCGCTCTTGCCCTTCATCGGCCAACCCTTGGGCACGATGAAGCGCTTGGTCGTGCGCGAGGTGACCAGCATCACCTCGATATCGCCACGCTCGTTCAGCCGAAAGGGAATCGCCGCGACCTGGCGGATCCTTTCGCCTTCCTTTGCCTTGCGTACGACCTTCTTCTTGGTGGCTGCCATTCCCGACGATCCAATCAGGGCAGTGCCCAAGCACAAAGGCACGCTGCGAAATCAAAAACCGCCTTTGATGCTACTTCAAGCACAGTGGCGTACAAGCTATAAGTCGGCTAAATAAATGAAAAGCGCCGGCTCATCAACGGCAGGTGCTGACGAAGCCGTTGCCCGACCGCTGCAGCTGGCAAGTAGGCTTCATCTGCGGCACATCAGGCCGTTGCTGCGGCGCGATCTCGCGATCCTGGGCACGGAACTGCTGCTGCTGCTGCTGGAATTGCTGGCGCCGCAGCCTGTTCTCCAGCATCTGCAATTCGTTTTGCTGGACCAGGGTATTGCGATTGGTAGGATTGAGGACCTGCGCCGAGGTGGCCGGACTTGCGCCTGGCAACGTCGCCGTTGCCAGCATTGCCGACATGAAGATCGTCAATAGGCGAAGTCGCGACATCCATTCATTCCTGCAAACCTTGCGCTCATATAGGGCGTTTGTCCGGCGATGCCATGGTCTCCACTGCGGATCTGCTGCGTACCGGACAGCCGGTCAGCTTTCCCACCTCATTGGCCGGCTTCAGCGGCGCGATTGCCCGAACCGCGGAGCTCTCGGCCGATTGAGTCCGCCCACCCATCGGATTTTACCCAAAACGGTACCCGCTTGGTCCGATGCTCCGGCACTCAATCCACTTCGCGCAGGCGGTATCCGACGCCGGTTTCGGTCGTGATATAGCGCGGCTGGTCCGGCGTTTTCTCGATCTTTTGCCTGAGCTGCCGCACATAAACCCTAAGATACTGCACGTCGGTCGAATCGCCCCAGACCTGTTTCAGCAGAAACTGGTGAGTGAGAACCTTGCCCGCGTGCTGCACCAGGATGCGCAGGATATCATATTCCTTTGGCGAGAGCTTTACTTCCCCGCCCTCGACTTTGACGATGCGTTTCACAAGATCGACCGAGAGATCGCCGGTATGGAACACCGGCTTCTCGCCCTGCTGCTGGAACCTGTGGCGGAGCGCCACGCGGATGCGCGCGACAAGTTCATTCATGCCGAACGGCTTGGTGATGTAGTCATCGGCGCCGAGCTCGAGCGCCGTGACGATGCCGGACTCGTCGGTGCGGCTGGAAAGGATGACCACGGGAATATCGAGGCCATCGTCCCGCCATTTGCGCAGCAAATCGTGGCCGCCCATGCCGGGCAGGCCGAGATCGAGCAGGATCAGGTCCGGCTTCTCCATCTCGACGAGCTCGATCGCCGCCTTGGCGTTCGGCGCCTCGCTGATCGCATAGCCCTGGCTGCCGAGACCGACGCGGAGCAGTTTTCGGATCGGCGGCTCGTCATCGACGACCAATATGCTGACGTTTGAATGTGTCATGCCAAATCGTCCGCATTTGGATCGCCCATGGGAGGCAGTTCCGTCGGAACGGGCATCCTGATGGTGAAGACCGCGCCCGAGCGGTCGGTCCTGTTTGCCGCCGATATGGTCCCGCCCATCGCCTCGATGAAGCCGCGGCAGATCGACAGACCGAGCCCGGTGCCGGCACGGACCTGGTCGCGCTTGCGCACCCGGTAGAAGGTGTCGAAAATTCGCTCCAGATCCGCCGGTGGAATGCCCGGCCCCTCATCCATGATCTGCAGGATGACGGAGCCATTGTCGACCCAGCCCCGCAGCCGGATTGTCGACCCTGGCGGTGCATATTTCGCGGCGTTGTCGAGCAGATTGAACAGCACCTGCTCGAACAGGACCGGATCGAGCTTCAGCATCGGCAGATTCTGCGGAATGTCGATCTCGGTCTTGTGCTCGCCGATGATTTTCTTCGCTCTTTGCAAGGCGGAGCCGACAATGTCGCCGACGTAGTGGAAGGCGTAGCTCGGTTCCATCGCGCCGGATTCGATCTTGGTCATGTCGAGCAGATTGGCGATGAAACGGTTCAGCCGCTCGGATTCGTCGAGCACGGTCGACAAGAGCTCCGTCCGATCCTGCTCGGGAAGTGCGGGCGCGAACTCCCTCAGCGTCCCGGCAGCCCCCATGATGGCCGCGAGCGGCGTTTTCAGGTCATGGGAAATCGAGGTCAGCAATGCCGAGCGCAGGCGGTCCGCCTCGGCCGCGAGCTTGGCCCGGTCGACATCGGCGACAAGCTGGATGCGCTCGATGGCGACCGCCGCCTGGTCGGCGAGAGCGTCGAGCAGACGCTGCTGCTCGGGCGTCAGCAGCGGTCCCTGCTTGTCGTTGTCGAGGCCGACGACACCGACCGCCGTGCGGCCGGTGCGCAAGGGAAGATAGAGGCGCTTTGCGCCGGGTAGTGTGTCGGCGCCACGGCCCGCGGGGCGATCGTGCTCCCAGGCCCAGCGGGCGGCCGCGATGTCGGCCTCGGCCAGCGTGTCGTCAGGCGGATAGCCGGCCTTGACGGTGATCGAGCCGTTCTCGGGCAAAAGCAGCACCACGCGCAATTTCAGCATCGAAGCGATCTGGAAGGCGGTGGCCCAGAGCACGTCGTCGAGCGTGCCGGCGCCGGCGAGCTTCTTTGCGAAGAGATAGATGTCTTCCGTGGCCCGTGCCCGCGCGCGGGCGGCGACCGCTTGGCGCTGCACGCGCGCCGTCAGATTGCTGGCAATGACGGCAACGACGAGGAAGACGGCCAGCGCAACGATGCTCTCCGGATCCTGGATCGTCAGCGTGTAGCGTGGTTCCAGGAAGAAATAGTTGAAGGCAAGGGCGCTGACGAGGCAGGCATACAAAGCCGGCCAGAGACCGCCGGCCACCGCCGACGTCAGGACCCCGATGAGAAAGATGATCGCCAGATTGCGGACGTCGAGAAACTGGTCGAGAAGGACGGCGAAGGCGAGCGAGCCAGCAACATAGGCTGTGGCCTTGAGATAGGGCCAGATCTCGAACTGCCACGGCTCCTCCGCCGCCTTGATGGTCCTCGACGTCGCCTCTGCGTTGCGTTCGGTTCCCGAAATGACATGGACGCTGATGTCGCCGGCATTGCGGATGAGATCATAAGTGAGCGAGCCTTCGATCAATTCCCGCCAGCGCGATCGGGTCGGCCTGCCGATCACGATATGGGTGAAGTTGCTCGCGGTCGCATGGCGCACGATATCCTGCGCGACGTTCTGACCCGGAATGGTCGTCACCTCGGCGCCGAGCTGCTCGGCAAGGCGCAGCAGCGTTGCCAGCCGATCCTTGTCCTCCTCGGACATGCCGGCCGAACGAGGAGTATCGACATGAAGCGCCGTCCAGGGGGCGCGGAGCCGGTCGGCCAGCCGGCGCGCATAGCGGACGCGGGCCGCCCCGCCCGGACGCGCGTCGACGCAGACAAGAACCCTTTCCCCCGCCGCCCACGGTCCGGGAATGGCGTGTGCCTGCATGTGGTTCAGCAACTGCTCATCGACACGCTGGGCGGTACGCCGCAGCGCCAGTTCCCTGAGCGCCGTCAGATTGCCCGGCGAGAAATAGTTCTCGATGGCGCGCTGGGCGGTGTTGGGAAAGTAGACCTTGCCTTCCCTTAGCCGCTTGATCAGGTCGTCGGGGGTGAGGTCGATGATCTCGACGTCGTCGGCCTGATCGATGACGGAATCGGGAACCGTTTCGCGCACCCGCACACGCGTGATCTGGGCCACGACATCGTTCAGGCTCTCGACATGCTGGATGTTGAGCGTCGTGTAGACGTCGATGCCATGCGTCAGGATTTCCTGAACGTCGAGATAGCGTTTGGGATGACGGCTGCCGGGCGCGTTGGTGTGGGCGAGTTCGTCGACGAGAACCAGCGCCGGGCGCCGGGCAAGGATGGCATCGATATCCATCTCGTCCAGCATACGCCCCTTGTAGTCGACCTGACTGCGCGGGATGACCTCAAAGCCTTCGACCAGCGCCTGGGTTTCCTTGCGGCCGTGCGTCTCGACAATGCCGATCACCACGTCGATCCCGTCGGCCAGTCTGGCGCGGCCCGCCATCAGCATCTCATAGGTCTTGCCGACGCCGGGGGCTGCGCCCAGGAATATCCTCAGACGACCGCGCTCCTCGCGCTCCGCATGGTCGAGCAGCGCGTCGGGAGAGGGTCTTGTTTCTGCGTTGCGGCTCTCGTCCGGCATCAGCATCGATCATCAATGGCGCCGGGGACCGTGTCGATCCCCGTACCCGCCATCATTGCTTCGTCGCATCGTCCAGTGCAAGGTTGAGGGCAAGCACGTTGACGACCGGCTCGCCCATGAAGCCGAGCTCGCGGCTCTCGACGTGGCTGTCGACGAGCGACTTGATCTTCGCCTCATCGACGCCCCTGGCCTTGGCCACCCTGGCGACCTGGAAGTAGGCGGCTTCGGGACTGATGTGCGGATCGAGGCCGCTGCCGGATGTGGTGACGAGGTCCATCGGCACCGGCGCGCCCGGATTTTCCGCCTTCAATTTCTCGGCGTCGCCCTTGATGCGGTCGATCAGCTTAGCATTGGTCGGGCCGAGATTGGAACCGCTGGAAGCGGCGGCGTTGTAGCCGTCGCCGGCGGCCGAGGGGCGGCCGTGGAAGTAGGTGTCGCCGGCGAAGGCCTGGCCGATCAGTTCGGAACCGATAACCTTGCCATCCTTCTCGATCAGGCTGCCATTGGCCTGGTTGGGAAACAGGGCCTGGGCGATGCCGGTCATGCCGATCGGATAGATAAGGCCGGTCAGCACCGTGAAGAAGACGATCATGATGATCGCGGGTCTGATTTGATTGAGCATGGACATGGTTCCTTATGCGAGGCCGACGGCGGTGATGATCATGTCGATCAGCTTGATGCCGACGAAGGGCACGATGATGCCGCCGAGGCCGTAGACGAGAAGGTTGCGGCTGAGCAGCGCGCCGGCGCCGATGGCGCGGTATTTGACGCCCTTCAGCGATAGCGGGATCAGCGCGATGATGATCAGCGCGTTGAAGATGATCGCCGACAGGATGGCGCTCTGCGGCGTCGCCAGATGCATGATGTTGAGCGCCTGCAGCGGGCCCGACGTCTGCCCCGGCGCGACGTAGAAGACGGCGAACATGGCGGGGATAATGGCGAAGTACTTGGCCACGTCGTTTGCGATGGAGAAGGTCGTCAGCGAGCCGCGCGTCATCAACAGCGCCTTGCCGATCTCGACGATCTCGATCAGCTTGGTCGGGTCGCTGTCGAGATCGACCATGTTGCCGGCTTCGCGCGCGGCGACCGTGCCGGTGTTCATGGCGACGCCGACATCGGCCTGAGCAAGGGCGGGGGCATCGTTGGTGCCGTCGCCGCACATGGCGACCAGCTTGCCCTTGGCCTGTTCGTCGCGGATCAGCTTCAACTTGTCCTCGGGCGTCGCCTGGGCGAGGAAGTCATCGACGCCGGCTTCAGCGGCGATCGCTGCCGCCGTCATCGGATTGTCGCCGGTGATCATCACCGTGCGAATGCCCATCTTGCGCAGTTCGGCGAAGCGTTCCCTGATGCCGCCCTTGACGATGTCCTTGAGGTGGACGACGCCAAGCAGGCGCCCGTCGCGCTCGACCGCCAGCGGCGTGCCGCCGGACTTGCCAATCTCGTCGGCGATCGCCTGCAGGTCGCGGACGGCGTCGCTGGCCGGGCGTGCACCGCTGCCGGCTGATATCGACTGGTTGACATGGGCGAGAACTGAATCGATGGCGCCCTTGCGGATCGACGAGCCGTCGATATCGACGCCGCTCATGCGGGTCTGCGCGGTGAAGGGCACGAAAGCGGCATGCAGCGTTGCCATGTCGCGAGCGCGGATGCCGTATTTCTCCTTGGCCAGCACGACGATCGAGCGACCCTCGGGCGTTTCGTCGGCTAGCGAGGCGAGTTGCGCCGCATCGGCCAATTCCTGTTCGGTGACGCCTTTGACCGGGCGGAACTCCGTGGCCTGGCGGTTGCCGAGCGTGATCGTTCCGGTCTTGTCGAGCAGCAGCGTGTCGACGTCGCCCGCGGCTTCGACGGCACGGCCCGACATGGCCAGCACGTTGAAACGCACCAGTCGGTCCATGCCGGCGATGCCGATGGCCGAAAGCAGGGCGCCGATTGTGGTCGGGATCAAGGTCACGAACAGCGCGACCAGCACGGTGACCGAGATGTAGCCGCCGGAATAGGAAGCAAAGCTCGGGATTGTCGCAGTGGCCAGCACGAAGATCAGCGTCATGCCGACAAGCAGGATATTGAGCGCGATCTCGTTGGGCGTCTTCTGGCGCGCGGCTCCTTCGACCAGCGAGATCATGCGGTCGAGGAAAGTATGGCCTGACGCCGCGGTGATGCGCACGCGGATCCAGTCGGACAGCACCTGCGTGCCGCCGGTCACGGCCGAACGATCGCCGCCGGATTCGCGGATGACCGGAGCGGATTCGCCGGTTATCGCCGCCTCGTTGACCGAGGCGACGCCTTCGATCACCTCGCCGTCCGACGGAATGATGTCGCCGGCCTCGACCAGCACCGCGTCACCGACCTTCAGGCTGGTGCCGGGCACCAGCTTGAATTTGGTGCGGTCGTCGCCGGTCAACAGCTTGGCCTGCGTTTCGGTGCGCGCCTTGCGCAACGAGTCGGCCTGCGCCTTGCCGCGGCCCTCGGCGACCGCTTCGGCGAAATTGGCGAACAGCACCGTGAACCATAGCCAGATGATGATCTGCAGCGAGAAGCCGAGATCGCCGCCGCCAGTGACAAGATCCTTGACGAACAGGACTGACGTGAGCGCCGAGACGACGGCGACAACGAACATCACAGGATTTCTGCTCAAGGTGCGTGGGTTCAATTTCCGGAACGCTCCGCCAATGGCGGGCCCCAGTATGCGGGCATCCATGATAACAGCGGATTTGGACTGGCTCATTTGGTGGCTCCAGTGTCGATGTTGTTGGACGGCGCCGCCCGATCGGATGCCGAAAGCAGATGCGGAAGCCCGGAGGCCAGCAGCCAGATCACGATCATGACTGCCGCGATGCCCAGGAAGGTGGATATGGTCGGGAAGGGAGGGGGCGTTGCCTCCCCCTCATTGTCGGCTCGGGGCCGAGCCTTGCGACGCATGATGTTGAACCAGCTCATGACTGTCTCAGAAGGTCTGTCCACTGATCGTCGCCAGATGCTCGACGATCGGTCCGACGGCCAGAGCCGGGAAGAAGGTGAGGCCGCCGACGATCAGGATGACGCCGACCAGCAGCCCGACGAACAGCGGTCCGTCGGTCGGGAAGGTGCCGGCGGAGGCGGGGACCGTCTTCTTGGCGACCAGCGAACCGGCGATTGCCAGAGCCGGGATGATGACCAGGAAGCGGCCCATCAGCATGCCGATGCCGAGCGTGATATTGTACCAGGGCGTGTTGCCCGTCAGACCGCCAAAGGCCGAGCCGTTGTTGGCGGCAGCCGAGGTGTAGGCATAGAGAACTTCGGAGAAGCCGTGCGGGCCGGCATTGGCTATGGAAGCGACGCCGGTCGGCAGCACCACCGCGATGGCGGTGAAGATCAGCATCGCCAGCGGCAGGCAGAGAATGGCCAGCATTGCCATCTTGACCTCCTTGGCCTCAATCTTCTTGCCGAGATATTCGGGCGTGCGTCCGACCATCAGTCCGGCGACGAAGACGGCGATCACGATGTACATCAAGATGCCGTAGAGACCGGCGCCGACACCGCCGACAATGACCTCGCCGAGTTGCATGTTGATGATCGGGATCATGCCGCCAAGCGCGGTGAAGCTGTCATGCATGGCGTTGACGGCGCCGCAGGACGCGGCCGTGGTGATGACCGCAAACAGCGCCGACAAAGCGATGCCGAAACGTGTTTCCTTGCCTTCCATGTTGCCGCCGTCGATACCGAGCGCATGCACCAGCGGGTTGCCGGCGGCTTCCGCCCAGTAGCAGATCGCGATACCGGCAATGAACAGGACGCCCATCGCCGACAGGATCGCCCAGCCCTGTCGCTGACTGCCGATCATGCGGCCGAAGACGTTGGTTAGTGCAGCGCCGATGGCAAAGATCGTTACCATCTGGATCAGGTTCGAGATCGCATTGGGATTTTCGAAGGGATGCGCGGCATTGGCGTTGAAGAAGCCGCCGCCGTTGGTACCAAGCATCTTGATGGCGACCTGTGAGGCGACAGGCCCGACTGCGATCGTTTGCTGCGCGCCTTCCAGCGTCGTTGCGTTGATATAGGCGCCGAGCGTCTGCGGCACGCCGAGATAGACATAGACCAATGTCAGCACGATGCAGAGCGGCAACAGCAGGTAAAGGGTGCACCGGGTCATGTCGACCCAGAAATTGCCGATCGATTTGCCGGAAGCCTTGGCGAAGCCGCGGATCAGCGCGATAGCGATGGCGATACCGGTCGCCGCGGACAGGAAGTTCTGCACGGTGAGGCCGGCTATCTGCACGAGATAGGACATCGTGCTTTCGCCGCCGTAGTTCTGCCAGTTGGTGTTGGTCATGAAGCTGGCGGCGGTGTTGAAAGCAAGTCCGGGTTCGACGGCGGTCATGCCGGCCGGATTCAGGGGCAGGCTTCCCTGCAGACGCTGCAGGAAATAGAGCACCAGGAAACCGGCCAGATTGAAGACCAACAGCGCCGCCGCATAGGTCATCCAGTGCTGCTCCTCGCGCTCGCTGGTTCCCGAGATGCGATAAAGGGCACGCTCGAGCGGGCCAAGAACCGGCGAGAGAAATGTGCGGTCGCCATTGAAAACGCGATGCATGTAGCCGCCGAGCGGCTTCACCAGCAAAACGACGATCCCGCAATAAGCAAGGATCTGTATCCATCCGTTGAGAGTCATTGATATAGCTTTCCGTGCCTGGCGCCAGTTGCTGTCAGAAGCGTTCTGGGCGAACGAGGGCGTAAGTCAGGTAGGCGAGAAGGAACAAGGTCACACCGCCACCAAGGATATAGTCGACAAGCATGTTGCGATCCTTCCGCCTAAAGATTGTCGCAGGCTTTGACGTAGGCGAAGAACAGGGCAAAAAACAAAACCCCTACCCCGAGAACGATGATATCCATCGTGCATGTTCCTTATCTTCGTTTAGCTTCGCATCATCTGCGGACGGCTGTGCCAAAATCTCGTGGAAATACGCGGTCACTGCAGCAAGCGGTGACCGATGTGTGTTTCCCTGTGAAATATGGATCAAAGTGCCATAAAGGTTCGAGACGTCGCGGACAGGAAAGAAATAAAATTCCTATAAGGATTTTACTGTCGCGATCTCAACGCCGGCACGGCGTTTCAAGTCGTGTGCCGGCAATAAAACTACAGAAAATCAAGCGCCGGGCACGTAGATCACGGCGTATTTGTCTGAATACGCCCGCTTCCAGCCCAACTCGTCGAAGAAGGGAATGCGGCTGTCGTCCGCGGTCAGTAGCGCCCAGTCGATCGCATATTTCTTGAGCTGTTCCTGAAGGATCGGCTTTCCGCCACTGCGGCCCATTTCGGTATCCGTCTTCGTAAAGCCGTTGAGAAAGAGCTGATCCGTCCGGCCGTCGATGAATGTCTTGATGCCGTGGAAGATCAAGCTGCCGCCAAAATTATACGAATTCAGGACATTGCCCGACAGATGATGGCTTTCGGCGAATGTAAGCGCGTCCCTGGCGGAAGTCTTCTGGCTCGGCTCGGCCTGGTAGGCGCTGGTAAGCACAGCGATCGCGCCCACCACCAGAACGCCGACCACGCCGCAGATCTGGTAAAACCATTTGGCGAAGAACCGTTCCAGCCCGTCGCGCTTGTCCGCCATCCATTTGGCCAGGGAAAGTGCGGGATATTGCTCAGCCACCTCGGTAGCGAGAACGATCGGGACAAGCAGAAAGAACAGGTACATGAACCGAATGTGGGTGAGATAGACATGCAAGGTGAAGACAAGGAACAATGCCTTGGCCCAGCCGATCTGCAGTCTCGAAACCAACAGCCCGAAAAGGACCGCCAGCAGGGCCACCTCCTGGAAGCCGTGCTCCGAGGCGTTGAACGGCCGCCATTCCAGGATGTAGGGCACCGCTTCATTGCCATAGGCCACCGTGAAGGTGGCGAGTATGGCCTTGACGCCATAGGGATTGAGCAGGCTGACCAGCGGACAAAGCAGCCCGAAGGCGATCCAACTGGCCAGCAGCCGGGGGTTCGACAGGCGTATGCGCATGAGAAGATCGAGGCCGGCGAAAGCCGCGATGACGAAGCCGAAGGTGAACGTCGCGTGGAGGTTGGCCCACAGGCAAAGCAGCGGCAACAGCCATAGAGGCGGGGCCAACTCGCTGCGCGCGACACCGAAAAGATACGCGGTCCAGACGACGATGATGGGCAAGGTGAAGATGTGCGGTCGCGCGATATAGACCGGGTCGACGAGGAGCGCCAGAACGAGCGTCAGTCCTACCGCCAGTGTCGGCTTCAGCCAGGCGCTGAGATGCCACGACATCAAGAAGACCGCCAGGGCGACCACGGCGATCGTCAGCAGCGCGACGCCGTTCCAGCCGGCTGTCTTGTAGGCAAGCGCAAGAAGAACCTGCCCGAGCCATTCCTTGGCGATCCATGGATGGCCGGCAGAAGTGTAGGAATAGGTGTCGGCCGTCGGGAATGTGCGGCTTGCCAGGAGATCCTGCCCGACCTTGATGTGCCACCAACTGTCGGGGTCCTGCAGCAGCGACGCGGCGAGCGCCAGGAGCGCGGCCGCCATGACGGTCGCCGCGACCAGGCAAAACACCAGCCTTGCGCGCCGGTTGTCGTCGATCAACGGCGCTGCCTCATGGGAGGCCTGTATCTGGAGCATGGGATATCCCCCGAGCTGCTTGCTGCCGATAGATCGGCGGACTTTCAAGTCGAGTCGTACCGTCGTTTGTGCAACGGATTGTCCCAAAACCGGTCCCCACCTTCGGGTCAGGCCCGAAGGCAGGCTTTTGGGTCCGATGCTTTGGCATCGTCGGATGATCAAACGGCAGGCTTGACCGCATGCACGAAATACTGGGCTCCAAGGGGAATCGTGGCGAGGAAGCGCTCCAAGGGTCGCAATCTTGCGAACAGACGCGGGAAAAAGATCCGGTAGACGATATCGGGCCCGGAGAAGCCCGCCGCGGCCATTCGCGCGCGCATGTCGCGGCCGTGGATCAGAACAGCGTTCTCGTCGAAAGCACAGCTTCGCACTGCATGCGTCGTCAGCGGATTCCAAGGATTGTGTTCGAACAGAAAGAAGCTGCCGCCAGTGGCCAGCACTCTTTCGATCTCCTTGATCAGGCCGACATGAAGGTTTTCAGGAATGTGATGGAACACGCAAGCGGCGAAGGCGAGATCGAAACTTCCGTCGCCATAAGGGATCGTTTCGCCGTCGAAGTGCCTGAAATCGGCCTGGCCGGGAAAGCGCTTGCGGGCGATGTCGAGCGACTGCGAAGATGGGTCGAGCAAGGTGATTTCGGCGTCGGGAAAAGCAGCCCGCATCGGGCCCAGTGAGTTTCCGACGCCCGCGCCGAAATCGAGTATCCGCCTCGGCTTCACGCCTGAGCGGGCGAGCCTTGCCGCGACATCATCGATTTTGTACTGCGCAAAGAAATCCGGCGTCTCGCCGCTCAGCCGGATGCTTGCGGCATGCTGCTGCTGATATTCCTGCGCGAACTGGTCAAACTCTGCCTGAAGCACGTGCTGCTCCCTTCGTCAGTTCCAGGGCCAACTCCTGCAGGCGATGGACGGGCAGCTCCTCGGCGGCGGGATCGTGGGCGGCGATCTCGTTTATGAGGTAGAGGGGCCGTCGTTTGGTCTCCATATACATGCGCCCGAGATACTCGCCGAAAATCCCGAGGACCAGAAGCTGAACGCTGCCGAGGATCAGGACGATCGCGGCCAGGCTGGTCCAGCCAGGCAACACGCTGCCGACAAACCATGAGAAGAGCGTGTAGCCAAGAGCAGCAAGTCCGAGAAAACCGAAGATCATGCCCAGATGCGAGGCAAACCGCAGGGGCACGATGGAGAAGCTCGTCATCGCGTCCATCGCCAGCAGCACCATCTTCCTCAACGGGTAGTGCGTGGCGCCGGCGAAGCGCTGGTGCCGTTCATAGGGAAAGGCCACCTGCTTCAAGCCGATCCAGCTCACCATGCCGCGAATGAAGCGGTAACGCTCGGGCATCGCATTGAGATGATCGAGCGCGCGGCGGCTCATCAGGCGAAAGTCCCCGGAATCGAGCGCCATGTCGACGTCGACCATCTTGCGCAGCAGACGGTAGAACACGGCGGCGGTTGCGCGCTTGAACCAGCCTTCGCCCTGGCGCTTCAGCCGCTGGCCATAGACGACGTCGAACCCCTCATCCATCTTTGCCGTCATGGCCTTAAGCAATTCCGGCGGGTCCTGCAGGTCGGCATCGAGAATGAGAATGCGCTGGCCGCGACAAAACTCCAGGCCAGCGCTGAGCGCGATCTGGTGGCCGTAATTGCGGGCAAGGTCCAGGCCGACGACGTGGCTGTCCTGTTTGGCGAACGCGAAAATGGCCTCGCGGGTGCCGTCGGTCGCTCCATCGACGACTAGGACAATTTCGTAGGAATGCCCGACTTGTTCACGGCAAACGGCTGTGACGCGCCGGTAAAGTTCGGCGATCCCATCGATTTCATTGTAGCACGGCACGACAACAGACAGCGCGATGGCGCGTCGCGTGGCGATTTTCTCTGTTTGCGCCAAAAGCCCAGCTCCCGTGATTGGAACGGGAATAGGCTGAATTTGTTAGAAAACCGATAAGCTGCTGAGGATTTCCGGCCCGACGCCAAAACAAAAAGAGGTGTGCGGGTAGCTGGACGCGTGCGACAGCGATGCGGGGACACGGCGAAGACGGACGCTCCGCCAGATGGCGGCTCAGCCTTCGGCCTTGAAGTTCTTTGCTTCCTTCTCGACCTTGGCGCTGTCCTTGCCGTGCTTGCGCATCAGATCCTTCGCTTGATTGGGCGAAACGTCGGTGGTCTCGGCCAGGCGCAGGGCTTCCTTGTCGTCCTGTTCGCGCTTCTTCCGATCGGCCATCGCGGCTTTCTCGTCAGGCATCACAACGCCTTTATGCTCTCGGCGATCTCATTCAGCACCTTGCGGTCGGTGCCGTGGCGCTTGATGAGCGTGCGAGCTTGGTCCGGAGTGATGCCGGCTTCCTCGGCGAAATGCCTCACCTCATAGTCTTCGTCGCCGGCCACTCGTGAACGATCGCGGTTGTCGGTCCTGGTCTTGTCGTCGTCCATGGCGGTTCTCCTCGTTTCAACGAAGGCATAACGAGGAAGTTTTTGCGAGGTTCCTTAATGCCGGCCTTCGCGCACAAACACATTGGCTTCCTTGGCTGCGGCTGTGAAAGCCCGCCGCGCGCTGCCGACCGCCCGCCGCTGCTCCATCGCATCCATCATGGCCTTCAAGGCCGCGCGGTATTTCGGCCCGCGCATTTCGTCTGGCCACTTGTCGACCAGAAGCGAGGCCGCCTGAGCCGTCCTCGTCACATAGAGGGAGCGTCCGATCCGTTCGCTCTCGATTGTCACGGGAACGTCGAATTGTTCATCACGCATGGACGCAACTCCTTGACTCCAACGAAAGAAACGACGCAGCGGGCTATTCGTTCCGATGGCGAATGGCGTCATCCGTCTGGCGTCATCCCGATCGCAAATTCATGGTTACGGAGTCGCTCATGTCGCAGGTGTAGCTCAGATCGTGAGCAAGCTCGTTGCGGGCAGGGCGACATGCATTAGCGGGACCGGTGGTCGAACACGACCCCCATGGTCCTACCAATTGCGGTCATGACGATAAGCTCGACCAGATGGTCGTCGCTGTCCCCACAAGCCGGGGCTGCCCGGCGGATGGCATCTATTGCGGCTCTGGTCGATATGGTGTCGCCGGCGCGGAATTTTGAAAGCGCAGATGAAACAAGTTCCTGGGCGGTCAAGTCAACGACAGGCGATTTGGACGCTACGTTCATTGGCTTCTCCCGCCAAGAACTCCCTCTCATGAGAATGATACGCCGAATGGCAGTTTCCGCCAGCGAAATAGTGGTCCGACCAGAGGCCGGCCGGACCGGCCAAGATTCCTCTGCAGGGTCAGCGCGACGCTGCCGATTTCGATCTCTCCTGCTTTCTAGCGGTCGGCTTGATCCTTATACGCACCGCTCCACCCTCGGGACGATCGATCTCAAAGGCATTGGTCTTCCGCACGAGGTCGCTCAGCTTGCGAAAGCCAAAGGTTCTGGGATCGAAGTCCGATGCCAGATTGGCGAGCTGATTGCCCACAGTGCCGAGCGGCACCCAGCCGTCCTCGGTTTCCATCTGTGAAATGACCTTGGTGATGATCGGTGTCGCGGCGCTGGGCGGCTGCAGCGATTTCGTCGGCGCCGCATCCTGAGCGTTGGCCGGCGCAGTCGGAAGCAGGTTCTCGGTGTACACGAACCGGCGGCATGCCTGCCGAAAACTCTCCGGTGTCTTCTGCTCGCCAAATCCGTACACGTCGATCCCGTGTTCCCTGATGCGAGCGGCGAGGCGGGTGAAATCGCTGTCAGAGGACACCAGGCAGAAGCCCTCGAACCGCCCGCTGTGGAGGAGGTCCATCGCGTCGATGACGAGCGTGATGTCGGATGCGTTCTTGCCGGTGGTGTAGGCGAATTGCTGCTGCGGGATGATCGCGTGCTTCGAGAGCACATCGGCCCATGCCTTCGACCGGGTGCTGGAGAAGTCGCCGTAGATGCGACGAACGCTTGCCTCGCCGATCTTTGCGATTTCCTCGAACAACCCGTCGGCAATCTTGGCAGAAGCGTTATCTGCATCGATCAGCACTGCAAGCCGTGGAGAACGTGGTTCGGTCGGCAAGGTGGATCCCCTTTTTTGGCTTCGCACCCAAGACATATGGTGCAGCGGCACCATGCGATACCTTTTTATCGAAATTCCCCAGGCAAGGCCTCTGTCAAGATCCGTGCAACAGCGTTGTCAAGCCGAGGGCAGTCGGGTAAGGGCTCGCTCATCAATCATTTATCGTGTGGAGCATCGGCATGGGAGCCGCAAAGTCGTCAGACAGGTAAGCCGCAACAAACTCGCTTTGTTGTTGCGGCGCTCTGTCGAACCCATCCCCAGCCGATTGCTGACGAGCAGACGCCGCCGGATTTCTCTTATTCGAGCGGATACTTGCCATGACCACCACACGCCCCCATATGGGGCCATCCGCTGTCGGCGGCCTTGCTGCTGATGGCGCCCTTTGACGTTCTTGCCTCCCTGGCGATGGATATCTATCTCCCCGTCGTTCCGGCGATGCCCGCAATCATGGGCACGAGCCCACCCGTGATCCAGCTTACGCTGAGCCTCTACATGGTGATGCTTGGCGTGGGGCAGGTCGTGTTCGGGCCGATCTCGATTCGCATCGGGCGACGCCCGGTGCTGCTCGCCGGAGCCGTGCTTTTTGCTGCCGCTTCGCTGGGTGCGGCTTCATCGTCGACTGCCGCACCCTTCGTCATTTTTCGTTTGCTGCAGGCCGTCGGTGCCTCGGCGGCGCTGGTCGCAACTTTCGCCACGGTTCGGGACGTCTATGCCGATCGCCCGGAAGGCGTCGTCATCTATGGCCTGTTCAGTTCGATGCTGGCCTTCGTGCCGGCGGTCGGCCCTGTCGCGGGAGCGCTGATTACGAACAATTTCGGGTGGCGCGCCATTTTCATCGTTCTGGCCGCGCTGTCGGTGCCAGCCATACTGAACGCCGCGTTCAGATGGCATGAGACCCGGCCCGCAGGCCAGGCCGTCGTCCGCCGGTCGGTGCTGCCGATCTTCGCCAGCCTACAGTTCTGGACTTACACATTGGCGTTCAGCGCGGCCATGGGCACCTTTTTCGTGTTTTTCTCGACAGCGCCGCGTGTCCTCATCGATCGGGCCGGGTATTCGGAGCTCCGGTTTAGCATAGCCTTCGCGACCGTTGCGGCCGTCATGATCGTGATAACCCGCTTCGCAAAGGCATTTGTCGCGCGGTGGGGCATTGCTGGAAGCGTAGCACGCGGCATGGCCCTGCTCCTGTGCGGCGCGGTTCTTCTCGGCCTCGGCCAGATCCTCGGCTCACCGTCGTTCGGCAGCTTCATCCTGCCGATGTGGGTCATGGCGGTTGGCATCGTCCTTACCGCATCGGTCACGGCCAATGGCGCGCTTGCGGGATTCGACGACATCGCCGGATCGGCCGTCGCATTCTATTTCTGCATTCAAAGCCTGGTCGTGGGCACTGCCGGAACGTTGGCGGTGACGGTGTTGAATGGGGATAGCGCATGGCCGTTGATCGGCTATGCGGCTGCGATGGCGATGCTGGTGTCGGCTGGGCTGCCGCTGATCCGGTCGCGCTCCCACTCCCGAGGGCGGTGAGATTTGCCGGGCGGCTGTCTCAGGCCGCCCGGCATCGCAACTATGCCGTCAGCGTCCGCTCGCAAACGAAACGCTGAGCTTCACCGGCCACTACTTCTCCCGATACAAGATCATGCCGGCGTGGTGCAGCACGCCCTCAATGAACCTTCCATCAGCGGTAAAGCCGGTGTCGTCCCAGTAGTCGATGTGATTTCCTCGGATCTCATAGCGCCCCTGGTATGCGCTCTCACGGTTTCCGCGCGCTTCGTCATAGCGGCCGTTTGGAAGCAAGTTGTGGCGGATATGGCCATCGGCCGTGACCCACATTCCGGCATAGGGGTGGCTTTCCGAAACTTGGGTAACTGTGTTTTGCTCGACGTTCATCTGGGCGAGAGCTTTCTGTGTCTGTAACACGGCTGCGCCGGCAAGAAGCAAGGCAGCGGCAAGCATCGAAATCTGTTTCATGGGAAAGCTCCTCAGGGTTGTTTGCCGGGAGCGGCGCGACGCTCGGCGAACAACTCGGAGAGCGCTTGCGATGCAGTGATCGCGCGAGGAAAGCCGGCCAGAACCGTCACCATGTAGATGATTTCCTTCAGCTCACCCTCGGACACGCCGATATTCAGCGCGTAGCCGGCATGAATCTTCATGAAGGCAGCCTCGCCCATCGCTGCGAATGCCGCGACGGCGGCGAGTTGGCGTGTGCGGTTGTCGAGCCCAGGACGGGACCAGACGTCGCCGAGCGCATAGCTCTGGGTTGCGCTGGCCAGAAACGGAAACTCCTGTCTCATGCGTTCCAGCGTCGGCTGTGGAGAGCCATTGTTCAGGCTCCTGACGACAGCATCGCCGCGTTGCAGTCGTTCCTCCGTCGTCTGCGCGATAGCCGCAGTGAAAGTCCCGCAGAGCATGAGCGCGGCAGCAATTGCTTTGTGCGAGATCTGAAAACGAAAGCCCATTGTTGCCCCCTACTTGCTGGCTGTCGGCCGGATGACGATCTCGTTCACGTCGACATCGTCCGGTTGTTCGACGGCAAAGCGCACGGCGCGGCCGATCGCGTCGGGCTGCAGCGCAATGGCGCGATAGGTTTCCATCGCTTCCGCCGCCACCGGATCGGTGATCGTGTCGGCGAGCTCGCTCTCGACCACACCGGGGTGGATGCACGTGACGCGGATGTTGTCGTGCTCCTGCCGCAAGCCATCGGAGATCGCGCGGACGGCGTATTTGGTTGCGCAATAGACTGCGGCCGTCGGCGACACCGAAAGCGCGCCGATGGAGGCGATGTTGACGACATGGCCGGAACCTCGGACCGTCATTTCCGGCAGCACCGCGGCGATGCCGTAGAGCACACCCTTGATGTTGACGTCGACCATCCGATCCGACTCATCGACCTTCATCGAGGCCATCAGCGACAACGGCATGACACCGGCATTGTTGACGATCACGTCGACGCGTCCCCAGGCCTGGCGCGCCGCCCAAGCAAAGGCGGCGACATCGGCGCGGTCGGTCACGTCCAGGCGGCGTGTCATTGCCTCCCCGCCCTTCGCCCTGATCTCTTCAGCGAGTGTGTCCAGTCGATCGGTGCGGCGCGCACCGAGCATGACCTTTGCTCCGGCGGCGGCGAGCTCCCGGCCGATGGCGGCGCCAATGCCGCTCGAAGCCCCGGTGATGAGCACGACTTTGTTGAGGGACATGTCTCGTCTCCGTCTGGTTGATCTTGCGAACCGCGATGCAGCGGTTGCCACGAAGATGGATCTGTTTCACTGTTGCGACAAGACGACCACTCCTTCCCAAAGTGGAAAGCGTAGCTAACCAATGGAGCCGGATCTCAATGCGCTCTCGGTGTTCGCCCTCGTGGCCGAGGAGCGGAGCTTTCGCGCGGCTGCGGACCGCCTGGGCGTCACCCGCTCGGCGGTGAGTCAGACGATGAAGCGGCTGGAAGCGACGCTCGGTATTGCGCTTGTCCGGCGTACGACGCGAAGCGTCAGCCTGACCGAAGCTGGCGAACGCCTCTACGCCGAGATAGCGCCCGCCATTGCCGACATGCGCGGGGCAATCGAGGCCACCGGGAACCTGCGCGGGCGTCCGCGCGGGCAGTTGCGGCTCGCCGTCTCGTCGATCGCCGAGCGCTTCCTTTCAGGGCGGTTCCTGGCGACCTTTGCCGAGGCCAATCCAGAGGTTCAGATCGACATTACGGTGACGGATGAGGAATTCGATATCGTCACGGAAGGATACGATGCTGGCGTCAGGCTTGGCGAAGTGATCGAGCAGGACATGATCGCCGTGTCGGTCGCCGGTGACGAGCGGCAGCTCGCCGTCTGCGCGCCGGCTTATCGCGATCGGTTCGGGGCGCCTTCGCATCCGAGGGAACTCGCGGGCCATCGCTGTATTGGCTGGCGCCGCGCACCGAAGGTCGCGCCCTATCGTTGGGAATTCGCCGAGAACGACAAGGAGTTCAGCGTCGCCGTCGCGCCGGAGATCACGACTAACGACATGGCGTTGATGATAAAGCTCGCTATCGCTGGCGCCGGCATCACCTTCGGCATGGAGGAGAGCTTTCGCCCGTGGATCGATCGGGGCGATCTGGTGCCAGTTCTCGAGGATTATTGCCCGCGCTTTGCCGGCTTCTACCTCTATTATCCGAGCCGTCGCAACGTAGCGCCGAAGCTGCGCGCCCTTGTCGATCACCTGCGGCGTCTTGGTTAGCGTTTTCCGCTCCGGCGATCTCGAACAGGTCTTGAACCCTCTAGGGCGGTGCGGATGTTGAGGCGGTGATGGCCAATCGAGCCCAAAAGAAAACCCCGGCCGCTAGGCCGGGGTTTTCTTGCGTCCCCAACGGATCAGAACTTGTAGCTGACGCCGACCCTCACCGCGTGCGTGGTTAGGTCAACCGGCATATCGACATCCGGGAATCCCGGAGCCAAGTTGCCTGAGGCTTCTCCGAAGTCTGTATACCGATACGCCAGTCGCGCGGTCCAATGTTCGTTGAAGGCCCACTCGCCGCCGGCACCGATTGTCCAGCCGTTGAGCGTATCCGAATAGCCCCCGCTAACAGGAAGCGGGACCGGGCCGCCACCGAAGTCGAAATCACCAATCGCCCAGCCGCCAGTAACGTAGAGAAGTGCCTTGTCGTACGCGTAGCCGAGCCTTGCGCGGATCGAACCCTGCCAGTTCAATTCGCTGGTTCCAACAGATGTCGCTCCGGTAGCGTTTTCGAAGCTGCCATCCACGCTACCGCCTTCGAAATCGCCCTCGACACCGTAGACAAAAGAACCGGATTGCCAATTGTACCCGACATGGACGCCACCAATGAAGCCATCGGGATCGGAATCGTCACTTGGCGCACCGTTGGAGAAGCTGTGATCTGCTTGCCCCCAGAGATAGCCGCCCTGAACACCGACATAAAAGCCGCTCCAGTCGTAGGCAACTGCGACGGGTGCCGCAGCGGGCTCATAAACAACTGCATCGGCCGCGAAGGCCGGAACCGCAAGCAAGGCCAAGGCCGCACCGCTGAAAAGGAAGGTAGTGGCAAATACGATTTTCTTCATGGACCGATGCCTGTGTTAAAGGAATTCACCAACGATAAGTAACACAGAAGTTGAGGCTGAACTGTAACTGCGGCGCAACACACGGAAGCAAAATGCACCGTTCGGTGGTGGCGGTGATCCTTGTTCCTATTTTGCTCGCATGATTCTTGCCGACGTCCTGGCCGCCGATGAGTCGCTGTACGTGAATTGCAGCAGCGCAGGGGGCTTGCTCGAAGTGCGGCGGGAAGGGAGCAGGCGTTATCTGCACTCCAAGCGCCGAGCAGCAGTACGGTGGCAACCGTACCTGAAAGCGAAAGGCGGTTAGTCCGACTTTAGAGAAACGCGATCGCTGGGTTTCTGGGCATTGACGTTCTAAATTGATATTGGCCTGCCGAGATCGGCGGGCTGGCTTGCGCGGCCGACTGGCAATACTTCGGCATCAGGGCGCGCCCTAACGTGGACATAGGCCCGCGCTTTTTACGTCCGCGCTTCACGCCAGTGCGCCGGCACCTCGATGTTGCAATTACATTAGCGTTAGCGCATGTTTTTGATCGGCCGGCGCAAGCCGGTTAGGCCCGGTGGCCGGCCGGTCACCCCCAATAGGCTGCCGGGCCGCCGGCAACGGCTTGGGAGGAAATGACATGCCTAAAATCTCGGAACTCTTTTTCAAGACAGCGATCGTCTTTCTTATCTTGGGAATCGCAGCCGGCCTGCAAATGGCAATTTCAGGCAGTCACGGTGCTTACCCCGCTCATGCACACATCAATCTTCTGGGATGGGTCACAAGTGCAATATTCGGTGGGTACTACGCGCTGAACCCGGCAAAGGCCGCCCGCCGGATCGCTATGGTCCACTACGGCGTCTACAATCTTGGCCTGGTCGTGATGTTGCCGGCTCTCTACCTGATGCTGCATGGGAATCCGGCCCTCGAGCCGATCGTCGCCACCGGCTCAATGATTGTCGCTGTCAGCGTGCTTATCTTTGCCTTCGTTGTTTTCTCCACCGAAACGGTGCGCTCAGTCTCGGGAATACCCGCGGTTCCACGCTAAACGGGCGTCGGGACATTCTGAGCCAATCAAAAGCCCGCGCCTCTGGCGGAGGACGTGGGCCGATCGGGTGCAGCCTGATCTGCAGTAGGCACCCGAAGGCCCACACTGCTCAGAGACAACATTAATGTTCCACTTGACGAAGATGCCGGGCGCTCCGGAAACTCGCAGGGCGTGGGTGGTGATCATCGCCTTGGGTAGGCGTGCCAGCAAAGCCGTGATCAGCAAAAGCAACAAAAGGGCGGTTTGGCCGTTGTGATCAGCCGAATTAGCGGCGAGGCACTCGAAGACATGACTACGCCGCAAATTCTATCGTTCGCCGTTACCTTCGTGATGATGGCAGCGTTCGTATGGGGTCGGTATCGATATGATCTGGTCGCGGCTGCGGCACTGTTGCTTGCACTCGCGGTTGGCATTGTGCCTTTTGACGGAGCCTTCAGCGGGTTCAGCGACGATATCGTGGTCATTGTCGGCAGCGCCCTGCTGGTGAGCGCGGGCATAGCACGCTCGGGCATCATGGAAGTCGCCATCAAGCGCTTTGCTCCGAGCTTATCGGGAGTTCGGTCGCAGCTTGCCTTGCTGGTAATCGTGGTCACGATCATGTCTGCCTTTGTAAAGAATATCGGTGCGCTCGCCATCATGATCCCGATCGCCTTCCAGTTCGCGCGCCGGTCAGGCGTTTCCCCCTCGATATTCCTGATGCCTATGGCGTTCGGATCACTGCTCGGCGGACTCATGACGCAGGTGGGAACATCTCCCAATATCGTTGTGTCGCGTGTGCGGGAGGAGCTGACCGGCACCGCGTTCACAATGTTCGACTTCACACCTGTTGGAGCCGCCCTTGCGGCCGCCGGAACGATCTTCCTGCTGTTTTTCTACTGGATGTTACCGGTACGCGAAAAGCTCGGCGGGTCGCTGAATGAAGCCATCGACATCAAGAATTACCTGACAGAGGCTCGAATTGTCAGCGATTCCACGGTGCTCGGAAAAACCGTCGCAGACCTCATAAAACTTTCCGGCGGCGATGCTATCGTGACGTCGATCCTGCGCAACCGGACCATGCGGATGACGCCACTGCCCGACGTTGTCCTCAAGGTGAACGACATTCTGCTGCTCGAAGGCGACCCAGAGGCGCTGGATCGCCTTGTCTCCCAGGGCAAGCTCAGCGTCACGGGCGATAGGGTCGGTGGTGGCGACACCACCAGGGAGATGGTCGCTATCGAAGCCGTAATCGGTGAAAGCTCCTCTTTGATCGGCTGGACAGCCCAGCGCCTTGCCCTTTACGACCGCTTCAACGTCAACCTGCTGGCTGTCAGCCGTCACGGCGAGCGCCTCGACCGCAGGCTGGCCGAAGTCGAGCTAAGGCTGGGCGACGTCGTCGTGTTGCAGGGCAATGCAGCGACAATACCCGAGATCCTGCGTGAACTCGGCTGCCTGCCGCTGGCAGAAAGGGCTATCCTGCTTGGTAGCGTCCGCAAGGGTATAGTGCCGGTAACGATCTTGGCTCTCGCCATGGTGGCGACTGCGTTTGGGCTGCTTCCGGTCTCCGTCGCTTTCTTTGCGGCCGCGGTCGGGATGGTGATTTTCAAGGTTATTCCGGTCCGCGAGGTCTACCAATCGCTGGATGGCCCAATCCTCATCATGCTCGCCGTTCTCATTCCAGTGAGCGATTCGCTACGCAGTACAGGGGCGACGGGAGTAATTGCCGGCGAGCTCGCCAAACTGGGGACCATTCTTCCGGCGCCCGGCGCACTGGTGCTCATCCTTGTCGCCGCCATGGCCGTTACGCCATTCCTCAACAATGCCGCCACCGTTCTTGTCATGGCGCCTATCGCCGCCGCATTTGCCGGCGATCTGGGCTACAGGCCGGAAGCATTTCTGATGGCAGTCGCCATTGGCGCCGGCTGCGATTTTCTCACTCCGATCGGACACCAGTGCAATACGCTCGTCATGGGGCCGGGCGGCTACCGCTTCAGCGACTATCCGCGTCTGGGACTGCCGCTATCGTTCCTCGTCGTCATTGTTGCTGTGCCGATGCTTATGATCGTATGGCCAATGAACTGATATGCGACACAGGGATCAAACCTGCTCGAACTTCGCTGGAATTACGGTGACAGTGCACCATTTTTCTTTTCCTCGCCTGCCGCGTTTTCCCGATTTCATGGCTTTTCCGGTTTGCTCGGCAATCCGGTCCAAAAGTGCTTCGCTGCCCATCAGCCGCGCAGATGCCGACATCGGCAAAAAGTGCACTGTAACCGTAATTCCCGAGGGTGTGGCGCGGAACGCATCGGACAGCGGCTTTGCAGTGCCGACAGCGGCGTACCCTCGGGGCTGATGAGCAGCAACTTCTGCACCTGGAGGGCGAGCGCTACACGGTCTGAGGCTGTTCGACAGAGTTCGCGCCTGACATCGCAATCAACCGCGCAGCGGCGATTGCGGCCAAAACCATGAAGGCAGCCGTGACGGTAAGGAAGATCGAGGACGCGAGAACAGGCCCGTCCTGCACATAACAACTTGCGAATTCCATAACGCTCTACCCCCTAAACACCAAACCGCTTGCATGATGATCCTGCTTCAGAACAAATACAAGCATGTGCTAATATGTTCTGACTTGAGCCCCGCCAAAGGGCATGAAGCGGCCGGCAACGCAGTGGGTCAAGCCGGGCATCAAAGGCCCGTGTAAAGCACCTCAGGGGCGAGGAAGACTTGCGGCACGCCTCGCTGCAGGACTTTCGGGAAGAGGATTGATCCGCCGACAGTGGACGCCGGCAGCGGCCCGACAGCCGCTCAAAGGATCAAGAGAGGCCGCCGGGCCTGACCGGCGGGCTCTTTAGGCGGGGGACCTGGCCGGCTGGGGAGTTATAAGCTATACATGCCTTGTTACTAATTTAGTAAAATTGTCATGTTCCGTTCCCTTGGCCGTCAAATCGGATGAGCCTGGAGGCGACTCCATGCCTAAAACGGGTGTGGTAGCCGGCGTCGGCGAGGTGTGGCCTGCTTCTTGCTATTGCCTTGACGGTGTGAGGATTATATTCCCAATTATATACTTGAGAAAGTATGGGAAAATGCCCTATGATTCGAGCCGACAGGCCGGCACTGAAAAGATTGAGGAAATCCAGATCACGCCTGAGATGATCGAGGCTGGGGCAAGTGAGCTTTCACGATGGGTATCGCCGGAGGACTACAGAGCCGATCCGCGTGATTTGGCGATCTGGGTATACTCGGTGATGGCGAAGTGCGCGCCCAATTGAGCTATCTCCATCGATGGGAATTCCCATTTGATTTGACGCTCTCCGTCAAGCCAGTCGAGATATTGGACAACCGATAAAGCGTAGCGTTCCAATGCTCGCACGGCGCGCGTCAGTGTGTATATCTCGTCGGAGCTTACGTTCGTGAAAGTGCCGATTTGGACGTGTAACTTGAACGGGCTTTTTCGGTAGCGTGTTATGTTTGATTGTCGAACATAGGAATGAGGGCCGGCCGTAATCGGATCATGGATAAGCCGATTTCGGGCGGAGCGGATTTCGCCATCGATCATGTCAACCAGGATTGGGATATGGTCGCTGTGGCGCTCCCAATGGTTTGCCACCGCATGCCCCTTGCAGACTTGGAGGGCGCCGCGAAAATCAAGCTCGTTTCGAATGAGTTCGAAGGCCGACAATTCAACCCTGGACATGGTATAGAGAAGAATGACGAAGCACGCCTCTTCGAGATGCGCCCATGCGATGCACATATCTCCGAGAGCGTGCTTGATACTGTCCAACTCTTGTTCGTGAAAAGCCATGCCAGATAGCGCCCAAAAAACAGACGACCAAAAATTCAACGAGACGCTTAAGCGGATGCTGAAGACGCCGCCGAAGCCGCACAACACTTCGGGAGAAGAGAAGCCCGACAAGAAACCCGCTAAGGATCGTTCCGAAAGTGAAGTTGCGTCAAACCGGTCGTAAAGTCGACAGCGATACGAAAGCGCGCGAGCAAGTCACGGCCGATAAGAACGTCGTGCGGATCAGCGAGCGAAGGCAGCGCGGCGACATCAAGTTCCATGTCCATCGCGGGGGTGTACAGTCGGACAGCGAAGATATTGGCGGTTATTGGCTCTCGCCCAGCCTCATGGATTTGTCCAACGTCGATTGGCTTGAGAGCAAGCCGCTTGGCAATGCGGGGGCTAATTCCACAACCGGCAGCGCCGGTGTCGATCTGAGCCAAGACACTAAACTTGGGGCTCTTGAGATCGGTACCGCCAATCTCAATGCCGATTGTCGGACCGTACTTGAGCAAACTGTTGATCGATTGCTCAAAGCCGAACTTGGTCCAAATGGGTTTTTTGTCATCTGTCATCGCGACGCTTTCGAAGCGCGAGAAGCCTGCGCGCCTTCTGCTTAAGCGTTCTGGGTTTCACCAATCTGCCGATAGGTAAGGCGTTTGCCTTCGATCATGGCGAGCAACTGGTCGTGGCGCTCTGTGTCGGTGATCTTCAGCGCGGTGCGGCGGTTATAGCGAAAATCGAACTCGGCAAGGTAGCGATGCAGGTGGGCTTCGCCGCAGTGCTGATAAACTCCAACCATGCCGCGCTTGAACACTGAGAACACGTTTTCAATCGTATTCGAATGGACCGACGCGCCGTCCTCGTAGCGGACGTACTCGCCAGCGGAAATGATTGGTCGTCTTGTGTGAGGCGTATTCCTCGCCGGTCACCGTGTAGAGCTTGGATTGGTCCGTGTAGAGCGTCGATTTGCGGTCGGCATTGCGCACAAGGATATCGCGCACAACAACCTTGGTGGCGTGCTGGACGTGAACCATGCGGGCTTTGCCGCCACGCTCGACAAGGCCGATAGCGGTGCGCTTCGGCTTCATCTTGCGCTTCAAGCGCGGCTGGCCTTTGCGTTGTGGCGAAAGGTAATCTCGGTCGACGCGTCCAATGTAGGTCTCGTCGGCTTCAACGGTCTTGCCTTCGCCGCCAAGAGGGCCAGCCGACTTCACGTCTTCCGCCATCGCTTCGCGAATACGGTGCGCCATGAACCAAGCGGTCTTGTAGGTGACGCCAAGCATGCGGTGCAGCTGGTGAGCGGACATGCCTTTCTTGGATGAAGCCATGAGGAACGTCGCCAGCAGCCACTTGTTCAAGGCGATCTTGGAGCGCTCGAACACGGTGCCGACAGTGACGGTAAACTGTTCGCGGCATTCCATGCAGTTGTACAGGCCGGGGCGGTGCGCCTTGCCTTCCATCTTGGTGATACGGTCGGGATTGGCATTGCCGCAATGCGGGCAGCTAGGACCATGCGGCCAACGCTGCGCTTCCAAATGAATGCGGGCGGCGTCGGCGTCTTGGAAGATTGGGCTGTCGAGTTTCATGGCTAGGAGCTCCCTGCCATGTTTCTAGCAAATGTCTCATGCTTTGTCACGTATATAATTAGGATTATATTCCTATCCTATCGGCCACCAGAGGAATTGGAATGCCGCGCTATCGACGTCACGAGCAGATTTCCGAATACCACCTCGCCAAAATCGAGCGGCAGGCTTCGCTACTAGAGCGTGACCTGCGGGACGCGCAGTTGTCGCTAAAGCCGTTTCGGGAACACTGGGAGGTGATCGACCGGCTGCACCGGGACCTGCAACGCGCAATCAATCTGCTAAACGGAAGGTCGGCCGATTGGGAGCGTCCGCACCAAGCGCCTATGTCGGGTGGGTAGGTTCACCTTGCCCAAGGGTGGCTTTCGGTGTTTTGGTGGGTGGATCAATCGTGGAGGGAAGGGGCAACGATGAACCGTTTTTTGATTACAATCGTCGCGGGAATTTGCTTCACATATTCGGCTGCTTCAGCCGGACAGGGAGAGCAGAAAAACATTGACCATGTAGCTGGAATGGCCGACGCCAAGTTGAATTTGGCCGCTACAATGGCAGGTAACGTCACTGCCGTCATGCAAAGATGCCGGGCGTCGTTGAGGCTAACCGAAGACGGAAGAGCCATCATAACGCTTCCAGTCCTTTTGTACGATGGCCGGGATAAACACCTGACACCCAATCCGCCCAAGTTCAAGCGGGCAATCCGCGTCTACGAAGACGCTTATAACAAAGCGGTCCGGAGGACCGATAGCTGCCAGACCGAGATGGCCAAGTACCCAAGGCTATATCGGTAAGATAGCCGGCCGCTGATGCAGGACTTCCGTGCGGAATGAGGACGGCAGGCCACCCCACTGCTAGGTTGAGGACTCATTCAGATCCAGGCTGAAATGATTGCGGCGAGAGCGAGGGCTGAGAGGTAGTTCTGTGCATGGCGATCGTATCGTGTTGCGATGCGGCGCCAGTTCTTGAGCTTGCAGAACATGCGCTCGATGAGGTTTCGTCGGCGATATGCCTTGTGATCGAGCGGATAGGGCGTGCGCCGTGCGGCAGTTGATGGAATGACCGCCTTGATCTTGGCCCGCTTCAGCCAATTGCGCAGACTGTCGGCATCATAGGCTTTGTCGGCCAGTAGCCTTTTGGGCTTGGCCACCATGCCGATCAAGGGAATGGCCATGGTGATGTCG